>DJOD01000049.1 GCA_002437115.1 Prevotella sp. UBA6447
AAATTAATAGAACCTACCTTAACATATGAGTACAGGGAGGTGCTCACGGGACTTTCTCATTCCGCTGAAAATAAGGATTTGTCCGAGGCGGTCCAGCTCATGGTCTCTCGCTTGTCTGGCCCTTGCCTGTGTGAAGAGATCCTATGTGTGGCAGGGCTTGCTAAGAAGGCCAACTATATTGAGGGAATAAGGCAAATATACCAAATAGCTGGGGCGAAGCAGTTGCTGTCAATTACAGAAAGGGTGCATGCATCGTCAAAATATTCGATAAGTGGATTGGTGTATAGGGTGCTTTATAGGTTGGCAGTAGCCTACGTGAATGTGTGCTTCATGTGTCGAAAACATACAGATTAGGATCGCAGGGAATAAGTCATGTGGATATAGGTGAGCGGTAAATTGAGGTTGACAAGCATGATAAATCTCTTGCTGTGGAAGATAGAACTTTATAGTTTGATTTGGTCGGAAGGCATTGACGCTTATGGTATGTTTAAAATGATACAAAAATCCTAAGTTGGTTAAGTATGGCAAAATTAAATATTTATATTGCGACTCACAAACCTTGTGAAAAATATGGTGACAGTGCTTACCGACTTATTCAAGTTGGTGTAGCCAAGCATCCTGATATGCATATTGACGCTGCTGTTAAAGATGACGATGCTCAAGACAATATTTCATCAAAAAACGATACCTATTGTGAATTGACCGCATTGTACTATATGTGGAAGCATGTGCAAGATGTTGATAATGTCGGATTGTGTCATTATCGACGGTTCTTTGTCAGAAAAGATGTGGTTACCAAAGATCCTAATAGTATTATTCTTACCCAGCAAGAAGTCCTTTCTCTGCTTAAGGACCATGATGTGATCTTAGCCAAACCAAGCAAGAAGACATATGGAACAGGTGGATTTATAACCAATCCGCTTGACTTGCCCGAGCAGTTCTTTTACAGATGCATTGTGCCTTCCATGAAGGCCCTTTATCCCGAGTATGTTGAAGACTATGCCAAGGAATTCTTCATTCCTGAGATGTCGTGTTGCAACATGATGATTTGCAGCAAGAAAGTTTTTGACCGGTATTGCGAGTGGCTTTTTGCAATTCTTTTTGACGCTGAGAAACGTTGGAAAGATTGGGGAATAGGGGTGGCACCACGTGAGATGGGCTACATTTCGGAGTATTTGTTGAACACTTGGGTGCGCCACAATCGTCTCAATGTTTGCTGGAAGCCAGTGACGCTGTTTGAAGACCGTTCAAAACTGGGATTCAAGGTGCATTATTTATTGAGCAAAATTGGGCTCAGCTCATTGAGACCTGTAGCTGATAGGATGTATGCAAAAACCAAAAAGGGGAAATGACTTATACACGCGACACGAAACGCATCGCTAAGAACACACTGGCCATGTATCTCCGCATGGCCGTGATGATGGTGGTCGGTCTCTACACAAGCCGTGTCGTCCTGAATGTGCTTGGCGTGGAGGACTATGGCACCTACAATGTGGTAGGGGGTGTTGTGAGTATGTTCTCCTTGCTCACGGCTTCTATGTCTGGATCTATCAGTCGCTATCTTACCTATTCGTTGGGAAAAGGAGACGTGGAGCAGCTTCGCCGCGTCTTCTGTGTGTCAGTGGAGGTGCAGCTGTTCCTGGCAGTAGTGGTCGTGCTGGCCGTGGAGGCTGTGGGTGTCTGGTTTCTCAATACACAAATGAAAATACCCGACGGTCGTTTGGTGGCCGCCAACTGGGTGATGCAGTGCACGCTCATCTCGTTTGTTGTTGACTTGTTGATGGTGCCTTATAATGCATCCATCATTTCGCACGAGCGTATGAACATCTATGCCTACATTAGCATTTGGGATGCAGTGATGAAGCTTGCTATTGTCTTTGCGCTCTATGTCTCACCTTTCGACAAGTTGGAGACCTATGCAGTGTTGTTGCTTTTGGTTTCAACAATGACCACTATGATTTACTGGATTTATTGTCGGTGCCACTTTTTGGAGTGTCATTTCAGTGTAGTGAAAGATAAGGCTCTGATAAAAGAAATGTCAAGCTTTGCCGGTTGGGGCATGATTGGCGACGGTGCATGGATGCTCAATACGCAAGGCGTTAACATCTTGATGAATCTGTTTTTTGGTGTCGTGCTAAATGCCGCACGTGGCGTAGCCACCACTGTTGACAATGTGGTGCAGGGCTTTGTGCGCAACTTCATGGTGGCTCTCAATCCGCAGATTGTCAAGAGCTATGCAGAAGGAGATTATGAGTATATGCATCGCTTGATCTTCATGGGCTCGAAGTATTCCTATTTTCTCATGCTGTTCTTTTTTGTGCCCATCTCGCTTGAGACGCGCACGATATTGACACTATGGCTCAAGATAGTCCCCGACTATGCTGTGCTATTCACCCAGCTCACGCTGATGTCAACGATGTGCCTTACCTTAGGCAACACGATGATACCCGCTGTGCAGGCTACGGGCAAGATACGCAATTATACCATCAGCATGGGGCTGATGGCTTTGTCCAATTTTCCGTTGACATGGGCCGCCTTTGCCATGGGAGCGTCTCCCACATGGGCATACGTGATTTATTTCTTGATATTTTTCAGCATGGTCTTTGTCCGTTTGTACATAGTGAGGGGACTTATCCATCTTTCTGTTTGTGATTTTGTCAGAAAGGTGCTGATGAGGGCAGGCGCTGTTACGGTAGTGGCATATATAGGTCCGTTAGTTGTTTGCCTTTTACAGTCGGATTCCCTCCTTCGATTGATAGAGATTTGTGTGATCAGTTTGTTCTGTTCCGTGTTGGCCATTTATGTTGTAGGACTGAATGGCATCGAGCGGGACTTTGTGAAAAGCAAGGTCTTGAGCAAATGTCGCATAGCCAGCTAACAAAATAAAAAAATGTGTGTGAAAGGCCCAAAGCACAACCGACAGGTTTCCATAGCTAAAGCTATAGGAATCATCTTAATGGTAATGGGACATTCTGGTTGCCCGAAATATCTTTACGATTTCATTTATCTGTTCCATATGCCTCTGTTCTACTTCCTTTCTGCTTATTTCTTCAGAGATGATAAAGTGACGAAGAATTGTGGACGATATGTGATGCGTAAATTCAAAAATTTGTATTGGCCATATATTAAGTGGAGTTTCATCTTCCTCTTGTTGCACAATGTGTTCTACCATGTTGGCTTTTACGACAATAGTTTGACGTTGCCCGAGATTTATGTCAATGCCAAGTGCGCTATTCGTGGAATATGGCAAGGCGAGCGTATGCTGGGTGCTTATTGGTTCTTGATAAGTTTGTTTTGGGAAAGCATATTGTTCGGATTGGTCATTTGGATGAAGCACAAAATACAATGCCGTTATTTTGATTTTATAGCTGTAGTGGTTCTGTTTTTAGTAGGCTATTATGCTCCAATCAATTTCCCGATTAATAGGGAAATGGTTTTGCTGCCTATCTTTTATTTAGGTTATTTGACTTCGAAACATAATATTGACCTGTCTTCAAGTAGAAGCCATTTGGCAATTGGATTGTTGTTTTGCTTGCCAGCTTTGGCTGTTATGGCCGTTTTTATAAAAATAGAAGTAGGGCAAAGCGTTTTTTATAATCCCATTCTTTTCTTAATAGGGGCTTCTTTGGGCATTTATCTTATAATGATCATTAGTTATAGGCTTGTTGATACCCAAGTCGGAAGTTGGATTGATCGGTTGGGGGGGCGACGATGAGCGTATTGACGTTTCATTTCTTGTCTTTCAAATTGCTAACATTACTTCTCGTTTCTGTCGGAGCGTATTCGAGGAATGTCTTATCCCAATGGCCATTACCAAGTGGGCATACCTATAACAATCTTTGGTTGCTCTATACGTTAGTAGGCGTTGTTGTACTTGTTCTATGTTTTTCATTGATAAAAAAGATAGGTATCTTGACATGTGTGAAAAGATGAAGCCTTTTCTATCGGTAATCATTCCAGTTTATAATGGTGCCCATTATTTACGGGAAACCATTGAGAGTGTTCTTTGCCAACCCTGTAATGATATAGAGTTGCTGTTGATTGATGATGGCAGCAAAGATGACTCGCTCTCTATTTGTCAATCTTATGAGAGTGACAGAGTAAAAGTGTTTTCACATTCAAATTGTGGCGTGTCACTAACTCGTAATGAAGGAGTCGAGAGATCCAAGGGGCAGTGGATTATTTTTGTTGATCAGGATGATGCGATGCGTAAGGATTTTTACACAGATGAGAGAAAGAGTGAATTACTTGAACTCGAAAATCAGCAAGTTGAACTTATTGTTCCAGGAGCATGGTGGTGTGATTGTAACCTAATCAAGGGACATCGTAGATATATTGAAAAGGAAGCCCATTGTAGTGGAGTTTGCGAAGGCCGCAGCGATACATTATCCTGGGAGCACATGTTTACTTTTAATATGTGTCTTTATTCTCGGTCTTTATTTTTTACTGTAGATGGTGCTTCCACTCCAGTTAGGTTTTTCCCTCTCAAGAAAGATGTGGAAACTACATTTCGTCATATGGCCTTGTATGCGGCTCAAAAGATATTTTTCTCGGATAATTTTTCTTTTTGCCTTCGTCGTTGTAATGAAGAAAGCGTAAGCTCAACATGGGATTGGATGCAAGTTTATCCAGTTGTTTTTGATGCATATGTTCGACTCATTATTTGGCATAAACAGAATTACCCAAAGGACAAAATTGCTATTGCTGGTGCAGAGAAGGCTCTGTTGCACCGCATAAACTTAACAATTCAAGAGGTCTATGAGAGCTGTCGGGATAATGAGGAAAGCCTTAAATGTCTTGTGGAAAGTTTTATTGGTGAGGGTTCACCTTGGCATTTTCTGTTGAAGCAATATCCTCAAGACGGGCATGTTATAATACAATTGCTTTCGGGGCAAAAGATAAAGCAAAAGACTTACAATAAGCTACATTTTATCAAGGCATATACAATAAAACTTTTCTCCATCCTTTTTGAAAAGTTAGACAGAGTGAACATTCAAAATAATATCCGTGGCAAATATTTACTCTAAGCCCAGTGACAACTATAGTGTCGTGATTAAGAAAGAAAAAAACATACGTGTTGCTTGGATAGATTGGGCTAAGATGGTACTGATTTATTTGATGGTGGTGGGACATTTTCATCCACCTTTGGTGCAAAGCAAGTTCTTCTATGTGTTTCATATGCCTGCGTTTTTTATCATATCCGGCTATTTATATCGTCCTCATGATTGGCGACGTACAATAGTGAGCTTGATGATGCCTGTGGTGGTATTCTCTGTTTTCAATTTGTTCTTTCAGATATTAATTGCACTCTTGAAGACGGGAAGTTATGACTATTCTGATTTGTTGCGCAGGACTTTGGTTCCATTCGTGGGGGGCAATTCAGAACCAAATGTTGATTACATCATTCTCTTTATGGGGACATGGTTTCCCATTGTATTAATGTTGATACGTCTTTTGGTTGGCGACATTAAATGTTTTGCAGTAGTCTATAGACATAAGGTAACAGCCTTTTTACTTGTAGTTGCATTTATGATTACTTTACCGTTTTGGGCGAACATGAAAGGTGAGATTTGCCAGTTAAAGCCTTTTTTGTTATTTCCCTCTTTTCCATTCTTCTTGTTGGGCTCTATGCTTCATGATGTCGATGCTCATAAGTTGAAGGTTTGGCTTTACCGTCTGTTGCCTCTATTCTCTGCCCTATATTTGACAATGGCTGTGTGGAACGGCAGGGTGGGAATATTGAATTTGCATTTTGGTCATAATTACTTTTTCTTCTTTGTAGGTGCAGTCAGTGGGAGCGCAGTCCTATTTTGGCTATGCGGTTATATGAAGGCATGCCGATACGTTGAAACTATAAGCGTTGGCACAATGTTAATACTTGGTCTTCACATGGACTTCTATGATGTGCTGTTTCCAATAGTAAATCGTTTGGGCCTTTATTCAGTTCTGCCAGATTGGGCGGTTGTTTGGGCTGTGTCTGCATTGACGTTGCTTCTGTGTTATTGGCCAATCCGTTTCTGTATGCGTCATGCGCCAATTTTACTTGGAAAGTTTTCAGTATTCAATAATTAACAGTTATTCAAATGAATATCAAAGATATATTATATAGGCTTTTGGGAAGCAAATACACAACATGGGCTCTCTGGCGACGCAATGTAAGTACAAAGTTATATGACACTTTTCATCCTTATCATTATGACGTTTCACGCTATGGTGAATGCTTCTTGAATGAAAAGCCTGATTATCCGTATGATGATAGCAAGAAAGAAAAAGTGAACCGCGTAATTTATGTCTTTTGGACGGGCGACAATGAGATAACGCCGAATCGTTTGAGGGGAATAAAATCCTTGGAACAGGTGAGTGGGGTGAAAGTTCAACTTATTACTTCAAAGAATCTGCCAGAATATATCGTAGCGAATGATCCTTTGCCTGATGCGTATCAATATCTTTCATTAAATCATCGCTCGGATTTTCTCCGCGGCTACTTTATGTATCACTATGGAGGAGGATATGCTGATATCAAGACCTTTTACCAGTCGTGGCTTCCTGCTTTCGACAAGTTGGATCGTTCGAATGCTTATGTAATAGGTTACCCAGAGGTTGGATGGATAGGCGTTGCCAATCGCTCAGTTGCTAATGAGCATCTGAAACATGACTTAGCTGTTTATTGGTCTTTGCTGTTAGGGAATGGTGCTTTCATTTGCCGCCCCCACATGCGCTTTACGGCTGAATGGTATTCCTCTTCACGTCGACGGCTGCTTGAAAACGCTGAGGCTTTGCGCAAACATCCTGCTCGTGACGTTTTTGGGACAAATGACGATTATCCGCTCGCTTGGGAAAGCATGCAAGGAGGAATATTTCATCCTTTCTGCTTGAAATACCATGACCGTTTGCTAAAGGACAAGGCGTTAATGCCTTCATTTGAAAATTACAGATGAAATGCCAATTGGACAAGAAATATCCACATGATAAGTAAACTGATCTCAATTTGGGTGCAAATAAGAGACTTGTTTCTGTACCTGTTTCGAAGGGCTTTGGTTATCAACGCTTATGTCGATGACCACACGTGGCGTGGCATACGGCACCGCAACTGGGGAGATGATCTGAATTATTATTTCGTTCGAGCTCTGACTGGACACCCTGTTGTGTTTTATCATAATTTTAAGTTGGCACAGTGGTTTCATATGAAGAACTATTTATGCATAGGCACGTTACTGGATGCCGTAAACCATTCGAACAGACAAACCATCGTTTGGGGAACTGGTGTGTCCGGTCAAGAGCGTGATTTTGTGCGCCCTCGTCAAGTCTGCTCCGTAAGAGGCCCCCTTACCCATGCTTTCGCAGAGCGGTATGGGGTAGCCTGCCCAGAGATTTATGGCGATCCTGCTATGTTATTACCTTTGGTATATAAGCCTAAGGTGCAGAAGGCATATAAGTTGGGGCTTATCCCACATGTAGTGGACCTTTATCATCCCGTTGTAGAAGACATACGATACAATCATCCGGAAGTGCTGATTATTGATTTAGCTCATTACAATCATTGGACGGAAGTCATAGACAAGATTTACTCTTGTGAGAAGATTGCTTCGAGCTCGTTACATGGGCTGATCGTTTCGGACGCTTATGGTGTGCCCAATAGTTGGGTTGAACTGAGTGGCAAAATTAGCGGAGGCTATTTCAAGTTTAGGGATTATGGTGTTAGTGTGGGTCGCATGATGACTGAGCCAATAAGGCTTACTTCATTTGAAGACATAAAGCAACTTCATCCAGATGCATCATCTTCTCCCTCTTTGGTGAACATTGACGAACTGCTGAAGGTCTGCCCATTACCTGTCCGTAAAAGATATAGGTTGTGAAAGTACAGATTTCGGTCATCGTTCCCGTATATAATGCGGAGCACACTTTGCGCAAGTGCCTGGACTCTGTTTTGTCACAGGACATTGGTGATTTTGAGCTTGTTCTCGTCAACGACGGCTCAAAAGACCGCTCGTTAGATATTTGCAGAGATTATGAAATGAATGATAAGCGGATTGTCGTGATAGACAAGCCCAACGGTGGCGTCAGTTCAGCGCGTAATGCAGGGCTTGACGTGGCTAATGGCGAATGGGTGCTATTTGTGGATTCTGATGATTACCTGGAAGAGCATTTCTTTGATGGAGTGGAAGGTGCGGCAGAAGATTTGCTGATACGTGGGATACGTTTCTTCAACGAAAACGAGTCTACTATATATGTCCAACAGATTGACAAACTGCCCTCACAACCAACTTTGAATAAGTTCGTCAAGACTTATGTTGGTACACCCCTGCTTCGAGGTCCTGTAGCGAAGTTCTTTCGACGTTCATTGATTGGCAATCTTCGCTTCCCAGAGGACATGAAGGTGGGTGAGGATAGCTATTTCGTGCAACGATATCTGGCCCGTTGCAATAATTGTAAGCTGCTTTGTGGAAGTTTGTATAATGTGTTTAATCATGAGGTTGTGGAGCGGAAATATGCTTGTTCTGTTGCCTATGCGGCAAAATCGTTAAACCACCTCATGGACTCGTATGGGGAGATGAACGCACATCTGAATATTGGATGGCTAAGTTTTCGCTCCTTTTATGTATATTTTAAGTTTATGTCAGAAGGAGAATGTAAAGGACACCCTTGGCGATGGTATGCCCATCCCATCATTTCAGACATTTGCAAACGACTGTGGCCTGTGTTACCTGCTTCGCAAAAATGGCAGTATTGTCTTTGCTCTTTGTTGAATAGGTTGAAAATGTTTTAAACAATTATCGTGTATGCCTGCCATATCCATTATCGTACCTATATATAATATGGAAAAATTGATGCGTCGTTGCATCGATTCCCTGTTAGCGCAGACTTTTACCGACTTTGAGCTGCTGCTCATCGATGACGGTTCCACGGATGGCTCGTGGAGTATCTGCCAAGAGTATGCCCACAAAGATACTCGCATTAGCATTTACCACAAGGAGAATGGAGGCCTGAGCGATGCTCGCAACTATGGGTTGAGCAAGGCTGTAGGAAAATACACTATTTTTGCCGACCCTGATGACTGGATCAGCCCGGAAGGTCTTGACAGCCTTTATGCTACGGCGGAGCGTGAGCAAGCTGACATGACGATGTGTGATCTCTATCGCGAAGATGAGTACAGTCGCCACTACGTGTGCCAGCGGCCACGGTCGCTGAAGGCTCAGGAGGTGTTGAAAGAACTGTTTGACAATATCCAGGGATTCACGGTGAACAAACTCATCCGTCGTGATGCCTACATGCGGTTTGGCATCGCTTATCCCAAAGGTATATACGGGTGTGAGGACCAATATACCATGGCTGCCATCCTTTTGCACGACATCAAGATAGCCTATGTGCCTGTGGCGTTTTATCATTACATGTACAATAGCGCATCGCTGACCCGCCATTATGACGAGCGTACCTATGAGATGGATGTGCGGGTGTTGGAGATGTTTCGTATGTTGCTGCAAGGCAACGAGGCGCAGCCTCTTGCTGTGAGAAGCAAAGAAGACGCTGTGTTTTGCCGGGCGTTTTGGAACGGGCGTGACTATTATTCGTCGGCAACATTCAAGCAACGCTTTGCTTCTTTTCAAGACCGAGTGGAGTTACTGAACGAGATGGCAGTCGTTAAGTGGGGTATGGCCGTAGCTTGTCGTGGCATGTACCAGCCTGCCATCCATGTGGTTTTCTTGCTGTTCCGTGGTAAGAGAATGTTGAAAAAGTTAAAATGTACATTTCTAAAGAAATGATTCAAGAAGAATGAGAGTTCTTATAGTTACATATGCTTTTGTACTGTTTTATATTGTCTGTGTCTATGTTTCTGCGGGCAAAGTGAAATGGCAAAACTACCTGCTGATGTTGGCACTTGGTATTCTTGTTTTTTTGATTGGAATCCGACAAGGGTGGCCAGACCAAGGTGTGTACCAGGTTGCCTTTGAGCAAGCATCACTCCCTTGGGAGATGGATTGGTCGAAAGAACCCTATGGATATACAGAACGAGGGTATTTGTTTTTAGCTTCGTTGGTAAAGCTTGTGCTTAATAATGCCACCTTTTACTTTCTGTGTATGGGCGGGCTGTCCATGTACTTGCTCTATAAGGGATTGTCGAAGTATTGTGCCATACCATTGTTGGGACTGTGCGACTACATAGGTCGCTTCTTGCTCAATCGTGACTTCACCCAAATGCGGTCGTCGCTGGCCATTCTGCTGATTATTCTTGCGATTAAGTTCATTTATGACAGAAAGCTGGTGGCATATATGTTGGTGATTTTGCTGGCTTATCAGTTTCACCACTTGGCATTGCTGGGCATACCTTTGTATTTCTTGTATAAAGTGTGCATCAACAAATCTGCAATTATTGGGGGACTTCTGTTGGCCATGCTTCTTTCACAAGTCGCCGCTGGCTCAATTTCTGACACTGTCGAAAATTATAGCCAAGATCTCAATTATGACACCTACGTGCAAGATGATTATGTGGAGCAAGCTTTGGGCTTGCGCAACCCAATGATTTATTTTCAGTTAGGTGTTCTGATGCTTTACTCATTTATGGAACCAGTGTTGGCACGTCAGAATCAATATTACTACTTGTTTCGGTGGGCTTATTTCTATTCGACATTGATATTGATATTCTTTTGCAACTATACGGCTCTGTCTGGACGCACATCCACGGTGTTTGCCACATGCGAGATGTTTATGTTGCCCAGCATCGCGATGGGGCTTGGCAAAAGGCAGCGCGTCTTGTTTCTTGCGATAGCGGGAGTAGTATTGACTTATTTCTTCTGGAACAAGTATCATTCCGCGATGATGATGATGGGCGCGCTGTAGATGCTTTTTGTGATTTTGTCGCGAAAAACATAATTTAGTCAAGACCATGAAGATTGTTGTTGTTCAATCACGTGTTTGCTTTGGTGGGGCCGAACATGTGGGCGCGATGCTGGCCAACGGACTTGCTGTGCAACATGATGTGATATTGGCCACTAACACCCACTTGGAAATGTCGTATGCAATTTCGTGCAGGGTCAAGGTATGCAATATCTTTTCTACGGTTCCTCATGGCCCCAAGAAGTGGCTGGGTGCCATGCGGCATTTGCGCAAGCTCTTCAAAAAGGAAAAACCTGATGTGGCCATTGGCATCTTGTCCACTTGTTCTTTCGTCTGTAAGGTGGCGGGGATAGGACTTGGAATTCCTGTGGTTGCTACGGAGCATGATGCTTTCGAACGTCCAGAATGTGCTCCGATGAGCAAAGGAAACACCTTTTCCAAGTTTTGGCTTAATAAGTTGTTTGATGTTGTCACGGTGCTTACGGAAGCTGACCGAAAGTTGGTTAGTAATCGATTGCATCATGTGGCGGTGATGCCAAATCCTTTGTCTTTGAATCCGCTCAACGTTGATGCGAAGGGAAGAATTGCAGATGACGAAGGTAAATGTGTTGCAAAAAAACACTATGTCTTGGCAGCTGGGCGGCTTGACGCCTGGCATTATAAAGGATTTGATTTGCTGTTAAAGGCATGGGCAAGGGTGCAGACTGCTTGCAAGGAGCAGATGCAGCGAGAAGGCTGGAAACTCTTGATCGCGGGTAAGGATGAAGCAGAAGGGCAACGTTATCTTGAAACATTAGTTCATAAATACAGTCTTAGAGACAATGTGTCGTTCCTTGGCTTCAGAAAAGATATGGTTAGGCTGTACCAAGAATCATCGATCTTTGTGCTCAGTTCTCGCTATGAGGGTTTTGGCTTGGTGCTTATTGAAGCCATGAGCCAGGGTTGCGCTTGCGTGACGACTGATTATAAGGGCCGGCAAATGGAAATCCTGGGAAGTGAGGATTGCGGAATGGTTTGCCAGCCAGAAGATGTAGATGCATTGGCAGAAGCATTGCAACGGGTGATGATGGATGATGAATTGCGCCAACAATTGCAGAGAAACGCTATTGCGCGCTCCCGCTATTTCTTGCCGGCTAACATTGTGAAGCGGTGGGAGCAACTTATCGCTGAGGTCGTAGCAAGAAAACAAGATGTCAGATGATTGTTTTGAACATGAATTTCACGAAATTCCCGAATGACATTGAGGTTTATTTGCAGGATCGTGTAACTTCGAAGGAAGTCTTTGTTTTGCATTCGTTTCATTCAAGCAATTATTTCCCTTTGGTCAGAGGGACTGCGACAAGTCTCGTGTTCGAGAAAATACAAATATGCGTATAGCTTACATCATTAATCATTTAGGTCCATCTGGAGTCAACCAAGTTGTTGCTGACTTGGTTTCCGTGTTTACTGCACATGGCCATGAGTGTGTGGTCTATTACTTGAAAGAGTGTGACACGCCCATGGACTATGCCTGTAATACAGTGTATCTGCGAGCGGTGACAGATATTGTCGGAACTTTTGATGTAGTCCATGCCCATGGACTTGGGCCTATGTTGTATGTGGCGAGACATAAGCGTGATTTGGCTAAGCGAAATGGGAGGCAATGTCGCCCGCTTTTTATCACAACGCTTCATTGTTATTGTTTCCAAGACCTACCCAGCCTTTACGGTTGGGTAAAAGGTGGTCTGATGGCATTTGCCTATCTATGGAGCACATTGTGGCAAGACCGTGTTGTTTGCCTTTCTAAGGATATGATGAACTATTACTCACGGTGGATCAAACGCAGTAAGCTGCGTTATGTTTACAACACGCGTATTTTGCCGAGCCGAAAAGACATAACCTATGACGCAGATGACTTGAAACTCGTTGAGAATTTGAAGGTATGGCATGAGAAGGGGTATCATGTAATTGGTATGAATGGTGTGTTGATATATCGTAAAGGGGTCGAATTGATGCTCCTTGCCCTGAAGCAGTTAAACCAATCGAAAGATCAGTATCGCCTGGTGTTGGTGGGAGATGGTAAAGACAAAGAGGGTTTTGTGAGGCTCTGTGATTCGCTTGGTCTGTGTGGTCAGGTCCTGTTTGCAGGCCATCGTCGTGAAGCATACCGTTTCTTACCCTATTATGACGTGTTGGCCATGCCCAGCCTTTCAGAAGGTTTCCCCTTAAGTTTGCTGGAGGCAGCTGCCTATGGCAAGAGGGTGGTGGTTAGTGATTTGCCAATCGTGAAGGAGTGTTTCGGTGAGGCGTTTCTGACGTCAGCTCATGAAAGTCAAGTGGTATTTGTTTTTGATGTTTCTTCTCAGAAAGAAAAGACTGTTGAAAGGTTGGCTCAGGCTTTGGATAATGCGATGGCAGATAATAAAGTAGGAGAGCGATTGCAATCCCGGTACAAGGGAAATTTTATGCCCGAGATATTTTTTGACCGGTATGAAGTTTTGTACAAATAGTACCTTGTTGTATGTATAGGATGATGAAACTGGTATCTGCGGGTACAATTAGGGCTACGGGCCTTTTGCTGTTGCGTTGTTGCTTCTTGGTATTATTGCTATTGTCTGTTTCATGGCATTTAAATCTGTCAATTGTGCCATATGTTTTGCCGGTGTCTTATCTTATATCGGCTGCTACTCTAAATCATTTGTTTTCAATTGGTTATATCTATTCATGTACGTAACATTCTCTATTGTCTTCAATTGGTGGGCATTGCTTTGTGAAAAATTTAACGGACTATTGTAGTAAGTATATATTTCAGTACTTTGCTAAGAGAAATGGTATTCTTTTTAAAATAATATAGAAATGCTGAAAATCGAAGTATTAGCAATTTGTTTGGAGAAAATAGAAGATCATTTGAAATAATAAATATGAGTTTGAATGTAATTGTTGATCCGAGAAACAAAATGCTATTCTCCTCATATTATATTGAGGGATTGCGGGCTATGTATGGGGATTCTTCATTGGTCTTTTCTTTATCTCCTTTTCAAGAATTGGACCGGAGTAAGGATTTCTCTTATGATCATTACATGTGTTTTGTGGTGCAACGTGAGGACCGAGAGACTCGGTTCATCATCGATTTTTATGACTCTACTTCTATTTCCCAAGAGGCCTACAGGTGGTGTGATGTGTATGCGAAGATCAATATTTCCTTTGACACGAAGATGGAGGATTGGCCTAAGTTGATATCTATCCCTCCAGGGTTTGGCGTTAGGAGTCATGGTATTGTCTGCACGTTGATGGAAGGCATAAAAAACCTGGTGCGAATGCGATTCCATTCTATTAACGGTCTTTACTGCCAGCTTTACGATACATATGCGCTGACTTTACGTAGGCCTTTGTACATGTATGAAAAAGTAATTTGCCCTTCGGAAGGGTATGTTTTCCATGCCTCGACTTTATGGTCTCATGACAACTGCATGCAACTGACAAATCCCTATCGAGCCACTTTTATTCGTACTTGCCGGTCGCTTTCTGACATTCAGTTTGAAGGCGGATTGGTAAAGACACATGGCAAAATACCTGCGGATTATACAGATGTGACGACAGACAAGCGCTATACGCTTGACGAATATTTCGAGAAGACGATGCATTCTATGTTTGTGTTTAATACGCCTGCTGTCCATCAATGCCATGGTTGGAAGTTGGGCGAATACTTTGCTATGGGAAAGGCAATCGTTTCTACGCCCATTTCCAATCGTCTACCATTTCCGTTTGAAGATGGGAACCATTTACTTGTTGTACATGACCATGATGAATTGGTTGCAGCTATCATTCGGCTGTCTAAGGATGAAGATTTAAGGCAAAGACTTGAGGCATCGTCTCGCAATATTTACAAGCAATATAGTTCTCCTGTAGCGGTAATGCATCATGTGATTAGTAAAATTAAATAAACACGAATATCTCGAATCGTACGAATATGTGCTGCGCTATGTTATTCTTTACTGATGCACAGTAATGGAAAAATTAAATAAAAGTGTTATGACAGGCAAGAGCAACAAGTATGTACCGCTTGATCGGTTTAATCGTCAAACGATCGAGCTGGATGAGTCGCTTTATGAAGATGATGAGGATATGAAATATCTTCTGCGTCGACTGAAGGAGGCTGTTGATGACAGTGAGCTTCGTCAGGCGATGGACAGGGAAGATGAGGTGCAGGCCGCTATTATGGAACAACATGCACCATCGCTTACGGATGACAAACAGCAAGAAGATTAGATTGCAAGAATTGGTTCCGATGACGTGTGATTATGACATAACTGTTCTTTATGCGACAAGACTTTGATTTTTCGGTGGCCATGTCCATCTACAAGAATGATGACCCGTGCTATTTGCGGACGGCCATCGACAGCACCTACCAACAGACGCTGCCGCCGTCGGAGGTGGTGATGGTGGGCGATGGGCCGCTGCCCGAGGCGTTGACGGCGGTGGTCAGGGAGTTGGAACAGCAGTATCCGACGCTGCGGTTTCTGCCGCAGGCGGTGAACCGCGGACTGGGCGAGGCCCTGCGCGTGGCCTGCGAGAACTGCCGTTACGACTACATCGCTCGTATGGACTCCGACGACATCTGCCTGCCCGACCGCTTCGAGAAGCAGATGCGCGTGTTCCGCGAAGATCCCGATGTGGGCATGGTGGGTGGCATGATCACCGAGTTTGTGGGCGACCCCGAGAACGTGGTCGACAGCCGCATCTTGCCGCTCGACAACGCGGGCATCTACCGCATGATGCGTACGCGTTGCGGGGTCAACCATGTGACGGTCATCATCCGCAAGGCCGACCTCATGGCCGCCGGCAACTACAGTGGGCGCTTCCGCCAGGAGGACTTCTACCTCTGGGCAAGGCTGATGAAGAACCATGTGAAGATACGCAACATCAGCGATGTGGTGGTCAATGTGCGGTCGGGTGCCGACCAGTTTGCGCGGCGCGGCGGCATGAGCTATTTCCGTGAGCACATGAAGGTTTTCCGGTTTATGCATGACGAGGGGCTCATCTCTTATCCGGTGTTGCTCCAGAACTATGTGTTGCGCTTTGCCCAGGTGGCCTTCCCCACGCGGTTGCGCACCTGGGTCTACCAGCATCTGTTGCGCCATAGCCACCGTTGACTCGTTGAGCCTTCATGTCGCATGCTTCTTGACGAATGTTGCAACCCTTGAAACGTGCCTTGTGCCGCCTGCTGCAGGCCCGCTGGGCCATTGCCTTCTGGGAGGACGGGCGGCTCATGGTGGCGGGCAATCCCTATCGGGACTGTTGGTTTGCCGACCCTTTCATTGTGGATGCCGATGAGCGGACGGTGACACTCCTCGTGGAGGACTTTTCGCTCAACACGCAGAAAGGCACCATCTCGGAGCTCACCATTGACCGCGCGACGTGGAAGATCTGCTGTCGCCGCACCGTACTCGAAGAGCCGTTGCAGTTGAGCTTCCCTTATGTTGTGCGGCGTGAGGGCAGTCGGGTGTGGTTCATGCCCGAGAGCTCACGTGCCGGTCGCCTGTCGGTCTATTGCTATGACCGCACGGATGGCTGTTGCCATCGCGAGCACGACCTGGTGGTGGCCGACCTCTCCGATGCCATCCTGGTCGACGGCCATGTGCTGGCAACCCGTGGCAGGGGTCTCAACGGCAACGTGCTCCATGTCTATCGCCCCCATGGCGACGGCTTCGAGGAGATTCCCGCGCTGACGTTCGCAGAGAATGTGGCGCGCAACGCTGGCGCCGTCTTCGAGCACGCTGGCAAGCGTTACCGCCCGGCCCAGGTGTGCAACGAGTGGTATGGCGAGGCCATCAGCATCCAGGAGGTGACGGGTGCCGAGGGCCATTGGACGATGAAAGAGGTGCGGCGCGTCACGCCCCCCGAAGGCTTTGAGGGCATCCACACGCTCAACCACTACAAGGACTTGTGGGTGACCGACCTGAAATATTATCCCCATCCGTGGCTATCCAAGTGGACCTACGCCTTGCTCGGGAGGACTGACCTGTGAGAATAGCTTACATCATCCCCTCGCTCTATCGCATGACACCCAACCAGGTGGTGCTGCAGCTCGTCCAAGGCATGATGGCGCGTGGCCATGAGTGCCGCGTGTTTTATTTTGACCCTCCCACGGCCGACATCATGACCTTCCCTTGTCCGTCCAGGCGCATCTGTCTCTTGCGTCGCGAGGACCTGTCGGCCTACGATGTGGTGCACACCCATGGCTTGCGCCCCAATCTCTATGTGTGGCTCCATCGCCTGCCTGCCGCGGTGCGCACGGTGTCCACCGTTCACAGTTACATCTTCGAAGAGTTTCGCTCCATCTATGGCCGCGCGCTGGGCACGCTGTTTGGCCAACTCTTCGTGCGCACACTGTCCCACCATCAGCGGGTGGTGACGCTCAGCCGCCATGCCGTCGACTATTACGCGCGTTGGATCAGCCGGGAGCGTCTCACCTATTGTTACAATGGCGTGGAGCCACTGGCCTTAGATGCGCCCCTTCCCGAAGCCGACCGCCAACTGATCCTTGCCCACAAGGGTGATGGTGTCCTGGTGGGCAATATCTGCTTTTTCGACAAGATCAAGGGTCTCGACGTGCTTCTCCGAGCCCTGTCGCTGTTGCCCTCGTCCTTTCGGTTGTTGCTCATAGGCGGAGGAGCGGAGGAGCGTTCCTTGCGCCGTCTGGCCGCGCGGCTGTGCCCTGGTCGCGTGCTCTTCTTAGGCAGTCGCCGCCAGGCGTCGCGCTATCTGCCACTGGTCGATGTCTTCGCGCAGACCTCCTGGAGCGAGGGGTTCTGCCTGTCGATGGCCGAGGCGGCGCTGGCCCATGTGCCCATCGTGTCGACCGACATACCGGGCATGCGCGAGAAGTATGGTGCAGATGAGGTCACTTATTTCCCAGCTGGCAATGTGCGGGCGCTTGCCGCCTCCCTCCAGGTGGCTGCCCTAACTCGCCGTGGGGTCGGCCGTGCTTCCCGAAAGGTGCGATCGCAGTTTTCGATTTCTCAAATGGTTTCGCGCTATGAGCAAATTTACCAAAGCTGAACAACTGTTCCTCCAACTCTACCGCCATGCCCTGTGGGCCGATGTGCCAGGGCGTGAGCCTTCGTTCGTGGATGCGGCTGATGCGGCCACCTGGCAACGGGTGGCCGACGTGGCTGAGGCGCAAACCTGTACGGGGCTCCTTGCCGATGCCCTGGCGCAGCTGCCTGCAGACCGTCGTCCGCCCAAGCCCATCTACTTCTCCGTCGTCACGGCCACGGCCGATGCCGAGGATGCCAATCGCAAGATGAATCACTACTTGTGCGGCCTGTTCCCCATGCTGGCCCGTCATGGCATTCGGGCGTGGCTGCTCAAGGGACAGGGCTTGGCTCGCTGCTATCCGCAGCCGTTGCACCGCATGCCGGGCGACATCGATGTGCTCATCCCCCGCGAGGAGGAGTTCCAGCGTGCCGTGAGGCTCTTCGCCGGTCACCTACCTGCCGATGAGCCTACGAGCAGCCATGAGCGACTGTTTCATCTCGACGATGTGCTGATAGAGCTTCATGGCAAGATTGTCACCGACCTCAACCCGCGTCTGCGTCGCCACTTCCCTGCGTGGAGCCAAGCTTGCTACGCGCAACAGCCCGTTGTGTGGGGCGATGTGGCCTTGCCCCCCACGGCTTTCGATGCCGTCTTCGTGTTTCTTCACCTTGCGCGCCATTATGTGGGAGGAGGCGTTGGCTTGCGACAGGTGGCCGACTGGATGCGTTTCCTCTTTGTTCACCGAGCCCAGGCTGGAGAGCAGCCCATTGATGCCGTGCGGCTCTTGCGCGACATCGACCGCCTGGGTCTTCGCCGCTTGTGGGTGGCGTTTGCTGCCATGGCCGTCCACCGCCTGGGCTTCCCGTCTGCTGCCATGCCCCTTTTCGATGGTGCGCCCCGTTACCGCAGGGTGGCCGACGCGGTGCTGCGCAACATCCTCGATGAGGGAAACTTTGGCCACCACGATGCGGCCATGGCCTATCGGCCGTCGGGCTTCGTGGCCGGAAAGGCTTACTCGTTTCTCGTGCAGTCGCGCCGCATGGCGCGCAACCTCTGCCTCTTCCCCGTCGAAACGCTTTATTGCTTCCCCTTGCTTGTACGTGACGGACTCAGTAGGGTGATGAGCCGACAGTGACCGCGCGCGATGCTTCTTTCCCTGTCCTGTCTGGGTTACGCATCTTTACAAAATGTCGCTCAGAAATGTCGCGGAATCCAGCGCGAACCCTTTTGTCCGTAAATACGCCCTATTTTTGCTGGTTTTTGCAACTGGCTGTAAGCCAGCGAAATGTGATGCTCTGGCATCGTGTGTTGGTGCGCTTTCGCGCTTTTCTGCTGGAGATAAAGGCCTTGTTGAGCCGCGATAAGGCCTTTATTGACGCGCGATGCGGGCTTTATTGATTCTCGATAGATGTCAGGAGATGGCTCCATGGAGCATCTTTTGGGACGAGAAAAGGAAGGAAAAGGTTGTTTTTGCATCGTCTGCCACCTTGCGAGTGGTCAGAACCTACTGGTAGGCACGCCAGAAGGCCAGGTGTGGAGACATGCTTTTTTCAAGAAAAGTCACGACATCCCGAATGATGTCGGATGCCCAGATGCCGTTTCATAGAGTGGGGGGATTGTATTTGCAACACCCAAAAATGTTTTGCGATTTGTGCTTGTTTTATTTGCGCAAAGCATGTAAAAAGCGTAACTTTGTGGAAAATTACACGCTTGTCAGCAACTACAATCTATCTTAATAAATGATCATTCGCTATCTTTTAACCGCAGCGGGCTTCCTCATGGCAACCGCGCTGCAAGCCCAGACCCGCTTGGCGGGTTATGAGTATGGTTCGGCCACCACCCCCACAGGCAAGGAGTGGCAACAGCCCGAGCTGATTGGCTACAACAAGTTGCAGCCACATGCCTGGTTCACCAGTTTCGCCTCGGAGAATGAGGCAAAGGGCGTGCTGCCCGAACGGTCGAGCTACTGGATGACGCTCGACGGCAAGTGGAAGTTCCACTTTGCCAAGAACCCCGATGTCCGTCCCAAGGACTTCTACCAGGTGGGCTACCCCGACCAGTCGTGGGACGAGGTCGATGTGCCCATGTCGTGGAACATCTACGGCCTCCAAAAGGACGGTTCTCTCAAATATGGTGTCCCCATCTATGTCAACCAGTGGGTCATCTTCAAGTATGACCTGGCTGTGGGCGACTGGCGCAAGGGTGTGATGCGCGAGCCCCCGAAAAACTATACCACATACGAGTATCGCAACGAGGTGGGCTCCTACCGCCGTTCGTTCACCCTGCCTGCTGCGTGGAAAGGCCGTGAGGTTTACATCAGTTTCGACGGGGTAGACTCTTTCTTCTACCTCTGGGTCAACGGCCATTACGTGGGCTGCTCCAAAGACTCGCGCGATGTGGCCGAGTTCGACATCAGCCCCTGGGCCAAGGCCGGGCAGAACGAGGTGGCCGTCGAGGTGTACCGCTCGTCAGACGGCTCGTTCCTTGAGGCCCAGGACATGTTCCGCCTGCCTGGCATCTTCCGCACGGTGGCTGTCTACAGCAAGCCCAAGGTACACGTGAACGACCTCAAGGTCATTCCATCCTGGCAGACCGACAGCACGGGCACGCTGGCCGTCGACCTCTCGCTGGCCAACGTGGCTGGCAAGGACGCCAAGAACTACACGGCTGTCTTCAAGCTCTTTGCCAACAAGCTTTATGGCGAGGCCGAGGGTGAGGGTCGCGAGCTCGCCTCTACGCTGGGTGCGCTCACGTTGCCAAAGGGCGACACCACCACCTGCCACACCTCTTTCACGGTGGCGGGCGTGAAGCCCTGGACCAGCGAGGAGCCTCATGTCTATACGCTTGTCTGTGAGTTGCGCGACAAGAAAGGGCGCACCGTGGAGGCCGTGAGCACGCAGACGGGCTTCCGCACGGTGGAGATACGCGATGTGGCCGCCAAGGACGATGAGTTCGGGTTGGCCGGTCGCTACTTCCTCGTCAACGGCAAGCCGCTGAAGCTCAAGGGCGTGAACCGCCATGAGACAAGCCCCTCGCGTGGCCACGCCATCACGCGCCAGCAGATGGAGGAGGAGGTGATGATGATGAAGCGCGCCAACATCAATCACGTGCGTACCGCCCACTATCCCAACGACCCTTATTTCTATTATCTCTGCAACAAGTATGGCATCTGGCTGGAGGCCGAGGCCAACGTGGAGAGCCACGAGTATTTCTACGGCGCGGCCAGCTTGAGCCATGTGCCTGAATTCAAGAACCAGCACGTGGGTCGCATGATGGCCATGGTGCACGCCCGCGTCAACGACCCCTGCGTGGCCATCTGGAGCTTGGGCAATGAGGCCGGGCCTGGCGAAAACTTCAAAGTCAGTTATGCAGCCGTGCATGCTTACGACCCCTCGCGCCCCGTGCAGTATGAGCGCAACAACGACATCGTCGACATGGGCTCCAACCAGTATCCGTCGGTCAACTGGGTGCGCGCGGCTGTCAAGGGCAATCTGGGCATCAAGTATCCGTTCCACATTTCCGAGTATGCCCACTCGATGGGCAACGCCGTGGGCAACCTGCAAGACTACTGGGATGCCATCGAGTCGACCAACTTCTTCTGTGGCGGTGCCATCTGGGACTGGATCGACCAGTCGATGTACAACTACACGCCCGCTGGCAAGCGCTACCTCGCTTATGGCGGCGACTTCGGCGACACGCCCAACGACGGCCAGTTTGTCATGAACGGCATCATCTTCGGCGACATGGAGCCGAAACCCCAATACTTTGAGGTGAAGAAGGTGTATCAGAACGTCGGGGTGACGTGGGCCGACAAGGCCAAGGGTACCCTCGACATCTTCAACAAGAATTACTATGCGGACGACCTCGCAGGCTATGCGGTGACTTACAGCCTGACGGCCGACGGCCGTGAGGTGGCCAGCGGCTCCCTGCCCGTGGGCAGCGTGGCACCGCGCCAGCACAAGACCGTCGCCGTGCCCCCGTTGGCCAAGGGAGGCCTCGAGCCCGGGCGCGACTACCAGCTCCTCGTGTCGTTCCGACTGAAGCACGACATGCCTTGGGCCAAGGCCGGCTACGTGCAGGCCGACCAGCAGTTGCCCGTACAGGTGGCGGCCAGCCGTCCCTCGCTGGCATTGGCGGCCAAGACCGACGGCAAGGTGAGCGTCAAGGAGACAGCCACCAGCATCCTCGTGGACGGCGGCAAGGCCTTCGCGGTCGATTTCGACAAGGCCACGGGCTCCATCTGCTCGCTTGCCTATGGCGGAAAGCCTGTGTTTACCGAGGGTTGCGGCCCGCGTCTCGACGCGTTCCGCGCTTGGGTCAACAACGACAACTGGGCCTACCAGGCTTGGTATGAGAACGGCCTTCACGACCTGCAACACAAGGCACTTGAAAGTCGCGTTGTGGCCAATGCCGACGGCTCCGTCAGCGTGAAGTTTGTGGTGGAGAGCCAAGGGCGCGAGACGGCTCGCCTTGAAGGTGGCGACAAGAACTGGAAGAAGTTGAAGTCGACGGGTGCGAAACCCGACTTCAAGTTCACCACCAACGTGGTCTACACCATCCATCCCGATGGTTCCGTGGAGAACCAGAGCACCGTGTCGGCCTCGCGTGCCAACCTCGTCTTGGCTCGCCTGGGCTATGTGATGAAGTTGCCCAAGACGATGAGCCACATGAAATACTACGGTCGCGGCCCTGTCGACAACTATCCAGACCGCAAGACCAGCCAGGCCGTGGCTATCTGGGAGCAGCCCGATGTGGCGCGTGAGTATGAAAACTTCCCCAAGCCGCAAGACATGGCCAACCACCAGGACAGCCGATGGGTGGCCCTCGGCGACGGACAGCAGGGTGCCATCTTCGTGGCCGACAGCGTGATGAGCTTCTCGGCGCTGCCGTTCTCGGCTCAGCAGCTGGCCATGGCCAACCACCCCCATGAGTTGCCGGCGAGCGATGGCGTGTGGCTCCACATCGACCATGCCATCACGGGCCTGGGCGGCAACAGCTGCGGACAGGGCGGCCCGCTCGAAGCCGACCGTGTGAAGAGTGTCACCCAGTCGTTTGGCTTTGCCATCCGTCCTGCCGCCTCCATGGCCAATGAGGCTTTGACCGACCTGGCCAACGTTTCGCTCGACGGGCAGGTGCCGATCAGCATCAGCCGCGCGCTCGACGGCGTGGTGACCATTGCGGGGCAGCCGGGTCAGCCCATTTATTATAAGGTGAACAATGGCAAGCGCCTTCTGCGATACACGCGACCCTTCAACTTGCGCGACGGCGGCACGGTGGTGGCCTTTGCCAAGGGCTCGCGTTTCAACTACCAGCAACGCTTCGACCGCATCGATGCCATCCCTGTCACCGTGAAGTTTGCAAGTTCCGTGGAGAGTGGCGAGGGCGACGCCGAACACATGACCGACGGCAACCCCGCCTCCTACTGGCACACCATGTACAGCGTGACCGTGGCCAACTACCCCCATTGGGTCGATTTCGACTGCGGAACGGTCAAGACGCTCAAGGGCTTCAGCTTCTTGCCCCGCCAGGACAGCCCCAATGGAAACATCAAGGACTATGAGGTGCAGGTCAGCCTCGACGGCAAGACGTGGGGACAACCCGTGGCAGCTGGTGCCTTTGCCAATGACCGCAACCTCAAGCGGGTGCTTTTCAGCAAGCCGGTGCGCGCGCGTTACCTGCGCTTTACGGCCAAGAGTTCGCAAGACGGGCAAGACTTTGCCACCTGCGCCGAGTTCAACGTGCTCGAGCAATAGGCTTTGCACTGGAGATTCTCAGTTTTTCGGCCTCGGCCGTGGCGCGATTGTCGCCACGGCCGAGGCCGAATCATTCATGGTCGTCTGCAATGTGCGAACGATGCCAAGTGGAGTTGTCATTCCAATGGACGGAAGGACAAAAAAACATTAATTTTTGCACCTTTTTTGCAAAAGCGTGCACATTGATTGAAATGTTTCGTACCTTTGCTGACTAACAAACAAGCCTAATAAATTCATCGTTATGGTAAAGTTAAACTTAACGTCTCAGATCGTACTCAACAAGGTACCTGAGGAGTTCTATCATCCCAAAACCGCAGTGGAGCTTTCAGAGCTTACCCGTTGTGAGAAAATTCCTACTACCATCTATCCCAAGACCGAGGAGGGCGCGCGCAGCATCGCCAACGCCATCGAGAAGACCATCCGCCAGAAACAGCAGTCTGGGCAGTATTGCGTGCTCGGGCTGGGCACGGGATCGTCGCTCACGCCCGTCTTCAGCGAGCTCATCCGCATGCACAAAGAGGAGGGGTTGAGCTTCAGCAACGTGGTTGTCTTCAACGCTTACGAGTATTTCCCCTTGCAGCCCGACGCCAAGAACTCCACGCTCAACCAGCTCAAGGACCGTCTGCTCAGCCACGTTGACATCAACCCGCAGAACGTGTTCTCGCCCGAGGGGACGGTGCCGCAGGAACGCGTGCAGGAGTTCTGTCGTCTCTATGAGCAGCGCATCCAGAGCTTCGGTGGCATCGACATCATGCTGCTGGGCATTGGGCGCATCGGCAACATAGCCACCAACGAGCCAGGGTCGGTTCTGACCTCAAGCTCGCGCCTCATCCTCATTGACAACCTCACGCGCGAGGAGATGTCCATGAGCCAGACCACCAACGAGACGGTGCCGCCTTGCTCCATCACCATGGGCATATCCACCATTCTCAAGTCCCGCCAGATTTACCTGACGGCTTGGGGCGAGGAGAAGGCCGACATCTTGCAGAAGACGGTTGAGGGTCCCATCAGCGACGCCATTCCTGCCACCTTCCTGCAGACCCATAACGATGCCCATGTGGTAATCGACCTCGCTGCCGCAGGGCGCCTCACGCGCATCGTCCACCCGTGGCTTGTCACCAGTTGCACCTGGACCGACAAGCTCACGCGTGCTGCCTTGGTTTGGCTCTGTGAGGTGACGGGCAAGCCCATCCTGAAGCTCACCAACAAGGACTACAACGAGAATGGCCTCTCGGAGCTGCTCACCATCTACGGCTCGGCCTACAATGCCAACATCAAGATATTCAACGACCTGCAGCACACCATCACCGGATGGCCCGGTGGCAAGCCCAATGCCGACGACACTTATCGCCCGGAGCGTGCCAACCCGTTCCCCAAGCGTGTCATCGTGTTCTCTCCTCACCCCGACGATGATGTAATCTCGATGGGCGGAACCATCCGCCGCCTCGTGGAGCAGGGTCACGATGTGCATCTTGCCTATGAGACCAGTGGCAACATCGCCGTGGGCGACGAGGAGGTCACGCGCTTCATGCACTTCATCAATGGCTTCAACCAGCTCTTCATCGGTGAGAAGGATAAGGTTATCAAGGACAAGTATAAGGAGATCAAGGAGTTCTTCAAGAAAAAGAAGGACGGTGACATGGACACCCGCGACATCCTGACCATCAAGGGGTTGATTCGCCGTGGCGAGGCGCGCACCGCTTGCACCTTCAACCACATACCCCTCGACCATGTGCATTTCCTCGATCTGCCGTTCTACGAGAGTGGCAAGATTGAGAAGTTCCCCATGACCGAGAAGGATGTGCAGATCGTGCGCAAGCTCATCGCCGAGGTGAAGCCCCACCAGATCTATGTCGCTGGCGACCTGGCCGACCCTCATGGCACGCACCGCAAGTGCACGGATGCTGTGCTCGCAGCCATCGACCTTGAGAAAGAGGCCAAGGCCGAGTGGCTCAAGGACTGCCGCATCTGGATGTATCGTGGCGCATGGGCCGAGTGGGACATCGAGAACATCGAGATGTGCGTGCCCATGAGTCCTGAGGAGCTGCGCGCCAAGCGCAATGCCATCCTCAAGCACCAGAGCCAGATGGAGAGCGCGCCATTCTTGGGCAACGATGAACGCCTCTTCTGGCAGCGTGCGGAGGACCGCAACCGCAACACGGCAAAGATTTACGACAACTTAGGCTTGGCTTGCTACGAGGCCATGGAGGCTTTCGTGGAGTATAAGCCGCTTTAAGGGCGTTGCGTGCTCTATGGTGACGCAAGCGTCGTTCAAACAAGCAAGGCTCATTCGCCGTCCTGTCAGGGGCGGTGAATGGGTCTTGTCTGTTTTTTCGGATGGCCTTACAGTAAACTTCGTGACAAAAGGATTACAAAACGATTAATCTTTCGAAATGGTTTGGCCATATTCACAAATGTTTATAAGTTTGCAAGCGTAAACAAAAACATTACAGGGCGGCATCGCTTCGACAATGAGCGGATGCGGGTTGTCTACTGATTATATATTGAGCTTTTTTAATACTTAACTTAACGTTTCTTTTATGGTAAAACATTTACGAACCCTTATGCTCCTTCTCATGGTCATGACCTTGGGGGGGGGTGTCGTTGGCGCAGGAAGTGACGTTTGACTTCACGCAAAACACGTGGGGTCTGCCGACAGACTACACAAAGACTGCTGCCACTTACACCGATGGAACTTATAAGATTTCATTTGGTGAAAGCAGCAATGGCCACAAGTTTGGTGGCAGTTATCTAATCTTTGGAAAAAGTGGAGCAACGCTTTCTTTGCCAGCTTTTGATTTTGATGTAGAGAAAATCGTTGTAACAGGAAACAAAAATGCTTCTGCGAGTGTTAAGCAGAATTTCTTTGTTGGTGACGAGGCCGCCAGCACAGAAACTACTGGTGCTCAGGATACGAACACGTATGAGATAGCCGAGGCTTACCAAGCTGCGGGTAACATCTATACGCTGAAAGTGCTTAATAATAAAAACACTCAGGTCACCAAAATTGAAATCTACAAGAAGGGTGGCGCAGCCAAGACCTCTACCACTGTTTCCTTCGGTGCTGACTACGACGGCAAGACCATCAGCTTGAAGCCGGGTGAGAGTTTTGATGCTCCTACCGCTACGCTGACTCCTTCCGGGGCTGGCTCTCTTACTTATTCTTCTTCTGACGAGAAAGTCGCTACGGTTGACGCAACAGGTGCAGTAACCCTTACTGGCACAACCGGCAAGACTACTATCACAGCTGACTTCGCTGGCAATGACACCTACGCTGCATCCAGCGCTTCTTACACGCTCAATGTTGCTGAGGCTGCTTCGCTTACTGGCGACGGCACGAAGGCGAATCCTTACACCGTAGCTGACGTGCTCGCTATTGTTAACGCTGGTCAGCAGACTTCTGACAGCGTTTATGTGAAAGGTATCGTTAGCAAAATCAAGACGACTGCTGACAATATCGTGAAATACAAGAATTGCGATTACTACCTCGTAGATAACGAAGGCGACACCGTGTCTATCATGGCTTTCCGCGGCAAGTATCTCGGCAACACTGACTTCACTTCTGCCGACCAGCTGAAGGTTGGTGACAAGGTTCTTGTTCTTGGTGTCCTTACCAAGTACTATGAGACCATTGAGCTTGACAAGGGTAACTACATCGTTGAGTTCTGGGGCGAGAACACCAAGAAAGAAACTTCTGTTTCCTTCGGTACTGACTACGACGGCAAGACCATCAACTTGAAGCCAGGCGAGAGTTTCAAGGCTCCTACCGCTACGCTGACTCCTGCCGAGGCTGGCTCTCTTACTTATTCTTCTTCTGACGAGACAGTCGCTACGGTTGACGCAACAACAGGTGCAGTAACCCTTACGGGCACAACTGGTACAACCACCATCACCGCTGCTTTCGCTGGCAACGATACCTACGCTGCATCCAGCGCTTCTTATACGCTCAATGTTGCTGAGGCTGCTTCGCTTACTGGCGACGGCACGAAGGCGAATCCTTACACCGTAGCTGACGTGCTCGCTATTGTTAATGCTGGTCAGCAGACCACAGACAGCGTTTATGTGAAAGGTATCGTTAGCTCCATCAAGACGACTGCTGACAATATCGTGAAATACAAGAATTGCGATTACTACCTCGTAGATAACGAAGACGACACCGTGTCTATCATGGCTTTCCGCGGCAAGTATCTCGGCAACACTGACTTCACTTCTGCCGACCAGCTGAAGGTTGGTGACAAGGTTCTTGTTCTTGGTGTGCTTGACAAATACTATGAGACCATTGAGCTTGCCAAGGGCAACTACATCGTTGAGTTCTTGGGCGAGCACGTCGAGAAGACCGCTACCACCACTACTTTCGGTGAGGGCAACGACGGCAAGACCTACGACTTGAAGATTGGCGACACATTTGAGGCTCCTACCGCTACGCTGACTCCTGCCGAGGCTGGCACACTGGTTTATACATCTTCTAATACTGATGCAGCTACTGTGGATGCCACAACAGGTGCAGTAACCCTTGGCAAAACAGTTGGAACAACCACCATCACCGCTGCTTTCGCTGGCAACGACACATACGCTGCTTCTGAGGCTTCTTACACCATCAACCTGATAGACGGTTCTGTTGCATCAGATAACGCTACGTTCGACTTCACAAAGCCAGAAAACTTTGGCAAGGGTACCTCAAGCAGCGACTCAAAAGATGGCGACATGGAAGAAGGTGAGTCCATCAAACAGGGCGATGTAACTTTAACCGTGACAACGAACGGTAATACGAAGACTCGTTTCTACAGTAGTAAGGGTAAAATCGACTTCAGAGTCTATAATGGCACCAAGCTCACCCTCTCCGTACCCGATGGCTATGTCATCACTAATGTGGAAACAAAGCCTGGTTCTGGGGCGCAGACCATTGGCGAGCTGAACAAGCAAAGCGTGGAGCTGAGTTACACGGCAAGTGTGAAACTGACTTCTATGACTGTCACCTATGCTGCGGCTTCCGCATCGAAGGATGTGACACTCACCGTTGGCGATACGCACTACGCTACACTCTATTACAGCGATCGCGCACTGATTGTCCCTGAGAACACGGAGGCATTTACTTGCTCTGCTGAGTCTGGCAATGGTCTGGAAATCAGAAAGCACTACAATGCTGGCGATGTCATCCCAGCTGGCCAAGCTGTTGTGGTCAACGCAACGGTATCAGGCGACTATACCTTCAAGGCTACCGATACTGAAGGAGTGAAAGATTACGCCAGCTTGCTCTTTGGTACCGATGAGGAAGCTCCTATCACACAGGAAGACGACTTCTACTTCTACAAGCTCTCTTTGGACGACAACGGCCAGAACGTAGGCTTCTACTGGGGTGCTGAAAAAGGCGTGGCCTTCACCAACGGTGCGCACAAGGCTTACCTGAAGGTTTCCAAGCATGCGGCCCCCGGTGCCAAGGCGTTTGTCTTCGACGGTAGTGCTACGGCCATCAAGACTATCTTCGATGAGAAGGTCGACGGCAACGCTCCCCTCTACAACCTGGCAGGTCAGCGTGTGAGCAAGTCTTACAAGGGCATTGTTATCATGAACGGCAAGAAATTCATGAACAAGTAACCGGCACACTCTGAAAACCGTTTCAACAAGTATAATTTAAAAATTAAGAAAGGAAACTAATCATGAAAAAGTATATTCAGCCTGCCATCAAAGTGCAGAAGATGGATACTGAGGCGTTGATGGCCGCCTCCCTTGGCATCAACAACGAGTACAGCGGTTCCGACCAGCTCGCCAAGCCTTCCTTCGAAGAGGAGGAGAACGACGACCAGCAACCCACCACGTTCCACAGTGTATGGGCCGACGACGACCAGGACTAACCGCTGCTGACCGCGCTTGGCGCGGCGGCACTGCTACATGATACAGGCCGTGGCTGTTTCTTGACAGCCACGGCCCTTTTGCTTCTAATAAATATTAGGTATCCTTACATCGCCATCACCAAAACCGTATTCTTGAATATATTTCAGATTATTCGGATTTCTAATCCGCCAAATCCGCTGAATCCGTATTCATTCCTGTTCCCGCTTTTTGTTTGAATACGGATATTTCAGATTATTCGGATTTAGAAACCTCAAAATCTACTGAATTCGTATTTTCTCATGTTTCTGTTTATAGTTTTTCAGTTTGCAAAAATAAGCTTTTTTCTGGAAAATCATGCTTTGCCTTCAATTCTTCTTGCAACTAAATCGCCGAACGAAAGAGGGCGGAACGAATTTCATCGCTCCGCCCACATAATATTGTCTACTCGCCATCACTGATGTTCACCACGATGACCATCCTTAAACCACTCAACCGAAAGAACCGCTTTTCATTTTCTGGACCTTGTCCTGGTTCTTCAATACCTTGTGTACCTCCTTATCATATGTTTTACAATTTATCCTATTGGATGTAAAACCCATTTGGCGCTTCCATCAGACATGGCAGCATTAGAATGCATCTTGAGCGAGAACTCGGCAGTCTTCTTGCCACTGAACGATAGCCAGTTGAGCTTTATCTTCACTTCTTTCGGATGTTCTTTCCACAGCGAGTTGAGGTCGAAGGCTATCAGTGCGTCACCTATGTTTCCATAAATGTCTCCTTGGGCATTTTGACGCAGGTCGAACTCGTAAATATTATCCTTGTTCACACCGCTCACAAGATTAATGATATGCGTTGCGCTGCCTCCCCACCGTGTGCGAATGCGAAGAGTGACAAAGCCATCTTCCGCGACGGATACCCAATCACGAACAATTTCTATCGGGTCATTCCCATAGGCTTTCGCATCTTCATCCTCGGTACCCAACGTTGTCACGGGTTGTTTCGTGCGGATACTGTCTATCCAGTTTACGTGCACGTTATATGGGCTATTCGTGGATGGCTTCTCCACCGTGTAGTTGACCAATGCACGCACTTTCTTCTCCCCGAATGGTGATGCCTTTAGGTTCGTCGGCACAAGCGATGTAGAATCATCCAGTTGCATGATGAATTTGTCAGATGTTGTCGGATACACCGTTACGAGAGCCGTAGGGCGCAGCATCGCATCATTGTCATCATCATTGTCACATGAATTGAATGTTAGCGCACAGGCTATGAAGCCCATTGCCAAAAGTGTTTTGTTTATTGTTCTCATACGTTTATATTTTGGTCTTTATATATTAAATGATAATAAGGCCAGAATCTTGCATGTAGTAAGTGTTATTTTGAGATTTTCGAGGAGCTGTGCTACCAGTTGGGATTTACTAACCGAAGTACCTTCTACAAGACAATAGATGCCTCATCGAAGGATGATAAGGCTTCATTCTCACCTCAATAGCGTATTTATCTCACCACGATATGGCACCTCCTTGCTAACAAACAAGGTGCAACAACCCATGGGGTGGGCCCAAAAGGATTTTTTCCGCTCTATTTCCTTCGAAATCTCAAACAAACTTTTACACCAAAAAAACCGACAAACCTCTTGCTGAGGTGTGAAGGAGCCTCTGGCGGTAGAATAACAGCTATTATCTTGTGTGATATCTGAAAAACTTTTTGTACCTTTGTGCCGATTAACTTAAATGATACTCTATCTAAAGCACAAACGTAAGATGAAGTACAAGGTAGTGAAAGGCCGCAACGCGGCCATGCCCTCAGCGGGCAAGTACGTTGCACGAGCCGTCCATGCGCAGACCATCGAGTGGAAAGAGCTGGCCCAGGAAGGCGAGCACAGCACTGCGGGTAGCGTGTCGGACTTTAACCAGGTGGCCACGGAGCTGACGCGCCTCGTGGAGAAGCACCTGAAGTCAGGCGACCGTGTGCGCCTGGCCGACGGCACCATCCTGAAGCTTGAGGTGGAGAGCCGCCCGGCGCTCACCGAGGAGGAGTTTGGCGTGGCCAACATCAAGGGTGTGCGCCTTCACATCCTGCCTGGCAGCAGCAAGGGCGTGCAGAGCCTTTACAAGGACATACAATATGAGAAGCTAAAATAAAGAGCCTGGGCTTTGCCGGTGACATCAAGTCACGGCAAGGCTACACAGGATAAGACGAAGCAAGCATGAACCTTTTTCAATCGAAGAAGAACGAGGGGCGCGGTCTGCGCCTGCTGCGCGACTACACTGTTATCACCATTGCCATGCTCATGGGTGTGGTGGGTCTGAACCTTTTCTTGCTGCCCAACCAGATCACGATGGGCGGCATCATGGGCGTGGCCTCCATCGTTTACTGGGGCACTGGCATCCCGGCGCAAGACACCTATTTTGTGCTCAACGCCGTGCTGCTCATTGCCGCCCTGAAGGTTTTGGGATGGCGTTTCTGTGCCAAGACCATTTATGGCGTAGTGGTGTTCACCGTGGGCTCCACGGTGCTGCAGGACATTGTGCCGCCAGACCTGCACCTGCTGGCCGACCAGAAATTTATGGCGTGCATGGTGGGGGGCGTGTTTATGGGCACCAGCGTGGGGCTCGGCCTCTCGGCGGGCGGCTCCACGGGTGGCTCGGATGTAGTGGCGGCTATGGTCCACAAGTATCGCGACGTGTCGCTCGGTCATATCATCCTCTTCTGCGACCTGGCCATCATCACCTCGTCGTATGTGGTGCTGCGCGACTGGGAGAAGGTGCTCTACGGCTATGTGCTGCTGTTCATCATCTCGTTTTGCGTGGACCATGTGGTCAATTCGCTGCGGCAGAGCGTGCAGTTCTTCATCATCTCCGACAAGTACCAGGAGATTGGCGAGGCCATCAACAAGATAGCCGACCGCGGTTGCTCCACCCTCAACGGCAACGGCTTCTACACGAAGAAGGGCATCAAGGTGATTTTCTGCATCGCCAAGAAGAGCGAGTCGAGCTTCATCTTCGACCTCATCGACGAGATTGACCCCAACGCTTTCGTGGCGCAGTCGGCTGTGATCGGCGTGTATGGCCAGGGGTTCGACCGCGTGAAGGTGCGCAAGAAAATCAATTTGCAAGAGATTAAGGAAAAAATAGGCGAGTAGAGGCGGGGATGGTCCTTCTCACCTCATCGTGGGTGAGAAGGGGCTATCCCTAATGACTTTTTCCCTTCATGTATGAAAATTTGTCCGGCAACAGGCGTTGTTAAGCGCTTGCCGTCAATGCTGTAATATGGATGATTGCCTGAAGGTACAGCTTCGGTGTTTTTGATGGAAGAGACAATTCCTCCATAAGGAATGAGCAACGAGACGATGCTTTCGGCAGGAAGTTTCACATCCACATGCCATGCGGAAGAGAGGTCAGACACTCCTGCGTTTATATCAGCTGCACTGCTGTTGGACATGAGTACGGCATACGAACCGTCAGGGTTGCGAAATGCTGCACTTGCTATACCGTCTGTTTTACGAGAAAAAAGACGTACTGCCCCTGGGCGCACTACGGCTGATGCTTGGCATATGACAAAATAGTGACGGTTTAAGTTGAGACTACTGTAATTTCTTGAGTCGATGTCCACCGCGCCATAGCAATTCTGGCAGCCCCCTTGCAGCTTCGGGCCACCATTATTGTCAAGCATCAGGTTCCAATAAATCACCGCCGCGCAGTACTGGTTCAGCAGACCGATCATCAAGCGTTCCATGTCCTCATTGAGATGCGTTCTGCTGTTAACGTTGGTCGTTCCGCGTCCCAAATCGCGTCCATCGTTCCATTCGCCGAGCGATGCTTCTGTGAAGATTACTTGTTTCCCAGGTTTCTTGTTGTGAATGTCGCCTATTTCAGATGGATCGCCTCCATAGTCGTGGTAAGCTGCACCGACGACAAGTTCGCTACCCTCAAAATAGCTGCCAAGAGTGTTATACACCTTTATTGGGTAATCATTCTGATCTTTTATGTCATCATAGTCGAAATTATGGTCGTAAACGTATATTTTCGTTTTCAAGCCTTTCTGTTTGAACGTTGACGCGAGAACTTTCACGAATTTGGCTTCGTCGTCCCACGGCATTTTGGTGCTGGCTGTATTGCCCCAGTTGAGCGGTTCGTTCTGCGGGCTTACGGCGTAAATGTCTATTCCCTGGTTTTTCATTGCTTCAATAAACTTGACGAAATAGTCGGCATACGTCTGCCGATATTTGGGGTTAAGATAACCGCCTATCCATGTAGGCCAAGCTATACTGCCATCTCGCGTGAGCGATTTCATCCATCGCGGACATGACCAGGGAGTCGCTATAATCTTAATGTTGGGATTGATGGCCAGTATTTCCTTGAGCACGGGTATGATGTATTTGTTTTCATCCTGCTGCAAGGCAAAATGCTCCAATCCCTCTTCATCGCATAGTGAATAAGTGTTGCTGGAGAAGTCGCAGCTTCCAATGGCTATCCGGGCATAGCTTACCCCATACCCCTCCGTAGGCGAATAGGTTTGGCGAAGGAAGCTGTCGCGATTTTCTTGAGACATTTGCATCAGGTTATAGCAAGATGCATACGTGAGGGCAAACCCCAAACCTTCTATTGTCTGGTATTTTACAGAAGTGTTGAACAGTAGTTGCTTGTCGGCCAATGATTTGCCAGATTGCACAGCTACTACCTCTTTTGATAGTTTAAGACTACCGTCTGATGTTGTTGTGTAGACAGTGGCAGTCTGTGCAGTCATCTGCGTAGCTAACAGGAAAAAGACCATAGGCAAGACAGTTTTCCTGATGTTTCTTAGATTTTTGTATGCCATTTTTGTGTTTTATAATTTTTGATTAAATATATAGTGGGAAAGACAACCTCAATCAGCTTGCCCTTTGTATATGCGAAACGCCCTACAACGAGCAAAAACAGCCTCACGCGAAGGGCTTTTGTGTTTTTGCCCGTTGCAGGGCGTGTGATTCGGTGATAAATCTTTTTCCAAGAAAGGCTTGCCTTTGACAGTGGTAAGTGACTTGGGTTTTGTCTGACGGGCAGTCGGTCTTCGGTCACTCGACGACTTTTCTGCCCTCAGTGATGTAGATGCCGTGGGCCTGGTTGGGGTTGATGGCCTGTCCGCCCAGGGTGTAGTGGCGTGCGCGGCCCTTGCGGCGGGTGATAGCCTTGATGGCCGTCGGCGTGTATGTCTTCTGAATTTCGTCGGCGGTCAGGGCGATGTCGTAGAGGCGGAAGTTGTCGATGGTTCCCACCACGTCGCCATTGTCGGCGTTGCTGTCCCACCACTGGGTGCGGCCGATGTAGTTGCGGGTGTCTTGCGCCTGCGACACGAGCTGCCACGGCTCGTAGGTCACGTTGGTGCCCTCGGCCACCTTCACGCCATCGGCGTAGATGGCCAGCTTGTGTTCGGCGGCGTTGAAGGTGACGGCCAGACGCACCGTCTTGCCGAGCGGCATGGCCTGCTTCGACTCCACCATGAGTGTCGAGCCGCCTCCCATCTTGCAGCCGGCTGAGTAGAGGCCATTGGCCGTGAGCCGCAAGAAGACGCTGTTGCCCGAACCCGACCCAAAGTCGTAGAGGCGCGGCATCTTCTCGCGCCCTTTGAGGTTGGCGTCGAGCATGAAGGTGTAGGAGCGCAGGCTGCCCACCAGTCCGGCGGGAGCCAGGCCATAGCCGTTGGTGGAAAAGGCCACGGGACTGTTGGCCGTGAGGTCGAGCGTTCCGTTGACCTTGGCCGTCCCCATCACCTTCAGCGCGCCGGCGTGGCCGCTATGGTCGGCCACGGCGTTGTCGGTCGAGAGGTCAGCCTCGTCGAAGGTGTAGTAGGCGCGCAGGTTCTTCTCCACCTGGCGCGGCTCCACCAGCACCTGCCAGTGTAGCGTGTCGCCGCCCACCGTGGCGGTGAGCGTCACGGGAGTCTCCTCGGCGGGCAAGTTGACCAGTCCGTTGTCGGCAACGACCGCCGTGTTGCTGCTTTTCCAGGTTAGGGGCAGGCCCTGCACCGCTTGGGGCAGCACCAAGTCGGTGCGCACCGTGTCGGGCACGCTGATGAGCGAGGCCAGCAGGCGGTTGCGCAGCGCGCCCACCTCGTTTTGGTTGAGTGCGCGGCTCCACAGCTGCACGTCTGTCGCGAGCTTTCCGCCCTTCACGTTGCTGAGTGTTAGCCCCTTGGTGTCGATGCTGAGCTCCAGCATCTCGTTGCGGTAGAGGCGCAGCTCGTTGCCGTCGTAGGTGGCAGTGACGAGCGCGTCTGTGATGGTCGTCAGGTGCGTGTCGCCGCTGGTTCCCGTAGAGGTTGTGGCCCAGTCGTCGGATGAGTAGAAGAGGTTGCAGCTCTTCACGGTGCGCTCCTTGTCCGCCTCGTGCAGCGTGGCAAACAAGTGTCCGTCGGCGGTGAGCCCCACTGTCAGGTTGTCGCTCGCGAAGAGCGTTGCCCCGTCGTTGGCTTGCGCGCCCTTGTCCTGGTGGAGCGAGGCCGCCACGGAGAAGGCGGTGAGCCCTTCGGCAGAAGCTACCTGCTGGTCGGTGAGGTTCACCGTCTGTTGCGGCAGGTTGTAGTCGCACACCACGCTTGTGGGGTATCCCTTGGGATAGTTCTTGTTGACCATCCAATAGTAGTAGTCGCCGTTCATCCAGGTCAGGCGCAACGCGCTGTTCTTGGAGCCCGGCAGGATGTAGGGGCGCATGTTGTTCTTTGTAGAGTTGCTCGTCACCTGTTGCTTGGTTGCCACGGAACCGTCGTCGGCTATTGTGTATTTCCAGATTTCGTAGACCCCATCCTTGTTGTAGGCACCGTTGGCGGTGGGGATGGAGAGGTAGAGGTCGCCCACGTTGTCGGGGTCGATGGCCATGCCGCCGCTGTAGCAACGCTCCGTGCGGTTCCAGTTCTGGTGGAAGGCGTGCCCGCCATATTGCACCCATGTGTCGCGCCAGGCTTTGCCCGTCCAGCGGGCGTAGTGGTAGACGTGTTTAGTCTTGTCGTTGTCGATGTGTACCAGGGCGATGACCGGTTGCTTCTCCTTGTTGAGGGCAATCTGCCACACCCAGTTGCGCACATTGTCGCTGTGGTCGACCACGGTGTAGGGATATTGGCTGAGGTACGCGTTCGTCTTGTTGACGCTGAAGACCCCGTCGGCCACCGTCTTGAGCTTGTTGCCCTTGATGTCGCGCAGGATGGGACCCTTGCCCTTGTTGATGTCGATGACGTTGAAGTAGAGCCAGTTGGGCATCTCGTTGTCAGGATGCCCGGTGGTGTAGGCCAGGTAAATCTTGTCCTTGCCGTTGCTTTGGTACTTGGCGTAGGGTCTTGCGCCTGTTGACTGCACAATCTGCTTGGGGCCGAAGTCGACGGTCACGTTGTCGTTGTCGTCGGGCAGGGTGATGCGTGCCATTGTGGGGTGCCAGTTGATGCCGCGCCAGCAGAGGTAGATGTGCTTTGGGTCGTCGCTGAGGATGAAAGGCGAGGGGTAGGTGGTGTTGTTTGCCACGCTGATGAACTTCTCCTCTCCTAACTGCGATATGTCACCCGGTTTGACCGACACGCGATACCAGATTTTTGGCTCGTCGGTGTGGCGCGTGTAGAAAATCATGACGCGCTCGTCGGGCAGCACGATAAACGTGGGGTTATTGTGGTCGTCGGGCTGGAAGGCTGAGCGCACCAGCACCTCCGTCCGCCGGTTGCGGAGGAAGTCCATTTGCGTGGCCTTGACATTGCCGTGCACGTCGATGTAGCCTATGTAAGAGGCGTTGATGGTTCCGCTGGTGTTCTCATAGTGGAGCGCGCGCGGGTCTGCAAACCAGCACCAGGCACCCTCGTTGCTGACGGTGTGTGAGGCAAGCGCGCCAACGAAGGCGACCAGCGCCAGAACGGCGGATAAGAAAAAACGTTTCATTTGTTGTTTGGGTATTGTTGGTTATTGTTTTTTAGGTGGCGGTATAGCAGGCAGAAAGCCGGAACAAGGAACACGTCGGCTGCCACCCATGCCACAGGGTCGCCCAGGCAAACGCCAGTGAAAGCCAGTGCGGGCACGAGCCATAGGCTGACTCCGCAGCGCGCGATCATCTCCATCACGCCCGAGAGCATGGACAGGTTGCTGTAGCCCAGGCCCTGGATGCTGTAGCGCAGGATGGTGAGCAGTCCCAAGGTCGGGTAGAAATAGTTGGCGATGCGCATGAACTGGGCGGCGTTGGCGATGACTGCCTGTTCCGAGCTGTCCACAAACAAGGCCATCATGGTATCGGCGAAAGGATAGATGAGGAGGAACGTGATGACGAAATATACCATCATGATGCGCACCGCGTCGAGCACGCCCCGCCGGATGCGCTCAATCTGGTGGGCACCAATGTTCTGTCCACAGTAGGTGGCCATGGCTACGCCGATGTTCTCAAAGACACACGTGAAGAGGTACTTGATGCGCATGGCGGCCGTGAACGAGGCCACGTAGAGGGTGCCAAGCGCGTTGTTGGCACTCTGGAGCATGATGATGCCGATGCCCGTGATGGAGAACTGGAGCCCCATGGGCACGCCATTGTTGAGCAGGATGGAGATGCGCTTGTTGTCGTAGGCGCGCTCGTCGCCTTGTGGGATGAGGATGGTCATCTTGTGGCGGATGAAGCCGTAGCACAGGACTGACGAGAACGCCTGGGCCAGGAGCGTGGCCAAGCCAGCCCCCATGACCCCCATGCCGAGCACGAGAATGAGCAACACGTCGAGCGCAATGTTGAATAACGACGAGAAGATGAGAAAATAGAATGGGTGCTTGCTGTCGCCCAGGGCGCGGATGAGGCCTGCCTGCAGGTTGTAGGCAATGGTGAAAGGAATGGCGAGGAACTGGAGGAAGAGGAACACCCAGGCGTCATGGAAAATATCGGCAGGCGTGTTGACGATGCGTAGGATATGGGAACAGAAGGCGCAACTGAGTAAGGTGATGACCACGGCGAACACCACACCGATGCGTGTGGCGTTGCTCACGTAGCTCCGCATCTTGGCATAGTCCTTGGCCCCAAAAGCCTGGGCGACGGGGATGGCGAAGCCAGCGCAGGAGCCGTTGCAGAAGCCCATGATGAGAAACATGACACTGGCCGAGGCTCCCACGGCGGCCAGCGCGTCCACGCCAATCCACCGTCCGACGATGGCCGCGTCAATCACCTGGTACATCTGCTGCAGGATGTAGCCCAGCACCAGCGGCACGGCAAAGCGTAAGATTCCCCGGGCCGGTGATCCCACGGTCATGTCGGTCATGCCCCCTTGGGTGTGGGCTGGTTGGTTGTGAGGGTTCATGGATGTCATATCAGAATGTCGTCAAGATTGATGTCGGATCCCAGCATGCCCTTGATGGCGGACAACTTGGCTCGGCGCGTGAGTGAAAAGTCAGAGCTGTGGCGATCCACGTAATTGAAAAGTAGAAACGACTTCTCGAGCAGCATGTCGCGCAGCGGTTTCTGCTTGTAGCTGCCCTCCACGTAGAGCAGCTCGGCCAGCATCTCCAGTTGCTGTGCGCGTCGGTCGGGTGCCCACTGGTCGTTGGCATAGCCGATGGCCTCGGTGGCCGTGAGGTTGCGCAGGGTGTCGTAGTCGCCCACATACTGGCGGTAAAGGTCACGCAGGTCATCGTCGGTGCGCTTGTCGATGTCTTTCTCAAGGAACCGACTGACAGCAGCCATGAATTCCTCGACAATACGGATGAAATAGTCGCGTTGTAGCATGGTGGTCAAGCGTTTTTTCCGGCGGGCAACGTCTCGTCGGTGGGTGTCGCGGTGGCAGAAGGCTCGTGTCGCAACGCCTGTATGTAGTCGAAAAGTTTCTTGTAGAACGGGTGGCGTGTCATGGTGGCGGCGTCTCCCAGGATGATGAGCTTCATGCGAGCGCGCGTGATGGCCACGTTCATGCGGCGCAGGTCGCGCAGGAAGCCTATCTGCCCGTCGTCGTTGGCACGCACGAGCGAGATGAGGATGATGTCGCGCTCCTGCCCTTGGAAGCCGTCCACGGTGTTGACGGAGATGAGCTGCCGGAAGGGCTTGAAGAACTCGCGCCGCTTGATGAGGTGGCGGAGGTATTGCACCTGCGCGCGGTAGGGCGATATGACCCCCACGTCGATGCGCTCGTCGAGGATGCGCTGCTTGCCAATCTTCGTGAAGTATTGTTGCAGGGTGAGGAGCGTGAGCGCCGCCTCGCCCTTGTTGACCCGGCCGAAGCTCTCACCCACAAACTGTTCCTTGAAGGAAGGCTCATCGGGTCCCACCTCCATCTGAGAGGTGTCGATCCACGTGAACGGGTAGTCGAGGTCGAGGATGCTGCGATGGCTCACCTGTGGTGCTGTCTGCACCTTGCCCCCGTAGAAATAGTCGGAGCTGAAGCGCATGATGTCGTCGTTCATGCGATACTGCACCTGCAGGAGCGTCACGCACTCGGGCTTTTGCTCCACGATGCGCTCCATGAGTGTCTTGCCCAGTCCGGCCTTGAGGGCAGCAATGCTCTTCACGGTAGGCGGAAGCTGGCAGTGGTCGCCCGCCAGGATGACGCGCCCGGCACGCCGGATGGCTATCCAGCAGGCCGCCTCAAGGGCTTGTGCGGCCTCGTCGATGAAGAGGGTAGAGAACTTTTGTCCCTCCAGCAGGCGACCGGCTGTTCCCACCAGCGTGGAGGCGATGACACGAGCCTGTCCGAACAGGTCGCTGCGGATGCGTATCTCGAGCTCCGTGGCGCGTGCCTTCAGCCGCTCCACCTTTTGGTGGTAGCTGTCGTCGCGTCCCTTGCGCCGTTGCCTAAGTTCGAGGATGGCCTTGCGTATGGCCCAGAGTTGTGGGTAGTCGGGGTGGGCCTCAAACTGTCGTTCATAGGTGAAGCCCAGCATCTTGTCGTTGACACGTGTGGGGTTACCGATGCGCAGCACACGGATGCCCCGGTCGGCGAGCTTCTCAGAGATCCAGTCGACAGCCATGTTGCTTTGCGCGCACACCAGCACCTGGCTCTCGCGCATCAGCGTCTCGTTGATGGCCTCTACCAAGGTGGTGGTCTTTCCCGTTCCGGGTGGGCCGTGTACTACCTCGACGTCCTTGGCTCGCAGCACCTCGTTGACGGCCCGCTCCTGTGTGGGGTTGAGCCAGGGGAATCGCAATGGCTCGAAAGAATAGGTCTGGGGTTTCATCTTCGAGTAGAACAGGTCGCGCAGGTAGGCCAGCCGCCCAGTCTTGGCTTTCATCACGCGGTCGAGCGCGTCGAACATGCAGCGGTAGCTCGTCTCGTCGAAGAAGAGCTGTACGCCGATGGGCTGCTCGCACGCCTGCAGGTCGAAGGCGTGACCTTCGGGGATGACGACCACCATGCGGTCGCCGTCGACAAACGACACGGTGCCTGTGAAATTGAAGTAGTGGATGGTGCCCTTGTCTGCTGGTGAGGTGGGCGACGGGGTGTCGACCCGCCAGAACACGACAGGCTTTCCGAACTCAAAGTTGTGCTCCACGTCTTGGTCGGCTGCTCGCGACACCTCGATGCAATACTGGTTGAGCGAGTTGTAGTAGGTGCGTCCGGTGGCGATGGGATACCAGGCGTCGCCGCGTTTCACCTTGCGCGCGAGCCCCATTCCCTCGGTCTGCTTGCGAAACGCTTCTTTCTCCGCCTGGTATTCCATCTGGAGCAACAGGCGTTGTTGTTGCAATGCTTGAAGTGGCGATACTGCGTTCATGTATGCAAAGTTATGAAAAAGTGACCATATAGCGTAGCAAGAAAAGATTAATTAGTGTTGCATGGCTTCCCATTTCTGTTTTTTGTCGTCACATTCAATAAGAAGAGATAGCTGCATCCCGGCAAAAAATATATAAGTCTTGCAGCCTTTTATTTTGTGTTGCTCTCGGTTTGCATTACCTTTGCGGCATGAATCAGTTGTGTGTTGCAGATTTGTCGGTGGGTTATGGCCACAGTGTGGTGGCCTCGGGCCTTACCGCCTGCTTGGCAGGTGGTGAGCTGACGGTGCTCATCGGGCGCAATGGCATGGGCAAGTCGACGTTGCTCCGCACGTTGGCAGGCGTGCAACCACCGCTGGCCGGCACGGTGACGCTGGTTGCCGATGGCACGCGCCAGCCGTTGGCGGAGCTCAGTCAGCACGCACGCTCACGGTGGATTAGCGTGGTGCTTACCGACCGCGTGGAAGTGCCCCAGCTTCGTGTGGAAGACGTGGTAGGTTTTGGTCGCATGCCCTACACGGGTTTCTTCGGCCGTCTGGGTGACGCAGACCGTCGGATGGTCGACGAGGCGTTGCGCCTGACGGGTCTGCAACCCTTGGCAGGGCGACAAGTAGGCACGTTGAGTGATGGCGAGCGGCAGAAGATGATGATAGCCAAGGCTCTTGCACAGCAGACTCCGGTAGTGTTACTTGATGAACCGACGGCGTTTCTCGACTATCCCAGCAAGGTCGACACGATGCGGCTGTTGCGCTCACTGGCCCACGACACGGGCAAGGTCATCGTGCTCTCCACGCACGACCTCAACCTGGCCGTGCGGCTGGCCGACCGCTTGTTGACACTGGGCAAGGGGCTCGTCGAAGTCGACAAGGTTGTGTTGGGCCAGCGGTTAGAATCCTTGCTGGCACATCCGGAGAAGGCGGGCGAGCTGTGGGACGACACTGTGCCGGAAGCCGACAACGCGTCTGGCCCGCCGGTTATCCCATGACGCGCTCTACGTCGGCTATCGTCCCGTCGAACGGCCCGTTGTGCTCCAACTTCAACGTGCACATCGCGGCGGCGAAGCGCCCGGCCTCGGCATAGCCCATCCCTTGCAGGCGGCAGTAGAGGTAGCCTGTGGAATAGGTGTCGCCGCACCCCGTGGCATCCACCACCTGGCGTGGCTTGTAGGCGGGTATCTCATAGAAATGGCTGTCGGCGTAGATCAGCGAGCCATAGCTGCCCAGCGTGATGACCACCTCCTTCACGCCTTGCACGGCCAGCTTTTGCGCCACGGTTCGCGGGTCCGACGAGCAGGCCACCACTTCCATCTCGTGTTCGTTGAGCTTCAGGATGCCAGTGACGGCAAGGATCTCCTCCTGGTGCTTCCAGGGGATGGCGCGCACGTCCTCGCCCACCACCTCGCGCAAATAGCCTTGCACGTCGATGGACACCAGTCCTTTCGTGGCGAGGTACTTGACCACCTCGGGTGAGAAGTCGTCGGCCAACAGGCTTCCCAGGTGGAAGACGCGAGCCTCAAGCGGTCGCATCTCGTCGATGGTGAAGGCATCGGCCTTGGCCAGCACGCGCTGCGTGCGGTTGTCTGTATTTTCGCCATACTTGTTCTCGAAGTAGACGGTATGTTGGCTTGGGTAACAGACGGTGTCGATGCCCATGTGGCGCAATTTCTCCACTTCCCCCATCTGTCCTTGCCCCACCTTGGTTACCAATTGGTAACTCACCTTCTTGGGCAGGTGACTGATGCCGTGTGACATATAATAAGATGTGCCGCCAGCCATTTTGACGGTGCTGTTAGGGGTGATGATTTTATCGCGCGTGATGTGCCCGATGCTGCAAATGTCCTTCATGTCAAAAAGTTGATTGGCGCAAAGGTAATAAAAAAAAATGAGCGAGAAGGTCTTGTCCGCCCATTTTTAGCTCTTTGCCCTTCGCCATGTGGTTGTTTCTGCTGTTGTGCCCCGCAATTCATGGTTTCTCCATGTCATGTCCTCGTTATTGTTTTCCACACCGTGTCGTACCATTGGTACAGGTAGCCGATACCCTCTTGCAGCAGGGTGTGGGGCTGGTACCCGAAGTCGCGTTGTAACCGGCTGGTGTCGGCGTAGGTGCGCGTCACGTCGCCTGGCTGCATGTCCATCATCTCCATCAGCGCCTTGCGCCCCGTCGCTTGCTCGATGGTGCTGATGAAGTCGATGAGTCTCGTAGGGTGCGAGCATCCGATGTTATAGACTCTGGCAGGCACCTTGTCCGTGTATCGGGCATCGGCTACCAGGCGTATGCCCTCCACAATGTCGTCGATGTAGGTGAAGTCGCGGAGCATGTTGCCACGGTTGAAGACCTTGATGGGTCTGTCGTTGGCAATGGCATCCATAAACTTGAAGGGAGCCATGTCGGGTCTTCCCCAGGGACCGTAGACGGTAAAGAAGCGCAGGGCGGTAGTCTGGAAGCCATAGAGCGCGGTGTAGGAGTAGGCCATCACCTCGTCGCTCTTCTTGGTAGCCGCGTAGAGGCTCACGGGGTGGCTGGTGTCGTCGGTCTCGGTGAAAGGCATGTGCTCGTCCATGCCGTAGACGCTGCTCGACGAAGCGAACAGCAAGTGACCCACGCCGTGGTTGCGGCAGCCCTCCAGGATATTGAGAAATCCCACGACATTGCTCTTCACGTACGACAGTGGGCTCTCGATGGAGAAGCGCACGCCTGCCTGTCCGGCGAGGTTGCACACGTGTGTGAACCGCCCTTCTGCGAATACGCGCTCCATGGCCTCGATGTCGGCGATGTCGGCCTCGAGAAAGCTGAAGTTAGGCAGCGTGCGACTGGCGGTGGGTCGCGTGCTATGGCTGCAGATGCCCAGGTCGCGGAGCCGCGCCTCCTTGAGCCGTGGCGTGTAGTAGTCGTTGAGGTTGTCGAGCCCCACGATGGTCGTGCCGGGTTTGGCAGCCAGGACTTTTACCAGCGCATGGCCGATGAAGCCCGCCGCGCCCGTGATGAGGATGTTCATGGTTTCCGTGTGTTTTGCTTGTGATAGAGCGCGATGTTGCGCGAGTAGGTGAAGAAGCCTACCGATTGGCCGAGGATGAGCACTGGGTCGAGCCGGAACACGCCGTAGCTTACGATGATGGCGCAGCCCGTGAGACTGATGATCCAGAAGCCAACGGGCAGCACTGACTCATGCCGCCGGTAGCTGTAGTACCATTGGTAGATGAATCGCAACGTGAAGATGACCTGTCCCGCCGAGCCCCATAGCAGTAGGGCCATGGGCACGTCGCTGTTTCTCAGGAACGTCTCGACGAAAGCCGCGCCGTCGCTGGCCATCATGGCCAAGGCTGCCACAGGCAGCAAGGCGATGGCACCGCGCAACGCGAGGGGCACGCGTTGCCACACTCGCTTGATGTTGAGGTTCCAGATGTAGATGTAGTATGAGATGAACTGCCCGAGGATGATGGCAAAGTCGTCGCGAAGCCAGCCGTAGGCGAAAAACAGGATGCTCCCCGCGAGGCTGCAAATCCAATAGATGTTGGGCGACACCACGCGATGTGCCTTCTCCGACAGGACCCATTGCAGCAACATCCGCGCCGAGAAGAATCCCTGGGCGGCAAAGCCAATGGCGTAAACCAGCAAGGATGTCTTTTCCATGGCCTTGCGGGTTAGCGTTGGGTGTGGCCGGTGGCCGGCTGTGTGCCGTCGTCCAGGTTGCTGTTGTCGATGGTGTAGCTGATGTGGCGGGCCTTCATCCAGCGAAAGGCGAAGCAGTCGACGAACGGTCCTTTCAGCCTGTTCCACAAGTGATACTTCGACACGCCCGCCGTGCGTGGGTAGTGGCGCACGGGCACTTCCTTGAACCGTCCGCCCTCAAGGGTCATGAGGGCTGCGAGGAAGCGGTGCATGCCGTCGAAGAATGGCAGCCGCTGGGCGTAGCTGGTCCACATCACCTTCAGTGGGCATCCCGTGTCGGTGGCGGTGTCGCCCGTCATGTGGCGGCGGAACCTGTTGGCCACGCGCGACTGCAGTCGCTTGAAGGCCGAGTCTTTCCGGTTGGCGCGTATGCCCGACACGAGCTGGTAGCTGTCGACGAAGCGCAGCAGGAGGTTGAAGTCTTGCGGGTTGGTCTGCAGGTCCGCGTCTATGTAGCCCGTGAGGCGGCTCCTTGCGCTGTCGATACCCGCCTTCATGGCCGTGCTGAGACCGTGGTTTTCCGTGCTGCTGATGAAGAAGAAGTTGTCGTGGCGACCGCATATCTCGCGTATCTTTTCGAGGCTGTGGTCGGTGGAGCCGTCGTTCACAAGTAGCACGCACGCCTTCACCGAGGCTGTTGGCAGGTATTCGGCCATCGTCTTCTCCACGCGGTCGAGGTTGTCTTCCTCGTTGTAGACAGGTATGATGATGGTCAGCTCGTATTGCTCAGTCTTGTTCATGTTGTCTTTGGATGAGTCTTGTTAGTTGGTTTGTTGGGTGGGGCGTGGGGTGTGGGTCGCCCGCTTGGCCGTCAGCCTCACGACCTGTCCGCGCAGGTCGTCGGTATAGTGCCTGTTGGCCTTGGGGTGCAGGTTGATGTCGTAGCTTCCCAGTGTTGTCGTGTCGGCCACATGGAGGGTGGCCGCCGACACCCGTTCCTTGGAGCTGGTCGGGATGACCAAGGCAAATGGCAGGTGCGCACGCACCGTTGTCGTGTCGTTGAGGTCGATGGGCAGTATTTTCCTTCCGGCGTGGTACACCAGTTCGATGCGGATGGGCGTCTGCCGGTCGTGGAAGAGTGGCAGAGCACGGGCTTGGCCGTTGTCCACCACGAGGCCGATGCTTCGTGCCTCGGGATTGCCTACTGCGCGTGTGATGGTCGGCAGGAGCAGCAGTTCGGCCGTGGCGAAGACCAGTGCCACGGCTCCCACTTGCACCAGGGGCTTGCGCTTCAGGGTGCCCCACGCCGTGAGCACCGCTGTGAGGGTGAGCAGCGTGGCTGCCGCGATGCGTGCCGCGAGACTGATGGCCGCCGCTGCGGGCACCACGAAGAGCGCGATGGCCGCGCCGCCGATGACCAGCGTCAGCAGTGTCCCTTGGCCCCAGAGGAGCGCGCGGCTCAGGTGGTCGGCCTGCCCGGAGGCAAAGGCATCCTTGGCGTGCGTGATGACGCAGGCCACCAGCAGGGCGCATGGTGCCAGTGAGGGCAGCAGGTAGCGCATCTTCTTTTCGGGCATGAGCGACAGCAGCACCAGCGAGCCTACCGCCCAGCAGAAGGTGATGAGGTAGGTGCGCTTCATGGTGATGCGGCGTTTCCAGTAGCCGAGGACGAGGGCTGCCAGCATGGGCAGCGCCCATGCGCCCATCTCTAAGAAGAAGCGCCAGTAGTACCACCAGGGCCTGACGTTGTGGTTGGCCCATGCCCCCGACTCCTTGGCCATGACCGCCGTTACAGCGTCGCCGTGTGCCATGAGCAAATAGGCATACCACCAGCCGCCCACGGCCACGCCCACCAGGGCCATGGCCACCAGCGAGCCCCACTTGCCGCGCATCGACAGTGAAGGGAGGGGCGTTAGGGCGACGAGGAAGGGCAAGAGCAGCGTGTAGAACGACACGGGTCCCTTGCTCAGGAACGACAGGCCCATCAGCACGCCCGCCAGCGGCATCTGCCACTGGTAACCGCGCTCCTCTGTCAGGGCGCGCAGCAGCAGGTAGATGGCTCCCATCATCAGCGCGTGGCAATAGATGTCCCACGTGGCCGATCGACCCATGAGCACCGTGTTGTAGCAGGTGAGAAACACCACCGTGGCCACCACGGCATAGTCGGTGCGCCGGGCGATGCGTCGGGCGGTGAGAAAGAGAAACCATGTCCACAGGCATCCCATGGCGCCCGCCGCGAGGCGTTGCGCCGCGAGGCTTCGTGGGCAGGCTGCCTCGATGGCTCCTGCCACCCAGGTGGGCAGCGGCGGCTTCTCCAGGCGCAGGGTGCCGTTCATGGTGGGCACCAGCCAGCATCCGTCGCTCACCATCTCGCGTGCCGTCACCACGTTGCGTTGCTCCATGATGTCGGTGGGCAGTGCGCCGATGTTGGCAAAGAATGTCAGCAGGGTGAAGAGCACCAGTAGGATGGGTACAGCAAGTCTTGTCTTGTTCATATTCGATTTTGATGGTGCAAAGTTACTGAAAGATTTTTGGGAAAAATTGTGCGGTGGGCAAAAAAGAGTATTAAAAAATCTGAATAATCGGCCTCTTCCGGGCTGTCTCAGTTAGCGCGGCCGAAGCGCTTTTAGGCAGTTTCCGGGCCGCATTTGTTGCCAATTCGGCGCTTGTTATTGGCTGTTTTTCCATCAATATGCCCTCTATTGAGGAGAATAGGAAGCCCTATTGTCTGAAGAAAGAACCCCTATCTTGTCTCAATATGGCCTTGATCGACTGGCGATAGGTGTCGAATCGTGGAAAGAGAGACGCGTGGCCTCTGCATGATGCCTGCCAATCGTCTTCAATTCGCTGTGATACAGATGATTATGAATAACGCCCCTAAATTCGCCCATTTGAGGGCTGTTGCCCCTTTGGTGAGTAGAAACGCCTGTTTTTAGAGGGTGCTTGTCAGCTATTTTCATCAACTTTTCACCTATTTTAATATGCAATTGCTTCGCGTTTTCACAATTCACACGATTGTAACCTATGCTCAACGTTTATGTAACATGGAGGACATAACTTTGCGGCGTGAAAAGTAAAAAGATTGTTATGAAACGAAACCGTGTGACATTTGTGGGTCTGATGATGCTCGCCTTGCCTACCAGCGTGGCCGCGCAGGTGAAGACCGACACAACAAGCCAAGCTTCCGACACCACTAAGCAGTCGCAGCCTATGACCGACCAGCAACTTGGCGGGGTGACGGTGACAGCCGTTAGACGTAGCGACACCGAGGCGGCCACCATCCAGGAAGCTAAGCGCAGCGCCAACGTCGTGAACAATGTGTCGGCGCAGGAGATCAAGCGCACGCAAGACAGCAACGCTGGCGAGGTGATACGCCGCATACCGGGCGTGAGCCTCATCGACGACAAGTTTGTCATGGTGCGCGGACTGCAGCAGCGTTACAACAACGTGTGGATCAACGGTGGAGCCGTGCCCAGCTCGGAGGCCGACAGCCGTGCCTTCTCGTTCGACATGATTCCCAGTGGCCAGATTGACAACCTCACCATCGTGAAGACGCCTGCCGCTGAGTATCCCGCCGATTACACGGGCGGTTTCATACAGGTTAACACCAAGGAAATACCCATTTCCAACTCGTTTCATATCTCCGTGGGTGCCAGCTGGAACAGTCAGTCGGCCCTGCGGAATTTTTATTCGCAAAAATCGTCGGCCACCGACTTTCTCGGCTTCGACTCAGGACTCCGCTCCCTTGATGGGGGTATCGAAAAGACCTTCTCGACGCTCGGGCTCAACAGCGGTGGCAACCCCATGATTGACCTGCTCGGCAATGGGTTTAGCAATGACTGGAGCGTGAGCCGCCACAAGCCGTTAGGCGATCTGAAGCTCAACGCCGACTATGCCCACCGCTGGAAGGCATGGGGTGGAAAGCTCGGGTTGCTCGCCGCCATCAACTATACCAACGAGTATCGCGCCTACCGCGACATGGTCAACAACTTCTATGGTGCCTACGACACCGACAACGACCGTGTGAACCCTCTGCGCCTCTCCACCGACAACCAGTATAACCAGAACGACCGCCTCGGCGCCTTGCTCAACCTGACATGGCTCAGCCCTTCGGGAAACAACAAGTTCCAGTGGAAGAACATCTTCAACCAGCTGGGCAACAGCCGCTACACCACCCGTGAGGGGCTCAGCGCGCAGTCGGAAAACGAACGGTCGGCCGAATACTATTATCGTAGCCGCACCACCTACACCACACAGCTCACGGGGCGCCACACGCTCGGCGCGGATGCCCTCGATTGGAGTGCCAGCTACGCCTATGCCAACCGTCGGCTGCCCGACCGCCGCAAGTATATCCTCTACAACGAAGACCCGCAGCAGAGCGACCAGTATGTGTGGCTCTACAAAAACGACATTTCACGCGAGTGGACCTCGCTCGACGAGCACATCCTCTCCTTGCAGGCCAACGACAGCCACCGCTTCACCTTCGGACAGTGGCAACCCACACTCAAGGCGGGCATCTACGGCGAGTATCGCACTCGCACGTACAACACGCGCAACCTCCTCTACTGGTACAACACGGACAACAACCTGCCGAGCGGTTTCCGCAGCATGGACATGACAACCCTGCTCAGCGACCCCGCCAACTTCGGAGCCGACAAGCTATACCTGCTGGAGGATGTCAACAAGATCAATGACTACAGTGGCAACAACCTGCTCGGTGCCGCCTATGCCATGGCCACGCTGCCGCTCGGCAAGGTCGACGTGCACGCTGGCGTGCGCTACGAGTATAACCAGATGGAACTCATCTCCAACTCCAAAGCCTCGGAGGTGAGCCATGAGAGCCACTACTACCGTCACGGCGATCTCTTCCCGTCGGCCAACATGACTTGGCACATCACCGACCAGCACCAGGCGCGCCTCTGCTATGGGCGCAGCATCAACCGGCCCGAGTTTCGCGAGCTGTCGCCATCGGTCTACTACGACTTCGACTTGGCCTCCAACGTGCAGGGTAACTACGAACTGAAGAACTGCTACGTCGATAACATCGACCTGCGCTATGAGTGGTATCCCAGCCGGGGCGAGGTCATCTCGCTGGCAGCCTTCTACAAGCATTTCGATTCGCCCATTGAGTGGGTCTACACCCTATCGGGAGGAACTGATGTAGTCTACTCATACAAGAACGCCCGCTCGGCCGACAACTACGGCCTGGAGCTCGACATCCGAAAGAGCCTCGACTTCATCGGACTGAAAGATTTCTCATGGAGCTTCAATGGTTCGCTCATACACAGCCGCGTGCATTTCGAACCTGGTAGCTACGAGTATGACCGCCCCATGCAGGGACAGTCGCCTTACCTCATCAACACGGGCATATTCTATAATAATCAGCAACACCACCTCTCAGTCAACCTACTCTACAACCGCATCGGCAAGCGCATCGTGGGCGTGGGACGCACCGAGGGAGGTGGCGACCCTTCACGCAACATCCGTGTGCCCGACAGCTATGAGATGCCCCGCGACGCCTTTGACCTGACGGCCAGCAAGCGGTGGGGAAGATGGGAGGTCAAGCTCGCCGTGCGCGACCTGCTCAACCAGAGCATCCTCTTCAAGCAGTTCCAGACCGTGGATGGGAAAGATATACAACAAGTGACACGCAAATATAAACCGGGACGCAACATCAACCTCTCGGTAACCGTAACATTATAAATTCAAAAACGATGAAAACAGACAAGATTTTTTTGGGATGCCTGGGCATCCTCGCCATGTCAATGACATTCATGTCATGCAGCGACAACGACGAGCCTAATTCTGGCACGGCCTACAAATGGTCGACAGATGGCGGATTCAAGGCTTGCGACCACATTCTCTTCACCGATGACGGCAAAGAGGCTCCCAAGGGAACAGTCATTGGTAATGGCGATCAAAACTTCGTTTTCAAGGGTACGCAGACCCTGGAGCGTGGCACCTACACGCTCAAGGGATGGGTCTACGTGGCCGACGGTTCTACGCTGACCATTCCGGCTGGCACAGTCGTCAAGGGCGACAAGGAGACAAAGGCTGCCATCATCGTGGAGCCAGGCGGCAAGCTCATTGCCAACGGAACGGCCACTGAGCCTATCGTCTTCACATCCGAGGCGGCAGCTGGCAGCCGCAAGCCTGGCGACTGGGGTGGTGTGATCCTCTGCGGAAAGGCTCCCAACAACAATGGTGTGTTGGCGCAGCAGATTGAGGGTGGCCCTCGCACGAAGCACGGTGGCAATGACGCCAAAGACAACAGTGGCTCGTTGCAGTATGTGCGCATTGAGTTTGCTGGCTACCCATTCGAGAAAGATAAGGAAATCAACGGTCTCACCTTGGGTTCCGTTGGATCTGGCACAACCATCGACCACGTGCAGGTTTCTTACTCAAACGATGACAGCTTCGAATGGTTCGGTGGTACGGTCAACTGCAAGCACATCATCGCCTTCCGTGGTTGGGATGACGACTTCGATACCGACAATGGGTTTGCGGGCAATGTGCAGTATGCCCTCTCTGTGCGCGACTCACGCATCGCCGACGCCTCGCAGAGCAATGGCTTCGAGAGCGACAACAACGCCAGTGGCTCAGCAGTTGAACCTTACACGACGGCCAACTTCTCCTATGTCACCTTCCTCGGCCCGAAGACCTTCGACGGTTCTTTCGCCAACACGACAGACTATATCAACGGCAACGGTATGAATCCTGAGAACGGCTCGTCGATGGGTCTCTTCCAGGCTGCCATGCACATCCGTCGCAACTCACGCCTCAACGTGTCAAACACCCTCGCCATAGGATGGCCCGTCGGCCTTATCCTCGACAACGAGAAGGGTAACACGCAGGGAGCTGCCACCGACGGCAAGATGAGCCTCAAGAACATCAAGTTCGTAGGCATGACCATCACTGGTTCCGACTTCAACAAGGTCTACAAGGATGAGCTCTACGACTACAAGACCAAGACGACAGATCCCTCTAAGAAGTCGTTCTCAAGCACATTCTTCTCCTTGCCGGCCAATCAGAACAGTGTCATTGCCGATTGGATGGCTCAAACATGGGGTGGCATCTCCTCTATCTTGGCCATCAGCACCCAGTATTCTCGCATCGGTGCTTTCCCCGACGGAAAGGACTGGACCGCTGGCTGGGCTAACTTCGACCCCCAGAACGCGAAATATTAATTATTAATCTTTTCCTGGTCTCAGATGGGAGAAGGCGGTAAGTGGCTTGCCTTCCCTATCTGAGATTTTTTTGTGATGCCTATCCATTTTTTGCATTGCTTATCCACTTGGTTGCCGATTTGCATATCACTTGTGGCGGATAGGCATAAAAAAGGATGAACTGTAATTGCGTGCAGTTCATCCTGTTTTTGTTTGTTCCTGTTTTGTTGGGTCTCCTGTGGGAGCCTTATCGCATGGCGCGCTTCACGGTGACACGTGTGCCGTTGGCACGCGTGGTGGTGACGAGTACCACGCTGCCGGGCACGGGGCGCACGAGACGTTGGCCAGCGAGGTTGGCGTAGGTGGTCGTTCGCGCAGTGCCCGATTCCGTGGTCGAGTGGATGCCGTTGCTCACGAAGTTGTAGCGGGCGCGGTCGCTCACGTTGGTCACGCCGTCGACGGTGTAGGCACTCTCCACCTCCACATAGTTGGCGTGGAGGTCGTAGAAGCACACGACCTTGTAGCCTGGGTTGGAATAGAAGTCGTAGTTGTCGGCGAAGTTGTAGGGTATGTCGGTCATGTCGGTGTCAAGCTTCACATAGGTGGATGGCTTGAAGGTGTAGGGCTCGCCTTCAACATAGAAGCGATAGACCAGCTTGTCGGCATTGATGTAGTTGCCGTCGATGTCATTTTGTGGCACCTTCACATAGAACGTCGTGTTGGCCTCGTCGTATTGCAGAATCTCAGGTGTGGCGGGCTTGGCCGCGTGGTCGCCGGGATAGTAGGTGAGCGAGATGTTGTTCACGCCCGACTTGATGTTCTGTATGTTGTAGTCGGTCTCGCAGAGAGCCACCTCCTTGGGTTGAAGCGTGAGTGTGTGGCGGTCGGTGGACAGTTGGAACACGAAGTTCTGCTTGAATTCGGCGTTGTAGTCGGCATCAAACACGATGGGCATCAAGCGGAAGTAGAAAAGGTCTGCGTCCTTGACGATCTGTCCTGCCTTGATGTGAACCTGCCCATCGTGCACACTTCCCTCATACACCTCGTCAGGAGAGGAGGCCGCAAGACCGGCAATGTAGCACTTGTCGCCGTCGAAGGCTACCTTTGTGAGCCGTGTGGTGTTGCCTCCCTGCAAGTCGGAACCTTGGAGCACGTATGTGTCGGGGGTTACTCCCTCGGGAAAATTCCAGCGCACCAGCTCGCCCATGGGCATCAGCGAGAGGCCGTTGAACATGCCAAACGAAGAGAAGTAGCCATCTTCCTCTGAATCCTTATAAATGACGAGGTGGTCGGCCGCGTTGTCCTGCGTGATCTTGCCGTCGGCTCCGACGGTGAATGTCATTGCGCTTTCAAACTCAGTTACTGTGCCGTAATCGTCAAGATGCGCAATCTGGAGATAGAGCGTGTGGGCCTCGTTTTTCACAAGCACCTGGCCAGCCTTGATCGTGATCTTGTCGCCAGCGCGTGTTCCCTTTATCCAGCTTTCGCGTGAGCCCTTGGTCTCGCGGTTGCCGCCGGGCGTGAGGCTGTTGAACCATAGAGCCTGGCCATCGGGAGCGGTGCGGACGGTCACCTTGCCATTGGTGTAGCTGCTTTCCATGAAGCCGTCGTTGTCGGTGTAGCTCATGATGTAGAGCTCGTCGGTTCCAATGGGGTCGTAGGTAGGTGCTGTGTCGCGCGGCACGTCGATGCTTTTCGCAAGCGTGCCTTTGGGCGCTTTCATCACTTGCTGAGTGCGCTTTGCTGCCTGTTGGCCCGTGAGGTGCAGGCTTTGTGCGGCCGCGTTGAGCGCGGCACAGAAGAGAATCATCAGAAGTAGAGTTTTCTTCATGTTGGAATAATTTTGTTTGTGGATGAATAAACTGATATGAGCGATAAAAAAAGTGGCGATGACATCGCCCTGTAAAAGTGATGCCACCGCCACGTATAGGTGGATGCTTAAAACTCGCTGGTGAAATGGAAGCGGATGTGGGTGAAGTCCTGTTGCGCCATGGACAAGACGTAGCTCGAGTCGGCAAGGAACACGTCGCGACCCTCTATGTCTTTGGCCATGTACTGGTACTTGCGCTTCTTGAAATTGTCGAGCTCCGCAGCGTCGTCGCTCTCCACCCAACAAGCCTTGTAGAGGTGGACAGGCTCCCAGCGGCACTTGGCGTTGTACTCATGCTCCAGGCGATACTGGATAACCTCAAACTGAAGCTGTCCGACGGTTCCGATGATGCGACGGTTGTTGAACTGGTTGACGAACATCTGTGCCACGCCCTCGTTCATCAGTTGCTCGATACCTTTCTGAAACTGTTTGGTCTTCATCGGATCGTCGTTCTCGATATACTTGAACAGCTCAGGTGAGAACGACGGCAGGCCACGGAAATGGAGCTCTTCGCCCTCCGTCAGGGTGTCGCCAATCTTGAAGATGCCGTTGTCGGGCAGACCTACGATGTCGCCAGGGTAAGCCTCGTCGACCGTGCTCTTGCGTTGTGCCATAAACTGGGTAGGAGACGAGAAACGAACCGTCTTGTCAAGCCGCACGTGCTTGTAGGGCGCATTGCGCACAAACCTGCCCGAGCAGACCTTGCAGAAGGCGATGCATGAACGGTGGTTGGGGTCTATGTTGGCCGTAATCTTGAAGACGAAGCCAGTGAACTTGCTTTCCGTGGGCTCCACGATACGTTCCTCGGCCTTTGTCGGGCGAGGACTTGGGGCAATCTCCACAAAGCAGTTGAGCAGTTCCTGCACGCCGAAGTTGTTGAGCGCTGAGCCGAAGAACACTGGAGCCACGTCGGCCTTGAGGTAATCGGCAGTGTCGAATGTGGGGTACACGCCATCGATGAGTTCCAGCTCTTCGCGCAGGCGTTGGGCTTCTTGCTCGCCGACGTGGTTGTCGAGGTCGGAACTGTTGACATCCACAGCCACCTTCTCAGTGACGCGCTGCTTGTTGGGCGTGAAGAGGTTGAGCTGCTGTTCGTAGATGTTGTAGACCCCCTTGAACTTGGCACCTTGGCCGATAGGCCACGACAAGGGCCTGACGTGTATCTGCAACTCTTGCTCGAGCTCGTCGAGCAGGTCGAAGGGGTCGCGGCCCTCGCGGTCCATCTTGTTGATGAAAATGATGACCGGCGTCTTGCGCATGCGGCATACCTCCATGAGCTTTCGCGTCTGCGCCTCCACACCTTTTGCCGAGTCGACCACGATGATGGCCGAGTCGACAGCCGTCAAGGTGCGGTAGGTGTCTTCTGCAAAATCTTGGTGTCCAGGCGTGTCGAGGATGTTGACCTTGTAGGGTTCTCCCTCCTGTCCCTCGGGCAGGTAGTCGAACTCCATGACAGATGTCGACACGGAAATTCCGCGTTGCTTCTCGATGTCCATCCAGTCGGACGTGGCCGTCTTTCGGATCTTGTTGTTTTTGACGGCTCCAGCCACCTGGATTTGTCCGCCAAAGAGCAAGAATTTCTCCGTGAGGGTGGTTTTACCGGCATCGGGGTGTGATATGATGGCGAAGGTGCGTCGCCGTTTGATTTCGTTTGCTATGGTAGCCATTTAGATGTTTGAGGGATGGATTTATTGTTGTTTGAGCAGTGCTGCCACACATTTCTTGAGGCTGTCCTCCCAGTAGGGCACGCTCACGCCGAATGTTTCCTTGATCTTGGTCTTGTCGAGCACGCTGTAGGCAGGGCGTTTCACGGGCGAGGGAAACTCGTCGCTGTGGCAGGGCTCTATGTCGCAGGTCGTGTTTCCTGCCAGCTCAGCAATCTTTTTCGTGAAGTCGTACCACGACGTGACACCCTCGTTGGAAAAGTGGTAGATGCCCGTGTGTCCTGAGTACAGGCGCTTTTCCACGATGTCAAAAATGGCTTGTGCCAAGTCGCCGGCGTAGGTGGGCGTTCCCGTTTGGTCGAACACCACCTTGAGCTTGGGCTTGGTGGCGGTGAGCTGCAACATGGTCTTCACAAAGTTGTGGCCAAATTCCGAATAGAGCCACGCCGTGCGGATGATGATGTGGTTGGCGCCAGTGGCCTCTATTTGCTGCTCTCCGTGGAGCTTGGTCAGTCCATAGACTCCCGTAGGTGTTCCCTTCTGGTCTTCACGGCACGGAGTGTTGTAGGGATCACCGCCAAAGACATAGTCGGTGCTGATGTGAACCAGCAGTCCGCCCACTTCCTTCATGGCCTGTGCCAGGTGGGCGGGAGCAGTGGCGTTGAGCGTTTCGACGATAGGTCCAGCCGTTTCAGCCTTGTCAACATTGGTCCACGCGGCACAGTTGATGATACACTGGACGTTATTTTCCTTGACGGCCTTGCGTATGTCGTCGAGGTTGGTGATGTCGAGCTTTTGATAACCTTCACACACGTCGGTGAAGATGTAGTTGTCTTGTTTCGACTGTTTGCTGACCAGTTGCATTTCGTTTCCCAACTGGCCGTTGGCTCCTGTTACAAGTATGTTCATGACTATTAGGGGTTAATTGTTGTGTAATGTCTTGTTTTCTTGTTATCCAGGTTTCCGAGATGGAACCCTTATTCGTCGCCGAAGTCGAGCCCTTCCGTGCGATCCTTGGCATAGTAGTCGCTCAGCATCCCCACAAAAGTGGTTATCTCCTTGATGGCACTTTCCGTTTCGGCCGACACCTCTTTCTGTTGCATGCGCAGCAACATGACGCCATAGAGGGCATCGAGGCAGGTCTCAATCTCGCTGATGTCCTTGTCGCCTTTGTTGCGGAGCTCCACGATGAACGGCAGCACCTTGTAATATTCAGCGTTGTAGAATGGGAATTTGCCTGACTGCAATAAGTGGTTGTGGAGCTCAGCCAAGTCTTGAAGCGTCACTTGGTTAATCTGCAAGTGGCCTTGCTCGCGTTTCCCCTCTTCGTTCATCATGCGTATGAGGTTGCCAAACCAGTCGGTCTCCTCATCCTTTTGGTCGTCTGTGTACTCAAACTTGCTGATGTATTCGCGCCGCAAGCGGCTGAGCGAACAGTCGTAGGCTCGTATGAGGTCTTCGATTTGCCACATGTAGAGCAGATACTCGGCAATCGACTTTTTGCGGATTTGTTGTGCTATGAACATTGTTGCTTTGTTTTTCGGATGACACGATGGGCGCAGTGTGACACTGCCATCTGTGTTGGCGCCTAATAATGAAAGGCATAAAGGTTGAACACGGTGCCGATGAGCACCGCGACGGAGAAGAGGATGACGATGCTCCCAATCACGCGGTTGATGATGAGAATGCCCGTCTCGTCAAACTTGTTGCCCACCTTGCAGACAATCCATGTTAGCCCATACCACCAGAGCAACGCCCCCACCACGATGCTGGCGTACCCGGCAGCCATCTCCACGGGATGGTCGGGTATGACGAAGGCGAACTGTGCGAAAGCAGCCATGAAGAGGAAAATGATGAGCGGGTTGGAGAAGGTCACGAGGAAAGCCGTGATGCCATTGTGGAGCAGCGAGCCCTTCTTGTTCTGTGTCGCCTTGCCGACGTTGCGCGATGGCTTGCTCCGCCAGCAATAGATGCCGAAGAGCATGAGCACGACGCTGCCTGATATCTGCAGCCAAAACTTGTTGGTGGGATTGGTGATGAGATCCATGACAAAGCTCATGCCCAACCCCGTGAAAAGCGCATAGATGATGTCGCTCACGGCGGCACCAATCCCCGTCACAAAGCCATACCAACGCCCTTTCCTGAGTGTGCGTTGTATGCATAATATGCCGACTGGCCCCATCGGCGCCGAGGCGATAATTCCGATGAGCACACCTTTGATAATCAGCTCAAAGAGGTCTATATGTATGGGGAATGGCATCATTCAGTTTGCAAAGTTAAGTTTTTTTCTTGGATTGAGCAAATGTTTTTTGGGGATAGCTGAGCACGGGTGCTCACTCGGTGGAGAAGTCGGCCACGACGTTTCGGTAGGTGCGGTAGAGCCGTGTGCGCGTGATGTAGCCCTGCAACACGTTGTTGATGTCGACAACAGGCAACGCGCTGGCGTTGGTCGTGTCAAACTTCCGCATCACGTCGGTCATGGGCTCGTTGCGGTAGAGAATGGTCGGCACGGGTGTCATGACTTGGCTGGCGCGCAACTTCTGGTAGAGCTCCGGGCGGAAGACGATGTTGCGTATCTTGGTGATGTTGATTTCGCCGAGGAGGCGCCCGCCTTGGTCGAGTACTGGCAGGAAGTCGCTGTCGCTGTTGCTGAGCACGCTGACCACGCGCCCCAATGGCATATCGGGGTTGACGCTGGTGCAGTCTTTCTCGATGATGGCCTCCATACTCATCAGCGTGAGCACGCTGCGGTCGGTGTGGTGGGTGACGAGCTTGCCCTCGCGCGCCAGGCGCATGGCATAGATGCTGTGAGGCTCGAAGATGCTGATGACCATGACGCTGGTGACGCTCACTATGAGCAGTGGCACGAAGAGCTGGTAGCCCCCCGTGATCTCGGCGATGAGGAAGATGCCCGTGAGGGGCGCGTGCATCACGCCGGCCATGACGCCGGCCATGCCGAGGAGCGTGAAGTTTTTCTCGGGTATGTAGACTCCTATCTGCTCCATGTTCCACAGGTGGGCGAAGAGGAATCCCGCGTAGCCGCCCACGAAGAGCGAAGGTGCGAAGGTGCCGCCGCATCCACCTGCCCCGTTTGTCGATGAGGTGGCCACAATCTTGGTCAGCAGCACCAAGGCCACGTAGACGACAAGCAGGTTAGAATGGCCATAGAAGAGCGAGCCGTCCATCACCTGGTCCCAGTCGGCTTGCGTCTTTCCGTTGAGCAGGATGCCAAGACTGTCCCAGCCCTCGCCATAGAGCGACGGGAAGAAAAAGATGAGCGTGCTCAGCACCAGTCCGCCGAGCAACAGCTTGTGGTAAGGGTGCCGCCGCATCCGCGCGAAGATGCTCTCACACCAGTTCATGCCGCGCATGAAGTAGAGGCTCGTGAAGCCGCAGAACACCCCCAGCAGGACGGTAGCGGGAATGCGTTCCACGCTCCATGCTGAGTCGAGCGTGAAGGTGAACATGGCCTTGTCGCCCACGAGCATGTAGCTTGTCACGTTGGCGGTGATGGTGGCGATGAGGATGGGCACGATGGAACCCATGGTCATGTCGATCATCAGCACCTCCAGTGTGAACACCAGCCCGGCGATGGGAGCTTTGTAGATGCCTGCCACGGCGGCGGCGGCTCCGCAGCCCACAAGGAGCATGAGTTGCCGCTTGTCGAGCTTGAAGAGTTGCCCGAGATTGCTGCCGATGGCCGACCCCGTGAGCACGATAGGGGCTTCGGCACCCACCGATCCGCCGAAGCCAATGGTGATGGCCGAAGCCACTACCGATGTCCAGCAGTTGTGTCGCCTTAGCCGCGACCGCTTGGTGGATATGGCGTAGAGCACGCGCGTGATGCCATGTGATATGTTGTCGCGTACCACATATTTGATGAAGAGGGAGGTGAGCCAGATGCCCACCACGGGGAAGAGCAGGAAGAGCCAGTTGGGCGCGTGGGTGTCGAAGCCGTTTGTGAGCAGTTGCTGTATGAGGTGAATGATGGCATGCAGCAGATAGGCGGCCAGGGCGGCCAGGATGCCGATTACGAACGCCAGCACCTGCGTGGTCTGCTTGTCGGTGAGGTTGCGTTGCCTCCAAGCCACCAACTTGCCGAGCAGGGCGTTTGCCGTCGGGGGTGTTGCGGTCATGGAATGGGTCATTTCCTGATGATGGTCACCTCCCCGTTGGCGCCGAGCTTCACGATGGAACTGGGCTTGTGTGGCTTGTGCTCTTGCCGGCGCGCGAAGCACACGTAGTCGGCTTGCTCCATCAGCTCAGGCGCGATGTCGCAGTAGTTTTGGGCGGCTGGTTGCCCACTGATGTTGACGCTGGTGGAGACCAGCGCTTTCTGGAAACGGTAGCAGAGCTCGTGTGAGAATGGTTCCTTCGTGATGCGCAAGGCGATGCTTCCGTCGTCGGCTATGAGGTTGGGCGCCAGGTTGACGGCACCGTCGAGGATGACGGTCATGGGGTTGACGGCCGCGTCGAGCAAGTCCCAAGCCACGGGCGGCACTTGTTTGACGTAGCGTTGCAGGCGTGCGTCGCTGTCGACGAGGCAGATGAGTGCCTTCGAGTCATCGCGTTGTTTCATCTTGTAAACCTTGGCTACGGCCTCGGCGTTGGTGGCGTCGCAGCCGATGCCCCACACGGTGTCAGTGGGGTAGAGAATGACGCCACCCTCACGGAGCACGCGGACGGCGTTGCGTATGTCTTCTTCTTGTGTCATGTCTTTGAGTGTAATGATTCTAAGCAAAATTACTAATTCTTTGTGTCTCACCCAAATGTTTGGACAAAAAAACGGCGCATCCCCCTCATTTCGGGATGCGCCGCCTCTGTTTTTTCTCCTGCGCTTGCTTGCTGTCATATACCTGCCCCATCCTTTGGCCGCTTGAAGATCTTGTAGCCTGTGGCGGCCACGATGACGCTCATCAAGGGCGAGATGATATTGAAGAAGCAGTAAGGCAAGTAGGCAAAGGTCGGCACGCCCAGCACCGTGCTCTGCGTCATGCCACAGGTGTTCCACGGAACGAGCACTGATGTCACGGTGACCGCGTCCTCGGTGGTTCGACTGAGCAGTCGGCGCTCATACCCCTGCTCATCATAGACATCGCGAAACATGTTGCCCGTGAGCAAGATGCAGAGGTACTGGTCGGCGATGGCCACATTGAGCATCAGACCCGTGGTGGCCGTCGAGGCGACGAGCGATGTGCGTCCCTTCACCAGGTGGATGAAGAGGCGCGTGATGCCGCCCACCATACCCGACGCGGCCATGGTGCCACCGAAACACATGGCGCAGATGATGAGCCAGATGGTGTCCATCATGCCACCCATGCCGCGCGTGGCCACCAGTGCGGCGAGCATGTCGTTGTCGGTGTGGAGGGCCGTGCTGCCATAGAGGCTCTTCATGGCTGCCGTGAAGGGCGATGGAGCGATTTCCGCAAGCACACTGGGCTGCCACACCAGGGCTGCCGCAACGGCCATGACCGACGACAGGAAGAGCGTGATGACAGGTGGCGTGCGGCGTGCGATGAGGACACCCGTGAGCACGGGCACCGCGAGCAGCCACGGAGTGATGTTGAACCGCTGGCTGATAGCCTCGGTGAAGATGTCGATTTCTTGCGAACTGCTGGTGTGGGCAAACAGGCCGCCGATTGCAAAGATGACGAGGGCCAGGCACATCGACGGCACGGTGGTGATGAGCATGTAGCGGATATGCTTGAACAGTGGCACGCCCAGGCTGCCCGAGGCCAGCGTGGTAGTCTCTGACAGCGGCGAGATCTTGTCGCCGAAGTAAGCCCCACTGATGATGGCGCCCGCCACCCATCCGTCGGCAAAGCCTTGTGCCCTGCCGATGCCCATGAGTGCGATGCCTATGGTGGCGATGGTGGTCCACGACGACCCCGTCATGACGCTCACCAAGGCACAGATGGCACACGTGGAGGCGAGGAAGATGTCAGGATGGATGATTTGCACGCCATAGTAGACCAGCGCGGGCACCACGCCGCTCACCATCCACACGCCACCCAGCGCGCCGATGAGCAAGAGGATGACGAGGGCGCTCGACACGCTGGCCACATTCTTGGTGATGGCTTTCTCAAAACTGGCCCACGGCACGTTGAGATAGCCCATGCCGATGAGCACGCACAGGGCCGACACGGTGAGCAGCGTGATCTGCGACGCACCACCCAGTGCGTCACTGCCAAAAGCCTTGATGGTGACCGTGAGCATGATCACGAGCACGGCGATGGGGGCCAGCGACAGCAGGGCCGACGGGCGGCGCTTCAGGGGCTCGCCTTTCTTGTTCCGGTTGTGTAACATGGGACTTGGTGTTGCGTGGTTACAATTCACCCAGTCCGTCGGCATCGAGGCGCAACAGACAGAACACCGCAAAGACGACAAACAGGATGGCCATGGCCGATAAGTAGATGACGGCGCCTTTCTTGCGGGTGCCGTTGCCCTCGGTGGCTTTCAGGTATGTCTTCAGGTTGAGCACTTGGAACAGTGCCAGGAGAATAAATCCACCGAGTGCCAGAAAGAGATAGGCTTCGCCCAATCGGTTGTTGTGCTGTGTGGCCACTCCTGCCAGGACGAGCGCAAGACCCGCCCATTTCACGCCGTTGTGGCGTTTCAAGTTGTTTTCCATTTGTCTTGTCTGCGAAAAGTGATGGCTTTATGTCATGGTGTCTGCGCCGCATGGCGCAAAACGTTTGCAAAAGTACCACTTTTTTGTTTGTAAGACAAGTTGTTCGAGGTATTTTTGTGACAGGTTGACATTTTTGCTCATGCGTGCTTTCCGTTGTAGGCGTCGTGGTGGCATGAGCTGTCGCCATAGGTGATGGAGCCGTCAAGGTATTTCCCAATCAGTTCATCGGTGCCGATGACGGGGGCGCCACCGTGGATGGCTATGCCCATCTCGCCGAGCATTTCCACGGCTCCTGCTCCGAGACCGCCGCAGATGACATCGGTCACGCCCAGACCCTGCAGGAAGCGTGGCATGGCCCCGTGTGCATGTTCGGGTGCTGTAAGCACTTGTTTGCCGACCAGCGTGTTGTCGTCAATGTCGAAAATTGTCACCTGGGGTGCTTTGCCGAAGTGGGGAAAGAGCATACCGTCGGCTGTGGGAATTGCAATTTTTTGTTTCATTTCTTTTATTGTTATTGTTGAGTGTGTTGTTGAGCCCGCGACATGCGTCCGCATTTCTGTTGGCATGTTTCCTGTCAGTCGCTTGAAGAATTTCACAAAGTATGATGGGTCTTCAAAGCCCAGTTGGTAGCTGATTTCCTTGACGCTCATGGTGGAGCTCTGAAGTTGCCGCTTGGCTTCAAGCACGATGCGGTCGTTTATGATTTGCAGTGGAGAGCGATGCGCGCTTTGGCGGACATATGTGGCCAGACTGCGCGCTGAGATATTCAGCAAGTTGGCATACTCCTGTACGGTGTGCAGGGTGCGGAAGTTTTTCTCCAGCAACTGCCGAAACCTCACGAAGGTGCAGTTGGCAACACTTGTCACGTACAGCTTGGGCATCTTCACGCGCTCTCCGCTGCGCTGCACGCGTATGAGAAAAAGGCGCAGCAGATATTGCATATAGTCCTTATGGGCAAACGCTCCGGTGAGCGTGTATTCGCGGTTCATCTCGCTGACGAGGCCCAGCAAGCGCTGCGCTTCATCGGACGAAACCTTAAAATAAGGAAGAGAGTCGTAGGCGTTGAACACATTGTACTTGATAAAAACACTCTCGCTCGACTCCTCATCGACCAAGAAGCTCGCGTTGAAGTGGATGACAACACCTTGGTAATCGGTGTTGTGGTCGAAACTGTGAATCTGTCCAGGTGCCACAAAGAAGATGGTGTTGTCACTCACAGGATAGTCGACAAAGTCGACCATGTGCGTGCCATGTCCGTGACGAAACCAGATAATTTGGTAGAACCCATGTGCGTGCGGTTGCATGGGATTGCCACAGATATCAAGGAAGAAGTGTGGCATGAAGTGCAACTCCAGCTCCAGGCCGGAGTGACAATCCTCGCCAATGGCGTATGTCTTTACTTTGTCCATGCTTGTTGTATTACTGGTGCTGGCAACGTATGCTATGGGTTCTTTCCATGGCAGATTTTGTCTTTCGCATGGCAAATTTACATATAAATTTCGACGTTAGGGATTGACATGCGTAAATTTACCATTCTGTTTCGATAATGTACAATGGAAAGTGACGGGGAAGTGCGTAATTTTGCAACTGACAAAACATAATTAACCCTATAAAAAAGACGAACATGGAAAAAGTGAATGCTTATCTTCAGATTACGATGAAGATCAAGGAGAGTGACCGCAAGAGCGCGGCCAAGGTTTATTTCGACTACCGCCAGCCGTTCCTCGACACCATCGAGGGCGCGTTGACAAAGAGCCTGCTCGTGCGCGATGAGGACGTGCAGGTGCTGCATGGCTTCGACTCGGCGGAGCACGCTGCTGCCTATCTTGAGTCGGATATGTTTAAGAACGATGTGGCGAAAGGTCTCTCGCCTTATTTCCAGGCTGACCCTGAGATACGCATCTTCACGGTGGCCGGATAATACGGGGAAGGATATGGGACAACCACGGGAGGTGTGGCTCGGAAGCCGCACCTCCCATCATGTGATTGTTCCGAAAAGCCATTTAATGTGCCAATCGTACCATCTTGAATGTCTTTCCTCCTTGCCTGACGACAGTCGGTTGGCCGATCAAGGGCTTCTCTATCTCCATGCCGCCAAGGGTGTAATATCGTGTTTCCCCTTCGCTATCTCCAGTCATGTGTTCAATGCCATTGGGCGTGCCGCTTTGCTTGTGTGAAAACACCCAGTCCAAACGTTGCGTCGTGTAGCTCTGTATGCACGTCATCTCGTGTGTCCAGCCGTCCTCTATGTCATATCGGAACTCGCCTCCATTCTCCGCCAGCTCTTGCGTGAATGTGTCCATGTTGCCGACGCTCATAATCTCGTCGACCGTTCCCATGACAGTGTATAGGGGCACCTGGGCCACTTTCTTCGCGTCGCTGCGTGACGGGTCTGCGGCAACGGGCATGGCTGCGGCAAACAGTTCGGGGAAGGTAGACAGCATGCTCAGCGTTCCTGTTCCTCCCATCGAGCCGCCCAGAAGATACACACGGTCGGCATCCACTGTTCCCGCATTGACATATTGGTCTATCAGACCTTTCAATACGACGTTCATCGTGCCTCCCCACGACTTGTCCTGCGGGCACTGGGGCACCAGGAAAACGGCATCGATGCTATGCGCCTGCAGATAGTTGGCGATGGAATCTGTTGCGGGTTCCGCCACGGGCTTCTCGTTGTCACTGCCCTTGCTTGACCCTCCGTGCAGGTAGATGACGAGGATTGGGGCTGACATGCCGCTGCCGAATGTGGCCTTGCGGTAGGGCAAGGTGGTGCGCATGTAGTTGCCCGTCTCGTAGGTGTAGTGGGTACTGGCGCTGCTTGCAAGGGGAAGCGAGAGCACCAGAAGCAGCAATGTAAGGAAATGCTTCATAAATACTGGTTGTTGGTTGGTTCTGTCGAATCTTTCGTGCCGGCAGCGGACAGCCTGCCATTTGCGTGGCATGCCGCCGCTGCAGAGACTCTTGCTCAGTCCTTCTTGGCTTTCATTTTGGCCGGTTTTTGCGCGGTGCGGCGCTTCGCCATCCGGTTCATCATCTGGCGCTCCAGTTTGTAAACGCGCTCGATTTGTGTCTGCGTCAGAAACTTGGAATACTCCTTGTAATATTTCTTGCGGATGTTGAGAATCTTCTCGCTGTTGTCGAAACGCGCCTTGATGAACCCTTCGGCCTCCTTGTCGGTCATGTTGTGATTCTTCTTTTTTTTGTTTTTCGGTGCCAAAGTCCAGATTTCTTTCTGACACTTGCCGTAGGTGTCGACAAACTTGGCGGTGATGTCGTCGCTGAAAGCCAGCTGGTGGGCGATGTGCTTTGCCTGCACCTCAGCCAGTTGCTCGCGCGAGAGGCGTTGCCGCTGGATGGACTGCTGGGCGTTGGCGGTTGCGCATGACAGCATCAGGATGATGGCCATCATGAAGAAACGGATAATCTTTTTCATGTTATTCGGTTTTTAAATAGTTAATAAATTCGTCTTCTTGGTAAACGTTGAGCATGTATTGCTGGTCGTCTGTAGACAGTTGGCTGAAGGCCTTGTCAACGTCGTTGAGCGTGGGTGCCTCCTGGCGAGTGTGGCCCAAGCCAACGACCAACAGCAACGTGATGACTGCCGCAGCCGACAGCAGGCTGTAGATAAGCGTCCGCTTACGTGCTTGTGGCCTTGATAGCGTGTCGCGATGGGCGGCAGTGCCGTTGGATGCCTTGTCCTTGCCGACAATCTCAAGTACATTAGCCTCCAGGATGTCGAAAAATCCTTCGGGCACCTCGTAGGGCATCCGCTTGCCGATACTCTTGAAGTCAAAATCGTCTTTCATATGTGCGGTTGTCTTTTTAGTTGTTGGAGCTCATGTATTTTTTAATTTTCTCTTTGGCGATGTGATAGTTCATTTTCGCCGCGGAAACTGTGGAACCGATGGCCTCTGCTATCTCGTCGTAGCTGAGCTCGTCATAGTAGCGCAGGTTGAACGCGAGTTGTTGCTTGGTGGGCAAACAGAGGATGGCCTTCTGCAGTCGCACCGCCTCAAGGTCGTTGTAGTCGACATAATCACTTGCCATGAGGTGGTTTGCCTGTGACGCGTCAGCCTCGAGTGATGCCTCGTGTTGCGGTCGTGCCCCGATGAGTCTCAGTGCCTCGTTGGTGGCTATGCGGAACATCCACGAGCGAAACGACTTGTCACTCTTGATTTGGGAGAAGGATTGGTAAATTCTCACAAAAGTCTCTTGCGCGGCATCTTGGGCATCTTCGTGCGACACCACCAAGCGTCGGATGTGCCAATAGACGGGCTCGCGGTATTTGGCCATCAGAAGGCGCAGGCCTTCGCCTGCCGACCTGCGCATCTCTTGGATAATCTGTTTGTCGTCTATGTTTTTGCCGTTCATGTTCTTTTGGTGAATTGTTTGCTTGGCGCCTTTTTCGTTGCGCCACATCATAAAGACCTTGCGAAACGAGAAAAGTAAAATGCAAAAGTGAAAAATAACCATAAAGCAAAGGCCAACAAGATATGACATAAAAATATTGTGTTTCATATGCCTTAATTCATTAAATTTGTGTAAGTTTGCATCTGTAAAGTAAAAACTAAAACATCCGAACGCTTATGATATTGCATGTTGCCAATCCGATTTACGACTCCGTGTTCAAGTACATAATGGCCGATGAACGCATATCCAAGACTATCCTTTCGGCCTTGCTGAAGAAGGATGTAGTGAAGGTGGACATGCGACCGCACGAGTATTCTAACACAACGCGCGACACGCTGTCAATGTTCCGAATCGACTTTGCCGCCACTGTGCGTGAGAAAGATGCGGAGAGCGGAGAGCTGAAAGATCGTGTGATCCTCATCGAGTTGCAGAAGACATGGCTCGACACTGAGACGCTGCGCTTCCGCCAGTATCTCGGGGCGCAATACAGCAATAAGCTGAACATTCGCAGCGACTCGCCAAAGGGCTTTGCCTATCCGATGGTGGCGGTGTATCTTCTTGGCCATCGAGTGGGCGACATTAAGGAGCCTGTGGTATATGTCAACCACGATGTTTATGACTATAACGGCAAGGTTGTGAAAGACGGCATCGGGGAGCCTTTTGTGGAGAGTCTCACGCACAACAGTATCATTGTGCAGCTACCGCTGCTTAAAGGGCGTGTGAACAACCGGCTCGAAAAGGTACTCAGCGTTTTCGATCAATCGCGTATGGATGGGGATGACAAACAACTGCTTAAGATTGATGAGGGTAAATATGAGGGCGATGACGATATGATGTATATGCTACACATGCTTACAGCCGCTGCCGCCGACTCGGGAATGAGGCAGGACATGAATGTGGAGGATGAATACTACAAGGCTATCGAAGACCGCGACACGGCGATAATGAAACGTGAGAAGGAACTGAAAGAGAAAGAAAAACAACTGCATCAGCGTGACGAGCAGTTGCATCAGCGTGACGAGCAGTTGCATCAGCGTGACGAGCAGTTGCAGCAGCAAGGTGAGCAGTTGCGCTGCATGGCGAAAGCATTGGCTGCCAAGGGCATGACAGTAAGACAGATTGCGGAAATCACCGGCATCAGAGTAGATGAGATTGCTGTAATGTTAGGATAAGTGCACGAAACCTCTTTGCAAAAATCATGTCTACCAAAAAGAAGGGTATGGCAAGGTGGACTGCGAGAACTTGACGCAAGTGCGTGGCTGTTGTGCTCAGCCGTTGCTAAGTAACCATCCGAAATTAGCCGTCTTGTCCATATCCCATTAACATGCGAACTTTGCCTCAAAAAAAGACATGTTCAATTTAAATGAAGGCAATCGGAT
>DJOD01000050.1 GCA_002437115.1 Prevotella sp. UBA6447
ATTAGAATTAACAGAGTATTGTCGTAAACATAAAGAGATGTAATATTGGCGAGAGTTGTCACCAGGAATTACGCGACATAGAACAACACGGCAAGCAAATTCCAAGTTGGGCTAATTTATTGGAAACAGTAGTGTATGAAGGAGAAAAGGAAACATAACACCTTATGCGAACTGCATAATATTATTTAAATAAAGTGGGCACATGTGGGCTATATGGACAAAAAGAGGTATCTTTGCATTTTTGGTGCTTCACTTACGGCTACCATTCAACAACAATCCACAATAGGCATGCAACTGTATCCATACCATTACCGCTCCCTACTATCCTTGGGACTGCCCATCATGATCGGGCAACTGGGCATGATCATCTTAGGCTTCGCCGACACCATGATGGTGGGCCACCACAGCACCACCGAGCTGGGCGCCGCCTCGTTTGTCAACAACATCATGAACCTCGTCATCATCACCGGAACGGGCTTCTCCTATGGTCTGACACCCATCGTGGGCAGCCTCTTCGGGCGCGGCGAGCTGCCGCAAGCTGGCAACGCGCTGCGCTGCTCGCTGCTCACCAACACACTGGCAGGCCTGCTGATGATGGCGGCACTGACCATCCTTTTCTTCAACCTGGGCAACATCGGCCAGCCCGAGGAACTGCTGCCGCTGATGCGTCCCTACTACCTGGTTTTGCTGGCATCGCTGCCGTTCGTCATGTTGTTCAACGCCTTCAAGCAGTTTACCGACAGCATCACCGAGACGCGCACCTCCATGTGGATTCTGCTCACAGGCAACCTCATCAACATCGTGGGCAACTACGTGCTCATCTACGGCAAGGCAGGGTTGCCCGAACTGGGCGTGGTGGGCGCAGGCGTGTCCACGCTGCTCTCGCGCGTGGTCATGGTGCTGCTGTTTGCCGCCGTGTTCATGGTCAGCAAGAAGATGCGCCCCTACCACGAAGGATTCTTCCACCAGGGATGGCCGCGCCAGCTGGTGCGCCGCCTGGCTGCGCTCGGCACGCCGATAGCCCTCGAGATGGGCATGGAGACCGCCTCGTTCTCATTGTCGATCATCATGGTGGGTTGGCTGGGCACCATCGCCCTGGCCTCCCACCAGGTGATGATCACCATCTCACAGTTCACCTTCATGGTCTACTACGGACTGGGGGCGGCGGTGGCCGTGCGCACGAGCTACTTCAACGGGCAGCGCGACTACGAGAACCTCCAGCACACGGTGACGGCAGGCCTGCACGTCATGGTGGCTCTGGAGCTGTTGCTGGGTGGCATCATCTTCCTCCTGCGCAACCATATCGGCGGCTGGTTCACCGACTCAGCTGAAGTGTCGCAGACGGTGCTCACGCTCATGGTGCCCTTCTTCATCTACCAGTTTGGCGACGGCCTGCAAATCAACTACGCCAACGCCCTGCGCGGCATCGCCGACGTGAAGCCGCTCATGGTCATCGCCTTCATCGCCTTCTTTGTCATCTCGCTGCCCATGGGCTACCTCTGCGGCTTCGTGCTGGGCTTCGGCTTGGTGGGCGTCTGGATGGCATTCCCCTTCGGCCTCACATCCGCCGGTGCCATGATGTGGTGGCGGTTCCGCAAGATGTCGCACAAGGCTGGATGAGCAATTTACAGGAACAGAGATGCCCGAAGCACACCCTCTCGTTTCCGAGACGATGCACGCCGGGCCTGAAGCAAAGGTGAGTGCCGCCCCCCTTCGGCACTCCCTTCACAAGATCATTTGACCATCACCTTGCGCACGGTGTTGCCCACTTTGACAACATAAAGGCCAGCAGGCAATGAAACGGAATGGTCGGAGCTCACCGTGACAGAGCAGACCGGCGTTCCACTGAACGAGGTCACCAGCATCGGCATGGCCTTGTGCACGTTCGTCACCATGACCTTGCCCACTGACGCAGAGATTCGGACAGGTTCGGATTCGCCAATCATGGCATCCACGCCGACGTTGACAGGCACATTGAAGGTGCGCGTGGCCGTAACGCCAGAACCATCCGTGGCCTTGGCCTGCACCACCACATCACCGCCTTTGCTGCCTGGAATCACGCTCAATGTTCCGTCAGCGGACAGTGTGGCTGTCGCCTCTCCGGAAAGGATGGACCACTCCACCGCTCCGATGGTAGCCTGCACAGGCGTGACATAGGCACGCAAGTGAAGTGCGGTAAGGGCTTCGGTGAAGTCATCCACCTCTTCCATGGTGGCTATTTCTATCGCTGTCACGGCATTCACGTCATAGGCATCGGCACTGCTGATGACATTGGACACCTTCGTCTCGCCGCTGCGAGCCGCTCCCTTGGCCTTCGCACCACGGGCCACCTTCTGCACAAAGCCAATCGCATAGTAAGTCACATCACCGGATGTGCGGTGGTGCACATAGCTGCGGGCCGTTCCCGGCAGCCGCTCCACCACACGAAGGTCCTCGGGCGAAGAACCAGCATAGACCACATACTGCGCGATGTCGGCACCCTCATAGGGCGTCCAGCGCAGGTTGATATCGTTGGCCATGCCTCGGTTGGCCATGACATGCACGGTGGCATGCGCCTGGCTGGGCACGCTCTCAACCCCATAGATGGTGGGCAACGTCAGCAAGTAGCGGTAACTGCGCACATCGGCGCGGCTCTCCATATCCACAAACTCGCCCTCAGACAGGTCGGCCTGTCCCACCAGTTCGTAGGCATCCGTCACGTTTCCTTCGCGATAGACATTCACCTTGCCCGTGAACAGTTCCGTCGCAGGCAACGTCTGCTGCGCGTCCCAGGTGACCGCTGCGTGCGTGCCCTCCACCTTCACCTCGGCTACCTGAGGTCTCCACCCCTGCCCGGCGACCGTCAGGGTGTAGTCGCGCGTCACGGCCTTCGTCCACACATCATCGGCATAAGAGAGCGTCAGCGTGCAGCGGGTTGCATCATCGGGTATCGCCACCACTGCCTGGTTGCTGTTGGCATCATAGGTCACATGGGCTTCCGCCGAGGTGACAGTGGCCTTCGCTCCCTCATTACGCATACACTCGGGCATGTCCATCACCAGCGTCTGCCCGGCCAGCACCTTGGCAGGCACCTGCACACTGAGGTCCGGCCTATCCACAATCAGGATCTGCGTGGTGCTCTGCTTCAATGAGCCTGTGTTGGTGGTCGTCACGGTCTTCAGGCCCGGCGTGTTCCACAGGATGTGATTGTCACGCGAGAGGTCCATGCCATCGGCCTTGCGGATGGCCAACGAACCCTTCACATTGTTCACCGTGCGGTAAGGGATGTACTCTCCCACTCCACCCTTCTCAGGAAGCACGATGTGGCACTCGGCCTGCGGCTTAAACTCTATCACCTTGGAGAACGGCGAGCTGGCAGCCCAAGGGTCTATGGTCTGAACGCATATTTCATAGGTCTTCCCGGCCTGGAACCGCTCAACAGGCATGGGCAAGCGGGTGGCCTGCCGGTAATGGGTGAGATACCCCAGCGTCTCTGTCATCAGTGCCTTGTCACTGGTGGCGTTGAGGGGCGACCACACGTAAGCATTGTCGCCGGTGGCACCTTTCTCCTTGATGCTGATGTTGTAGCGCAACTGCCCCGCGGTGCTCTCCTTGTCGGTGGCACCGTCCCAGCTGACCACCACCTCGTCTTCCGTCTGCGTGGCCATCACGGTGACAGGAGCTGTAGGCGGCGTGTTGACATTGGCAATCCTCAGGAAAACGTCGGCCCAATAATCATATTGGTTTGCGCCCAAGCAGTCGGGCACGCCGTCACAGTCAATGTCGGCATATTGCCAACCTCCATTTCTCGCTATTTGAATGCCTGCCGCATTGGAGACGACGAGGGGAGCCCCATGGTTGCTGACGACAAAATTGCCGTTCTTGTCCTCATAGTCAGCCCGTCCGTCCAGGTCCACATCCAGGGGTATCAGGCACAAGTCGGTGTCTTCCACCTGGTCCGCGAAACGGCGTCCGCCCAAGTTGCGGAGAATCTTATACCGGTTCCAGGACGTGTCTATATACACCAAGTCCATGAATCCGTCCCCATCCACATCATAAGCCTTCCAGTTGTCTCTTGCGTCAATGCCCGCTGGGAGCTCCTCCACAGAGCATTTCCCGCCTCCTTCATTAAAGATGAGGACAGGCTTGTTGCCACCGTTGGCATCCTTCACGGTCGCATACAGGTCGATGCGACCGTCCCTATCGAAGTCGGCCATGGCATACTTGGCTATGGATGTAAGTTCCTTATCTCCTAAATCAAGGGAAAGCGCTTGGCTCATCCCGATCATTCCGTTGGTGTAGAGGTCGGAGCCCATGATGTACTCCACACGTCCGTCATTGTCAAAGTCGACAGGTGCAGTGAAGGATGGAGTAGCGCCGTAAGACGACGTGAAGGTAAATGGCGTTTTCTCTTTCTCAAACTCGCCGTCACCTTGGTTGACGGCCACCTCAATCTCGTAGTTATTCTGCGAGCCAGAAGTGCGGCCCGTGCTCCCGAAGACATCGGGCAGTCCGTCCATGTTGGCATCCCCGATGTGGCAACCATATATGCCACTGTCTGAGAAACCAAAGACGGGTTGTTTCTCGTATTTCTGCCCGTTCCAGCAGAAATAGCCGCTGCTCGTTATGGCTTGCATGACACCTGTCTGCGCATAATCGAAATAGAGGCCGCTCGGCACATAATTCGTGTCACAGAATCCTGGACTACCAAACTCAGTGACGCGCAGGGGCATCACGTCCACTTCCCTTCTGGCTGTCAGGCCGTCAGCGCTGGTCAACTCCACCGTCTTCTTGCCGTGCGAGGCGAAGAGGATGCCCTTGCGCCCGTCAGCGGCGGTCACGAGTGTGCCGTCGGGCAGGCCCCTCATCACGCACTCAGCACCGTTGAGCACATCGACGAAGAGGGTGTCGCAGCCGCTCATGGTCGTGTGGCTGAGCGCAAAGGACGGAACCTGCAGGATGTCAGGCTGCACGGTTTTGTCGCTCCATTCGCCCTTCATGCCACAAGCGTCGATGGCACGCACACGCACCTGCACGCTCGGCTCGCCCCAGCTACCCGCTGCAGCCATCGAGAAGAGACTCTTGGTGACGGCACGGAAGAGGTATTTCCCAACCGCCGACGTTATCTCGAGTTCATAAGTCAAGTCGCCCACGGCATTCTCCGCGTCGCTGCCATGCGCCCACTCCACACGCAACATGCCCGTCGATTTGTCGAGCGCCAGGCGGGGCTTCGCCATTTTGGCGGGAGACGTATTGGCCTTGTCGACCGCACAATGCAGGAGGCCTTTCTGGTCATTCATCTCGCAAAGGATGTCCACCTTGCCGTCACCGTCCATATCTTTGACGGGCATGCTGCACCCATGGCTCCTTGTTGGATTGAGAGCCACCGTGTCCACACGGAACGAGGCATCCCAGTTCCAACAGATGACACGCGACTGATCGCCCCCATACTGCGTGGCCAAGGATATCATGCTGGGGCGTCCGTTGTTGTTGACGAAACAGGGCTCTTGCCAGTTGTGGTATCCCGTGAAGCTTCTCACGGTACGCTTGAAGGTGCCGTTGCCCTGGTTTCTGAAGAAGGCCAGATAGCTGGCATCCTCTGCTGCCAAGGTAACGAGAATGTCCAACAGACCATCGCCGTCGCAGTCGAGCACATGCACCCCCTTCAGGTTATAGTTTGTCAGCAGGTCGGTGTCCGTGAACCCGTTTCCATGGTTGAGCTTCAGCGTGAGCTGTCCGTTGTAATACAGGAGCAGGTCGGTCAGCCCGTCACCGTTCACATCGGCACTATGCACGTCGCCCTTGATGGAAGCCTGGTAGTAGCGTCCGTCACCGAGCGAGATATAGGAGTTGCCATTCTTGTCGATGAAGTCGGGATAGCCATCCTGATTGAAGTCGACCACTGTCATGGGGCCTGTGGAGAAACCGCCATTGTCTGCAGACGCAAATCCCGAGAAGGCATTGCCCGTACTCACCGAGAATGTGCCGTTTCCTCCGGCGGCATACTCGGCGTTGCGCAGTTCGTCAGGGTCGGTCACCACCGGAAAAGGCTGCCTGGTGAACGTTCCGTCAGCCCGCTGCATCATGACATAGGGCACATACCGCTTGCCCTTGTAACTCTTGCTCTCGTTCTGCCAGTAGAGCATGTCCATGCGGCCGTCCAGGTTAATGTCGGCCCAGGTGCCGCCCACGCAGTTCTTCATCGGATAAAGAGATGCGTCATGCTGGTATTTCCCATTACGGAAAATAACCACGTTGCCAAAGCTGTCATAGCTGTTGCGTTGAAATCTGGCGAAGGCGGGCCATGGCTCCGCATTGAGCTGAAGCATGCTCCAGTCAAACCATGACACATACATGTCATCGGGCATAGACATCACCTTTTGCCCAGAAAGCGAGCGCCATTGGTGCGGGTTCTCCATGACATATTCCTGCTTGCCATCGCCATCCACATCGGCAAAGAAGGTGGGCAACGACCGTCCGTCAAACACCTGTTCAAATGTTGGAGCAGTCTGTGCCTCTGCCGTGTATACGCTCCATGGTGGAAGCGTCATGCAAACGAGAAATAAAAGAAAAGGGGAAAGTTGTTTCATAACGGTAAAGTTTAAGCGTTGTAACCAATCGAATTTCCGCTTGCAAAATTAGACTTTCCATGGCAAGCGCAAAAGCCCTAACACGTTGCCGACAGCCCTTTTGCACCGATTGGCGCTTCTTTTTTACGGCTTGAAGCATTGGCAACGCCTCGAACTGGAAACAAACACGCAACTTTACTGAAAAAGCATCGTTCCTCCACTGTCATCGTCACCCACGACATGGTGGAAGAGACACGCTCTTCTATTCCCTGAGGCCTTTCTTGTAGGCCGAAGGGGTCTGTCCCATCTTGCCCACGAAATACCTACGGAAGCTGCTGATGGAGTTGAAGCCCGACTGCATGGCCACTTCCTGGAGCGAAAGTTCTGTCGTGGCGAGCAGCCTCATGGCGTGTTCAATCCGCCAACCGTTGACATACTCGTAGAACGTGGAGTGCAACTGCTGGTTGATGTAGTTGGACAGATAGGTACGGTTGGTGCCCAGTTCCCGCGCCAGGTCGTTGATGTTGAGCTGCGGATTCAAGTATATGCACTTCTCACGGAACACTTCATCGAACACTTCATCGAAATGATAACGGGACCGGCCGTCTGCAGGGTTCACCAAGGACGTGTCGTCCGGTTGGGCATCATGACCGTCGCCCGCTGCCGAATTCTGCAAGACTTCAAGCATGTCTTCCTGCCGATACACAAAGTAACACAGCAGGGCGAGTATGACCGAACACATCACATTATAGTATGCGGCCGCGTAGTGGGTTGACGTCTTGGTGGTGACAAACCACACCACGGCCAAGGCGACGTAGAGCAGGAGGAAGAGCCTCATCCAGCGCAGCGACAGGTTGTCGTCAGAGGAGAAGCAGGCCAGCAGGCGCTTGTTGAACTGCCTGACGGCCACCACGCCGTAAGCGATGGTGAAGACGGAGTGGGCCAAGGCCACCCACAGGATGCCCTTGTAGATCATGTCTGACGAACGGATGGCGTAGACGGCCAGCGACATCACATAAGGTAAGGCGTTGAGGACGGCCAGCGACAGGCGCAGACCATGGGAATGGGTCAGACGGTAGAGCAGCATCAGGGCCAGGGGCACCACCGTCATCTGCAACATGTTGGTGATGGCAGTCTGGCGGTCGCCGAGAAAACTGTAGACAAAAAACTCGAAAAACTCGAAAAGACTTATTCCGAGCAGATAGAGCATGAAGTAAAAGGCCGAGCGCTGCAACTGGTGCGTGCGCCCCTTGATATAGAGTGCCACCGTTCCGAGTATCTGGAACATAAGGAACAGGCCGCACGAGAAGTCGCGAAGCCGGGATGATATTTCTGGATCCATGTCGTGTCTTGAGGTTGGTAACCAAATAGGTGCCGCCAAATGTACAAAATATTTTCGACATGAGATGCCTGTTTGCCGCTAAAATTATACGTTCTTTCTGAATTCATAGGTAAAAACTGGTCTCGCTCGACCTGGCCCCTCCTGTGCAGCCTGAAATCATTCGCGGCGATGACTCACCACACAGCCACCACAGGTAACGGACAGGTTGCAGCGACGTGGGACACATCGTCCACTATACAAAGCAAAAAAGCGAGAAAAGCCGCAAGGTCCATGATGGAGCTTGCGACTTTTCTCTCAAATTTGAGTAACATCAGTTGTCACGGCGCATCTTGATGATCGTGTCGCCTAAAGAAACGGACACTTCCAGGATACTGTCATTCACACTTTCAAAAAACAGATTGCTGTGAAACTTAATAGTGCTGGCATATTGCATGATGACGACCCTTTCCTTTAACTTCGAGTCATAAAGTAAATTCCATCTACCGTAAATGTCATTGTCTATTACATTTTCCCAGTCTGTCACGACCTTCTTGCCGCCTACCGACACGGAGTCTCTTTTCAAGATCAGCGCATGCCCGTCAAAGCTTTCGTCAGGGGTGAAGCAATATTGCAGTTTTATATGCGCCAAAGCGGTAGAGTCATCCCATATCCACCTGCCGCAAACAAGGCTCTGGCACTGTTCCCGGAAGAGCGCTGTCTCTTGGCTGTTCTCGTCGTCAATGGGATGTATGTCATTGTCGTCACATGAAACTATGAACATAGGCAACGACAAAAGAATGAAAAGAATCGTTTTTCACGGTCTTGTGTTTTGTCAGTTTTTCATGATAACGCTATGGCGTCTCTGATAGACACGTCTACTCTCTTAAAAAAGTTAAGGCCTTTGCTTTTGCGTGACAAGCAGATGCCGCCAGTCATGTGGGTGGCCAAGGATAGGTCGGCGCAGTGTCAGTGGCCCATGCGCGAGGTGTCGACAGCCTTGACCTGCTTCTCCTTGTAGCCGCCAAACTTGTAGACGACGGCCAGCGTGGCAGAGGCCCAGCCGGGCGACACGGTCATGTGGTAGTCTTGCGTGCCCTGCACGGAGCGTGTCTTGTACTTGGTGTTGAAGACGTTGTTGCCGATGAGGCGCACGCCCCACTTGCCGTCGCGTGAGGTCCATCGCACGGAGGCGTTCATGCGAAACAGGGGCATGACATCGTAAAGGCCCTGGATAGCCTGCGACTGGAAGAACGGGTTGAGCACGAAGCGCAAGTCGTGGCGGGCGAAGGGCTTCAGCGAGGCGGTGCCGCCCAACAGGGCCTTTACGTTCTCACGGTCGAAGGGCTGGTCGAAGAAATGGCTGGCCTTGTCGTGGCTGTATTGGCCCTCGGCATAGACATTTCCGCTCAGCCACCGACCGGCGCGGAAAATGGCGGAGGCCTGCAACCCGAAACTGTTGCTGTAGTCGTAGTTGAACTCCTGCAACACGACGACCAGACGGTCGGAAGGCTGGTAGGGGTTCTGGCAAATGTAGTCGGGCTTGAAGATGGCGAAGGCCATCAGCGTATAGCGCTGCTTAAACTGCCACATGAGGTTGAGGTTGTAATAAGAGTAGGGCTTCAGGCTGGAGTTGCCCCACACCTCGGTGTAGGTCGACGAGTAGTAGGTGCCGCTCATCGTAGCCCAATAGGTCGGGAACTCGGAGCTGGAGCTGAACGACAGGTTGAGCACATGGTCGGGGCTGACCTTCCATAGGGCGTTGAGCGTGGGGTAGAGGCGCCACTTGTCCCAAATGGGCGAGTGGTATTGCTCGGCGGTCAGCGATGCCTCCAGGCTCAGGGCACTGGTCAGTTGCTTGCTGAAACCGGCATAGGCGTTCCAGATACGCTCGAGCACGTTGACGCTGCTCGTGGCGTCGGGGAGCACTTTGCCCTGATCATCGATGGTGGTCTGGAAGCTGTTGTTGCGGGAGAACTGCGCCTTCACACCATACGACAGGCCCCAGCCGTGGCGGAGCGTGTGGCTCTGGTCGGCGGCGAACATCCACTTGTCGATGGTCTGGCAGCTGCGGTTGGTCAGGTTGCGCGTCTCGTCATAGAGTGTGCCGTCGAGCCGTTGCTGCTTAGGCGTGCGGTAGTAAGTGTAGGAACCGCTGACCTGCAGGCCGATGGGGAGCGCATAGTTGACATCAACATTGTGCAGGTAGACGCTGTGGTCGGTGCGCTGGGCCGATGCGCCCGTGCCATAGGAGTGGGTCGTGGCGTTGCCGTCGCTGTACCGTCCCGTGTAAGCCACTTCGAGGCGATGGTTCTTGGCAAAGGCGTAGCTCAAGCCGAGGCGATAGTTTTGTGGAGTGGCAAACGACTTCTGGCGCTCTTCACCATAGTAGGGCTTGCGCTCGCCGTTCACCAGTTGGTTGGCAGAGATGGCCGTGTAACCATTGTTGTGGCCGCTGGTGATGGAATATTGCGCGTCCAAGCCAAACTTACCACGTTGCAGGGACAGATAGCCCTTGCCGAAGCCAGCCCCGTACTTGCCTTGCTGCCAGCCGCCCATCAGCTGGCCCGACACCTGGTTGGTGCCGACATGGTCTTTCGTGACGATGTTGATGGCTGCGCCACGCACATGGTAGCGGGCTGGAGCGGCCAGCAGCACCTCAGCCTTGGCCAGCTGGGCGGCGGGCATGGCCTTCAGCCGGTCGACCAGTTGCTCTTGGGTCAGCGTGGTGGCATGGCCATCGATGATGAGCGTCACCTCGGTACCCGAGAACTTGATGCCGCCATCGGCATCGCTCACGCCGGGGATGCGCGTGAGAGCCTCATAGGCGTTGTCGGCAGGAAGCTCTTTCAGGAGCAACGGCATGTTGTAGGTCAGCATGCCGCGCTCGGCCTTCACAATGGGGCGCGAGCCCTTCACCATCACCTCGGGGAGATTGCGCATCACAGCGTCCATCGTGAGCGAGTCTTTCGGCGTCTGTTCCTGGGCGCTCACGCCCAACGGCGAGAGCAAGAGCAGGGCTGCAATCAACATTTTATTATCCATACTTATAGTTTTCTAACAATTGATGGTGCAAAATTATAATATTTTTGGGTCTATGTTGATTTGTGT
>DJOD01000040.1 GCA_002437115.1 Prevotella sp. UBA6447
CCTCGTTGTTGTCGCTGATGGCGTTTGAGAAGTCGATGGTGTAGGTGGTGCCAGGCTTGAGCGAGTCGTTCAGCTCCACGCTGATGCGCTTGCCCTCTCCCTTGATTTCGGCCTGGTTGATCTGTGGTGGCGATATGACGACGTTCTGTGTGGGGTTGTCTATCTTGATAAACTCGTCGAAGTTGATGTATATGTGCCGCTTGCTGACGTTGACACTCTTGTCGGCAGGCGAGCAGCTCACGACACGGGGTGGGGTCTCGTCGTACCACCCGCCGTCAGGGCTTCCCATCTTGGCGCACGACGCGAACAGGAGAAAAGCGAGCAGCAGGCACCCGATGGCCCAGGTCCTTGGAGCCTGTGTCGGTGCGTCCTTGTGGCGGAGTGGTCTGTTGTCAGTCATGTTGTTCATCTTGTCTAAGCCTTTTGTCTGTCGTCAGTTTGCTTGTGGCCGTGCCTGTTCTGTGGCCTCACTGTTTGTTCATCTCCAGCAGCTCGTCCATGTTCTTGCGCGAGTTGCTCAGCCGTGGCACCTTGTGTTGTCCGCCGAGCCGTCCTTTCTGCTTCAGCCAGTCGTTGAAGAGCCCTGGTCGGGCCTTCACCACTTCGAGATGCTGCAGCGTGATGTTGTGCGACCGCTTGGCCTCGTAGTCGGAGTTGACCTCCTGGAGCTTCTCGTCGAGAGCCTGCGCAAAGTGTCCGAGGTCGTCGGGTTCCTTGCTGAACTCGATAAGCCACTGGTGGCGGCACTTGGCGTTCTCGTCCATGTAGACGGGCGCTGCGGTGTATTCGAGCACCTGTGCGCCTGTCTGCTCGCAGGCGTAGGCCAGTCCTTTCTCGGCGTTGTCCATGATGAGCTCTTCTCCAAAGGCGTTGATGAAGTATTTGGTGCGGCCGGTGATGATAAACTTGTAGGGTCGTTTGGAGGTGAACTCCACGGTGTCGCCGATCATGTATCGCCACAGGCCGCAACTGGTGGTGATCACCATGGCGTAGTTGCGCCCTGTCTCCACGTCCTCAAGGGGCACCACGGTGGGGTCGGGACGGCCCACTTCCTCGAGCGGTATGAACTCGTAGAACACCCCATAGTCGAGCATCAGCAGCATGGAATGGTCGGTGGGGTCGTCTTGTATGCCGAAGAAGCCCTCGGAGGCGTTGTAGGTCTCCATGTAGTGCATCTTGGGCGATGTGATGAGCTGTTCGTATTGCGAGCGGTAGGGGGTGAAGGCGATGCCGCCGTGGAAGAACACCTCCAGGTTGGGCCACACCTCCTCGAGATGCTTCTTGCCCGAGATTTCCATGACCCTCACGAGTACGCTCAGCATCCATGAGGGCACACCCGATATGTTGGTGACGTTCTGGTGGAGGCACTCCTGCGCGATGCGGTCGCGCTTCACCTCGAAGTCGGAGAGCAGTGCCGTGCGCTTGCGAGGCACGCGCATCAGGTTGACCAGCGGGTTGATGTTCTCGATGAGGATGGCGCTGAGGTCGCCCACGAGCGATCCGGCCACATTGTAGTTGGGCGAGTGGCTGCCGCCGAGGATGAGCGACTTGCCGTCGAAGATGTGGCTGTCGGGGTTGTTGCGCAGGTAGAGGGTCACCACGTCCTTGCCGCCCTGATAGTGGATGTCGTGCAGCCCCTCGTTGGAGACGGGTATGAACTTCGACTTGTCGTTGGTCGTTCCCGACGACTTGGCGTACCATTTGACCTGCCCGGGCCACAGCACGTCGGCCTCGCCGTGGCGCATGCGGTCGATGTCGCGTTTCAGCTCCTCATAGGTGTTGACGGGCACGTTCTTGGCATAGTCCTCATAGCTGTTCTTGGCCGACAGCAGGTGGTTGCGGCCGTATTCCGTGTTGGCCCCTCGTTCCAGCAAGTGGCGCAGCACAGCCTGTTGCAGGGCCTCGGGCTGCGTGTAGTGTTTCTCCAGCGCATACTGGCGGGGCATAAACAGTTTGCCCACTATTTTTGTTAAGCTCATGCGTTTTTATGACTTCTATTGAAATTGCAAAGTTACCCTAAATCTTTGACATTTTAGATTAATTTAGGTATTTTAATGCTTGGTGACTGAATAGCGTCTGCCCCTGTTCCCCTTTTTGTGACAGGGCTGGAGCCTGGTCTCCTGTTTCTTCTGCGACACTTCTGAAAGCCATCGGCGAGTGGCCTGGCTTCCTTTGCCGAAATCCATCCACGCAGAAGCCATGGCATGCTGACATTGCGAAGGGTGAAGCTGGGGGCGACAAGATGTCTTGATAATTCTGAAAAACAGGTTTCACAGGGCAGCCCCTTCTGGAGCGCCGAACAGTAGGTCTTGCCTTCGTCGTGGGAGTGTGAGGCCTCGGCAGAGGGGGCGTTGGGGTCTCAAGTGCTGAAGATTCGACGCTTATTGAGCCATGACAAAGGTCTCATTGAGGCTCAAGAAGACAGCTATCGTTGCTCGATAAGGCCTTTATTGATACTTGTTTTGATGCTTATTTGGAAACTTAGCTAATACGTGTCGTTTTCGTCTTGTGGATTATCTTTGTAACATTCAGATTTTCAGCATCTTGTGTAAACACTGAAAAATTGTGCATTTTTTGGCCAAATGAAACGATGTGGCTACCGCTCCTTATTTCTGGAAACTCTTGTTAGTTTTTTTCTTGTGTGAGAAACATGGCACATAGGCCATGTTTTCCAACTGAAAAATTCAGGATGCGGGTTGCTCCTGAAAGTTTTTGAAAAAATCGAGATTCTTTAGTTGTATCCTCAAAAAAAACGTTATCTTTGCACCATACGTTGGAATTGTCCGTAGAAGGGGGATGAAGAAGAATGTCCTCACCTTCGGCGTTAGTTTGCACCATCTACTTTATAAAAAAAACTAAGACCAAAACACATGAAAAAGGCAATCTTTATCGCCATTTTAAGTTTTTGTTTTCTTGGCGCCTCCGCGCAGAAATATGTGGGTGGCGACATCTCGCTGTTCCCAAAGTATGAAAAAGCAGGAGCCCAGTATTTTGATCAGGACGGCAAACGCATCGTCTCACCCCTCACCTTCTTCAGGGAGCAAGGAATGAACGCCATGCGTGTCAGGCTTTTCGTGGACCCAAGCAAGAACACAGGGGTAGACAAGGATGAGAATGTCTGCCAAAATCTTGAATACGTGAAGAAACTCGGCAAGCAAATCAAGGACGCAGGTTTCAAGTTGATGCTCGACTTCCACTACAGCGACACATGGGCCGACCCTGGCAAGCAGTGGACTCCCTACGCTTGGAAAGACCTGAATGACTATCAATTGCTGCAGAAACTCTACACCTACACCAAGGATGTCTTGCAACAAATGAAAAATGCCGGTGCTGAACCCGACATGATTCAGACGGGCAACGAAATAAGCTATGGTATGCTTTGGGGTACAAGAGCAGGAGCAGGAAGCAACAACAATAACCGCTGCTGGCCTTCTGGACCAGCAGCCAACTGGGATCGCTTCACCAACCTCTTGAAAAAAGCCATCAAGGCTTGTCGCGAGGAATGTCCTAATGCCAAGGTCATTATCCAGACAGAGCGTGTCTCCCTCTCCCAACAGAACGACAACAAAGACTATGTGGCACTCAGCAACTTCTACAAGCAGATGAAGAACGCCAACGTCGACTACGACATCATCGGCCTGAGCTACTACCCATACTTCCATGGTGCCATCTCTGAGCTGGAAGGTGCCATCAGTCTTTTGGAACGTGACTATGCCGACAAGGGCATCATGATAGTGGAGTTTGGCTATCCTTACGCTTGGACAGTTGGAGGAACAAGTTATGATTATACATTCAAGTATCCTTATTCCGACGCAGGGCAGAAAATGTTGACAGCTGATGTCATCAAGATGCTCAATAAGCATAGGAACGTGAACGGTTTATTCTGGTGGTGGATGGAATACAATGCCAAGGGAACATCCCTCACCGGTTGGTACAACGCCCCTCTCTTTGACAGTCGGACAGGCAAGGCAACCTCCGCCCTCTACCAACTGAAAAACTTTGTGAATGACCCAACGGGAATCACCGCTACCACGGCAGAGAGCAAAACAAAAGCCAGTCATGCGTGGTACACGCTCGAAGGCAAGAAAATAGAGAAGCCTAACAAGAAAGGCATTTATATCCAGAATCACAAGAAGCTAATCATCAACGAGTGACATCGAATGGCCAGGCTTCTCTCGGCCTTACAAGCACACAGCCAGACAGTGGGGCCGGAAAGCCTGCAGTCTGGCTGTGTGCTTGTCGTGTGAGGTGCCGCGAGGCACCCGGGAGGATGGTTATCCGTAGATGATGTTGCCGTTCTCGTCGCGGTTCTCATCGACGAACGACTTGTTGTACTGCGTCATGCCGCGCAGTGACATGCCCATGTTGGAGAAGCCGCCATCGTGGAACAGGGTCTGCATGGTCACCTTCTTGGTCAGGTCGGAGAACATCACCACGCAGTAGTCGGCACACTCGTCGGCGCTGGCGTTGCCCAGGGGCGACATGCGGTCGCTGAAGTCGTAGAGGCCGTCGAAGCCCTTGATGCCGCTACCGGCGGTGGTGAAGGTGGGCGACTGCGAGATGGTGTTGATGCGCACCTTCTTCTCGCGCCCGTAGATGTAGCCGAAGCTGCGGGCTATCGACTCGAGCAGCGACTTGGCGTCGGCCATGTCGTTGTAGCCGAAGAACGTGCGGTGAGAGGCCACATAGGTCAACGCCAACACCGAGGCACACTCGTTGAGGGCATCAAGCTTCTTGGCCACCTGCAACATCTTGTGGAACGAGATGGCGGAGATGTCGAGCGTCTTGTCAAGGAAACCGTAGTCGAGATTGTCGTATGTGCGCTTCTTGCGCATGTTCATGCTCATGGCACAAGAGTGGAGCACAAAGTCGATCTTGCCGCCCAAGACCTCTTGGGCTTTCACGAACAGGGTGTTCAGGTCTTCCACTGATGTCGCGTCAGCGGGGATGATAGTGGCGTTAGTCTTCTTGGCCAGCTCGTCGATGGTGCCCATGCGGCATGCCACTGGTGTGTTTGTCAGCACAATCTGTGCGCCTTCCTCCACGACACGTTCTGCTACTTTCCATGCAATGGATGCGTCGTTCAATGCGCCGAAGATGATACCGCGCTTTCCTTTCAGTAAATTATAAGACATAAATGTTCTGTTATATGATGATAATCTGTTGAGCTATGCTGTGTACGCTCTTCTGTTTTTGGCGGGGGCATTTTCGCCGCAAACGGCGTTTCGCGGAGCAAAGTTATAACTTTTTTTGCACGCTTGTCAATGAAGTGTGCAAAAATATTGCTTTCTTCCCCATTTTCTGCCTTTCTCACTCTCCCAACCCTTTGGAAAAATGGATTTCTGACTCAATATTCGCCAAAAGAGGGGGCAAAAATAAAGGAGCAATGACAGAATTAGGCGAAAAAGGATTATCTTTGCACCGTTCTAAACAAACTATCTTAAACTAAAAACAAATGGGCAAAATATCGATCACCTTACTCTTGTCGGCCATGGCGCTCACAGCTGGTGCCCAGCACACGCTCACACGCTCCGATGCTTTCAACCTCTACACTACCCAGGCACCCACACGCGCCAGCGTGCACGACCCGTCGGTGGTGTGGGATGCGGGGAGCCAGCAATATTACATTTTCGGTTCGCATCGCGCGCAGGCTCGCACGCGCGACCTCTATCACTGGACTTACATCTCGCCAGCCATACCCTGGGGAACGGCCACTGGCGGCACGGTGACCAGCGGAACCGGCAACCAAGAGGCCTTTGCCCATCCGCAGGTGACCAGCCTCGTGACGGCATCCGGAAGGAACATTAGCCTGCCCGACTTTGATGCGGCGGCATGGTCGGCCTTGGCCTCCACCGGCTACAATGTCGACGGCAACATGTGGGCACCCGACATCATCTACAACCCCGTGATGCGCAAGTGGTGCCAATACCTCAGCGTCAATGGCGACAACTGGGCCTCGAGCGTCATCCTGCTCACGGCCGACGACATCAACGGCCCCTTCGTCTACCAGGGTCCAGTGGTCATCGGCGGTTTCAACGGCAAGAATGCCAACTCATACAAGAACACCGACCTGGAGCAAGTCATCGGCAAGCAAGCATCGCTGCCGAGCCGCTACGACAAGAAAGGCAACTGGGGAACCACCTGGCCCAACTGCATCGACCCTTGCGTGTTCTACGATGAGGACGGGCGTCTGTGGATGTCGTATGGCTCATGGTCGGGAGGCGTGTTCATGCTCAAGCTCGATCCCCGCACTGGTCTGCGCGACTATGACGCAACCTATCCCCTCATGGGTAGTGGCGACAACTATGCCTCCGACCCCTATTTCGGCAAGAAGATAGCTGGCGGATGCTATGTGTCGGGCGAAGGGTCGTACATACAGCACATCGGCAACTACTATTACCTCTTCATGTCGTATGGCGGACTGACGTCAGACGGTGGCTATGAGATGGAGGTGTTTCGCTCGAAGAACCCTGACGGCCCCTATGTCGATCCAAGAGGAGCGTCGGCGGTCTACGACCGATATGTGATGGACTATGGGAAGAACGGGACTTTCCGGGGCGAGAAAATCCTCGGCAACTATGAGAATTGGGGATTCATGACCGCAGGCAAGAAAACCGCCTGCAGCACGCCGGGCGAGCTGTCGCAAGGACACAACTCGGCCATCACCGACTCGCTGGGACGCAGTTTCCTCGTGTACCACACTCGATTCAACGATGGCTCGGAAGGCCACGCGGTGCGCGTGCACCAGCTGTTCACCACGCAAGACGGATGGCTGGCCGCAGCGCCGTTCGAGTTTACGGGTGAGACGGCAAACGACGACAGTATCGCCACGCGACAGCGTTTCAGCGTCCACGAGATGGCTGGCACCTACCAGGTGCTCATCCATGCGCAAGGGGTGGACTATGCCAATCGCGAGACCATCAAGCCCGTCAGCGTGACGCTCACCGAAAACGGCAAGGTGACGGGTGCGTTGCAGGGCACATGGAGCCTCGCCGACGGCACGTCGCACATGACCATCAAGGTGGGCGGTGAAACGTATCGCGCCGTGGTGGTCGAACAGCAGATGGAGCCTTACACCATCAAGGCCATCGCCTTTACTGGCGTGGGACCCTCCAACACCATCTGGGGCTACAAGATGGAGGATGCCTACCAGTTGGCTTACCTGTTGCGGACGGCAACCATGCCTGTCAGCAGAGGGGCGCGCGTCACCAGCAACGTCAACCTGTATGGCGTGGCCGACGGCTACGACAATGTGAGCGTGGCGTGGAGGTCGTCAAACCCAAGCATCCTCACCGACAATGGTCGCTACAACCCTGAGGCCATGACCGACGACGCCATGACCGTGGATCTCGTGATGACCCTTACGACGGGCGACTGGCAGGTGGTCGATACCATACCAGTTAGCGTGCGCAAGACAACCATACCTGCGCAGGCCGATTATGAGAGTGGCACCGTGGCCTACTACGATTTTGACCAGCGGCCCATTGCCAATGCCTTCAACACCACGCAGGTGGCCCGGCTGAAGAGCCAGGCGGGCGCAACGGCACCATCGCTCCTGGCTGACCGTGAGCGCAGCGGCCAGTTTGTGCATACCAACTTTGGTGCCAACGGGAGAGCCAGTTATGTGCAGATGGACAACCCGCTCAACGGTGCCACGCTTGGCGATGGCTTCACCGTGTCCTATTGGGCGAAGCTCACCGAAGAGAACCTGTGGGACTGCCTGCTGGGCTTCTTCGACCCCCGTTCGCAGGCCCGCCTCTACATGACAGGCAACACCTACGTGGGCTATAACAACAACACAGGCAACTGGATAGACCTCAACCACCCGTCGAGCGTCACGACGGGCAACCTCACGGCCGGACGGTGGACTCTGGTCACCATGACCGTGTCGCGCACGGAAGGCGTGAAGCTATACATCGACGGCTCGCAGAAAAACATTGGCAGTGTGGCGGGATCGCAAGGCGGAAACAGCATCGCTGACAAGGTTGGTTTCGACTATGGTGAGATAGTGGACTTCGTGGCATCGTGCCCCAACATGTACTTGGGTTACGGATCCTTCTGGGGCTCGGCGGAGGCATCGTTCGACGACCTGTTGGTCTTCGACCGTGTGCTCTCGCGCACTGACGTGCGCGCCCTCAACATGGCCGAGAACCGCGTGCACGACTTCACGCCGACCGCCATCGCCGCCATCAGGGATGACCGCCATGCCACAGCTGATCCGAAGGTCTACAACCTGCAGGGACAGTGTGTGGGAACGTCGATCAAGGGTCTCCAGCCAAATCTCTACATCCAGGGCGGCCGCAAGTATGTCGTGAAGTGACGCGCCACAGGATTTACTAAAATCCCCAATGGCATAATAGCAAGTCTCTCCATCTTCCGCAATTAAATGCGTGAAGGTGGGGATTTTGCCTATGTTTGAGAAAGGACATAGGAAGCCACTGGTCTTGAGAGGTGTGAGACAAGTGGGGAAAACTACGCTTATCAGTGCAAAGATAATGTTTCTTTCGTAATTATAGAATTCCTATCATATTAACATTGGGGCGCTGGTGACCCGTGGGTCATAGTTGTCCGGCCTCCACTTGGCGGACCACACGCTCAGTGAGGCGGTCCACGCCGCCGGCGTCGTATTTCTTGGTGAGCGAGGCACCGAAGACCCAGGCGAAGGCTTGGTAGAAGCCGGCCTTCACCGGGCCAAGGAAGGCCTGGATGAGCTGGTAACTCGAACTGTTGCACTCGCGGTAGACCAGCTTGATGAGCAATTTGCCTTGCGAGTAGGTGAGCTTTTTCATGCGTGGCGTGTATTCCTTCTTGATGCTGGCCTCCACACGCTTCATGTGCTCGTCGCGCGCCTTCTTGTTGGGAAGCGTGTTGAGATAGTCGCCCGTCTCCACAATGATCTTGTTGACTTCCTTGGCGATGGGCAGCACCTTCTTCACGTTGTATACCAGGCGGTTGTAGGCCGCGCGTTGACGGGCGTTCTTGAACGTCGGTTCAGGATAGACCCACACGTCGTTGAGCTCCATGTATTGTATGGAGTCCTTGCCAAGGAGCACTTTTCCAACCTTCACCATGGGCACAAAGGTCGGGTTGTCCATGTCGACATCCAGGTCCTCGGGATTGACGCGGGTGCGCTGGTCGTCTTGCGCCCACGATGTGGCGGGCAGCAACGCCAACAGGATGATTATGAGAATCGACTTCATCTGAGCCACAAAATTACTACCTATTTTCGCAACGACAAAGCGATTGGGTTTAAAAATAGTCAAGCTAAAGTTAAATTGTTAGTGAAGGCGCATCGCTGTGGGTGAAACCTTTCAACTGTCCTGCTTATCAATCTGCCAATCTCGAATATTCTTGGGCTTTTCCTTTGCGGATTGGATAAATTGCCTTATCTTTGCACAACAAACAATGGGCTTCTATAGTTCAATGGATAGAACGGAGGTTTCCTAAACCTTTGATCCGGGTTCGATTCCCGGTGGAAGTACACATCTTTCCATAAGATGCTTATGAGCCTACAAGCTCGTTTCTGTTACCTTTCAAGAACATTCACTAACCCAATTAACCCCCTTCGAAATATGATTGGCGCCATTATAGGAGACATTGTTGGCTCACGCTTCGAGTTCGACGAGACACCACAAGACGGTTTTGAACTTTTTTGTCCCAAACCCCAGTGCGACTACACGGACGACACGGTGATGACCATTGCTGTGGCCGATGCCATTCTCAACGGCAAGCCCTATCAGGACAAGCTGCATGAGTGGGGACGGCGCTACCCAAACCCCAAAGGCGCGTATGGAGGAATGTTCGCCCAATGGCTGAGCGATGACCATCCCAAGCCACAAAACTCGTGGGGCAACGGGGCTGCCATGCGCATAGCGCCTGTGGGATGGCTCTTCGACGACTACGATGAGGTGCTGCGGCAGGCGCAGCTCTGTACCATCGGTAGCCACCTGCACAAGGAGGCCATCCGCGGGGCGCAGTGTGTGGCTGCGGTCATCTATTGGCTGCGGATGGGGCGCATCACCAAGGAGGAACTGGAAGGCGCAGTCAGGCGGAGCTTCGGCTATGAGTTGCCACCACTCCGCGACATTTACAAGATCGGGGCGGAAGGCCATTTTGATTCGTCTTGCCAAGAGACCGTTCCATGGGCACTGCGGTGCTTCCTCGACAGCGACAGTTTCGAGGATGCCATTCGCAAGGCCGTCATGGCGCGGGGCGACACCGATACCAAGGCGTGTATCTGCGGTGCCATTGCAGAAGCTTACTACGACATCCCTGACCATTTTTATGACAAGGCTTGCGCTTACCTGGAGCAAGACATGCTCGATGTTGTCGTGCAGTTTTTCGATCATGAGCAAAACGACATCAACGATTGACTCACCTATGGCCATGGAACCTATCGATGACAAGCACGCGACTGTTAGTTGGGAGCAGGTGGTGGACGCTGTCGCTTCGGCTAAGCTGCATCCCGAAGAGACGCAATGGGTGATTTTCCGTTACCTCAAGGCGCACTATGCGACGATGGGGTCGGTTGAGGCGCGGACGCTTCTTGCTGCTTACATCAAATTGCACACGCGCCAGCCGTCGCTCCTAAACTCATGTATGTTGGGCTTGGCCCTGAAGATGGTTGAGGTTTATCCTGACTTCCGCTTGCCGCAATTCTTGCAAGCGTGGGGCTACGACGAGTGCCTGAGAGACGACGACCACCAGCCACAGGCCGGAAAGGACGGCAGGCGATACCTATCGCTCCGAGAAAGGGTGGAGCGGGCAAGGGCTTCGTATCTGCTGCATCATCCTAAGGAAAACCGCGACCAATGCGATGCCATCGTCAGCATGTACGCCGTGAAAATCTTTGAGAAGGAGCAGCATGGGCGCCGCCGTAAGTTTGTGAAATTAGTGGCACCGAATGGGGTGGGAATGGTGGCTGACAGTCACCAGTTTCCCTGTAAGCCATGGGAAATAGCCGGACGGTTGTTTGATGTGCTGACGCGCGTGTCGAAGGAGGGACATGTGCGTGCCGTGGACATTGTCGCTTCAGATAAGCGAGTGGAATTGGTCTTCGCCTCAGAACCAGGTTATATCGACGGCATCGACCTGGAACATGACCATGTGCACGTGTTCGACGTATGGTCACGCCACTTTGTGGCCGACCGTGCCACCGTTCGCCTGCAGGGTCTGGCCTGTGGTCGCTTTGTCCGCTTCTGCCCTGTCATCGCACAGAACGACCCCTTCAAGTCGGCCGCCATCATAGAAATGCTGCCTCATGAGGAGGGCCTCGAGGTTTTCGGCACTTACGATGCCATCGTGGTGTCTGTCAACCGAGAATTGAAGAGTTGGAAGTATGCCCTGGCCACTGTCCAGCCTTCCCAGCAACTGACGCAAGCGGCGCTGTCCCTAAGACGCGAAGGCTATGCCAGCCTCTCTGTCTTACCCGAATCTCGAAAGGCCACACTTGCCCCGGGCCAGCCTGTCCGCCTCGTCCTTTTCCTCAAGCGCGGAATGGATGGCATCAAGCACAACCACGTTCCCCAAGCCTATTAGCCTCGATATGACTTATGACGCTCGGTAAAGGCTGAATCATTTCCGTGTCGTTTGTGCGGTCTGCAAGGCCAACAATTACATAGCCCAGGACAAGCAAAGCGGCGCCCTGGGTAAAAATGTGGCATGAGCTTGCGCCTTGAATAGGCATAAGTATATCTTAACCTTGCTTTCTCATTATTGAGGTTGTTGCTTGCATCTTCTCCAAAAGTGTGTTACAACATCACTATTTTTTACTAAAAATTTGCAAGTGTTTTAGAAATAACTTAACTTTGTGGCGATGATTCAGTCGAAAGGCTGAGGAGTTAAGACATCAATGGATTTTGGGCCTTCAAGGCAACTTGCCATGTATGGCAGAAAGCTTTTGGCTCAGAAAGGACGTTTACGAACGTTATCTTCTACATTCGAATCTCGCAAATTCAAACTCGGAGAAGATAAGGCAACTAAGCGTCCACGTTGGGTGTATTATATCTATACCTCATGTAGGGGTATACCATGTAATATCTCTTGGCGTGGGCTCTCTATGTTGCTTATCCTCCGAGAAAGCAATGCTGTTGTATCAGCATTGTACATTGAAAGACGATATTTCTTATCTGTTACCTACTTGATTATCAGTAGGTACACGAAAATACAGACGTAAGCATCATTTTATTGGGTGACAAGAAAGAACCAACAAAATGAAAAACAAATCCTGTGCAACAAATTTTGCTACTCAACAACCATATTCCCTGTTACTTCTACTTCAAGAACCATTTTTACTGGCGGAAAGAAAAAAGATGTGTTACTTGTCTATGGCTGCCAACCTAAGCCAATACACAAATATAAATTCATTCATCTTAGGATATATATACTAATGGATTGGATGAACTGAACGAATTGCGGAGCGATAGCCCAACCGTGCCATGTGCAGTATTGGGCTGTCGCTCTCTTTCTTTCCGCCAGTAAGAACTCTTGTATGATTTCTGTTACTTTCCACTTGTAATCGCTTGTTTCAAGTCGTTCTTGGCTCTTTTTATCCTCACATCTCAACTTTTCTAATTGTTACTCCGTTACCTGAATCTTCATCACAATTTCTGGGATTTGATAAATTTGGTTGCAAAGGTAATGTCTGTACCCATATTCCTTGCAAGGTCAGTTGCCTACGGTCTCTTGCAAAAATCTCCACCTTGCAGGTCGTATTTTAGCAGAGAACCTTGCAGGAAAAGCACAGACACCTTTTGAGGCAACAAAATTTTAATCAACCCCGAAATTGCAGATGCAAAATTAGGGAATAAAAAAATGAAGACTTATGGCAAACATTTGTGACACTCAGTACAAGGTGATGGGCGAACGCAAGGCGGTAGCCGACCTTTGGAACACGCTCCAAACAATGGAGGTGAACACCAAGAACGTATATCTCTACAAGTTGGCGGAACACTATGGCATCGACTATGAGAAGATGGATATATCGGTAAGAGGACATATCTATTGGGCAGAGTTTGAGGCAGACGAGGACATCTGCTTGTTGTCCTTTGACACCGAAAGTGCATGGTCAGCCTGTGAGGAGTTCTTTGATGAACTGAACAAAGTTCTTGGTGGAGAACTTTCCATCAGTTATCGTGAGATAGAATGTGGATGCGACATTTTCTATGTCCACGACGAGCAAGGCTTCTTCCCAGAGGAATGCTGTGTGAGTTCTTCGGGTGAGCCTTTCGAGGATGCTTGTGAGGACGTCTTTGACACTTGCCAAGATGCGATTACCAAGTGGTGTGAGAAGATGGCTATCTCGCAAGGTGACAGAACCGATGATGAAATGGTGGACTTCATCAACGGCTATGAGTATGAGAACG
>DJOD01000019.1 GCA_002437115.1 Prevotella sp. UBA6447
CACACAAATCAACATAGACCCAGTACACAACCACCGTCCTTTCCTGGAAAAGCATCCTGCCAACCATAGCCATGAGCCTTCTGCCCATGTGCGCGTTGGCCCAAAACGAGAGCTACCGTGTGTCTGTCATACCGCATGCTGGCACCACCATCTCCAAGATTAGCGGCGACTCTTTCGGCGACAGCGACTGGAAAGCAGGCTACACGCTAGGAGCCGGCGTGGAAATCCCCCTGTCACAGTGTTGGTCTGTCATGACAGGAGCTGACTTCAGCCTAATTGGTGGTAACTATGGTGAACAAAAAGGCCAAGACGAGACTTCCAAGAAAAAGCTCAACCTCACTTATGTCACCATCCCCGTTCAGATCAAGACCTATATCTCGGAGTTGGGCGGACTGTCGGTCCGTCTGGGACTGCAGGCTGGCATTCTCGCTTCCGCAAAGGACGTAGAGAAGACCAAGACAAGATCTTCAGCGGATGAAAGCGCAGGAAAGTGGGTCACCACTAAAACATCGCAGGATGTGAGCGCGAGCTTCCGCAACTTTGTGACAGGCCTCACCATCGGCGCAGGCTATGAGTGGCGGCACGTCGTCGTCGATGCCACGTATTGCTACGAACTGAGGAAAGCCGCTGTTAACAAAAACACGGTTTACGCCAACACACCCACGGCGCACAACCACGCCATCTACATTACGGCGGGCTACAAGTTCACCTTATGAGCAAAGGGCTGTTATTGTCGAACAGCAATGTGTGAAATTCGTTTCTCATTTCACACATTGGATGATCCTAACGTGTATGGGCCGAAAGGCAGAGGGTGTCATTCGAACATTCGATCAAGCAGCAACAATGTCATGAAGCCCAGCAGCAACGCGTAAGTGGCCTGTTTCTGATAGCCGTGGGCATGCGTCTCCGGAATCATCTCATCGCTGGTGATATAGAGCATGGCTCCTCCTGCAAAACCGAGCATCACAGGAAGTAGCGAGGCCGACACGCTGCCAAGTCCAAAGCCTACCCACACGCCCACGACCTCAAGCAGGCCGACGGCCATGGCGATAGCGAAGGTTCACATGCGCTTCACGCCCGCCACGAGGAGCGGCGCGATAACCACCATGCCCTCGGGCACGTTCTGCAGCGCGATGCCAACGCTCACCGCCCACGAAGCATCCTCACCATCGCTCATGCTGACACCTGCCGCCATGCCTTCAGGCAACTTGTGTAAGGCGATGGCCATCACAAAGAGCAACACGTGGTTGAGCGTGGCGTTGTGGCGATGCTCCTCGGCATCGAGCCCCGTGATGTGATGGAGGTGTGGGGTGACCAGGTCGAGCACGTTGAGAAACAACGCGCCTGCCATCACACCAGCGGCCACGAGCCACCACGGCGTGCTGTCCGACTCGAAGGCGGGAACTATCAAGCCGAGCGTGGCGGCCGCCAGCATGATGCCAGCACAATAGCCGAGCACGGTGTCGTTCCACATGTGGGAAAGCTTCTTGATCGCAAAACCCAAGATGCTGCCTATGATTGTCGCACCGCACAACCCGACGGCACTAATCCATACGTTTGTCATACCTTCATGTCGTTTTTGCCTGGTTTTATACTCTTTATTTTCTACCGTCTCCGTCACGTCTGCCAAAATTACAAAATATCCCGCGCTTCTAAAACCAAAAGGCGTCACAAACACCTGCATTTACCGACTTTTAGGTAATGCGGACAGGCGATTTCAGCAAAAAGTCATTTCAACGGGTGACGGCAAAAAGTTCACCGTTAAAGAACGATGAACCAATCTCATGTTTTCGCAACATGAATAATCCTTATTCCATTTAAGTTCCTGTTTAGCCAATAATCTCCAAATCTGCAACTTGCTGAATATTAGCCGATAGCTTACCGTGAAAAATAATAGCTATTGTTTTCAAAATTTAAGCTATTATTTCTCACAAAAGAATCATAATCTCGTCGCGTATAAGATTTCGGTACGAGGTCAGCGCACGGCTTTGCCGCTTGCCATAGCAAGAAAGCCCGCTTTGTTCATAGGGCGATGGTGGCATGCTCTCCCCATTTCAATCCTTTTCCTACATTCCAAAGACACTCCCTTGCAGTAAGCTTGTGCGTGTCGGTGTCAATGCAGACGAAGATGAACGAAAGCATACTTTCGTCAGCCGAAGAATAAACACCCTTCATAGGAGAGTCTACTCTAAAAATGGGCGTGGACACTCTTTGTGCATCCTCAGGCCATCGATAAAACTCGTTATAGTTCTCGTTGCCATGGAAATAAGCCTTAATTTGACTGTTCTTAGCCAAGAAGTCAGCCAGTTCGCCACGCTCCCTCACAGGCACATCCTTGCGGCTTCGCACACTTGATGTATCCGCCAGAAGGTTCTCGAAACGGTCTTCGGGGTTGAGGTCATGCTTGCCATTGGGGTTGATGAAGTGCTTAGCCTCAACAGCAGGCTGGTCATGGACAAACAAGATGACAGGCGTTCGCGCACCCACTTGTGCCATATCCGCCGCTATCCATCGGCGTGTGGGCGTGTCGGGCCATATGCCTGCGAAAACGAAGTGCACACCTTTCAGCGTAAACGAATACCGCACTTTGTCTTTTCGAAAGTCGAACGATTCAGCTGTACGTGCTTTTTGGGGGTTCATCATCATGTTGAAAATCCCGGCCATGGCCGTTGCGTCACGTTCCGGACGCAGGGGGTCGCACCAGCCTATGGCGTTACTTGCATCGTGATTGCCTGGCAGCAGGTAGAGCGGCGACTTGTTATCGTTGTTACATTTAACGTTGAGCAGGTTGGTCCAATCTCCCACAAACTGTTTCCACGAGTACGCGGCCGTCTGCACCCCAGGCTCCATGCGATTGGCGATGTCGCCTGTATTCGCCACAAAATCAACCATTCCGACCTTTTGTCCACCACATACGCCACCATCATTGGGCAACACGGTCTCGGGAAGAAGATTGATCTTCTCTATCATGGCACGACTGACCACTTGGGCCGAAACGCCCTCATGGCCACGGAAGGTACGCGAGAGACCATAGTGGCAGTCGGACACAAATACAAACTTGATTGTCTCCGCACTCATGGAGAGAGGCAAGAGAAAAATAAGAAAGAGCACACTCATCCGGCCTCCCTCATAGAAAGAGGCAGGAAGAATGGCTGAAAAACGACTTAATAAATGATGCGTCATAATTTCACGTTGGCCCTTCTAAGCCACTGTTAAATGTTGATAGTCAAAATGCAGTAACAACACTAATTGTTCTCCTGTCCACGCGTTGCCTTGGCCACAATTTTCCAAGCTCCTGTGCCATTAGGCACACGAGCGTAGCTGCCTCCAGCTTCATGTTGCACGCCATCGCCTACGTCCTTGTTGCGGTCAAACTTGTCAATCACCATGCCGTCAGCCGCAACCAGCGTCAAGGCCACTTGTTTCTTGTTGGATATTCCAGCCTGGAGCTCGCCCGTGAGCGTGGCCACCACCACATACTCGCCTGGCTTGATGGTCTTGCCATTTGCAAAGGTGAAGATGACCTCATCGTTTCCGTCCTCATCCGTTTTCACGATCTTTGCGCCCGAGAGGTCCTTGTCGGCCTGCGAGTTATTGTAAAGTTCAAGCCAGTCATCGTCGGGATCCTGCTTACCGCACACCTCATTGATGACCAACTTGCCGCCGTCGCTTCCTCCACCAATTGCGGAAGAATCGCCGTTGGCCCCCCCGCGAGTGGCCTTGCCAGCAACAGTCCATGCCCCTGTGCCATCAGGAACGCGAGCATAACTGCCTCCTACCGCGTGCGATTTTCCCTCGCCCACGTTCTTGTCGCGGTCGAATTTGTCCATCACCTCGCCATTGGCAGCCACCAAGCGGAGTCCCACTTCCTTCGAGTTGGATATTCCAGCCTGGAGCTCACCTGTGAGCGTGGCCACCACCACATACTCGCCTGGCTTGATGGTCTTGCCTTTTGCAAAGGTGAAGATGACCTCGTCCTTGCCTTCCTCGTCTGTCTTGACAATATGCGCACCACTAAGGTCGGCCTCGTCTTTCGACGGATTGTAAAGTTCCAGCCAGTCGTCATCAGGATCTTGCTTGCCACAGATTTCATTGATGACCACCTTTCCGCTTGTAGTCTCGCCTTCATCTGGCGTGAAGATATCACTCTCGCTGTCTGTCTTGCAACCTGAGAGTAGTGTGGTCAACAGGCATAGTGCGATGAAAAGGAACCCTCTTCTTTTCCCAAGGCAGAGGCACCAAGATTTTCCTAAGTATTTATTCATTTCCTTGATTGTTGATTAACGGAATAATTAGAATGCTGCCATGAGCCGAAGCTGCAAGATGTTGAAGTCGATCCCATCCTTTCGTGCTTTGCTGAGGGGCTGTCCGTCAACGGTTACATTTCCCTTCGCATCGGCATACTTGTCGTTGTCCATGAACGTATAGTTGAGTCCTACGAGCAGGTTGGAGCGCGGATACCAGTTGAGGGAAAGCGAATAAGCCTTGGCCGCACCACCCGTGATCACGGCCCTCGCGTCGTGGAAGTCGTTCAGGTTCACGGTACTGTAATGCGCGGCTACTTCCAGGTTGCCACCCTTGCGTGTCACAGGCATGGGGCCAAACTCGGCATCTTCAGGCGAGTAGTGGCGTGCCTGGCCAAGGATCATGTATGAAGCCTTCGCATACCAACCATTGAACGTGGCGTTCTTCAAGTCATACTTACGACCATTGTCCAATCCATAACGGTTGATGCTTGTGAAGACATACTCGCCGTAGGCCAGCCATTTGCGATGACGTAAAGCCAGTTCGTAGCCCAACGTGTAGTAATGGTTCACGTTCTCCACTTCGGCATCCACGAAACGACGGTGGTCCACCTCGCTCTCGGGAAGCCCGCGAAACTCCACCATGCGGTTTTCCATGCCCGTCCCATCGGGCGTGCGGTATGTGGCATAACCTCCGATATGGATGGTGGTCTCGTCGTTTTGCACAGGCGATACCGCCACACGACCCGTAAACGCGTAGCCGTCATCGCCACGGTTGCGCTCCTTCTGTATCAGGTCGGCCTGAGAGCCAAACACACCGCCCGAGGCCCACCAGTGATTTCCCCACGCCGTGAGTGAAGTTCCAAGATGACGTCCTGATGCAAAGATGTCGACAGGCATGGGGCGTTCCATGCTATTCAGATACTTTGAGCTGGTGACGCTCTCCATGCTCATAGGTTCCTTGAACTGCCCAGCCTTCACCCAAAGATGGTCGTTGAACTTATAACCAAGATACATATCCTTTATATCCACCTCGTTGTAAGCGAGGTCGAGGTCGAACTCGGCAAACCACTTCTCATATAACGTGGCCTTCACGGCCATACGCGCGCGACGCACAATCACGCCATTGCTAAAGCGGAACTTGCCGTCGTCGTCCTCAAGATCCTTATTGGTCTTCGACCGAAGGCCATCCACACTCTCGGTGGGGACGTAGCCTGCGGCATCTATGTAGATGCGGTTGTCCAGCCACCAATGGAAGTTGCCATTGGCTGTTTCAAAATGAAGTCTGCCGTTTTTCGTATAAGTCTTCATAGGCAACTTCTTCGTTGTAGTCATGTCATCGCCCTGGGCCAAGGCCGTGTTTGCGCAACAAGCCGCTGCAGCCAGCGCAAACAGTCGGATCTTTGTTTTCGTTTTCATCTGAATCTTTATCATTATATTGCCGGCAAAATAACGGCTATCTTATTACAAGGACATTTCGACCGTGTTACAAATCCGAGACCAAGCGCGCCTTAACCGCATCGTAACACGGATGAAACCAACGTGTAACAACAGGTTGGTATTTTTGCCACGAATTAAAATGAAAAATAAGAATGAGAACCAAAAAACTTACTCTTCACGCTGGTCTGCTTCTTGCAGCCATTACAGCCGCCGCACCCGCCACCACTTTGTCGGCCGACAACGACGTGACATCAACGGTCACGATTTTCAGCGAAGACTTCGGTACCGCCGCTACCGATAAGGACGAGCCAATCGAAAGCCATGTGTGGACGAACAACCCATCGTCGATGTTCTCGTGGACTACGGCTACCGCCGATGACAACGTGAACGTGCGCAACAACAACCCTTCCGATTACGAGGGGGCTTCGGCAAACGGTAATCTCTACTTCAAGGGCAACGCGTCTTTCACCATAACGGGCATCGCCACAGAAGGATACAACAATCTTGAGCTCTCATTTGGTGCTTTCGGAAAGAATAAAGGTGATGTGAAAGGCATGACCGTAGACTGCAAAGCAGACGATGGCCAGGCTACACAAGTGGCCGACTTCACCAGCCTCGGACTCGACGAGGGTAAAAAGACCTGGAGCAAGGCAAAGGGCATCAAGTTGCCACAGCAGGCCAAAAGTCTTATGCTAACGTTCACCAGCAAGCTCAATCTCGCTGACGACGGCGGCATACGTCTTGACGACATCACCGTTACCGGCGTTGACAAAACGACAAACGGCATTTCGCAGACGACGCAACGCCCCACCACTATTGCCGTTTCAGGTAACACCATCAGCTACCAGGGCGATGCGCAGAAGGCTGAGGTCTACACGTTCGATGGTGCGAAAGTGGCCGAGGTGAACTCAGGAAGCTCCGTCACAATGGGTGTTCCAGGCGGTGTCTATGTGGTAAAGGCTGGCAAGGACGCCGTGAAAGTCGTCATTCGATAAAGCTAACGCCACCTTATAGAAATCACATACTTACAAGCATGATATCCGAAAGGGTATGTTTCTTACTTCAAGAGACATACCCTTTCTTCGTATAATTGTCGTTCCCACGAAATCCAGCATTTTACCTGGGATAACCAAGCAACCAAGGCGAAATTTTGCAAAAAGCCTTTCTGCCGCTTGGGGATTCTCTTATTTGAAAATGATATACAAGAGATTGATACTCATGAAAGAATTATTGTCTGATAGAGGTACATTTTGTGTCCATATAGATTGGCATGTAGCTTCATATGTGAAGTTGATAATGGACGATATATTCGGTAAAGCGACCTCGTCTGTGATTTCTTCGGTGGCAGTGGCACGACCGCAGCGGTTGCGGAGCATTTAGACAGAAGATGGATTACCTGCGGCATCGGCAAGCCAGCTTCTTTGGTGATGCGCAAGCGATTCATCGACCAAGAGGTAAAGCCTTTCCTTTATCAGAGCATCGGCGACTATCAGAAGGAGGCTTTCCATAACAGCAAGAAACTTCATAGAGTGGGCGACTTGTCGCAAGTTGTCTTAGGACTCTTTGGTGCTTTGCCTTTCTCTCCAGAACAAGTGAGCGACCGAAACTTCGGATATATAAAAGGTACACGTACATTAGTAGTAGTGGATAGTCCGAACCGCTTGACCACAGCCGCAACCGTGCGTCGTGCTGTTGAGGCAAAGGCTTCCTTGCTCGGGGGCGATTGGGACAAGGTTATCGTGCTCGGCTGGAACTTCGCCTTCTCCCATTGGATGATAAGGACAAGGTGAAACTCCAGCAGGTGATGGAGCAAGACCCGCTGCCGCTCATCGAGTATTGGAGCATCGACCCCGACTATGACGGAGAAACCTTCCGCAGCACCTGGCAGGATTATCGGGAGAACGTGGATGACGACAGCTACCCTCTGCATTGCGTCTATTCCACTCGCTTGGCGATGCCTTATAAGTCTGAAAGAAAGGTTTGCGTCAAGGCGGTGGATGTGTTCGGGTTCGAGAGCCAAGTCATTCTTAATGTTGAATGTTGAGTGTTGAATTACAAAACTGATGATGACTATGGCAATAAATTCTAACAATATATCTTTGGAGTTGGCGCATCGACTCACCGATGTGGTCAATGCGGCTTGGGAAAGTGGAGAGATGTTAGCGAAGGTTACGCTCACCGATGATGTCCACCTATCATCCCGACTTCATCGTGGCTACGGCAGATAAAATCTACTTGATAGAGACCAGGGCGACGACAAGGTTGACGAAACCAATGTGCGCCAAAAGCAGACGGCTACCATCGAGTGGATCAAGAAGGTGAATGCCTTGAAACCAAAGAACAGAATGAACCTACCTGGGAATATGTGCTCGTCGGCGAAAGCATATTCTATTCGTTGAGCGGAAGCGGAGCCACAATAACGGATGTTTGCGGCCAATGCCGCGTGACCCTCTCTGTGGCAACGGGCAACCAGTTTGCATAAGCCCCACAAAAAACGCGAAAGGATGCCTGCCTTAACCATGGTGGCAGAAGCCCTTTCGCATTTTCTGTTAGCACGTTAACGTTGTCAACGTCTCGGTCCATGGGGGCCGTCGCGACCGTCGCGGCGGGCGGCTCTTTGGAACGCCTGACGGTGAAACTTCTCGTCGGCCCTGATGATCCTCAGCACAACGCCAGCCGGAAGCACCTTGCAAAATTTCTTGTGATACTCCTGCTGCACCTGCTTGATCTGCAAGTCGATAAGGTCACACTCCTTGATGGCTCTCGCCGAGGCTTTCTGGTCTCGCGTGTCCACGTGCTGATAACAGCGCATCTTGTTGAAAAGCATGCGCTGCTTGTTCTGCATCTCCCTGTAGAGGGGGAAGAAAGTCGCCGCCTGCCTTGGATTGAGGCAGGCCTCTGTGGCGATGAACTGTTCCAGCTCGGCCTGAAATCTCGCAGGGTCGAACTTGCGATGGCCTTGGGCTTGTGACGGCAGGGCCAGCGCCAGGGCCAACACGGCAATGAAAAATCTTTTAAGCATAAGCGTCATTGTCATTTTCTTTGGATTCATTTGACATCGGCCATATAGGCGTACATGTCATCGGAATCGAGCATGGCATAATCGGTCAAGGCATCCATGGACGAATAGGACGACGACGGAGCCGCATGGGCCACCCGCTCCTTTTCGGATGCGGCACCCTCATGTTGCAGGTAAGCGCCCACGCCCAGCATGGCCACTAAGAGGCTGGCAGCCGATACGACGATGACTTTTCGCCATCGCACCCACACGGGCGGCCTTAGGAATGGCGACTGGACCTGCGGCTGTTTGCCTTGCTCGGGCAAGCGTTCCATCAGACTGGAGGCAAAGTTGTCGAAATAACCTTCTGGCACCTTGAAAGGAGCCTTTCGACCAAAAGTGGCCTCGATGTATTTCTCTTCCTTTTCCATATTGTAGAGTTTTTTTATTTGACGTTTGGGAAGCTCAATGGTTTAATTTATTCTCAAAAAACATGCACCGCCGAAAGGTCATTCATGGCGGTGGAAATACTCTTCTATTTTCTTCACGGCGTGGTGGTAGCTCGCCTTCAGGGCCCCCTCGCTGGTGCCGAGAATCTTGCTCATCTCCGAATATTTCATCTCGTCGTAGTAACGCAGGTTGAAGACCGTTCGCTGCACGTCTGGCAGCGTGGCGATAGCCTCCTGCAGTTGTGCGGCGGTCTCGTCGCCGTCAAAGTAGTCGTCGGCCATCAGGCGCTCGGCCACCGACGGGCTCTCATCGGCGCTCACGTTGGTGGTAGCCCTTTGCTTGCGCAACATGTCGAGCGCCTCGTTGATGGCTATGCGGTAAAGCCACGTTGAGAGCTTTGACTTGCCCTGGAAAGAGTCGAGGTTGGTCCATGCCTTCATGAAGGTGTTCTGCAACACATCATCGGTGTCCTCGTGCGTCAATACAAGGCGGCGAACCTTCCAGTACAAAGGCTCGCCATACATCCTGACTACCGTTGAGAACGCCGCTCGCCTCGTGGCTGGGCTCCTCAGCATCCTTACAATGTTTTCTTCGTTGTATTCTCTCACCGACATTTTCTCCAACTTGTGTCCTACATGAAGCTACGGATCCGGTCAAGGATGGGCACGTCGTAGCCATACACGTCACGATAGGCGTCCCATCCACCCTTGCTGTTGGGAAACAGCGTATAATATAATATGAAGACCGGCACGTCGGGCTCCACCTTCACCCGCCCCACCAATCGCTTCCGGTCGAGCGTGTCGAGCACTTCCTTTTGCCGTTCGGTCAGCGCCCTTGGGTCTTTCCCCAAGGGCGACACGTCGGCACGCGCCGAGTAGACCACCTTGTCCAGCATGTCGCTTCGCCCTTTTCCAAGCAGAAACCCGGCCAGCGCGAGAGGGCGCTCCAGGCGCACACAACCATGGCTGACGTCGCGGACGGTTCGCTGAAACACACGGGGGTTGGGGGTTCCGTGCAAAAAGATGGACTGGCCATTGTTGAAACGGAAAATAATCCTGCCCAGCGAGTTGCCCTCACCCCCCTCCTGCACCACCAGGTAGCCGCCACCGAACAGCATGGCAGGCGTCACCCCGGATGCGTCCACCACCTTGCCCGTGTTGCGCTCGCGAACGAAATAGCGATGCGAAGCGAACCACGACGAGCTGCCAGCATGGCGCGCGATGCTGCTCTTGACAATACTTCGCGGCACAATCCATTGCGGATTGACATCCATCCTTGTGATCTTGCTCACTATCAATGGGGTTTTGGTCTTTGTGCTGCCACACCCCATGCGCATCGACAGGCTCTCGTTGCCGTCGTTTGCCACGAGGTGGAAAGAGGGTATGTTCACCAAGACGTAGCGGTCATGTAGGTAAGGGTCATCCGGCAATCGCCACCTGCTGCGTTCCAGGTTCACCAAGATGAGATGCCGGCCATACTTGTGAGCCAGCGGACTGTGCAACAAGTGCAACAGTTGGCGGTACAAGGGGTTGCGGGGCTCCACCTCAGCCATAAACTCAGCCACACTATCCTGCCGCACCTTTCTGAGAGCCGTCTGCCAGAATTTGTCGCCTGGCCTTTCCGCCCGGATGTCAAACAGGGTCTTGTAGGTCGTTCGCGAGGAGTCGCCGTCTTTCGCCTCAAGATGGTTGAAGATCGCCCCGGGGCTCACGAAACCGAACCGTTGCCCGGCCACATAGCGCAAATACGCCCTTGTCAGGTTGTATTCCAACCGCGCGAAGACCTTGCTGGCCTGGTTGTTATGGTTGTCGAAGTCAAGGTTTTTAACCCTTCGCAGGTCGGAAGCTATCGCGCCCATCCTAAAACTGCCGGGAGAAAATCCCATCAAGCACACCTTGGGCAAATAAGCCAACAAACTGTCTGCACGGGGGGCTACCCCGATACGGTTGATCCAAATGAACGGTCCTTTGTTCCGATAGTATCTCCTGACATAACCGTCAGCCTGACAAGTCCACTTGTCGGCCGACATCAGGCGTTCCATCTCCACATGGACTTTGCTTGGGCTCACCACATAACTTCCCACCCTGAGGGAGTCATAATCACTCAGTTTCAAGTTCTTGTTGGGGTTTGCTTGTTCTGAGCAACTGGCCACCAACAAAAATAGCATAAGGAACGGAACAAACTTGGAGCCTCCACAAAAGCTCCCGCCCATGGTTACCTGATGGAGATTTTTCTTACTGTCTTGCCTACCTTTACAATATAGCATCCTTTCGACAGATTGAGGTTATAGCTCTTGTCTGAGCCGTCCACCTTGACACTCAGCACCCTCACTCCGGTAATGTTGTAAACATAGAGTGTCTGACCTGCCGCCCCTGTGACCCGCAGCACACCTTCGTTGCTGACAGAGACAGAAACAGCCTGCGCCTCGTTGTCGACAATCTCAATGGCCGAAGCAGCATTGGCCACCTGGGGTAAACCACCCATCAACAAGGTGAACAAAAACCCAAGAAGTATCTTTTTAGCCATAAGCGTAATTCGTTGGAGGGCAATGCAGCCTATCGAGCAAGCCCACATATTATTATTACGCAAAGATAACGTTTTTCGGAGAGATAGGGCTTTCACACACAATATTTTCAACGAACCGTTAAGAATATTTAACCCAATTGGGACAATATGACATTCTGGCAAAGCCAAGCATGCGTCGTACAGCCACTTTTAGCTATCCAAAAATGGGTCATTACTCATAAAAGTGTTATCTTTGCACAAGGAACAACACCATTTTAACAAATCGACAACTTATGAAATTCATAGCTATTATCCCAGCACGCTACGCCTCCACGAGGTTTCCGGGAAAGCCCTTGGCCTTGCTGGGCGGAAAGCCTGTCATCCAGAGAGTTTACGAGCAAGTGACCACCGAAATACCTGAAGCATGGGTGGCGACAGACGACGAACGCATCCTGGCAGCCGTAGAAGCCTTTGGCGGCAGAGCCGTCATGACCAGGGCCGACCACAAGAGCGGCACAGATCGCATCGAAGAGGCTGCCCAAAAAATCGCTACCGACGCCGACGTGATCGTGAACATCCAGGGCGACGAGCCTTTCATCCAAGCATCCCAAATCAGGGCGGTCTGCCAGCAGTTTGACGACTCCTCCACGCAAATCGCCACGATAGGGAAGCCTTTCGCGACCATGGATGAGGTGGACAATCCCAACTCGCCCAAGATCGTGACCGACGCCAATGGCTTTGCGCTCTATTTCTCCAGGTCGGTCATCCCCTATGTGCGCGGTAAAGAGCACGCCACGTGGCTGGCAAACTTCCCGTTCCTCAAGCACTTGGGCGTCTACGCCTACCGCCGCGACGTGTTGCGCGAAATCACCCAGCTCCCCCAGTCGCCCCTGGAAAAGGCCGAGAGCCTCGAGCAACTGCGCTGGCTGCAAAACGGATACCGCATCCGCGTGGGCGTCACAAACGTGGAGACCGTGGGCATCGACACCCCGGCCGACCTGCAGCGTGCCGAGCGATTCCTGCAGGAGCGCCACGGCGAGGTCTGACACACGACGCAAGCACAAAACAAGACAGCTCTGGCATGTGGCCACCGAAAGCTCGCCGAGCTTCCCGATGGGCACGTGCCAGAGCCGTTCTGCCTTTTTGTCACACAGCCTGCCATCATAGGCCGCCGTCTGCCTGCCTCATCTCGCCGAGCAGGTCTTTCTGGCGAGCCGTCAGGTGGGTGGGCAACACCACATTATAGGTGATAATCAAGTCGCCGAACGTGCCATCGCCGCGGTCGTAACCCTTGCCGCGCACACGCACCTTCGTTCCGTTCTGCGTCTCCGGCTTCACCTTCAACTTGAGCTTCTCGCCATTGCTCAGCTGGATGATGATTTGTCCGCCCAGCAACGCCGTGTAAAGGTCGAGGTTGACCTTGGCGTTCATCTCGCCCGTGCTCTGGCGCGCACCCGACCTGGCTCGCGTTCCGCCGCCCATGCCTCCAAACAAGTCTTGGAAGAAGCTGGAAAAGCCTCCCCCTCCGTTGCCGAAGCCCGAGAAATCGAAGCCATCAAAAGGCGAACCGCCTCCAGAACCGCCACTCGACCAATGGGAACTGCCGTCAGAGCCGCCACCCGCTTGCTGGTTGAAAGCTTCGGCGCTACGCCAGTTCTCACCATATTGGTCGTATTTCTTGCGCTTTTCGGGGTCGCTTATCACCTCATAAGCCTCCGTCAACGCCTGGAACTTGGCCTTTGCCTTCGGGTCGTCTGGATGAAGGTCGGGGTGAAACTGCTTGGCGCGCCTGAGGTAAGCTGCACGGACATCCTTTTGTGGGATGTTCTTGTCAACACCCAAAATCTTATAGTAATCAATAAATGCCATATATGTATGCCTCCATTTCTTTGTTGTAATCTGATGAGAGCATAGCAAAACATGTGCCACAGCCCCCCAGCGCACGCAAAGGCGGACGCCACAAAACCAAAAAAGCCAGGTCCCAAGGGAACCTGGCAAGATTTGTTTCTTCTCACGAAAGCCATTAAGCCTCAGCGGGAGCCTCCTCAGCGGGAGCCTCAGCCTGGGCGGCCTCCGCAGCCTTGGCTGCCTCAGCCTCAGCCTTGGCCTTAGCCTCTGCGGCCTTCTTCTCGGCCACCTTCTTGGCGATAGTCTCGTTGATCTTCTTCTCAGCCTCGAGCTCCTTGGAAGCAGCCTCCTGCTTAGCCTTGGCCACGTTGCCGCGCAGCACCTCGAGCTTCTGGTCCTTGACCGTCTTCCAAGCCTCAAACTTCTGCTGGCAAGCAGCCTCGTCGAAAGCGCCCTTCTTGACACCACCCTTGAGATGCTTCATCATGTAAACGCCCTCGCCCTTGAGGATGTTGCGGACGGTGTCGGTGGGCTGCGCGCCATTCTCCACCCAGTAGAGAGCGCGCTCGAAATTCAAATCTACGGTTGCGGGATTGGTGTTGGGGTTGTAAGTGCCAATCTTCTCAGTAAATTTACCATCACGTGGTGCTCTAGCGTCAGCGATAACAATGCGATAGAAAGCATAAGCCTTGTGACCGCCACGCTGCAATCTGATTTTTGTTGCCATTTTGTTTTAAAACTTTTTAAATAGGTTTGAATGATGCTACTAACTCGTAATAGCTTTTGCAAAGGTACGCATTTCTCCGTGATTCTTCTCTCTCTTGAAGTTGGCGACGCCTTCTTTTTAAGTTTTATTAATAGTTTGACGGCGCTCCGCCTTCGTTTCCCTCTCTCATCCGGGGGTGCGCCATGGATGGCCTGCCGAGGACCCAAGCGTAAGGCGAGCGGTGTCGTCTGGTTGCATCTCACCTATGCGACAGGTAGTTCGAAATCCAGGGAATCGCCTCTTTCGGCCTCGGAATTGTGCCGCAGGCCGCTCGTTTCCTTCCGACTATGGCCAATTGCGCGCGCTCCATGAGGAAAAAAAACATGGGCGCAACGCGCTGCCACTTGTCTTTTGACACTTGCGGGTGGAAAGAGCGATGATTTCAACGCCTCGACTGGGGCTTTGCATGGCTGGAGGGGTGGTTTTTGTGATGTCGTATTTCATTTTGTCTTATTCGTTAATAAGTTAACATGCTGATTATCAGCCTTTGAGAGGAAAGTGGCGGTGGTGGAATCTTCCAATTCCAAATCTTCCAATTAATTTTCAAGGGGTGACAATTTCTTCTTTCTTATATATAACTACTTAATAATTAATTAGTTATAAAGTTTATAAGAAGGGGATTTGTCTTGATGTACCCTTATTGGAATTTGGAAGAACTGGAATATTGGAAGATTGCGGTCTGCGCCAGCCTTGCGGTCTGGCTTCCCTCTCTGAGGCAACGTGGCACACGCCCCGCCCAACGTGGGATGGGAGATGTTCGTGAAGAAAAAGAATTCCCCCAACCCGCAGTATCACTACTCTGGTTGGGGGCTCTTTTTAACCTTTTAAAAACTAACCTTAACCTATCGAAATGAATCTATGCTACAAAAATAGCTGTTTCCGAGATACATCTTGTCAAATATTCAGAAAAAGTTCAAAGTAATTTTCGCAAACCGCCTTGCTCACCCCCGCTTGCCGTTTATGGCACACCTTTTGCAATCCTTTAGCCGAAGAAGAAGAAAAAATCAAAATACCATTATCATGCAAAAAGGAAATATTGGGGTTACAACCGAGAACATTTTCCCCGTCATCAAAAAGTTTCTCTACTCAGACCATGAGATTTTCCTCCGCGAGATGATCAGCAACGCCGTTGACGCGACGCAGAAGCTGAAGACCCTGGCCCAGAAAGGCGACTTCAAAGGCGACCTGGGCGACCTAACCATCCATGTCACCCTGGACAAGGACGCCAAGACCTTGACCATCAGCGACCGGGGCATAGGCATGACCGCCGAGGAGATTGACAAGTACATCAACCAGATAGCCTTCTCAGGGGTCACCGACTTCCTTGACAAGTACAAGGACGAGGCCAACGCCATCATCGGCCATTTCGGACTGGGATTCTATTCGTCGTTCATGGTCAGCGACAAGGTGGAAATCGTCACCAAGAGCTACAAGGAGGGCGCCAAGGCCATCAAGTGGAGCTGCGACGGGTCTCCATCATTCACCATCGACGATGCCGAAAAGGCTGACAGGGGCTCCGACATCATCCTCCACATCTCCGACGACTGCAAAGACTTCCTGGAAAAGGCACGAATCGAGCAACTGCTCAACAAGTATTGCAAGTTCATGCCCGTGCCAGTGGCTTTCGGAAAGAAGACCGAATGGAAAGACGGCAAGCAAGTGGAAACCAAAGAGGACAACATCATCAACAACGTGGAGCCCCTTTGGACAAAGACCCCTTCCACCTTGAAAGACGAAGACTACAAGAGCTTCTACCGCACCTTGTATCCCATGCAGGACGAGCCCTTGTTCTGGATACACCTCAACGTGGACTACCCGTTCCACCTGACAGGCATCCTCTACTTCCCACGCACCCACAGCAACATCGACTTGCAGCGCAACAAGATACAGCTCTACTGCAACCAGGTGTTTGTCACCGACCAGGTGGAGGGCATCGTGCCCGACTTCCTGACGTTGCTCCACGGTGTCATCGACTCGCCCGACATCCCGCTTAACGTGAGCCGCAGCTACCTGCAGAGCGACGCCAACGTGAAGAAAATCTCCACCTACATCACCAAGAAGGTGGCCGACCGCCTACAGCAGACCTTCAAGGACGACCGCAAGGACTATGAGGCCAAGTGGGACGACCTGAAGATCTTCATCAACTATGGTATGCTCTCGCAAGACGACTTCTACGACCGCGCCAAGGACTTCGCGCTGCTTAAGGACGTGGAGGGCAAGTTCTTCACCTTTGAAGAGTACAAGGCCCTCATCAAGGACAACCAAACAGACAAGAACGGCGAGCTCGTCTACCTCTACGCCACCAACAAGGAAGACCAGTTCTCCTACATCAAGTCGGCCGAGGCCAAAGGCTACAGCGTGCTGCTGCTCGACGGGCAGCTTGACGTGCCCATGGTCTCCATGCTGGAGCAGAAGTTTGAGAAGAGCCATTTTGCCCGCGTGGACGCAGACATCATCGACCGCCTCATTGTCAAGGAGGACAAGAAAGAAGAGACCATCAAGGGCGACGACCGCGACAATTTGTCAGAGGTGTTCCGCTCGCAGATGCCCAAGATGGACAAGGCGCAGTTCAACGTGGATGTCGAGTCGCTGGGCGAAAGCGCGCAACCCGTCATCATCACCGAGAGCGAGTATATGCGGCGCATGAAGGAGATGAGCAAGTTCCAGCCCGGCATGAGCTTCTACGGCCAGATGCCCGACACCTACACCATCGTGCTCAACGCCGACCACAAGCTGGTCAAGGAGGTGCTGGCAGACGCCAGCAAGGCCACCGAGGAAGCCCTCAAGCCCATCACAAGCGAGCTGAAAGGACTGTCAGCCCGACTGTCCGCCCTGCGCCAGAGCCAAAACGGCAAGAAGCCCGAAGAGGTAACGCAAGAGGAAAAAGACGACCTGCAGAAGACGCAGAAAGCCGTCGATGAGCAACACGACAAGAAAAACCAGGTGCTCAGCGACTATGCCAAGGGCAACAACGTCGTGCACCAGCTGATCGACCTAGCCTTGCTGCAGAACGGCATGCTCAAGGGAGAAGCCCTCGACAAGTTCCTCAAGCGGTCGGTCGACATGATCAAATGACAAGAAAGGAACGCTACGAGCGCGTGCTCGGCACCTTCAGGTCACAACAGCCACACGTGACGACAGAGTTGCTGTTTGCCTCGGCATTTCAGCTCCTCGTCGCCACCGTGCTGTCTGCCCAATGCACTGACAAGCGTGTCAACGAAGTGACACCTGAACTTTTCAGGCATTACCCCGACGCACGCCACATGGCGTCGGCCAACCTGGAGGATGTGTTGGAACACATCCGGTCGGTGAGCTACCCCAACGCCAAGGCGAGCCACCTCATAGAGATGGCTCGCATGCTCGTCGACAAGCATGGGGGCGAAGTGCCAGAAAGTCACCAAGAGCTGGTAAAACTTCCTGGCGTAGGTCAAAAAACGGCCAACGTCGTGGAAGCCGTCTGGTTCGGACACGCCACCATGGCCGTCGACACGCACGTCTACCGCGTGGCCCACAGGCTCGGGCTGGTGCCCAAGGATGCCCAAACGCCCCTCAAGGTTGAGCGATACCTCATGCGCCACATTCCGCACGACGACATACCCAACGCACACCATTGGCTCCTGCTCCACGGGCGTTATGTGTGCAAAAGCGCGAAGCCCCTCTGCTCCGAGTGTCAATTCGACAAATTCTGTCCCAAGCTGCTGGAAGGAAGCAAGCTCTGACTGCTCCCCCAACGCCTTGGGGCAAAATTCTTTTATCACAACTACAAGAAAGGACATGGACACAACATCAATTCTGAACTTCCTGCAACAAATAGCCATCCACAACGAGACCACATGGTTCCATGAGCACAAGACAGCATACCTGCAAGCCAAGAAAGAGTTTGAAGAGGGCGTAGCCAAGGCCATCAAGGCCATCACCACCTTCGACCCCTCCGTAGCCCACCTCACGCCCAAGGACTGCTGCTACCGATTCAACCGCGACATACGCTTTTCCAAGGACAAGAGCCCCTACAAGCGACATTTTGGCGCATACATCTCCGCCCACGGGAAGAAGGGACTCCATGGCGGCTATTACATCCACCTGCAGCCAGACCATTGCCTACTGGCCGCAGGTGCTTACTGCCTGCCGACCAACATCCTCACAGCCATGCGCAACGAAATCATGGGCAACATCGACGAATGGAGGGCATGCGTGGAAAACCGCGCGTTTGTCAAGGCGTTCGGCAAGCCAGGCGAAGGACATTGGGACGATGACTACAACATGTCGGACAAAGGATTCGGCATAGCGCACCTGAAAAAGGCACCACGAGACTTCCCCGCCGACTATGAGTACATCCGCTACCTGAAGATGAAAGACTACTGTTGCTGGAAACGCGTGGACGACAACTTCTTCGCCCGTCCCGACTGGCTGCGGCAAACGACCGACCTCTTCCAAGTGGCCAAGCCCATGATGGACTTCACCAACAGCGTCATCGACGACTATGAATAGCCCACGCGGCCTACCCCAGCCCGTCATGACGAGCACCGCAACGGGCTGTGGATATGAGGGAAACAAACGAAAAAACGAAGAAAATCGCAAAAAAGTATCCATAAAATTTGGAAGTTCCAACAATTAGCCGTACCTTTGCACTCGCTTAAACAAAGAGGCTCCGTAGCTCAACTGAAT
>DJOD01000005.1 GCA_002437115.1 Prevotella sp. UBA6447
CTATCTTATTTACAGTGCTTTGGCTTGATGTCTGTACCATATTTTTGAAACCTTTTTATTATATTTTTGGTTCTTGTTTGTCTGCAAAGGTATAGCATTTTCTTCTAAACGCCAACGTTTTTATTGAATATCCGTTTTTGAAACGCAATTTTGGCAAACTCGCAATAGGTCAGTCTATCAATTTCACCAGCTCACGTTTCATCTCGTTGTCGATTTCTCTGTAACGTGCAAAGGCTCGACTGCCATCTGTGTGTCCCGAAAGAGATGCAACAAGATTTGGATCTTTCACCTTCTTGTACAGGTTGCCGATGAACGTCTTTCTCGCAGTGTGGCTTGTCGCAATATCGCAGATTGGTTTCTGTATAGGCTCACGAGTCTTGTTGTCAATAACAGTCACCATGCGGTCAATGCCGAGCAGTTTCAGAATTTTCTTGATCTGACGGTTGTATATGTTTTGGTTTATCTTTGGCAATAGCCTCGTTTCAAGGTCGGCATATTTGGCAAGAATTGCTTTCGCCTTATCATTGAGCGGTACTCGGATGGTGCGTGGTTTGTGGTTCTTTGTCTTTTCAGCAATGTATTCCACAGCACCATCAACGATGTTTGCACGTGTCATCTTTTCAAGGTCTCCTACACGGCAGCCGATGAGACAATGAAACATGAATATGTCACGATATACTTGTGTGGATGGCGTTTCGTTACTGAGGTCGGCATAGTAGACTTCGTCACGCTCTTCAAGTGTCAGATAGAAAGGAGGACTATCCAACACCTTAGGCATCTCAAAGGTGGCGAAAGGGTCGTTTGTCGTGATGTTATGCTTCAAACACCAGTTCACAACCGTGCGTATTCTTCTGAATATAGTATTGATGGAGTTTTCCGTTAGTTGGCGTGGTTTGAAACGCTCCTCTATGTCATCGAATATTTGAGGATAATGCTCATAATATTCAGCCTCGTTTACCAGATATTTATGAAACTCACGCAAGTCATCGGCTGTTATGGCATCAAGTCGCATGGTGTAACCTCGTCTACGCATGATTTCCCTTTGGAAACGCTCAAAGTGCTGCAACTTACGTACGTTATGCTCATGATGCCTTATAGATTCCTTTTCCATTGGGTGGTTCTCGGCATATTGTTGGCATTGATACACAAGACTGTATTCGTCACCTTTTCTGCCTTGGCGGATGTTGATGTTAGGATGATGAAACTCCTCAATAACACTTTTTAGCCAACGGCTGTCCGCTCCATGATAATATTGTGCTGATATAAGTGCCGTTAAGTCTTGCACGGCTTTGTCGAATGCCGTGCGCTTTGCCTCCGCTACAAGAGCCACACGTGTCTTGTACCCCTGCCGTTCCGCGCTCCAATGATTAGGATTGATGGATAACTCGCTGACAGCCTTGATGTCAGTCTTGCCGTCACGCACTCGGAAATATACGTGTGCCTGGTCGGTTATGTTGTTCTTAGCCGAGGTCTCTCGGATGAATGCAGTTACTTTCATGCTGCTCTATATAATAATGTGAAACTGGAAGTTTGTATAAAATGTTAGTTGATGAGGTTCACAAGGTTGATTTTTGTTTCCTCGTCAATTTCTCTGTACCTTGCGAATGCTCTGCTGCCGTTGACATGTCCTGTCATGGAACTCACAAGTTCAGGGTCTTTCACCTTCTTGTACAAGTTACCGATAAAGTTGCGTCTTGCCATGTGGCTTGTAGCGACATCACATATTGGCTTCTGAACCTCCTTTCCTGTGACGGTATCAAGGATAGTAACCATTCTGTTGATGCCACATTCTCGAAGCACGGCACGAATGCCCTCGTTGTATTGATACACTTGCTTTGTCGGCAGAAGCTTTTCTTGCTTGCCATCGTAACGTTTCAGTATCTCTATAGCCTTTGTGGTAAGGGGAACGCTCACGGTCTGCGACCGTTTGCGCATGGTCTTGTGTGGAAGATACTGCAATATGTCACCGACCATATTGTCTTTGGTAAAAGAAAACAGGTCTCCGACTCTACAACCCACCATTGATTGGAAGATGAACAAGTCACGATACACTTCCAACTCTGGCTTGTTGTGTAGGTTTGCATTGTAAACCTTGTCACGTTCTTCTATCGTCAGATAAAAAGGTGTGCCTTGTACCGCTGCAGGAATAGTGAACGCATCGCATGAGCGGTTTGCTGTAAACCCCATCTTGATGCACCAATGTCCAATAATACGCAGATGATGCATAATGCCGATAATCTGTGTGCTTGACATCTGCTTGGGAGAATGCATGCCAAGGTTGAACTGTTCATAAAACTCTGGGTAGTCATTGTAATGAATATATTCGTTTATGACATACTCTCTAAAATCAAGGTAGTCTTCGGGACGAATGGTCTCGCAATAGAGCGTAAAGCCTTCTTTTCCCTCTATTTCCCTTTTATAGGCTTCGTAGCGTTGGAGTTTCTTGATGGTTGGCTTATATACCAATGCTGACTTTGGACTCATAGGATGTTCCGTGATGTATTGCTCCATTCTCGACACAACAGTAGTCAATATCTCTGTTGACTTTGAAGTTGGATTAACACATTCATCAATCACATCCTTCATCCATGCAACATCAGCAGTCGCAGAGTTATACTGCTCGCTAAGAGCCGCTATAATGGCCTGCACCAAAACCTTGACTTTCTTCTGTTCGTCAGATGGTACTTTCTTCGTCCTCCGGTAAGAAAGCGTATCATTGTCCCAATAATCAAGCATAACCTCAATGTCGGAACGGACTTTGAGGTCAACATCCTTGTCCCGAAGTCGGAAACAAATATTGGCTTTTGTGGGAACATCCTTTTCCTTGGATTTATATTCCTTTGTAGTGACGGTAATCTTCATATTTCCTGTGCTTTTTTATTTCTGCTGCAAAGGTAATATCTTTCCCGTGAATGTTCCCATACATCCCCAAAAAACTTTGATTCGTTTAAATCTATTTATGATTTGGTTATTTGCAGTTTCTTTCCTTATTATCAGTTGTTTGCAGATGCTATCATTAAATTTTATCAAGTAAAATCAAGCTCGTTTTAGTATATACAGTTTCCACGCTTATCTTTGAGATAGAGCTGCTTGGAATAGCGTAGCGCCATTGTTTCTTACCTCACGAGGGAGGGGCGTCCAAAGACATACGACAAGCGAGTCTTGTCGAGCGTGAGGGCGATGACATAGCTGCCTGCCACCCCCAATGCAACGGTGGCCACGACATGGGCGAAGCCTGTGGGATCGAAAGTGAAGAAGGGTACTGCATGCTTGGCGGCCATGGTGAAAATGGGGTGGAAAAGGTAGACAGGTAGGGTGTTGCGGCCAAGAAACCCTGCCCAGCGTAACAGTTGCTGGCTTTTCATGGCGGTGAACACGCGCGGCACGAAAGACAGGAACGAGAACGACAGGATGCAAGCCGAAAGGAAATGCCAGTCGTGATAGCCGCTCCAGCAGGCCAAGGTGGCAAAGGGAATGATTGTCCAGAGCGAGGGGCGGAACAGCTCGTCAATGCGCTTCCCCATGAGGCGCACGCCGACCCCCATGGCATAGAAGGCCGCATGGGTGGCGCTGAGCAACGGCGTGTACTGGGCGGTGAGTATGAGCAACGCGGCGAAGACGCTCATCTGTGCGGCCGTTCCAATGCGGCGCAAGAGACGGAACGACACATAATAATAGGTGCCGCAAATCATCATCGTGTGGAAAAACCAGTAGGGTCCAAGTGGCTTCACGAAGATGACCCGCAGCAGGGTGGGCAGGTCGAAACGTTCGATGCCGTCGCTCACGGGAAAGAGTGTAGTGACATAAGCATAGCCTGTGACCATGATGACGTAGGGGAGTGCGATCTTCCCCAGGTATCTTGCAAACTCCGCTACCGTGCGCTCCACTTTCACCAAGTAAGCGGTGAGCAAGAGGAAGGTAGGCATGAAGAAGCAGTTGATGAAAGCTTTTAGGTCGGGATGGAGCGTGGTGAAGTGGATGGTGTGAACCACGATGACGAGGCATATCAGCACGGCACGCTGATAGTCGATGGCGTTGTATCGAGCTTTCATTTGTCTTTCTGGCAAAGAAGGTAATACTCAGTAGTGCCGAGTAGGAAGCAACCCGTTCCGAAGTCTTCAAAGTCGGGCGCGGAGGTGTAGGTGACAGGCTGCCCGTCGGACGGTTGCTTGCCTGTGCCCTGCACATACCCCAGGAAGCCGCTGGCGTGTAAGCATTTTTGTTCCATGCCCATCCATGCTCGGTCGGCCGCAGCTCGGTAGTCGCTGGCTTTCAGCAACCCGTTTCGCAAGCCCCAGCTAATGCCGTAGAGGAAGAGGGCGGTGCCCGTGAGCTCGGGGCCTTCGTAGTTTGTGGAGAGAAGGCTCACGTTCCACAGCCCGTCCTCGCGCTGGCAGTCTTTGATGGCGCGGCTCATGGCCAGGAAGTCTTTCCGCAGTTCTTTGTATCGCTTGTCTTTCTTGTCGAGCTGGCTCATGACGCGCACCAGAGCGGCGTAGACCCATCCGTTGCCCCGGCTCCAGTAGCACTCCTTGCCATCGGGTTCATGGTAGGGCGGCACGAAGTCCTTGTCGCGGTACCATAGTCCCGTTTTCGTGTTGAAGCATCCGCCACCGCACTCGTTGCGTGTCCAGCGGTAACAGTTCATGGCATAGTCCATGTAGCGGTTGTCGGCTGTGTGGCGGTACATCATCGCGTAGAGCGGCATGGCCATCTGTATGGCATCGACCCATGACCAATAGTCGTGCCGTCTACTTGCCATCTGCCGTTCCAGGTTGTCCTTCACGGGTGCGAGGTGGTTGCTGTCGCCCGCTGCAAGGTAAGGTGCCAGCTCCATGTAGGTCTGTGCGCAGCACTGGTCGTCGGCATCGGTCGTCTTGACTCCGTTGCGCGGCGACCATCGGTGAAAGCGCGCCCAAGCGAGGGCGTAGTCCACGTAGTCCTGTTGCGGGTCGATGGCTTGGAGAGCCATCAGCCCTTCGTAGTAGACAGCTCTTGTCCATAGGCTGCTTGGCCTTACCTTGCGCACGTAGGTGGGGCGCGTGGGGTCGGCATACTTGTCCATGAAGTAATGGTTGGCCTTGCGGGCTGCGGCCAGCACGTCGTTGGGCCGCTGGGCCATGGCTGTGGCCGCGAGGAAAATGGCTGCGGCCAGCAGAAGATATCGTCGGATGGTCATGGTATGTGTTGTATTTGTTTATAAGTCACAAAGGTACGTTATTTATCCCAAACAGAAACCTCTCTCACTTCTTTTTTTAATCTTTTCGTGTCAATGGCAGCTTAAACAAAGAGAGATAGTCATGACAAAATATGTTTCTTTTGCAACGATGTTGCTTGCGGCTTTCGTCTTCGGCTCATGCAACGATGACACTGTGCCCGCCCTGCCGCAAACGCTGGAGATAGTGGCCACGGAGACAGCATTGCCAAGCGAGGACGGACGATACCACATACAAGGCAGCGAGCTCCATTGCTTCAATGCCATTATCTACTACGACCCCGACAATCCGGGCACTTGGCGTTTTGCCATAGGCGAGGACAGCTCGCTGTCAGGTTCTGGCTGGGATGTGACGGGCCCGTCCTACATCAGCAGCAATCGCGACCTTACGGACCTTTATGTCATTTCAAACGAGCCGGACCACAAGACACTGGGCACTGCCGACCGGGGAAGGTTGCGAGGAAACACAACAGGGGCAGGTGTTACGGCTTCCTACTGGGAGGGGCTCATCCGCAAGACGTACGTGTATGGTAGCCGGCTCGAAACTCGTACTTGAAGATAGAAAATACGGTGGCTGCCACTTACCGTATGACCGTCGTGGTGGCTGATGCGTTGGGTCACTTGCTCACTCTCGCAGGCGAGCAAGTGGTGGATATAAGTCCTATTGGCAAAAATTGAAAATCCTATAAAATCTCTTATGGCCAAAGGGGACGTTGGCTTCCTGTCGTGAACGCGCGCCAACCAGGTGCGTGGTTGCGATAGTTATAATTTGCTAAATGTTTCTGGTGGGCGAAAGATTACAGGCTGTTTTCTTTTGCCGTTCAATTATTATTTGTACTTTTGCCACCAGATAAATTCTAATTCGTAACATAAGGCTATGTACAGAACGAATACATGCGGAGAGTTGCGCCTCTCCGATGCCGGTAAGGAAGTGACCCTGGCCGGATGGGTACAGCGCACGCGCAAGATGGGCGGCATGACGTTTGTTGACCTGCGCGACCGCTACGGCTTGACGCAGCTGGTGTTCAACGAGAGCGACAACAAGGAGCTCTGTGACAGCGCCAACAAGCTGGGACGCGAATATTGCATCCAAGTGGTGGGTAAGGTGTCGGAACGCGAGAGCAAGAACGACAAAATGCCTACGGGCGACATTGAGATACTCGCAGAGAAGTTGACCGTGCTCAGCCCAAGCCTCACGCCTCCTTTCACCATTGAGGACAATACGGACGGAGGCGACGAGTTGCGCATGAAATATCGTTATCTCGACTTGCGTCGGGCTGTCGTGCGCAAGAACCTGGAGTTGCGCCACAGGATGACCATCCTCATCCGCAACTTCCTCGACAGCCAGCAGTTTATGGAGGTGGAGACTCCGGTGCTCATCGGTTCCACCCCAGAGGGCGCGCGTGACTTTGTGGTGCCCTCGCGCATGAACCCCGGGCAGTTCTACGCCCTTCCGCAGAGCCCGCAGACGCTGAAGCAGCTGCTCATGGTGGCTGGCTTCGACCGTTATTTCCAAATAGCCAAGTGTTTCCGCGATGAGGACTTGCGTGCTGACCGCCAGCCTGAGTTCACGCAGGTCGACTGCGAGATGTCTTTTGTCGACCAGGATGACGTTATCAACCTCTTTGAGGAAATGTGCCGCATGCTTTTCAAGGAGATACGTGGCGTGGAGTTGCCCAAGCCCCTTCAGCAGATGACGTGGCACGAGGCCATGCGCCGCTTCGGCAGCGACAAGCCCGACCTCCGCTTCGGCATGGAGTTTGTGGAGCTCAAGGATGCTTTCCAGGGCAAGGGAGACTTCAGTGTGTTCAACGAGGCTAAATATATAGGTGGCATCTGTGTGCCAGGCTGTGCTGACTACAGCCGCAAGCAGCTCAACGAGCTGACCGACTTCGTGAAGCGTCCGCAGGTAGGCGCCCAGGGACTGGTATACATCAAGTATAATGCAGACGGTACCGTGAAGAGTTCCGTCGACAAGTTCTACTCACCTGAGACGCTTGCCGAGATTAAGCAGGTCATGGGTGCCAAGGACGGCGATCTTGTGTTGATCCTCTCTGGCGACAACGCCAACAAGACACGCGTGCAACTTTGCTCGTTGCGCTTGGAGATGGGCGACCGTCTGGGTCTGCGCGACAAGAACGTGTTCAAGTGCCTATGGATTATCGACTTTCCGCTCTTCGAGTGGAGCGACGAGGAGCAGCGCCTGATGGCTACGCACCATCCTTTCACCATGCCCAATCCCGACGACATCCCCTTGCTCGACGAGCACCCTGAACAGGTGCGCGCCAAGGCTTACGACTTCGTGTGCAACGGCGTGGAGGTAGGTGGCGGCTCGCTTCGCATACATGACACACAGCTCCAGGAAAAGATGTTTGAGGTGCTCGGTTTCACACCCGAGCGTGCAGAGGCACAGTTTGGTTTCTTGATGAACGCCTTCAAGTATGGTGCGCCACCTCACGCAGGCTTGGCCTTCGGCCTCGACCGTTTCGTGAGCATCCTCGCCGGCCTTGACAGCATTCGCGACTGCATCGCCTTCCCGAAGAATAATAGTGGGCGTGACGTGATGCTTGATGCTCCGAGTGAGCTTGACCCCAAGCAGCTTGAGGAGCTGAAGCTTGAAGTGAAACAATAAGAATTAACAAAACAAATAGAATTTTTTTCATATGGTATTAGGCTCATTGGAGCCTTGTTTTTAGGTTTTTTAGTAATCTTACAGTCGCTGTGAAGCGATGAAAAGATAAAATTTAATGGAGTTTTGGCCTCCGTGAGGAGGCTAAAACTTATTTTGAGACTATGCGCCTCTATCCCCCCCTTGGTGCGCATGGTTTCATAAAACGGCAAGTGCTTAGTGTAGCGCTTTGCCGTTTTAAATTTTCACCAGTTGAGAGCCATATTCTTGTAAGTGGGCAGCACTAACCGCTGTTGCGGACGCGCCCCTCATACAGAAAACAACGGCTTAAATTCCTGTTGGGATTTAAGCCGTTGTTACTTATTTGTTGATTGCAAGTCTGCCTTCAAGGTCACTTAACGAGACGCTTGCCGTGTAATTGAGTTGCGCAGCCCTTGGTCACTTGCCAAGCTTGGACTTGGCCTTTTCCACGTCCTCGTCCTTGGGGCGTGGCTCTTTCTTGGCCAGCATCACCACCTGGAAAACGAAGTTAGTGACCCACTCGCGCGAGAATCCCAGCCGTTGGTTGTACTTGCGTATGCCCAGCACGGCCTTCACTACGCCTGGGTCGGTGTAGTCGTTGCGGTCGAAGATGTCGCCCACAGTCTTTTGCGTCATGGCGTAAATGGATTTTTTGAAGATGGAAGGCACACGGAGTTTAAACTTCATGAGGTTTCCGATGAGCATCATCAGGTCTTGCGTGAAGTTTTGGAACTGTATGAGGTATACTTGCACGTCGGGCAAACGGTGGCAGTTGCGTCGTATACTCTGGTCGATTTCCTTGAAAAAGGAGTCGTCGGTTCCGTAGATCTCTTTCATCATCTTCTTGCAGTGGCTCTTCTCGCCCACACCCAGCTTGTTGTTCTGTGTGGGCACATGGAGTGTTGACTTGAAAAGGCGAAGGTCGGGCAACATGCCGATGTTGGTGATGCCCAGCTGGGCTGCCAGCGTGGCTTGGAAGTAGACGCGCACGAGAGTCATGTAGTCTTCCATACCGCCAGTCTTGGCTTCCTGTTGCTTGGAGCCGAAAATCTTAGATAGTAATCCCATAATATTTTTCAAACAGTTTTTCTTTTCTTGTCTTGTTTGTGTGGTGCAAAAATACAACAATAAGGTGAGAAAACAAAACGTTTGTCATAATTTTGTTCATAAAGACGCGGCTTGTTACAAGAAAAAATCGTAACTTTGTCGCCGAAATTAAGGTACCATATTTTTAAGCTCAACGACACACAATGAAAGGAATCGTATTAGCGGGGGGAAGCGGAACACGCCTGTACCCCATCACCAAGGGCGTGAGCAAGCAGCTCATTCCCATTTTTGACAAGCCCATGATTTATTACCCGGTGTCGGTCTTGATGCTGGCTGGCATCCGCGACATACTCATCATCTCCACGCCCTATGACCTTCCCGGTTTCCGCCGCCTGCTGGGCGATGGGCATGAGCTGGGCGTGCGTTTTGAGTATGCTGAGCAGCCCAGCCCCGACGGATTGGCGCAGGCGTTCATCATCGGCGCTGACTTCATTGGCTCCGACAGCGTGTGCCTCGTCTTGGGCGACAACATCTTCTACGGTTCTGGTTTTACGGGCTTGCTGCGTCACTGCGTCGAAGAGGTTGAGAAAGGCGGCAAGGCGTCTGTCTTCGGCTATTGGGTCAACGATCCCGAACGCTATGGCGTGGCAGAGTTTGACGGTCAAGGCAACTGCCTCAGCATTGAGGAGAAGCCTGCTCACCCCAAGAGCAACTATGCTGTCGTGGGACTCTACTTCTATCCCAACAGTGTGGTCGACATAGCCCGCCATATCAAGCCCAGTCCCAGAGGCGAGCTTGAGATTACCACCGTCAACCAGTGTTACTTGGAGCGGGGCATCTTGAAGGTGCAGACATTGCCACGCGGTTTCGCCTGGCTCGACACAGGCACACACGACAGCCTCTCGGAGGCCAGCACCTTCATCGAGGTCATTGAGAAGCGTCAGGGACTGAAGGTGGCCTGCCTCGAGGAAATTGCCTACAAGCAAAGGTGGATAGGACGCGAAGAGTTGCGCCAGGTGGCGCAGCCCATGGCCAAGAACGGTTATGGCCAATACCTGTTACGGCTGGCCGACGAAGGTTGAGGGCTACCGTGCTGAGGAACAAAAGAGAACAAGAATCAGACAAAACAGACAAACAAGCAATATGGAAGAAAACAAAATCTTGGACGTGGCACAAACCACACCACAAGAGGAAGAATCATCCAGCATCGATTTCGCGCTGATCTACCGCACGGTGGTGCTCAACTGGAAGTGGTTCGTGCTGTCGGTCATCATTTGCCTCGGCGTGGCAGCTGTCTATCTGCGCTACACAACACCTGTGTACCAGGCTTTCGCTAAGCTGCTCATCAAGGACAACAACGACCAGCAGTCGAACACCAATCGCGCGTCGACCATGCTTAACTCGGCCACTTTGGGCATCATGTCCAATTCCGCGGGCATCGACAACGAGATGGAAATTCTCACCTCTCACTCGCTGGCCGAGCAGGTAGTCAGAGACTTGAAGATTTATACCACTTATTATGCAGTGGGCAAGGTGAAAGACAACCTGCTATATAAGGACCAGTATGTGAGTGTCGACATGGATCCCGCTCACCTCGAGCGCCTCAATGCCCCTGTGGTCATGGAAATTTTGCGCGAGAAAGGCAAGTACCATGTGACGGGTACCTACTACGTGCCCGTGAACGAGGATACGGCCGACGGCCCCTACACTATAGACAAGACCGTCAGCACTCTGCCGGCCACCATCGGCACGCGGGCAGGCATTCTCAGCCTTACGGCCAATGGTGTAGTGCCCATGCCCGACGGAGCCAGGATGAAAGTCATCATGACATCGCCTAAGATGATGGCGAACAAGTATGCGGGTGCGCTCTCTGTGAGCCAGACCAGCAAGACCACTACCATCGCGCAGCTCGTGCTCAAGGACGAAAACCCACAACGTGCCGTCGACTACCTGCAGCAATTGGCCATCTGTTACAATCGCCAGGCCAATGAGGACAAGAATGAGATTGCCATGCGTACTGAAGAGTTTATAAACGGCCGACTGGAGAAGATCAACGCTGAGCTCGGAAGCACCGAGGGTGCCCTCGAGAACTACAAGCGCCGCAACAATATGGTGGAACTCAAGCTCAATGCCGGCCAGGCCGTAGCCAACGCCGACCAGTATTCGCAGAAGCTCACAGAAGCCAACGTCCAGGTGGCCTTGCTACAGGAAATGCGCCAGTACATGAACAATCCCAACAACAAGTATGAGGCTTTGCCCTCCAATGTGGGACTTACCGACCAGAGCGCCACTGAGCTTATAAACGACTACAATGACATCGTGCAGAAGCGCAATTTCTTGTTGCAGAGCGCCAGCGAGTCATCGCCCTCTGTGGTGCCTCTCACCCAGCAGCTTGACGAGCTCGACCGTGCCATCAGGCGCGCCCTCAATCAGGCTAACCGCAACCTCGACATACAGCGCAATTCGGTTGCCTCACAATATGGCAAGTACCAGGGTCAGGTGGGCGAGACTCCAGAGCAAGAGCGTATGCTCACCCAGATCGGTCGCCAGCAGGAGGTGAAGTCGGGTCTCTACTTGATGCTTCTTCAGAAGCGCGAGGAAAACTCCATCTCCCTCGCTGCAACTGCCGACAAGGGTAAGCTCATTGATGCCCCCGCAGCGGGCGGGCGCGTCAGTCCCAAGAAGCCCATCATCATGATGATAGCTCTCGTGTTGGGCCTTGGCATACCGGCGCTTGTACTCTTCCTTATACAGTTCTTCCGTTACAAGATTGAGGGTCATGAGGATGTGGCACGCCTCACTTCGCTACCCATCCTGGCCGACGTGGCTGTGGCTTCAGACACGGCCAAGACCAAGGCCGACATCGTGGTGCACGAGAACAAGAACAATCAGATGGAGGAAATCTTCCGTTCCATGCGCACCAACCTCCAGTTTATGCTTGGCGAGCGCGAGAAGGTCATCATGTTTACCTCATCCACCTCGGGTGAAGGCAAGACGTTCAATGCTGCTAACCTGGCCGTGTCGTTTGCCTTGCTGGGCAAGAAGGTGTTGCTTGTGGGTCTCGACATCCGTAAGCCGCGTTTGGCCGAACTGCTCGAAATTGACGACAAGCAGCATGGCATCACCAGCTTGCTCGTCAAGGACAACCCCACGTGGGACGACATACAGGCACAGACACTGCCCTCGGGCATCAACAACAATCTCAATGTGCTCATGGCCGGTATCATACCGCCGAATCCGGCAGAGTTGGTGGCTCGTAAGAGCCTCGACGAGATTTTCGCAGAATTGCGCGCCCACTACGACTATATCATTGTCGACACGGCTCCTGTAGGGCTTGTCACCGACACGTTGCAGATTAGTCGTGTGTGCGATGCCACAGTTTTCGTTTGCCGTGCCGATTTCACCCCGAAGGACAGTTTTGAGATGATCAACGGCCTTAACGCTGAGAAGAAGTTGCCTAAGATGAGCATCGTCATTAACGGCATTGATATGTCGAAGAAGAAGTATGGCTATTACTATGGCTACGGAAAGTATGGCAAGTATGGCCGTTACGCCCGTTATGGTCATTATGGCAGCTACGGTAAGTATGGAAGATATAGTTCCTATGGCAGTTACGGAAACTATGGTAACTACAGCAACAGCCATTACGGCGACAAAAACGACACATCCATCAAACGTTAACGCAACGACTGCACATGACTATCGCCATTGATTTTGACGGAACTATCGTAGAGGACCGCTACCCGGCCATCGGCCCTGAGCGGCCCTTTGCCACAGAGACTCTTCGCATGCTCATCCAAGACCGCCACCGGCTTATCCTATGGACTGTGCGCGAAGGAGACCGCTTGCAGGAGGCAGTAGACTGGTGTCATGAGCGAGGTGTCGACTTTTGGGCCGTCAATCGCGATTATCCAGAGGAGTTGGCATCCAACAACAACCATTTCAGTCGGAAAATCAAGGCTGACTATTTCATAGATGACCGGGCTGTGACCGGACTACCCGATTGGGGGCTGATCTATCGCATCATACACGACCACAAGACCTACGCCCAGTTGCTCCGCGAGAGCATGGGACAACCAGACCCTGATGACAGGCCGCGCAAGCGGCACTGGTGGCAGATAGGGTGAGGATATTCTCGCAGAAGGCTCGCACGCATGGTGCGAGCCTTCTGCGCTTTCTATGACGGAATGTTTTTTGCCTAACCGCTACTTACTTTCCGCAATATGGTTGGTAAAGAAATACGCAAAGGTGAAAATTGTGTCAAATGAGGGTGTAGACGTATTTTTCTACCTCAGAAAATCATTTTTATACAGCAATTCGAATGAAAAAAGCCAATTTTGCAACCGAATCCTTTTCATTACTGCAAAAACCTGTATAACAATGACGAAGAAAAACCGAATGAAATGTGTGTTTACGGCTCTTTTTGCCTGGGTGGTTTTCATGCCATCTTGGGCTGGCAAGGAACCGCCTACTCCCTTGAAGGTGGGCATCAAGTGGTGTCGTGGACACGTGTGAACGCCACCACACATGAGTATGTGCAGCATATCAAGGCCAACGAACAACTGCGCGCCACAGAAAGGACCAACATCGACTTTGTGGTAAGCTACGCCTACGGCAAATCGGCCACACAGCTCACGACCTTCATGCCCAACAATGACAAGAACTACAGGATGATCATGGAATGTGGTGTAGAAGAGAACGGTTGTCATGTGTATCCCTTTACTGCCTTGACCACCAACACGGCTTTCAGCTATTACGATTATGTGGGACCCGACAGTCATGGCCTGTACGACATGACTTCGACAAAGGGCGTTGTCACTCCACATAATGAATCCACGCGCAGCCTCATCCGCTCGCAGAACCGTCTGCTTAACAGTGTGATGCAGGACGTGGCAACCAAAGCTGCCGGAAAGGGGATGAAGATACATAACGGGACAGGTAAGGACGCGTCGCCCACCAAGGGCGTTATGGCTGCGAAACTTGAGCCCCTGTCGCCCACCCATGCCATTAGCATCTGCCGCAGCGACTCAGAGTTGGTGTTGCTCACCGTGCAGTGCGGCAACCCAAGGCAGGCCTTGCGTGCGGAGCACCACGTTACGACCGGGCATTTATATACGCAACAGCAAGAAAATCAGCATATCACAACGTTCAACCCATTAAGAAATCATGAATAAATCAGTATGCCTTTGGGTGGCCTCTCTGTTCATAATCAGTGTGCATGCAATTGCCCAACAGAAGAGTTTCAAACCTGGCTTGACATGGAAAGACGTGACTTATCTCACTGAAGTTTCCCACCCCTTTATTATCAGAGAGTGAGCACTATACAAAATTTCTAACTCTCTGAGAGAAAGTGCTTTTAACGTTTACGGTAGGTTCTATTAATTTGCAA
>DJOD01000006.1 GCA_002437115.1 Prevotella sp. UBA6447
CATCGATGCCGCCATGGTGGGCCATCTTGGAGCCACCGCGTCGGCATCGATCGGCTTGGTGGAGACCACCACATGGCTCATGGGCAGCATCCTGAGTGCCACGTCGCTCGGGTTCTCGGTGCAGGTGGCCCACTTCATCGGCGCCAACGACTTCACACGCGCCCGCCAAGTGTTTCGCCACGCCCTCGTCTGCGGCGGCGTGGTCAGCGTGCTGATGGCCCTTGCGGGTGTCATCGTGCACACGCCGTTGCCCTACTGGCTTGGCGGAAAGGCCGACATAGCACCCCTGTCTTCGGCCTATTTCCTCATCTTCAGTCTCACCCTGCCAGCCGTGCTCCTCTACCACCTCATGGGTGCCATGCTCAAGAGCGCGGGCGAGATGCGCGTGCCCAGCGTGCTGAGCATCCTGATGTGTAGCCTCGATGTGGCGTTCAACTACCTCTTTATCTATCTGCTCAAGATGGGAGTGACGGGCGCGGCGCTCGGCACGATGTCGGCCTATGTCGTCACGGTGTTGCCCATGGCGTGGCAAGCCATCTGCAAGAACAAGATCATCGCCCTGCGCCTCGACCGCGAGCAGTTTGTGTGGAAATGGGCGTATGTGCGCAATGCCTTGAAGATCAGTCTGCCTGTGGCCGTCCAAAACATCCTCATGGGTTCGGCCCAGGTGGTGAGCACGCTCATCGTGGCGCCCCTGGGCAATGTGGCCATTGCCGCCAACTCGTTTGCCATCACCGCCGAGAGCCTCTGCTACATGCCCGGCTATGGTGTGGGCGATGCTGCGTCGACGCTTGTCGGCCAGACCTACGGTGCCGGGCGCCGCGACCTCTGCAAGAGTTTTGCCCATCTCACCATCGGCGTGGGCATGCTCGTCATGGCCCTCATGGGCGTGGTGATGTATGTGCTGGCACCCGAGATGATCGGTTTCCTGTCGCCCGTTGAGGCCATCCGCCAGTTGGGTGCCGAGGTGCTGCGCATCGAGGCCTTCGCCGAGCCGTTCTTTGCCGCCGCCATCGTCAGTTATGCCGTGTGTGTGGCCGCTGGCGACACGCTGCGCCCGGCCGCCATGAGCCTCTTTTCCATGTGGTGCGTGCGCCTCACGTTGGCCTACGGCTTGGCACAGACCCACGGTTTGCAGGGTGTGTGGATAGCCATGGCCACGGAATTGACCTTCCGCGGATGCATCTTCCTTTGGCGCATTTGGACGGGTGCTTGGTTAAAAGGCATTGGGGCGAAGGTGGCATGAGCGTGCCACATGACACACATCTCTCCAATCCTCCAAAAACCTAAAGCGGCGTGCCCAAATAGGGAACGCCGCTTGGTATGTGTGGGCTGGAATGTTTGCGAATTATTCGAAGCGCCAAGGCTTTGCTTGGAAGTCGGGAACATCGGTCCCTGCGCGATAATAAGACACCAGTTGGATGTTGAACACGAGCACGGAGTGACCCGGTATGGATGAGCCGTTGCCCGTGTCGCCATAACCCAAGTCGGAGGGCACATAGACCTCCCACTTGTCGCCGATGTGCATATGCTGCACGGCTGTGGCGAAGCCGTCGGTGAGCTTGCTGACAAGGAACTGTGCCGGGGCGGATGTCTCGGTTGTCGTGCCGCTGGTGAAGGACGATCCAAACTGGTAGCCGTCTTTGTAGGATGTCGATGGCAACAGCCGTCCTGTGTAGTGCACCCGCACCGAGTCGGTGTAAAGTGGCGAGCCGGAACCAGTGCCCTCGTTGAGGACATGCACAATGACATACTGGGTGTTGGCCGTGTGCAAGGTGTCGGGCAAGCTCCATTTCTTTAGGATTTTCCAACTGTTGTCGCCCATGGCTATACGCTGAGTCGTCTCGGAGTAGAGGTTGTTCCAGTAGTCAGTGTTGGTCTTCTCCCAATTTGGGAACTCCTCCACCTCGTCAGACTCCTCTGAACATGAGACGGGCAGGAACAGAAACGCGAAAAGCAGGAGGGGCAAGGTTACCAGAGCCTTAACCCCCACACGGGTTGCTGTTGCCAAGCTTATTGAATTTATTTTCATGCTGCCTGTAAGAGGTTTTGTTGCTTGGCTTGTTAGAATTGCTTGATGGCCTCGTTGAGTTTCTTCAGCACGGATGTGATGCTCACGCGGTCCTCAATGATCTCGCGGAGCTTCTCAACGGGCACGCGCTCCTGTTCCATGGAGTCGCGGAAGCGCAGCGTGACGGTGTTGTCCTCCAGCGTCTGGCCGTCGACGGTGACGCAGAAGGGCGTTCCGATGGCATCCTGTCGGCGATAGCGCTTGCCGATGGAGTCCTTGGCCTCAATGTGTGTGGTGAAGTGGAATTTCAAGCTGTCCACGATTTCCTGTGCCTTCTCGGGCAGGCCATCTTTGTTGACCAGCGGCAATACGGCGCACTTGATGGGAGCCAGGGGCTCCGGCAGGCTGAGCACTACACGTGAGGAGCCGTTGTCAAGCTTCTCTTCCTTGTAGGCATGGCACATCACGCTGAGGAACATGCGGTCCACGCCAATAGATGTCTCCACGTCGTAAGGCACGTAGCTCTCGTTGGTGTCGGGGTCGAAGTAACGCATCTTTGTGCCCGAGAATTTCTCGTGCTGCGAGAGGTCGTAGTTGGTGCGGCTGTGTATGCCCTCCACCTCCTTGAAGCCAAACGGCATCTTGAACTCGATGTCGGTGGCAGCGTTGGCGTAGAAGGCCAGTTTCTCATGGTCGTGGTAGCGGTAATTCTCATCGCCCATGCCTAAGGCCTCATGCCAAGCCAAGCGAGCCTTCTTCCAGTATTCGAACCATTTCATCTCTGTGCCGGGCTGGCAGAAGAACTGCATCTCCATCTGCTCGAACTCGCGCATGCGGAAAACAAATTGGCGAGCCACAATCTCATTGCGGAAAGCCTTTCCAATCTGCGCGATGCCAAAGGGCAGCTTCTGACGCGTGGTCTTTTGCACGTTGAGGAAGTTGACAAAGATGCCTTGTGCCGTCTCGGGGCGGAGATACACCTTGTTGGTGGCTCCGGCAGTTGATCCGAACTCGGTCGAGAACATCAGGTTGAACTGCCTGACATCCGTCCAGTTCTTGGTGCCGCTGATGGGATCCACGATTTCTTCATCGAGGATAATCTGCTTCAGGGCCTCGAGGTCGGGACCCTGCATGGCAGCGGTGTATCGTGCGTGCAGCTCGTCGCGTTTCTTCTGGTGCTCCAGTACGCGGGGGTTGGTCTCGCGAAACTTAGCCTCGTCGAAGCTGTCGCCGAAACGCTTGGCGGCCTTCTTCACCTCCTTATCAATCTTCTCCTCATATTTGGCTATCTGGTCCTCGATGAGCACGTCGGCGCGATAGCGCTTCTTGGAGTCGCGGTTGTCGATGAGGGGGTCGTTGAACGCGTCCACGTGGCCGCTGGCCTTCCACACCGTGGGATTCATGAAGATGGCGGCGTCGATGCCTACGATGTTGTTGTGGAGCAAGACCATCGAGTCCCACCAGTATTTTTTGATGTTGTTCTTCAGTTCCACGCCGTTAGGCCCATAGTCGTAAACAGCGGCCAAGCCATCTGGATAAATGTCTGAACTTGGGAACACGAAGCCGTATTCCTTACAGTGACTTACAATCTTCTTGAAATTGTCTTCTGCCATTTTCTTCTATATGATGAGTTGATGTATATTTTGCAAAGGTACTGTTTTTCCGTTGATAACGTAGGGAGATTGACGTTAAAATAAAAGAAAAATAAAAAGACAAGGAAAATGTCGCGCAATAAATAAAGATAGCGCAGGCCTTTTTGCCGATTTTTGTGTACCTTTGCACGGATGAGCCCCCTTTGGCTCCACAAACCAACACTTATGGACGACGACAAGACAATCAACAACGATACTCCAAAGGCTGACGATGAGCTGGCGGCCGACAACCATAGCGATTACAAGCCAGCAGACCGCTTCGACGCTTCGGCCGTGCATCACCTATCGGGCATGTACAAGAACTGGTTCCTGGACTATGCCTCCTATGTCATTTTGGAACGAGCCGTACCTCATATTGGCGACGGCTTGAAACCCGTGCAACGGCGTATCCTGCATACCATGAAGCGCATGGATGACGGGCGTTACAACAAGGTGGCCAACATCGTGGGTGAGACCATGAAATTTCATCCGCATGGTGACGCGTCCATCTACGACGCGCTTGTGCAGCTCGGACAGAAAAACCTTCTCATCGACACGCAAGGAAATTGGGGAAACATCTTCACTGGCGACTCGGCAGCAGCGCCCCGATACATTGAGGCGCGCCTCTCCAAGTTTGCCCTGGAGACTGTTTTCAACCCTAAGACCACCGAGTGGCAGCTCAGCTACGATGGCCGCAACAAGGAGCCAATCACCCTGCCTGTCAAGTACCCGCTGCTCTTGGCGCAAGGTGCCAATGGCATAGCCGTAGGCCTGTCAAGCCGAGTGTTGCCGCACAATTTCAATGAGATATGCGAGGCAGCCGTGAAATACCTCCGTGGCGAGGAGTTTCACCTCTATCCCGACTTTCCCACCGGTGGAGCCATTGACGTGTCGAAATACAATGACGGCCAGCGGGGCGGCGTGGTGCGCATCCGGGCAAAGATAGAGAAGCTCGACAACAAGACGCTCGTCATCCGCGAGATACCATTCAGCAAGACGGCCGACTCATTGCAAGACTCTATCACAAAGGCCATCGAAAAGGGAAAAATCAAGGCTCGCAAGGTGCTCGACCTTACTGCGCGCGAAGTGGAAATTCAGGTACAGCTCACGCCTGGAACCTCATCCGACAAGACCATTGACGCCCTTTATGCCTTCACCGACTGCGAAATTAACATCTCGCCCAACTGTTGCGTCATTGAGAACAACAAGCCTCAGTTTCTCTCCGTCAGCGAGGTACTGCGGCATAGCGTTGACAGCACCATGGGCTTGCTGCGACGCGAGTTGCAGATTCGCCGCAATGAACTGATGGAACAACTGTTCTTCGCCTCGCTGGAGCGCATTTTCATTGAGGAGCGTATGTACAAGGAAAAATCCTTTGAACAAGCGCCCGATCAAAAGGCCGTGCTCAAGTTTCTCGACAGAAAGTTTGAACCGTTTAAGGAAGGGCTGGTTCGCGAGATACACGATGACGACTACCTGCGTCTGCTTGAGATTAAGATGCAGCGCATCCTCAAGTATAACAAGGAAAAGGCCGACCAGCTCATCGCCAAGATTAAAGCTGAGGTGAAGGGCATCGACCACGACCTGGCACACATGGTAGACGTTACCATAGCCTGGTACGACCACTTGCGCGAGACCTACGGAGCTGACCATCCTCGCCAAACCGAGATTCGGAGTTTCGACACCATTGAGGCTTCCAAAGTGGTGGAGGCCAACGAAAAACTCTATATCAACCGGCAGGATGGTTTTGTCGGGACAGGTCTGAAGAAAGACGAGTTCGTGTGCAATTGCTCAGACCTTGACGATATTATCATCTTCTATCGCGATGGCAAGTACAAGGTGATTCGTGTGGCTGACAAGATTTTTGTGGGCAAGAATGTCATTTGGTTACAAGTGTTCAAGAAAAATGACGCACGCACCATTTATAATGTGGTCTATCGCGATGGAAAGAAGGGACCTTTCTACATGAAGCGGTTCAACGTTACGAGTATCACGCGCGACCGCGAATACGACCTAACACGTGGCGAACCTGGGTCGCGTGTCATGTATTTCTCTCCTAATCCCAATGGAGAGGCTGAGGTTATTAAGGTTACACTCGACCCGGATACCACCAAGAAACGCCAAAACATCTTTTTGGAGAAAGATTTCTCCGAAGTGGGTATAAAAGGACGTGCAGCACGTGGCATTTTGCTCACACGCAAGAGCGTGCATCGCATCTCGCTCAAGAGCCATGGACGGTCAACGCTTGGCGGTCGCAAGGTATGGTTTGACCCTGATGTCAAGCGCATCAACTATGAGGAGCATGGTCGACTGCTGGGCGAGTTCAATGATGGAGATCGCATCCTCGTGGTGCTGGAGGGAGGTGATTTCTTCACCACCGATTTCGATTCAAACAACCACTTTCCTGACAACATACGCATCATAGAGAAGTGGCAGGCCAACAAGGTGTGGACCGCAGTGCTCTACGACGCAGACAACAATGGCTACCCTTACCTAAAGCGTTTCGTCATGGAAGACTTGCGAAAGCCGGCCAACTATATTGGCGACAACCCCGACAGTCGGCAGATTTTGCTTACCGACACACCTTATCCACGCTTGTTGGTTACCTTTGGAGGCCCCGATTCCATGCGCGCTCCGCTGGAGATTGACGCCGAGAGTTTCATTGCTGTCAAGGGTTACAAGGCCAAGGGCAAGCGCTTGGCAACCTGGCAGGTGGAGAAGGTGGAGGAGCTGGAGCCGACCCGCAAGCCCGAGCTTGCGTTGACAGGCGAGCCTGAAGCTGGCGATGTGTCCAAGGCGGATGACGAGACCGACCTGGATCCCGATGCCGGAAAGAGCCAACAGCAGGTCATCGATGAGATGACGGGGCAGCTCAACCTGTTTGCCGATATCGACGACGACCCCGACCATGCGAAATGAACACGTCATAGCCACCCTGTCACCCATGATGAAACGTTTGTTTTTCCTTGTTGCACTGGTAGCCTGCTCAACCCTTTCGGCTTCGGCACAGCGCCTAACAGCCTTTTCCGTAGGCCATACCAACATTCTCGACACTTACCTCTCACAGGAAAAATTCTCGGGGACGGAGCTTGGCTTCCTCAGCCAAGGCGTGAGCATGAGGGACAGTAGCCATGTGTCGCGGGAGCTCACGCATCATGCGTCGATGGCCTTGGCTGGCACCCGTGGCAACGACCACTCCCTGCTTTCGGCTCTCTATAACTTTCGGTTTGGGTGGCACTACAACTGGTTTTTCCCCGCTCAGCGCGTTCGTCTGCGTGTAGGCGGGGTTGGAGACTTGACTGTTGGGGGTGTCTACAATTCGCGCAATTCTAACAATCCGGCCCAAGCGCGTCTCGCTTTTTCTCTGGATCCGTCGGCTTGCCTGTCGTGGGATATCAACTTGGGGCACCAGTTGTTCACATTGTCGTATGCAGCCGCCATACCCTTCATTGGACTTGCTTTCTCTCCCAACTATGGACAGAGCTATTATGAGATATTTTCTCGTGGCAACTACGACCACAATCTTGTCTTCATCTCGCCTTTCTCTGGCCCTCAACTTCATCAGATGCTTACATTCGATATGCATATTTGTCGCACCACGCTTACTGTGGGCTATATCGGCGATATCTTGCAGATGAAGGCTAACGACCTTAAGTATCACCAATACAGCCATGGTATCCTCATAGGGTGGAAATATTAAACCGTCTAATTGATGTTTCTTTGTTCCGTTACGCAATTCCCATGAAACAACGTTTCCGTAATTTTCATCTGTATCATAAGCCCCTTGTCGGCCGTCGCTTTGGATTATTGGCCTATGGAGTGTTGCTTTTCCTTTGCACGCTCTTGCCTTCATCGTGTGTCACGGAAAAAGCCTTCGATGACACGCAAGCTGGAAACCTGGAGGCTCTGTGGAAGATCATGGATGAGCACTACTGCTTTTTCCAAGAGAAAGGGGTAGACTGGGATTCTGTGCATGCGGTTTATGCCAGGCAGGTGGACAGTGGTATGGCCGACGGTCAGTTGCTCGAAGTGTTGGGGAACATGTTGGCTGAGTTGCGTGATGGGCATGTCAACCTTTACACGTCGTTTGACATGGCGCGCTACTGGGGATTCCATGAGAATTACCCCAGCAACTACAGCGACTCGTTGGTCAACAAGTATCTGGGCACCGACTATAAGATAGCGGCTGGCTTTCGCTATCGCATCCTTGACGACAACATAGGCTATGTGCGTTGCGCCTCGTTCGCAAGTGAGGCTGGTTCAGGAAATCTCGACAACATCTTAATGTATTTGGCTCCGTGCCGTGCGCTTATCATCGACTTGCGTGACAATGGTGGCGGGCTGCTCACAGCCGCCGAGAAATTGGCCGCCCGTTTCACCAACGAGAAGCGGTTGGTCGGCTATATGCGCCACAAGACAGGCCGAGGCCATGCCGATTTCTCCTCCATGGAGGAACAATGGCTCAAACCAGCCAATGGCCTTAGATGGCAAAAGCCGGTGGCCGTGCTCACCAACAGGAAGGTCTTTTCGGCGGCCAACGAGTTTGCGAAATACATGAAGTGCTGCCCTGAAGTGCTCATCGTGGGCGACAAGACAGGTGGCGGAGCGGGTCTTCCTTTCTCGTCCGAGTTGCCCAATGGCTGGAGTGTGCGCTTTTCGGCTTGCCCCATGTACGATCGCGACAGGCAGAGCACGGAGAATGGCATTGTCCCCGACATCAGCGTGGGGCTCGGATCCGATGACATGGCAACAGGGCGCGATGCCATTATTGAGGCAGCGCGCCAGGCGTTGAGGAAAAGGTGAGCCAACCAGCAACGCCAAAATCTTTTTATCATTTATAGCATGAACGTTTTTACACCCATTATATCAGACCAGCTGGGCATTGGCACCTCACAAGTCGACGCCACGCTTAGGCTGTTGGAGGATGGTTGCACCATCCCCTTCATCAGTCGTTACCGCAAGGAGGTCACGGGAAACCTCGATGAGGTTCAAGTGGCAGCAATCAGTGACTTGAGCGACAAGTTGAAAGAATTGCAGAAGCGCAAGGACACCATCTTGAAAACCATTGACGGCCAAGGTAAACTTACCGAAGACCTGCGGCAGCGCATCGCCGACTGCTGGAACGCCGCCGACCTTGAGGATTTGTACCTGCCTTTTAAGCCACGGAGGCGAACAAGGGCGCAGATGGCGCGCGAGCAAGGACTGGAACCGTTGGCAGTCGCCATAAGGCTCCAGCGCGACCCTCATCCAGAACAGCTGGCCGCCCGTTTCGTGAAGGGCGACGTGAAGGATGTGGAGGCCGCCTTGAAAGGGGCCAAGGACATCATGGCCGAAGAAATAAGCGAAGACGAACGCACGCGAAAGGCTGTGCGCGGCGTGTTTCGCAGGGAGGCGGTCATCACTTCCAAAGTGGTGACAAAGATGAAAGATGAGGATAAAGCACAGAAATATGCCGACTATTTCTCCTTCAGCGAAGAACTGCGCCGATGCTCGTCACATCGTCTCTTGGCTATCAGGAGAGGTGAGGCCGAGGGTGTGTTGCGTGTCAGCATATCGGTCAACGATGAGGACTGTGCAAGCCGTCTGCGCCGGTTGCATGTGCGTGGCTATGGCTTTTGCCAGACGCTGGTAGGCGAGGCGGTCGACGATGCTTACAAACGGCTGGTTCTGCCGTCCATCGAGAACGAGTTTGCTGCATTGAGCAAGGAGAAGGCCGACGATGAGGCCATACACGTCTTCAAGGAAAACCTCAGACAGTTGTTGCTGGCAGCTCCTCTCGGGCAGAAGCGTGTGATGGGCGTTGACCCAGGCATCCGGACAGGGTGCAAGGTGGTGGTGCTCGATACCCAAGGAAACTTGCTTTACCACGACGTGGTGTTTGCTGTCAGGAACGACCACGCAAGTCGGTTTAGCCAGCGCGTGGACAGCGCGCTGGAGCGTTTCACCTCCATCGCGCGACGCTTCCAGGTGGAGGCCATTGCTTGCGGAAATGGCACGGGTTCGCGCGAGACAGCCGATGTCTTGAGGCAGATATCCGACGTGCCCACATACGTGGTTAGCGAGGACGGCGCCAGCGTCTATTCGGCATCAGAGGTGGCGCGAGAGGAATTCCCAGACGAGGATGTCACCGTAAGAGGTGCCGTTAGCATTGGGCGAAGGCTCATGGATCCCTTGGCCGAACTGGTGAAGATTGACCCCAAGAGCATAGGAGTGGGGCAATATCAGCACGATGTGGATCAGGCGAAGCTCAAGCATAGCCTCGACCAGACCGTGGAACTCTGCGTGAACACCGTCGGAGTGGATGTGAACACAGCCAGCAAGAATCTTCTGACCTATGTAAGTGGATTGGGTTCTGCTTTGGCGCAAAACATTGTGAACTACCGTCGGGAACATGGCGCGTTCACCTCGCGTGGCCAATTGCTCAAGGTGCCACGCCTCGGCGCAGTAGCCTACCAGCAGTGCGCGGGTTTCCTTCGCATTGCGGGAGCCAAGAACCCGCTGGATGGCAGCGCCGTCCATCCGGAACGTTACGGCATCGTCGAGCAGATGGCGAAAGATTGTGGTTGCAAGGTGGTCGACCTCATGACTGACCCTGTGCAACGCAAGAAAATACGGATGGAGCGTTACGTGTCGGGCGATGTGGGGATGCCCACCCTTAAGGATATCATGAGCGAGCTGGAGAAACCAGGGCGCGACCCACGCGGAAAGGCGGAGACCTTCGAGTTTGCCCCACGAGTCAAGAGTCCCGAAGACCTCATGCCGGGGATGGAACTACCTGGCATCGTGACCAACATCACCAATTTTGGAGCGTTTGTCGACGTGGGAGTTCACCAGGATGGATTGGTACACATCTCCCAGTTGGCCAACACCTTTGTCAAGGATCCCAACAAGGTGGTGAAGCTCCACCAGCACGTCATGGTTAAGGTGATTGAAGTGGACTTGCGCCGCCACCGCATATCCTTGACCATGCGCCGATGAACAAAGATTACTCATCATAGAAAAAGGAAATGCTTATGAGACGAAAATCTGTCCTGATGGCCCTGGCATGTATGCTGACGCTCACCATGAGTGCCCAGCAGGCTCGCCAGGACATTCGCCGACATGTCGACTATGCCGGCAGCAACTATGTGGCTTATCCCGGACCACAGAAGATGCTCACCGCCGCCCCGCGTGGTTACGAGCCGTTCTACATCAGTCACTATGGTCGTCATGGGTCGCGATTTCTCATTGGAACCAACGACTATGACAAGCCCTACAACATGCTCCTCAAGGCCGACTCGCTGGGCAAGTTGACGGCGAAAGGAAAGGATGTGCTTGCCAAGGTGAAGCTTATCCGAGAGGAGGCGAGACTTCGCGACGGAGAGCTGACCCCCCTGGGTGCCGAGCAACACCGGGGCATCGCCAAGCGCATGTATGAGCGCTTCCCCGAGGTGTTTAAGGGAAAGACGGCAATAGACGCGCGCTCGACCATCATCATCCGTTGCATCCTCTCCATGGAGAGCGAGTTACAGCAGTTGGCGAGCTTGAACCCACAACTCCAAATCACCCACGACGCCAGCGAACATGACATGTGGTACCTTAACGATAGCCAAAGCCCGTATTTCCGCTTGCGCGACAACAAGGAGACCTCGCAGGCCAAAGACGATTTCAGCCATCGCCACGACAACTGGAACCACCTCATGACGGTGCTCTTCGCCGATTCCGACTATGTGAAGACCATCAATGCCGGAAGTCTGGCTCACCACCTCTTCACGCTGGCCAGCAATGTGCAGAGCACTGAGCTGCGCCATCAACTGAGTCTGTGGGACATCTTCACCGAGGACGAGATTTATGATTTCTGGCTGAAGGAAAATGCCAGCTGGTATTCTTATTACGGCCCCAACAAGACCAACAATGGCGCAGGCATGTACACGCAAGCCAACCTCCTGCGCAACATCATTTCCACGGCCGACACCTGCGTCACCAAGGCCCATCCCGGTGCCACGCTGCGCTTTGGCCATGAGGTGTGCGTCATGCCCCTGGTATGTCTGCTCGACCTCAATCACTATGGTGAGCCTGTCGACGATCTTGAGAACCTCGACGACTGCGGATGGAACAACTACCAGATCTATCCCATGGGCTGCAACGTGCAGTTTGTGTTCTACAAGCCCAAGAAGCTGTCGCCCAACGCCGGCAACGTGCTGGTGAAGGTGCTGCTCAACGAGGATGAGGCCACGCTGCCCGTGAGCACCGACCAGGCTCCTTATTACAAATGGCAAGATGTGCGCAGTTATTACCTGAAGAAGCTCGACGACTACCAGGCGCGCTACGTCAAGTGACGCCGCATGATGCCTGCCAAGAGGTGGCATCGGCGAATAGGCAAAAACAAAGGGCAAGCAGGCCCCTGTATTAGCAGGAGGCTTGCTTGCCCTTTTTGGCATGAGCATTGTTAGAATATATCTTGCCTTTAGCGGTAACTATTCAGCGGTAGGT
>DJOD01000009.1 GCA_002437115.1 Prevotella sp. UBA6447
AAGACGGCTGATTTCGGATGGTTACATAGAAGAATATGCTTGTCTGCAAAAAAATAATAGCTTAAATCTTTGAAATAATTGCTTAAATTTGGAAAATAATAGCTATTATTCCCGAAATTTAAGCTGTTATTTTGTACGTTTTCTATGGGGCTGGTTTACAGCTCGTTACGCAACAGGCTTGTTCGCGTGTGTAGGCCACTTTCCGGCGACGATTCCTTGTGCTTTTCTTGGCGAAGGCTGATACCGTAGAATCTTCTCAAGGACAAAGAGAAACATTCGTTTGGCTGTTTCGCAAATAAATATTAATTTTGCACCTGGATGGCAGACAGTCATCTAAGGGGGTGCCCGGACAGTTGCCCGGTGCTGAGAACATACCCAAAAGCCTGATCCGGATAATGCCGGCGTAGGTAAAAGGATTTTCCCTTTAGTCGTAATTTTTTCTTTTAATAGATTGTATCAATGAAACAGCTGATTAGTGGTGCGTCGCTGGCGCTGGCCTTGGCAGGAATGTTGCCCACCCAGGCTCAGGCTCAGGCGGTGAGCGACTCGCTGAAGCGGGCAACCCTTCAGGAGGTTGTCGTCAAGGGAGTGCGAGCACGGCAGGATGCTCCGTTTGCGGTGGCAAACATCAAGAAACAGGATCTCAACAATTTTAGTAAGACGGGGCGCGAGTTGCCTTTCCTCTTTGCCAATACCCCTGGCGTGCTGGCATGGGGCGAGAACGGGCTTGGCACGGGTACCGTCTATATGCGCATCCGTGGCGCAGCGGGGAGCCGTATCAATGTGACGCTCGATGGCGTGGCACTCAACTCGCCTGAGGACCAGACCGTGTTCTGGGCTAACATGAATTCATACGGCTCACTGCTTGGCTCTGCACAGATCCAGCGTGGAATAGGCACGTCGACCAATGGCGATGGTGCCTTTGGCGGATCAATCTCGCTGGCCACAGCCGCACCAAGTATCAAGCCCTCATTGGAGGTGACTGGTTCTTGTGGGTCATACAACACCTATAATACAGGTCTCAACTTCTCGACCGGCCTGCTCTTCGACCGCCTCATCTTCGACGGTGCCTTCCATCACACGGGTACCGACGGGTACATCCATGGAACGGCTGGCAACAGTGGCTCGTTTTATGGGGGGCTTACTTGGCTGGGCGATAATTTCCAGATTCGCTACAAGAACATTGGCAATTATGAGCACACGGGTCAGGCTTGGAATGGCGTGACCGCTGGTAACGACGATGCCACGCTCATGGACCAAGGCATACGCACCTACAAAGACATGTATGAGCATGGCCTGGGACGGTTCAATTCGCTGTATGAAGGATTGGTGTTCGATGAGAAAAACTGGGAGTTTCCCCAGGACAAGGCTGGCAACTTCCAGACCCAGCGTTATAAGCTCGACAACGGTTCCCTTTGGGACAAGACAACCGATAACTTCACTCAGAATCACAACATTCTGAGCTTCTCCTGGCAGCCTTCTGCCCACTGGACGCACAACGGTGCTGTGCACTACACCTACGGCTACGGCTACTACAAGGAGTTCCGCCCCAACAACAAGTTCTCCAAGTTTGGCATCTATGCCACCGATGCTGACGGCAACTTTGTGAAGTACAGTGACTTCATCCGCCGAAAGGGGTTGACGCAGCATACCTATGGCGTGGTCTACAACGTCAACTACAAGGACAAGGATTGGGATTTCGTGGGAGGTGTGAACCTGCAGCAGTTCCGTGGCAACCACTTCGGTTATCTCGACTACATCTCCACGCGTACGGGTTATGCCAACCTTGTGAAACCCTTCACGGGCAACCAGTATTACAACTCTGATGCCCACAAGTTCGACTACTCGGCCTTCCTGAAGGCCACAGAGCACATCACGTCGTGGTGGGACGTGTTCCTCGACCTGCAGTATCGTCACGTCCACTACAAGACATCGGGTCTCAACGACAAGTTCTACGAGAATGCTGACGGCACCTATCACAACCAAGCCCTCAACATCCATGAGGACTACAACTTCTTCAATCCCAAGGCTGGCTTCAACTTTCACATTGGCAACCATCGCGCTTATGTCTCAGTTGCCTATGCGGGTCGTGAGCCCGAGCGCAACAACTTCACCGATAATGGTTCTTATCCTGCTCCCAAGGCCGAGCACCTCACCGACACGGAGCTGGGATATGAGTATGACGGTGGCAACTGGCATGCAGGGGTGAACCTTTACTATATGGACTATAAGAACCAGTTTGTGCAGACGGGCCAGCAGAGCGACATCGGCGAGAACCTTACGACCAATATCGACAAGAGCTACCGCATGGGAGCTGAGGTGACGGCCGATTGGAGCCCGTTGACATGGCTTACCATGGCTGGCAACGCCTCTCTTTCACAGAACCGCATCAAGGACTTCACCGAGTGCGTGGAGGATTGGGGTGCAAAGTCAGGCTATCGCACCGTCCATTACGATAAGTCAACCCTGTCATTCTCGCCGTCGGTTATCCTCAATGGCTTTGCCAATTTCCACTATCGTGGGTTCCAGGCCGTGTGGCACACCAACTTCGTGAGCCGACAATATCTCGACAACACCGAGAGCAAGGAGCGCTCGCTTCCTTGCTTCTCGCAGAGTGACCTCAACATGAGTTATACCTTGCCCGTAAAGCAGGTGATGAAGGAGGTGGTGTTCGGCCTCAGCATGAACAACCTCTTCGACCGTCACTATGCTGCCAGCGGCTGGGTCTACTCAGCTTACCAGAAAGCCACCGATGCTGACGACGCTCCTCGTTACTATCAGATAGGCTTCATCCCCATGGCTGGCTTCACCATGATGGGCAACATCACATTGAGATTCTAAGCAGACTTATGCCTTCCCCTGTGGAGGGCGGCGCAAAATGAACAACAAAAGCACACAACAGTGGGACAGAACTCCGTGTTGTGTGCTTTTTTGACAGATAACACCATGCAAGATTTTTTGATTACCCATTGGCTCGACATTACTACCACGTTGCTTGGCTTGGCTTATATCCTGTTGGAGTATAAGGCCAGTGTGTGGCTTTGGCTTGTGGGATTTGTGATGCAGGCCATGGACATAGTGCTCTATTACCAGAAAGGACTTTATGCCGACTGCGGCATGGAATTCTACTATATTGCGATGACCGTCTATGGCGTGTGGGCTTGGAAGTATGGCAAGAAGCGGGGCCAAGCCGCCAGCGAGCAGCTGCCCGTCACCCATTTCAAGCGAAGTCTTATCCTTCCCTGGGCGTTGGCCACGATTGTCATATGGGGCGTGCTTTGGTTTTGGCTTGTCCAGGTGGGCTCCACGGTGCCCGTGGCCGATGCCTTTACCACAGCACTCAGCTTTGTTGGTATATGGGCCTTGGCACGCAAGTACCTCGAACAGTGGCTCATCTGGATTGTCGTGGACGTAGTAACTTGCATTCTCTATTTCTATAAGGGCATACCGTTCAAGGCATCTCTTTATGGCCTCTATGTTGTCATAGCGGTCATGGGCTACATCAAGTGGAAGCGGAGCATGAAGCTGTCGGCACCCGATGGATGCTGAGGCAGGACGGAGCGTCACCAGACAAGTAAAAGGGGGCGTGCCACAATTGCGGCACGCCCCCTTTGCGTGATGTTTTCTTGTCATGTGAGCGAGTGACAAGCCAGCGGCTTGCGTGCCTCGCGAATGGTCAGTCCATGTGGAACAGCTCCTCGAGCGGGACGCTCACGGGCGAGTTGTCCTGGTTGGTGTCCATGATGTCAGCCATCATGTCCCACCACTTTTGCGTGATGGGGTCTGTGTGGCTGTTGTCTTGCGTGTTCACGTCCTTGGTACATTCCTGGTATGCAAAGAGCAGGTTTGTTTCCTTGTCCCAGTATATGCTGTAGTTTTGCACGCCCTGTTCTTCCTTCATCATCTTCACCAGCTCAGGCCAGATGGCCGCGTGCCGACGGGCATATTCTTTCTCGTAGCCTGGCTTCAGATACATTTTGAAAGCAAAACGTTTGATCATAGTCTATTGTTTTTGGTAGGATTGGTTTACTTGATGCGCACGATGTTGAGCGAGTTGGCCGGGATGTCGAGCGTCACGCCATTGGCATCGGGGCTCACTTGTTCCTCGGTCGGGATGACGTTGGTCCGTTGTTGCAGTGTGTTTTCTGACGTGCCCTTCTCGCCGGTTAGGCGTATCACGCGTCCTGTGGAACTCTTGTGGTTCTTCAAGTTGATGCGGGCCGTGGTTGCTTGGTTGCTGGTGTTCACCAGTTTCACGATGTACTCGCCCGTCGCCTCGTCGTAGGTGGCGTTTGAGTAGAAGTTTGCGAATGTGCTTGGCTTCAGCTTGGCGGCGAAAAGCTGCTTTCCGTCAAGGCTCGCGTAAATGCTGTCGCCCTTCACGTGAAGTTCCACGTCATACCATCGGCCTTCCTCCACATGGCCTTGTGTGGCTGCAATCTGAGTCTTGCTTCCGTCGGTCACTTGCTCAATGGCGTGCTGGCTGTTGCCCCAACCGCCGAGGTTCAACCAGCAATAGTTGTCATCGTCCACGTAGTTGAACACGACCAGGAACCCTTCGTTGCCCTTGTCCTTGCGAGCGCGCACCTTGTAAGTGTACTCGTTTGAGGAGAAGAGCTTGTCGTTGAGCTTGATAGAGCCTTCCTCCCATGAAGTTTGCTTCACCACATTCCCGTCCTTTTGCCATTGTCCTTTCAACTCTGCCTTGACGACAGGCTTGCTGCTCGCTTTGTTTTCCAGGGTGAGCTCTTTTTCCTCAAAGCTGGCGTTGGTGCCCCATGTGCCTACTCCGACGGCGCACGTTGTTGGTTTCATCTTCACTTCATCGGGATTCTTTGTGTACGGGTTGTTTTGTGTAACGGTCATGATGCGTGTGCCCACGTTGTTGGCCATTATGCGCTGCACGTAGTAAGAGGGTGTCCCCAGTGCGCGTGTTGCGTCGAACTGGATCATGTCGGGGCGCCATCTCAAATTGTTGACATTGGCGAAGATGGGCGCGTAGCTGGCCATTTTCACGATGTCGGAGTTGTTTTCCAGCCCCATCATGTAGACCGCCTCGCCCAGTGCGGCGTTGAGGTTGCCCACGTTGCCGAAGCCTTGTGTCACCGCGTATTCGCCCACATAGATGCTGGGGCCTTGGCGATCGTAGGTGTCATACTTGTGGAAGTTGTTGGCAAACCATTCCGGTGTGCGGTAATAATGCTCGTCGATGAGCTCCACTTTTTCCTTCGAGTCCCATGTGGGGTTGTCTGTTCCCCATGAGGCCACGTTGCCGATGATGTGCATGTTCGGGTATTTGGCCAGCACGGCATCGCGGAAGAGCTGGTAGCGCTTATAGTAGTTGTCGCTCTGTTCTTTGGGGTTTGGCTGGTTGTTCTCATTCCCAATCTCAAGGTATTCGATGTTGAACGGTGCTGGGTGGCCGTTTTTGGCGCGTATAGCGCCATACTTGGAAGTCACAGGACCGTTGGCATACTCCAAGGCGTTCAAAGTCTCGTCAATCCAAGGCTGAATCGAGTCGACTGGTGTGAAACCTCCGTGCCAGATGCCCACGTTGACCACATAGAGCGGCTTTGAACCGAGATCTTCGGCCAGTTGCAGGTATTCGTGGAAGCCAATGCCGTCTGTGGTGCGGTAGCCCCAGTTGACGTTCCAGTGCCCTGTGCGCTCTTCGATGGGGCCGATGGTGCGTTCCCAGCGGAAGGCATTGTCGGGGCTCTTCTTGCCTTCCACAAAGCAACCGCCTGGGAAACGGAAGAATTTCGGGTGAAGGTCGTAGAGCATGGAGGCCAAGTCGGGGCGCATGCCGTTCTCGCGGTTATTGAATGTGGGAGGCATGAGGCTCACCACATCGAAGTCGAGCTTACCTTTCCCTGTGCTCTCAAACCACAACAGGGCCTTCGGGTGGTTAGTGCTGCTTGTCATTGTGGCCTCATACTTGGTCCACTTGTTCGAGAACTGCTTGCCCTCAAATTCGGCTTGGGCAAACTCCATGCGACCGCAGCCGCAGCCGATGAATGCCTTGAGCTTTCCCTTGAGCTTTCCCTTTGCCCAGAACGACAGCTTGTAAGTTCGCCCCTGCACGGCAGGTATGCCCCAGTAGCCGTCGTTGTTGAAGCCGTCGCCTGCGCCGTTGAAGGTCACCTCGAGGGCTTTTCCCTGGGCCTTGTTGAGCAATCCCTTGTTCAACAGTTGCAAGGTGGCGTTGCCCTTGGCTTTCCAGTGTTCAGGCTTTTCGTCGTTGTCCTCAAAGCTCCGGTTGCGTATGAGTTCAGCGTAAAGGCCTCCATCAGCGGCATGGTTGATGTCTTCGTAGAAAATTCCATACAGCATGGGCGACACCGGCTTGCCTTTTTGCGCGGCATCCATGTCAATGGTCACTTGCGACGATGCTCCCAAGGCGCTTAGGAGCAAAGTGGAAAGTGCAATAGTTCTTGCTTTCATAATTGAATTTTGTATAGTTATTATAGTTTAAAAATAGTTCTCAAGGAATCAGAGGCAAATATACACTTTATTCTTTGCTTTTTTATGTTTATTACAAAGATTAACAAAAAATAGACGTAACTTTGCGAGCGATTATGAAAAAGTATTTGTTTAACAAGCGCAGCGTGCTGCTCTTCAAGCACTTCAACCGCAAGGGCTACAGCCTGTTTGCCTCATTGGGCAAAGAGGTGCTCATCGGTGTGCTGGCGGTTCCAACCCTGACCTATGCCAAGGCCGATGGGGTGATCGTCAAGCCTGTAACTGACTGTGATTCTGTCAGTTTGAAAGTGCGGAGCATTGATGAAGTAGTGGTTACAGGCTCGCGAGCGCCGCTGACTGCATCCCAGTCAGCACGGATTGTTGAGGTTATCTCGCGCGATGACATTCATCGTGCGGAAGCGCAGACCATCAACGATGTTTTGAAATTGGCTACCGGCGTGGATGTCCGTCAACGCGGTGCCTTTGGTGTGCAGACGGACATTTCCATCAATGGGGGTACCTTTGACCAGATTGCCATTTTGCTCAATGGCGTGCCGTTGAGTAGTCCGCAAACAGGGCATAATGCGGCAGACTTTCCTGTTTCGTTGAGCGACATTGACCACATTGAAGTGCTTGAAGGCGCCTCGGCTCGGGTCTTTGGTTCGGCAGCTTTCAGTGGTGCCATCAACATTGTCACGGGGCAATCGGATGTTGTTTTGTGGCAAAAGCCCGAGTCGGAAGCGGCTAAAGAAAAGAGCCGTTGGGGCGTGCAAGCCCTTTTGGAAGGAGGATCATTTGGAAGTTTTGGTGCTGACGCACGAGCTTCCTTGTTTGTGCCGGCGCGTTCGGCCAGTTCAATCGTGGCGTCATCACTCTCCGCTGGTTATTCGCGAAGCGATGGCGGAACCGAAAATTCGGATTTTAGCAAGTGGCGGGGATACTATCAAGGCAGTCTTGTTTCGCGTTTTGTGGACGTTGATTGGCAAGCAGGTGTCACGTCGCAAGACTATGGTGCCAACACATTCTATTCGGCTCGGTTTCCCAATCAGTATGAACGGACTCGGCGATACCTGGGTTCGGCAAAGGCTCAAGTGCGTCCCTTTGCCTTGGCTGAGAGCCGAACGCTCCGTTCACTGAGCTTGGTTCCTACCCTCTATGGGCATCGTGATGTTGACCATTACCAATTAACAAAGGGACAAGAAGGTGCTTCTGCGGGCGAAAATTATCATCGTATGGATGTTTATGGGGTCTCTGTGAATGTACAGCTGGACTGGCTTCTTGGCAAGACATCCTTCGGTACAGATGTTCGGAAGGAGCATATCCTTTCGACTGCCTATGGAGAACCGCTGGCAGAGTCAGACTGGAAGCCCATCCACGGCAGCGACCGGCAGTATACTCGGGAAGGCAATCGGACGAACACAAGCCTTTTCCTGGAGCACAATGTCATTGTGGGCGGGCTTACCATGTCGGCAGGCCTCCTTGCCAACCGAAACACCGGGCTGGATGGCGACTATCGTTTTTATCCGGGAGTGGATGTCAGCTATCGCCCCACAGCCCATTGGAAGTTATATGCCAGCTGGAACAAGGCGTTGCGGGTGCCTACTTTTACCGACCTTTACACAAACAATTCCGCACAACAAGGCGACCTAAACCTGAAGCCTGAGCGAAACTCTGCGTTCAAGGTTGGAACTCGTTTCCGCGCAGAAGGCATAACCGCCTTGGTCAGTGGATTCTATAGCCACGGCACAAACATGATTGACTGGGTTTACGAGACGGACGCTTCCACGAAGTATCATGCGCTGAATATCGGCCGGCTCGATAACATGGGGTTCAACGTGGAGACCGACATAGACCTTGCCCGTTGGTTCGGATTTGGCAACGGAGAATTAGGCAAGTTGCTGAGGATGCATCTTGGATATGCTTACATCCACCAAAAGCATGAGACGACGGAGCAGATTTACCGCTCTCTTTACGCCTTGGAGTATTTGCGACACAAGTTTGTGGCCACGCTCAACCATCATGTCTTCAGTCACCTGTCGGCCTCTTGGTCGTTGCGCTGGCAACAGCGCATGAACGGTTATCACCCTTACGCCAAGCTTGACGGCAAGTTGCTGTGGACAGAGCGCCACTGGGAAATCTTCTTGAAAGCGGACAATCTGACGGCTCACCGCTATTATGACTTGGGTAGTGTGCGACAGCCAGGCTTGTGGGTTATGGCAGGCGGTTCTGTTCGTTTCTAAATGACAAATCCAGTATTCACCCTTTGGATGACACTGGATTTTTCCTTATTGTTTAACAATTAGGAACGCCCATAGGCGTGCCTTTTACTTTTCCTTATTAAAAGCAGTGAGCTCTGTCTTGTCGTCTTGACTGCTATCCTTTCAATTTGAAAGAGTTTTCGATGCTTGACACTTCCGCGCTGAACATCTTGTCAGCAAGCAACTTCTTCTCCACCTGTGCACAACTGTGAATCACGGTGGAGTGGTCGCGGTTCCCCACAAGCTTTCCAATGCGGCTGGCAGGCATCTTCGTGTATTTCTGAGCCAGGTACATAGACACTTGCCGAGCCATCACATAGTCGCGTTTTCTGCTTTTTGAGTTCACTTGCTCAGGTGTCACGTTGTAATGTCCGCACACTTTTTCCAGAATGTCGTCGATGGTAAGCGGATGGTCGTCAATCTTTACCGCGCGCTTGATGACCCTCTCGGCCAACCTCATGTCTATCTCGCTGTTATAGACGATGGAGTAGGCCATGAGCGAGTTGATGACTCCCTGGAGGTCACGCACGCTTCCACTTGCCGTCTCTGCGATGAGTTGTATTACATCACGTGGTATGTGTAATCCGTCGCGTCGTATCTTATTCTCCAGGATGTCGATGCAAAGCTGTGTGTTTGGCTTTTCCAACTCGGCAATGAGTCCGCAGGAAAAACGCGTCAGCAGCCGGTCAGGCATGCCTTTTAGGTCTACGGGTGGCCGGTCGCTTGCAAGTATGATGCGCTTGCCATTGCGGAAAAGGTGATTGAAGATGTGGAAGAAGGTTTCTTGCGTCTTTGTCGCGCTCACCCATTCCTGTATGTCATCGACAATGAGCATGTCGATGGTTTGGTAGAAGGCAATGAAGTCGTTCACCGCGTTTTGCAGCACCGCGTTGGTGTATTGCACTTGAAAGAGGCGTGCGCTAACGTACAACACGCGTTTCTGCGGATAAATTTGGCTTGTTTTTACCCCGATGGCGTTGATGAGGTGTGTCTTTCCGCATCCCGAAGGCCCATAGATGAACATGGGGTTGAACTGCATGGTGTTGGGATGTTCGGCGATAGACATTCCCACGGATCGCGGCAACTTGTTGCTGTCTCCTTCAATGTAGTTGTTGAAGGTGAGATGCGGGTTGAGCTGCGGGTCTATCTGTTGGGGCTGTGCCGCGTCGAGGATGGTGGGGCTTTGATTGCCCTTTGCGCGTGGCTTTTGCTCTTGTTTTCCGTCTGTTGGATCTGCCTCAATATCTTGCGAGAGGTTGTGTTCCTTGTCGGTCACAACACGATACGACAGCCCGATGCCTTGTCCGAAGCAACGGTGCAGCACCTTGCTCAGCAAGTCAACGAAGTTCTCCTCTAAATACTCGTACACAAAGGGGCTTGGCACCTGCACGAGAATCATCTTTCGAGCTTCGTCAAACTGCTCGAAGACGATGGGCTTGAACCATGTGTTGTAGATTTGCTCGGAGACATTCTTGCGTATGAGCGCAAGTGACTCATCCCAACGAGCATCGGGACTTGGCTTCATGTTGACTGAGATTAATATGTTGTCGCCTTAGCAGACGTTTCCTTTCTTCTTTTGCGTTGCAAAATTACGAAAGATTTCCCAAACTTCCAAATAGCTGTTTTTGGATGTTTTTGTTTGTTGGCTTGTAACTGCTTGTCTATCAGTATTTAAGATAATATTGACATGCCTGGTGCGGTTGAAAGAGCTTAGTGTTAGCTAACTTGCTGATAATAAGCGTGAAGCGTAGCTGCTCAATGGATAGGCCAATTTTCGTGAAACATTTATTTTATTTTTCTAACCAGCCTTTTATAACCACGTTAGGTGCTACGGCGCAGCTTGTGAAACATTAGCTCTCAAAAAATCTTTTTAAAGCGTTTCACAAGCAGTGCCGTAGGTTTTCTCGGTTACTTGTCTTTTTTGCCGAAAAGTGAAAAGTGTACGTATCGCTTCGGGTGAGCCTTGAGGTTTGTGAGCAGTGAGTCGGCACTTTGTACGGTGGCGTTGAGACTGTTGTAAAGTCCGGGGTCGTTCATGAGCAATCCCAGTGAACCTTCCTTGTTGTTGAGCTTGTCGGTGATTTGCTGCACGCTGGCCAATGTCTGGTTGACCTGCGCAACGGTGCCAGCCACGTCGACGGTGGCCAAGTTGGCAGTCAACTTCGAAGTGTTGTCGAGCGTGTTGCCAGCCTTGCTGAGTGCCACGTCTGCCTTGCTCAAGAGCCCCGGCATCCGTCCGTTTACGGTAACAATGAGCCTGTTGAGGTCGTGCGTAGTTGTTGTCAGGTTCTTAGTGATGTCGCGCACGTTGTGTAATGACTGCACCAGAGCCGGGTCGGCCAGTAACGCGTTGACGGTTGTCAGGATGCTGTCCATCTTGGGCAGCATCTTTTCGATAGTTGGCATGAGTGCAGCCACGGTGCCCATCATGCCATTGTTGATAGTGCCCGTCAGCGTGTCGCCAGGCATGACCCGTTGCCTTGGGTTGTTAGCCAAGAGAAGGTTCATCTTCACGTTACCCATGAGGTCGCCCACGATTTCGGCCGATGAGCCCTCAGGAATTCGCAGGCCGTTGTTCACGCTGAAGCGCACGACGATGTCGCCGTTGTTGGCGTAGTCGTAGCTGATGCCTTTCACCACACCCACCTGGTAGCCGTCGGCGTAGATGGGGTTGGAGGCCGACAGGCCACTGATGTCCTTAAACCTAATATAATAAGTGTCATCATTCGAAAAAATGGACATGCCTTTTAGGAAGTTGAGCCCGAAGAACAGCAGGATGATGCCAACGATAGCCACGAGGGCTATCTTGATTTCCTTTGAGAATGACTTCATAATCTTGGTGTTTGTTTTGGTTAACGGCAAGCCTGTTATTTCTTGGCTCGCCAGTTTTGTTTGAATTCTTGTATGCCCTCGTTCACGTCCATCTTCTTGCCGTTCTTAAAGGCGATGATAAAAGCATCCGGGAAGTTGTCAGCGATTTGCTTGCGTAGGCGGTATATCTCATTGTAGTCGTTGCTCGCCCCGTAGGTGTACTTCTTGAGTTGCCCCTCCGTGTAGTATTCGCATCCGCTGAGGCCTTTCAGATGGCTGTCGTTGTTTTTCAGCACGCGGTCGCTTACGAGCACTTGTATTTTGAAGACAGGTCGCGTTTCGTCGAGCTTTTTTTGTGCGTAGGTGGCGGTCTCTTCGTTCGTTGCCACATTCACCTTGCGGTTGGCTTGTTGCTGCCTTGTGGCTGAAGTCGCCTGGCGCTTGCTGGGCGTTGCCTCCCTTTTCTCGGAAGCCCTTGTCGCTGGAAGCTGCTCCTTGGCCATGCGGAGGGGAGTGCTTGTGCGCTCTTCATCTGCTGGTCGGTAGGGTATGTCGCCGTCGTTCCCGTATTTCTCCTTGTAACGCATGAAGGCCTTGAAGAACCCCTGCGTGTACTTGCTGTATCCCTCTTCGGTATTCATGTAGTTCTCCTCGTCGGGTGTTGAGATGAAGCCCAGCTCCAAAAGGATGGCTGGCATCTTGGTCAGTCTCAGCACCGCCAGGTTGTTCTGGTGCGATCCCCCATCCTGTCGCCCGGTAGCCTTGCACACCTCTTGTTGCATGAGCTTTGACAGCCTCACGCTTCGCTCGCGGTTTTGGTCGGCAATGATTTCTCCCATGATGTCGAGCTCGGGTGCGTTGCCGTTCAGGTTGGCGTATACCGTCTTGTAATTGTTTTCCAAGAAGATGACCGAGTTCTCTCGTTTGGCCACGTCGGCGTTCACCTTCAGTCCCTTGTCACCTGTGGTTTCGCCTCGTCCCAAGGTATAGCTCTGGAATCCGTGGGCCGTGTGGATACCGTCGAGGGCGTTGATGTGGATGGATATGAAAAGGTCGGCATTGTTGCGGTTGGCCACGTCGGCTCGCTCATGCAAAGTGAGGTAGGTGTCGGTCTTGCGGGTGTAGATGACCCGCACGTCCGGGCAATTGTCTTCCACGAGTTTTCCGAACGCCAGTGCGTATTTCAGTGTCAGGTTTTTCTCCTCCGAGATGGCTCCTGGTGCACCATGGTCCTTGCCTCCGTGCCCGGCATCGATGACGAGCGTAAACCGCTGGTTGGCTGCTTGTAGCGTCAAGGCCGCAAGCAGAAACAGGAGCAAGGCGATGTATCTGCAAATCTTCATATATCAATACAATATTTTGCAAAAATAAGCATTTTGCAGCAGAAAACCTAAGTTGTGTCTTGCGTTTTATCATTTATTAAGTTATGTGTCCGTGCCGAAGAATTTTTTTTCGAATGTAACCCATTTCAAGAAATATAATGTATTATTCACCAAAACTATATACTTGGAAGGTTGTCGAAATAGCGTGTTAAAACGAGTTGGTTGGCGTTTCGAAATCCGCTTTATGCCCAGTTGCTGGCTGTGGTGTGGTTGCCCATCTCACGATAAGGCACTTATTGGGGCACCGCCTGGCGTGTTTTCTGAAACGATAACAGCCTAATCGTTTGAAGATATGCATCTTATTGTTAGTCGATTCGTTACCTATCGTACCTGGGATGTGCGCGTGCGGCCGCAAGACAGCAATGCAATTTCTCCAACTTGCTGTATGACAGCGTTTTGTGAGAGGCTCTCTGTTTTCGCGTATTTCCGAGTGTTAGGTCGCTTGTTTGCGACAAGCCCATTCCTCAAGAAGCAAATGTCATGATTATTCAATAGTCTTGATGAAACTTGACAAAACCTTTTCCGAATCGCGCAGATATATTTTTTCTAAGAAAAATGATATGTAATCCAAAGAAAAGTGCTATTTTTGCAAAAGACTAACAACCCTATTAAAACCAAAATAATTATGAGACTAATTATTGAGCAGGATTATGACCGCCTCTCCCAGTGGGCAGCCAATCATGTTGTGGAGCGCATCAACCAGTTTAAGCCTACGGCTGATCATCCTTTTGTGCTTGGCTTGCCGACAGGCAGTTCGCCTGAAGGCATGTATGCTGCACTGGTGAAAGCCAACAAGGACGGGCGTGTCAGTTTCCGCCATGTCTTGACATTCAACATGGATGAATATGTGGGCCTACCCGAGAGCCACCCCGAGAGTTACCACAGCTTCATGGCTCGTAACCTCTTCGACCATATAGACATACCCCGTGACAATGTGCACATCCTTAATGGCAACGCGCCCGACCTGGAGGCCGAGTGTGCCAGCTATGAGCAGAAAATCAAGAATGCGGGCGGCATTGACCTTTTCATCGGTGGCATCGGCCCCGATGGCCATATCGCTTTCAACGAGCCTTTCTCAAGCCTCGTGAGCCGTACCCGTGTCAAGACGTTGACAACCGACACCATCATAGCCAACTCGCGTTTCTTTGACAATGATGTCAACAAGGTCCCCAAGCACGCCTTGACCGTAGGCGTGGGTACTGTGATGGGCGCGCGTGAGGTGATGATCCTTGTCAATGGCCACCACAAGGCTCGCGCCCTGCAGGCTGCTGTAGAGGGTCCTGTCACTCAAGCTTGGACCATCTCGGCCCTGCAGCAACACGCCCATAGCATTATCGTGGCCGACGAGGCCGCTGCCGACGAGCTGAAGGTGGGTACCTATCGCTATTTCAAGGACATCGAGAAGAACAATCTCTGATCCATGAGGTCATCATTTGGCAAACAACAACACACATGATACAGATGAAACACACATTGACACTATCTGCTCTGGCCCTGCTGGCTTCGCTGCCCTTGGCCGCCGAGGAGCGCACCGTCAGTTCGCCTGACGGAAAGCTTGTGGTGACTGTCAACGACGACGGTGGCCGCGCCAACTACACCGTGACCTACGCGGGGCAACCCATCCTGCGCAGCTCGCGCCTGGGCCTCAAGACCAACATAGGCGACTTCACCGCAGGCTTGAAGCTGACTGGTACCAAGACCTCCAAGGTCGACAAGCAATACACCATGACGCGCACCAAGGCATCGGAGGCTCACTATGTGGCCAACCAGGCCGTGGTGACCTTCACCAACGCCAAGCAGCTGGAGATGGTGGTCACGCTCAATGTGTCGGACAACGACGTGGCCTACCACTACACGTTGCCCCGACCTAAGAGCGGAAACCCCAAGCAGGCCATGATCTACGAGGAAGCCACCTCGTTCAACTTCCCTGACCAGACCACTACGTTCCTCTCCCCCCAGATACAGCCCATGACAGGATGGGAAACCACCAAGCCCAGCTACGAAGAGGTGTTTACCTCCGACGCGCCGATGGCGCAGCCATCGCAGTATGGCGTGGGCTACACGTTCCCCTGCCTGTTCCACATAGGTGGAGCTGACAAGGAAAAGTCGACGGCCGGCGGAAAGGCATGGGCCTTGGTGTCAGAGACTGGTGTGACGGGCGACTATTGTGGCGGAAGGCTCTCGGAGTATAAGGCGGGCGAGGGCTATACAATAGCCTATCCGCAAGAGGGCGAGAACAACGGCTGGGGTTCTGCTTATCCGGGCATCAGCCTGCCTGGCTCAACGCCTTGGCGCACCATCACCGTAGGACAGACGCTCAAGCCCATTGCCGAGACAACCATTTCCTTTGACGTGCTCGACCCGCTCTATGAGCCGTCGACCGACTATAAGCCAGGACGTTACACATGGAGCTGGCTCATTTGGCAAGACGGCAGCATCAACTACGACGACCAGGTGAAGTTTATCGACCTGGCGGCCAAGATGGGCTATGAGTATGTGCTGGTAGACAACTGGTGGGACACCCAAATTGGTTATGACCGCATGGAGCAACTCAGCCGTTATGCCCAGGGCAAGGGCGTGAGCCTCTTGTTGTGGTACAATTCCAACGGCTTTGAGAACAATGCTCCGCAAGGCCCACGCAACATTATGAACCGCCCCGTCGCCCGCAAGAAGGCCATGGCTTGGATGAAGAAGATTGGCGTGAAGGGCATCAAGGTCGACTTCTTCGCCGGCGACAAGCAACACACCATGCAGCTGTATGAGGACATTCTCAGCGATGCCAACGACTATGGCCTCCAGGTCATCTTCCATGGTTGCACCCTGCCTCGCGGCTGGGAGCGTCTCTACCCCAACTATGTGGGCTCGGAGGCGGCACTGGCCTCGGAAAATGTGTACTTTGATGAGAAAGCCGCGCGTCGCGAGGGCTATGACATGACGATGCATCCTTTTGCCCGCAACGCTGTGGGTAGCTTCGACTGGGGTGGTGTCATCATGAATCGTATGATGAGCAAAGACAACAAGAGCCGTCACCCACGCTTCACCACCGACGTGTTTGAGATGGCTACGGCCATCACCAACCAGTGCTCGGTCAACGGTGTGGAAGTAACGCCCAATGTGGTCGACCTGTTGCCCGATTTGGAGAAGGACTTTCTCAAGGCTATGCCCACCACGTGGGACGAGACTCGCTTCGTAGACGGTTACCCCACGAAGTATGCGGTCGTGGCACGCCGCCATGCTGGCAAGTGGTACGTGGGAGGCATCAACGGTACTGATGCCCCCATGACGCTGACGCTCAACCTGCCGATGCTGGCTGGGAAGACCGTGGACTATTACTTTGACAACAAGCTGAAGAAGGGACAGAAATGGCCTGACCCCGAACTGCGCACCATCAAGGTGGGCAAGAGCGGAAAAGCCAAGGTGACACTGCAGCCAAACGGCGGTATCATCCTCCTGGAGAAATAGTTGCCTGGCACATCTCTGACAGGCGGACAGTCATGGGATTGCCATGGCTGTCCGCCTGTGTTCTTTTCGCGCGTCCTTAGAAGGGAGTCGCGCTTTTCATCATTCAAATATGATTGACACTTTAACACATAATTGGACTCCCGACAAGAGCCAACAGGCCGTCATCAGTATGGCGGGTAACCGTTGCCTGGTGCTGGCTCCGCCAGGATGCGGCAAGACGCAAATCTTGGCCGAGCGTGTGCGGCAGGCGCATGCGGATGGCATTGGCTATGCCGACATGCTCTGCCTGACGTTCACCAACCGGGCAGCCCGTGGCATGCGCGACCGCATACGGCAAAATGTGGATGGAGCGGACATTGACCAAATCTTTATTGGCAATGTGCACCGCTTTTGTTCTCGCTACCTCTTTGAGAACCATGTGGTTCCGGCCGAAAGCGCTATCATAGACGACAACACTATGGTGAGCATCCTGGCCATGTATTGGAGGGAAGACGAGGACAGGGTGCTCCGTGATTTCAGCCGTCACAGGCGCTATTCTGAAGTGATGTTCTTCTCGCATCTCATGGAAGAGATAGCCCATGGTTTTCCACGCCAGTGGCGCCAGCATCCCGAGTGTGTGACGGCCGACGACGTAATGGCGCTCCGCGCCCTGTGTCGCGCCGTAGGCGAGGAGTTTACGGCTGTTAAGATGGTTGACATCTACGAGCACAACGACTACTACGCGGACGTGGTTCGCTCCGTTTGTTTCGATGCAGGGCTCCGGCAAGTGGCGGAGCGAACCTTGGCCAAGATGAAATTTGCCCACGCCTATGGGGCTTACAAGTTGCAAAACAACCTGCTTGACTTTGAGGACTTGCTCATACGCACCTACGTGTCGCTCCGTGGCGACACGAACCACAGGCGTTATCTCTGGATACAAGTGGATGAGGTGCAGGATCTCAACCGTCTGCAGCTGGCTATTATCGATGAATTGTGGGAGGGCAGCGTTGCCCAGTTGCTGCCAACAGTTGTCAGCCGTCCGACGCTCATGTACTTGGGCGATGAGCAGCAAGCCATCTTCTCGTTTATGGGTGCCAAGTTGGAGGCACTCAATGAGATAAAGCACCTGTGTGGCGGGGCGGTCAGGCATCTCCATGTCAACCATCGGTCGCCCAAGTATCTGGTAGATATGCTCAATCGGTTTGCTGTGGCTCACTTGGGCGCAGACCCAGACCTGTTGCCGCAGGCCGACAATGACCTGTTGCCGCGCCCGGGTGATATGCAGGTGTGCGACAGCAGCGATATTGAAACTGAGTATCAGGACGTGGCTCGCTTTGTGCGCGACCTGGCCGCCAGAAGCCAGACTGGAGAGACCACAGCTATCATAGTTAATTCCAATGGCGATGCCGACAGGATGAGCGACATGCTCGCATTCCTTGGTGTCAGTCATTTCAAGGTGTCGGGAACCGACATCTTTTCCACGCCGCAAGTGAAGGTGCTGTTGGCTCACTTGAACATCTTGGCAAATGAGCATAACTTCATAGCTTGGTCGCGTCTTCTGCATGGGTTGCGCGTTTTCGAGACTGAGGCTTCGGCAAGAAGTTGGATTCATCAGTTGCGAGCGCGTGCCATTTGTCCCACAGACCTTCTTCATCCTGTTGGCGAGACCTACCTGCAGGCTTTCCTGCAGGCTTTCGAACAGGAGGAAATCGTTGTGTTCGACACAGAGACGACAGGGCTCAACGTCTTTGAGGACGACATCATCCAGGTGGCCGCGGAGAAAATCAGGCAGGGTAGGAGCGTGGGTAAGTTCTCCGTGTACATCGATACCGACAGAGCCATCCCTGAGCGACTGGGCGACATCGCCAACCCAATCATTGAGGAGCGTAAGCACCAGCGTATCCATACCCACGAAGAGGCTCTTCGCATGTTTCTCGACTTTGTGGGCAACGACGTGTTGCTGGGGCATAATGCCGAATTTGACTATCACATCATGGACAATAACCTCCGACGCTACCTGCCCGATGTGGATTGGCAAAGGGAGCATCCTCGGTGTTTCGACTCGCTGAAGCTCGTCAGGTTGTTGCGTCCCGACCTCAAGGCTTTTAAATTGAAGATGCTGTTGGGTGACCTCCATTTGGAAGGCGAAAACTCGCATCTGGCTGACGATGATGTCAATGCCACAGTGTCGCTCATGACCTATTGTTACGAGCGTGGCCGTGAATTGTGTGACGGTCAGCGCGATTTCCTGGCAGTGGTGGCCAACAGGCAACGAGCGGATCGCTTTCAGCATGCCTATAAGTTGTTTTATAGTGAAGCCTTGTCGAGGCTTTACAGGCGACTGCCCGATGCGTCGTTGCCAGCCCTGGTGAGCGAGATGAAACGTATGGCTGCTATGCTCAAGGAAAGAGGATGGTGGCAAGATGTGCCCAAAATCGACTATGTGTACCGTTTCTTGGCAGGTGATGTCATTGATAATCAGCAAGAACCTTCGCTCAAGGAACAGCTCGACCATCATGTCATGGAGCTCAACACCTTCAAAGAGGCCGACTTGTGTGGCTCTGCAACCATTGATGACAAAGTGTTCGTGTCTACCATCCACAAGGCCAAGGGGCTGGAGTTCGACAATGTCGTTGTTTTTGATGTTGTCGATGGGCGCATCCCTAATTATTTCAATGAACGTAACCCTGCTCTCCTGGCAGAGGATGCCCGCAAGCTCTACGTAGCCATGTCGAGAGCCAAAAGAAGGCTGGTAGTGTGGTGGAGCCGTGCCAAGCAATTGTCGTTTGGCGCCCGCGAACAATGCTTGTCAAGGTTTATGAACTGCGTGAACGACCTGTTTGCTTGACTCACCAGATGCTTCATCCCTTGCTTTTAGGACTCTTCTTGTGCCTGATAAAGATAAAGTGCCAGCCAAGTGGCAGTCGTAAATTTATCATAATTAACCCAAAGTGATTTGCTACAATGCTTTAAAATGATTATCTTTGCGTATTGTTCAACTTATCAGTGGAAAGATATGAAGAAGGTATTTGGCATCTTTTTGGCCATGCTTATGCCGCTCATGGTAATGGCCGACACCTATCCTTCCTTATGGAAGAAAGTGACTGATGCGCAAGAAAAAGACTTGCCGAAAACGCAGGTGGAATGGCTTGACAAGATAATAGCCAAGGCTCAGCAGGGAGCTGAGTATGGGCAGCTACTCAAAGCGCAGATGTGGAGGGCGTCAGTGCAGACTCAGATAGCGCCAGATTCGGCGAACATGGAGATTGCAAGGCTTGAAGAGGTAGCGTCTGCAACGAAGGATCCTGTCGTGAAAGCCGTGTATGCCACGGTGCTTGGAACGCTTTACAGGGAGCGTTCAGACCAGGATGGCAGTCAGGCAAAAAGTAAACAGTGGTTTGAACTGGCCATGCGACAGCCTGCCTTGCTGGCACAGCATAAGTGTGAGGAGTATGCGCCTGCCGTGGAAGAGGGCATTGACAGCAAAATCTTCAATGATGACCTGCTGCACGTGGTGGGTATGCAGGCCGAGGCTTACGAGGCTCTTCGTGGTTACTACGCCGCTGAGGGTAATCGTGCGGCGGCTTGCATCAGCGCGTGTCTCGCCTTGCGCTATGGGCGGAGCGTGGACACTTATGAGGTGCGAAGGTCTAAGTATTTGCAGGCTGTCGACTCGCTCATCCACGAGTATGGCGACTTGAGCGAGGCTGGTGAGCTGGCCATTGAGCATTACCAGTTCTTGAAGGGTGCGCCGGATGCTACAACGGACGACAGGGTCAACTATATCAACTATGCGCTGAACAAATGGGGCGAGTGGCCTCGGATGAACATCTTGCGAAACGAGATGAGCAACTTGAGGCAGTCCACATTTAATATCAATGTGGGAAATAGCATGCTTCTACCAGAGAAAGAGCGCTTGGTGCGGGTCAATTTCATACGTAACATCGAGACGCTTACCCTGAATGTTTATCGTTTGAAGGTTGACGGTGCAGTTTCGTTGGATCCCAACGAACCTGACGACTGGGCAGTCTTGCAGAAAAAGTTGTTGCCAGGAGCTGTGCAGACAATCGTCAAACGTTATGTAGGGCAACCCGCATGGAAGGAAAATTACGACTCGCTTGTCATCAAAGGATTGCCTGTTGGCATATACCTTTTGGAGGTCTCCACAGACAATGGCAAGGTGCAACCGCAACGCGCGTTGCTGAATGTCAGCAACCTTTGCTTGATGACACAGGCTCTTCCCGACAAGCAAATGCGCTTTGTGGTGGCAAACGCGACGACGGGCGATCCTGTCTCGGGTGCCCATGTGCGTCTCACCATCCCCGCCAATTATGACAATGAGCATGACCAAACGATAGGTCTCACCACTGACAAGAACGGTGAGGCTTGCTATAAATATGACAGACGCGCTCCCCGAAAGGCTTATGTCTTCACGGATAGCGACAAGGCTTTCAGAGAGATGAGCGTGTACGCGAGCTACCATTATTGGGCCAACGATCGTGAAGAGAAGCGCACCAGGCTCTTCACCGACCGTGCCGTTTACAGGCCTGGCCAGCAAGTTCGTGTGGCGCTCATGGCCTATGAGCAAGACATGAAGACCTTGACCGCTGTGCCACAGACTGGCAAGGTGGTCAAGTTGACCCTTTACGGTGCCAATGGAAAGGAGCTTTCAACCAAGAAGGCCACAACGGACAAGTTTGGGTCTGCATCGGCCGATTTCATGATTCCTCAAGTAGGGTTGACGGGCAGTTTTTCCGTTGTCTCAGATGATCGAGGCTGTGTGAGATTCCGCGTAGAGGAATACAAGCGTCCAACGTTTGAGATTTATTTTGATGCGTATAAGGATAGTTACAAGCCTGGTGACACGGTGCAGGTTCGTGGATGGGCCAAAACCTATTCGGGAGTGCCAGTGCAAGGTGCGAAAGTCAGCTATGAGGTAAACCGAAAACCCGCTCTTTGGTGGAGATGGAACATGGATGAAGGGACAAAACAACTGGCTGCCGACTCCACGGTCACTGCTGCTGATGGGTCGTTCCTGCTCAATTTGCCAATGGTCTATCCTGATGATGTTGACCTTGCCCATGCCATTTATTTTAATATAGCGGCCAACGCCAAGGTGACCGACGGTGCGGGAGAGACCCATGAGGCGCAAGCCTCCTTGATGCTGAGCAACCGCTCCTCGGTTCTTTCTGTCGACTTGCCCGACAAGTCGTTGCGCGACAGCTTGAGAACGTTCACTTTTAGGCTCACAAATCTTACTGGAGAATTGATTGGCGGAACTGTGCGCTATCGTTTGGATGGACAAGCTTGGGAAACGACTGAGGCCAACAAGCCAGTCGTTTTGACTGGCCGCTTGGCTTCAGGCAAGCATGAGCTTGAGGCTATTTGTGACCAAGACACGGTAAGGAAAGACGTGGTTGTTTTCTCTTATGCTGACAAAAAGCCTGTTGTTACAACGCACGATTGGTTCTATGCTTCAGGCACCCAGTTCCCGAGCGATGGGAGTCCAGTTTACATTCAATTGGGAACATCCGACAAGGACATACACGTTTATTATACAGTGTTTTCTGGCGACAAGACCTTTGATAAGGGTGTGAGGAAGCTGAGCGATGAGGTCGTGACACGCAAGCTCCATTATAAGGAGGAGTTTGGCGATGGTGTCACGGTCACGATGGCATGGGTGAAAGATGGAAAGATGTATAGTCACCAGGCGAGCATTACCCGACCGATGCCAGACAACCAGTTGAAACTGGCTTGGAAAACATTCCGCGATAAGCTGACACCTGGACAAAAGGAGCAATGGACCTTGCACATAGAGACTCCACGAGGAAAGGCGGCTTCCGCCCAATTGCTGGCAACGATGTACGACAAGAGCCTCGATGCCATCCTGAAACACCGTTGGGATTTCAGTGTCCGATACCCCTTGTCTATACCCTTTTCCTCATGGACGCAAGGAGCCCAGCTGATGATTGGACTCTATGGATTTGAACGTTACAACCCGCTCACTGTGCATGACCTCGACTTTGCTCATTTCTCCAGTGGGATGTTTGACTTTGCCAACCCTTATTCGTTCCATTATAGTGCACCGTTGATACGGATGGCTCGCTCCAACAGCTCCAAGGCTGCTGTCGACTCGGATGCCAACCGGTTGGAAGAGGTACAAGTTAAAACGAAGGGTGGCATGGATGATTCTGCAGAAGAAGCACAGATGCTCATAGGAAGAATAGCTGGTTTTGGCAGCAAGAAAGACAAGGGGGCGGAAGGTGAAATGGAAAACTCGCTCGTACAGGTGCGCGAGAATCTCCAAGAAACCGCGTTCTTCTATCCAGCCCTGACAACCGACGGCAACGGTAATGTTGACATTTCTTTCACATTGCCCGAGAGTGTTACCACTTGGAAGTTCATGGGCTTGGCTCATGATGCCCGTTTCAATTATGGCCAAATTACGACGGAGGCTGTTGCTAAGAAAGCTGTCATGTTGCAGCCTCATATACCTCGTTTTGTCAGACAGGGAGACAGGGCTATTGTGAAGTGCCGTATCGCCAACACAGGCGCCAAGAATGTGAAGGGAAACGTTCGCTTCCAATTGCTCAACCCCGAGAACAACAAGGTTGTGCAAGAGTGGTTGGAACCTTTTGGCACGAAGGTGGGGCAAACCACAGACGTTGAGTTTGTGGTTGATGGAGATCGCCTGGCCGACTTGGGGCATGGCATAACGCTTTTCATTGCCCGTGCTACGGCTGAAGGAAAAGGCTTCAGCGATGGAGAACAGCAATATTTGCCGTTGCTTCCCAACAGCGAATTCATTACCACAACCCTGCCCTTCACCCAAATGGAGGCAGGTGTGAAGACCCTTCATATAAACAATATTTTTCCCACATCCGACAAACAAAACCGTCTGACAGTTGAGTATACCAACAATCCCGCATGGCTGATGGTTCAGGCATTGCCAGCTTTGGCCACCCCTAATGATGACAATGCCATCTCGCTTGCGGCTTCTGTTTATGCCAATACGATTTCCCATCAGTTATTGAGTTCTAACCCTTCCATAGCCCAAACGGTCAAGTTGTGGCAGAAGGAACAAGGCAATGAAACATCAATGATGAGCAACCTTCAGAAGAACAATGAGCTGAAGACGATGCTTCTTTCTGAAACCCCGTGGTTGTCGGACGCAAATTGCGAGACAGAACAAAAGCTACAGTTGGCTAATTATTTCGACGCGTCGGCTGTTGACTATCGGTTGCAGACCTCCTTGCAGAAACTTTCCTCCTTGCAGAACCCCGATGGCAGTTTTAGTTGGTGGCCTGATATGCCTGGAAACAAGTGGATGACGATGGAGGTAGTGGGTATTTTGACTCGTCTGAACGTCTTGACTGCCAAGCAAGGCAATGCCGATTTGCTTGGCAGCGCCTTCGCATTTTTGGACAAGAGGATAGCCGACGAGGTGAGCGACATGAAGAAGAATGCACAAGAAAAACGCTCACAGGCACTGTGCCTCTCAGAGTTTGCTTGCGATTATTTGTATGCCAGCGCGTTGGCGGGGCGTAAGCAAACAAGCGACACACGCTATTTGCTCAGTCTCTTGGAGAAAATTCCCGCTAAGCTTACCATTTATGGCAAGGCTCGGTCGGCTGTCATCCTTGCACTGTATGGTCACGAAGCGCGCGCCATGGAATACTTGCGGAGCCTCAAAGAGTATACTGTCTATAAGGAAGAGGTGGGGCGCTATTATGACACACCACGCGCTCTCTACTCCTGGAAAGACTATCGCGTCCCCACTCAAGTGGCCGCCATTGAGGCCATGAGGATTCTTTCTCCCAACGATACGGTGGCCTTAAACGATATGCGCCGATGGCTTTTGCAAGAAAAACGCACACAATCGTGGGATACTCCCATCAACACTGTCGATGCGGTTTATGCCTTCTTGGCTAATCAAGAAGGGAGAGCCGACATGAGCCTTCTGCCAACATCCCAGCTGGCCACGCTGAAGGTTGACGGGAAACCGCTCAACTTGCCAAAGGCCACAGCTGGAGTGGGCTATGTGAAGGTGACCGTTGACACTCCGTTGCCTTCGACATTTACTGCTGAGAAAACATCTGGAGGCACTTCGTGGGGTGCGCTTTATGCCCAGTATTGGCAGAAAGCCAATGAAGTTTCCAGCCAGTCGTCTGGCCTTTCCGTCAAGCGTGAAGTGCTGGTCGGCGGGAACCCTGTGGATGTCGAAAACGCAAAGTTACATGTGGGTGATAAGGTAACCATGCGCATTACGATTATTGCTGACCGTGATTATGACTTCGTGCAGGTGCAGGACAAGCGGGCTGCCTGCTTGGAGCCAGTTAGTCAGTTGAGCGGTTACCGTTGGGGGTATTATTGCTCCCCGAAAGACAATGTTACAAACTATTACTTTGACCTCATGGCCAAAGGCAAGCACGTCGTGGAGACCGATTATTATGTAGACCGCCAGGGCGACTATGTCTCGGGCACCTGCTCCGCGCAATGTGCATACAGTCCTGAGTTTGCCGGTCGTGAGAGAGCCAAACATTTCACCATAATTCGCTGATAAGAGATAGAATGAATAAAAAACAAGTTATCTTAGGCCTCCTTGCGTTGGTTGCCATGGGCGCGAACGCACAGGATATTGCCATCCAAAACAAGGGCATTGACTGTGGACAGGTGCTTTTCAAGCACCCACTCACCACCCAATTCGTTATGAAGAACAGTGGAACGAAACCCTTGATTATCCGCGACGTGCGCACCAGCTGCGGTTGTACTGCAGTGAGTTACCCCCGAGGCTCAGTGGCTCCAGGCGCAACGTTCACCGTTAGTGCCGTCTATGATGCCAAGACTTTGGGGCACTTTAACAAGCAGATTGCTGTTTTCAGCAATGCGTCTGCTGATCCGTTAATGCTTTCAGTTAAGGGTGTCGTGGTCGAAGAGCCCGAACAGCCTCCTGTGAATTATGCTTATAAGTTGGGAGATTTGGATGCTGACAAGTGTGATGTTGAGTTTGATGACGTGAACCGTGGTGATGAGCCTGTGCAGGTCATCAACATCAAGAACAACACGGACACGGCTGTAGAGCCTGTGCTGATGCATCTGCCTAACTTCCTGCGTGCAGAGGTGCGGCCTTCTAAGATTGCGCCAGGCCGTACAGGCAAGGCTCTGATACAACTCGACTCTCGCGCCCTTCGTGATTTGGGCCTGACGCAGACATCCGTGTTTCTTGGGATGTTCGCTGGCGACAAGGTCGCTCCCGAGAAGGAGATCACTGTGTCTGCCATCTTGCTGCCAGGTTTCAGCCACATGACCCCGTTGCAGAAAGCAAATGCCCCTAAGTTGCGCTTGTCGTCAGGTAGTGTGGAGTTGGGAAGCTTTTCGGGCAAGAAGCAGAAGAAAGGCAAGTTAACCATTATCAACGAAGGAAAGACTCCTCTTGAGATACGGTCTTTGCAGATGTTCACGGCTGGTCTGGATGTTTCGCTAGGCAACAAGAAAATTATGCCAGGCCAGAAAGCTGATTTGAAAGTGACGGCCATTGCCTCCATGCTGAAAAAGAGCAAAGCCAAACCTCGTGTGTTGCTTATCACCAACGATCCTGAGAACACCAAGGTCATCATCAATGTCCATGTGAAACCGTAGGCTCAACCCTAAAAGAATGTTACGATGGAAAAGCAGAATGAAAATGGGATGAGTGCCACTGGGCCAGAGAAGACCACCCAACGCCCGACGATAGAAATCGACCAGGGCAGTGGCTTCTGTTTTGGAGTCACCACGGCTATCCGAAAGGCCGAGGAGGAGCTTGCCATGGGCAAGACTCTCTATTGCTTGGGCGACATCGTGCACAACAGCATGGAGGTGGATCGCCTCCATGCGCGCGGATTGGTCACCATCAATCATGTGCGGCTTGCTCGCCTTCGCGGTGTGAAAGTGCTTCTCCGCGCTCATGGCGAACCCCCCGAGACTTATGAGCTTGCCCGGCGAAACCACATAGAAATCATTGATGCCACCTGCCCTGTGGTGTTGGCGCTACAGCGGCGTATCAAGCGGCAGTTTGACAGCAATCCTGACGCGCAGATAGTCATCTTCGGAAAAAATGGCCATGCCGAGGTGCTCGGACTTGTGGGTCAGACCCGCTCACGCGCCGTTGTGGTGGAATGTCTGGAGGATGTGGAGCACCTCGACTTTGGACGCGACATTTATCTCTACTCACAGACGACAAAGAGCCTCGACGAATTTCATCGTATCATCAACTATATCCAAGACCATATTTCTGCCAAGGCCACTTTCCGGAGCTTCGATACGATTTGCCGTCAGGTGGCCAACCGTATGCCCAACATAGCCGACTTCGCCTCAAAGCACGACCTCATCCTGTTTGTCTGTGGTCGAAAGAGCAGCAACGGAAAGGTTCTTTTCAATGAGTGCCGTAGTGTCAATGCCAACAGCCATCAGGTAGAGCGCGCGGAGGAAATCGACATGCGATGGATGGAAGGGGTTCAGACCATAGGCATCTGCGGAGCCACAAGCACTCCCAAATGGCTGATGGAGGATTGCCGTGACCATATCTTGGGGTTGCTGTAGTGAGAGGATGAATAGCTGTTCTCTTTGATGTCCAGCCCGAAGGTAACTTTTTTACACGGAAGGGTGGCCTTCGGCCATTTTATGTGTTACCACAAATTGTTGTGATTGATTTTCTCAAAAGTGTCATCCTGGCATATTTAACTGACATTATGACACCCCTATACGTTTGGAATGGCTTTTGAGATAGGATGGGCGTAAGATTTGAAAAACATCTAAACAGATAGAAAGGAAGAACAACAATATGACATTCGACAAGTTTACAATCAAAGCGCAAGAAGTCGTGCAAGAGGCTGTCAACACTGCCCAGCAGGGTGGTCAGCAGGCTGTTGAGCCGACACACCTGTTGCAAGGCATCTTGCAGAAAGGCCGCGACGTTTCCAATTTCATTTTTCAGAAATTGGGTGTCAATGCCATGCAGGTGGAGAACCTGGTGCAACAGGAACTCCAACACTTGCCACGTGTGGAAGGTGGCCAACCCTATCTTTCCAACGATGCTAACAAGGTGTTGCAGCGTGCGGAAGACGACGCCCGCCAGTTTGGCGATGAGTTCGTGTCCGTCGAGCCCATTCTGCTGGCACTTTTGCAAGTGAATTCGACGGCGAGCCACATCCTGAAGGATGCTGGTTGCAATGAGGCTGATATGTCGGCCGCCATCAAGGAGTTGCGGCAAGGACAGAATGTGCAAAGTGCCAGTGGCGACGAGAACTACCAGGCGCTTAGCAAGTATGCCACAAACCTGATTGATGCTGCCCGTCAGGGCAAGCTTGACCCAGTCATCGGACGTGACGAGGAGATACGCCGGGTGCTGCAAATCCTGTCGCGACGCACCAAGAACAATCCTATCCTCATCGGTGAGCCTGGAACAGGCAAGACGGCAATCGTGGAGGGACTGGCCGAGCGTATCGTGCGCGGTGATGTCCCCGAGAACTTGAAAAACAAGCAGCTCTATTCGCTCGACATGGGTGCCCTTGTGGCTGGAGCCAAGTACAAGGGCGAGTTTGAAGAACGTCTCAAGAGCGTTATCAAGGAAGTGACCCACGCCGACGGCAACATCATCCTGTTCATTGATGAGATTCACACGCTTGTCGGTGCTGGTGGAGGCGAGGGAGCCATGGATGCCGCTAACATCTTGAAACCAGCCTTGGCGCGTGGCGAGCTGAGAGCAATTGGTGCCACGACGCTCAATGAGTATCAGAAGTATTTTGAGAAAGACAAGGCTTTGGAACGTCGTTTCCAGACCGTGATGGTTGAGGAGCCTGACGAAGTGGATGCCATATCCATCCTCCGTGGGCTCAAGGAGCGTTATGAGAACCACCACAAGGTGCGTATCCAGGACGATGCCTGTATCGCAGCTGTCAAGCTCTCAGAGCGTTACATCTCTGACCGCTTCCTCCCAGACAAGGCCATCGACCTGATGGATGAGGCAGCAGCTAAGCTCCGTATGGAGCGTGACTCAGTGCCTGAGGAACTCGATGAGATTACCCGCCACTTGAAGCAACTCGAAATCGANNAGAACCACCACAAGGTGCGTATTCAGGATGACGCGTGCATTGCGGCTGTGAAACTTTCGGAGCGTTACATCTCAGACCGTTTCCTGCCCGACAAAGCCATTGACCTCATGGATGAGGCTGCGGCTAAGTTGCGCATGGAACGCGACTCGGTGCCCGAGGATCTCGATGAGATTACCCGTCACCTCAAGCAACTCGAAATAGAACGAGAGGCCATCAAGCGCGAGAACGACGAGGACAAGATAAAGCAGCTCGACAAGGAAATTGCCGACCTAAAGGACAAGGAACACCAGTTCCGGGCCAAGTGGGAAGCTGAAAAAGGGCTCGTCAATAAGATCCAGCAAGACAAGCAACAGATGGAGAACCTCAAGTTTGAGGCTGAGCGCGCTGAGCGTGAGGGCAACTATGGACGAGTTGCCGAGATACGTTATGGCAAGCTGAAACAGCTCCAAGACGACATCGACAACATTCAGAAACAGCTCAAGGCCACGCAAGGTGGCGAGACCATGGTGCGCGAGGAGGTTACCGCCGACGACATTGCCGAGGTGGTGAGCCGGTGGACAGGTATACCCGTCACGCGGATGATGCAGAGCGAACGCGACAAGTTGCTCCATTTGGAGTCGGAGCTCCACAAGCGTGTCATTGGACAGGATGAGGCTATACAGGCTGTCAGCGATGCCGTTAGACGTAGCCGTGCGGGCCTGCAGGACCCCAAGAAGCCTATCGCCTCATTTATCTTCCTGGGCACCACAGGCACAGGCAAGACCGAATTGGCCAAGGCTTTGGCCGAGTATCTGTTCAACGACGAGAACATGATGACCCGTATCGACATGAGCGAGTATCAGGAAAAGTTCAGCGTTTCAAGGCTCATCGGTGCGCCTCCTGGATATGTCGGCTACGATGAGGGTGGCCAGCTTACCGAGGCTGTCAGGCGTAAGCCTTACAGTGTGGTGCTCTTTGATGAGATTGAGAAGGCTCACCCGGATGTGTTCAACATCCTCCTGCAGGTGCTCGACGATGGACGTCTAACTGACAACAAGGGTCGCACGGTGAACTTCAAGAACACCATTATCATAATGACCTCCAACCTCGGGAGCCAGTACATACAGGAACGCTTCGCTGATTTGAAGGACAGCAATCGCGAACAGGTAGTCAGCGATACCCGCCAACATGTGATGGAAATGCTGAAGAAGACCATTCGTCCGGAGTTTCTCAATCGTATTGATGACATCATCATGTTCCTGCCGCTCACCAAACCGCAGATTGCGCAGGTGGTGACGTTGCAGATGAATCGCGTCAAGGCAATGCTGGCACCACAAGGATTCGACCTGCAGTGGACTCCTGCCGCCATCGAGTGGTTGGCCGACGTGGGCTACGATCCCGAGTTTGGAGCACGACCCGTGAAGCGCGCCATACAAGACAACGTGCTCAACGAGCTGAGCAAGAAGTTGCTGGCAGAGCAGGTGGTGCGCGAGAAACCCATCGTTGTGGATGCCTCTAATGGCAAGCTCACGTTTAGAAACTGATGTGTGACGATGGACAAAGGCCATTTCCGGCAGATGTAAGAAAAGGATGTTCTATGTGCGTTACGCATATGGAGCGTCCTTTTTTGTTTCATATCGAAACAAAGGGAGGAAAACTAAGCCTCATTCGTTGGCTTTTCATTATCTTTGCAACCAAAACAATATCACAGATATCAAATCTATAGGAAATGAACAACGAAAATGAGAAAGAGGTAGTGAAACTGCCTGAAAACGCGTTTCGCGAGTTGAAGGAGGGCGAGGCCTATGAGCCCATTATGAGTCCTGGCAAGACATACCGCGAGGTGACGCCCTGGTCAGTGACGTGGGGGTTGGTCATGGTGGTGCTGTTCTCAGCTGCCGCCGCTTACTTGGGGCTGAAGGTGGGGCAGGTTTTCGAGGCTGCCATCCCCATCGCCATCATCGCCATTGGCCTATCCACGGCCGCTCACCGCAAGAATGCGCTGGGCGAGAATGTCATCATACAGAGCATCGGAGCCTGCTCGGGTGCCGTGGTGGCGGGTGGCATCTTTGTCATGCCCGCCATCTATATGCTCGACCTGCAGGCCGACTTTCTGAAAATATTCATTGCCGCCGCGCTTGGTGGCATCTTGGGCATCCTCTTCCTTATTCCCTTCCGCAAGTATTTTGTGAAAGACATGCACGGAAAGTACCCCTTCCCCGAGGCCACAGCTACCACGCAGGTGCTCGTTTCGGGGGGCGAGGGCGGTTCGCAGGCCAAGCCGTTGCTTGTGGCAGGGCTCATTGGCGGTCTCTACGACTTCATCGTGGCCACCTTCGGTTGGTGGAATGAGAATGTCACCTCACGCATGATAGATTTCGGACAAGACTTGGCGGACAAGGCCAAGCTGGTGGTGAAGGTCAACACCGGAGCCGCTGTGCTGGGCTTGGGCTATATCATTGGTTTAAAGTATGCCGCCATCATCTGTGCCGGGTCGGTGTTTGTGTGGTGGATTATAGTGCCTCTGATGGCTGTCATCTTCCCCGACACGGTGCTCAACCAGTGGAATCTCTCCATAGCCACTGCCGTGGGCGACATGAGCCCGGAGAATATCTTCACAGATTATGCGCGCAACATGGGAATAGGGGCCATCGCCATGGCTGGCATCATCGGTATAGTGAAGAGCTGGGGGATCATCAAGAGTGCAGTGTCGCTCGCTGCGCGAGAGGTGAAAGGTAAGAGCCCCGATTCGGTCGAGGTGCAGCGCACGCAGCGCGACATTTCCTTTAAGGTCATTGCTATAGGAAGTGTGTTGACGTTGTTGGTGATTTACGCTTTCTTCTTTCTCGGGGTGATGAACTTCAACCTGCTCCATGCCACCGTTGCCGTGTTGCTGGTGGCTGTCATAGCTTTTCTCTTCACGACCGTGGCGGCCAACGCCATTGCCATTGTCGGCAGCAACCCTGTTTCGGGCATGACGCTCATGACGCTGATACTCGCTTCTGTGGTCATGGTGGCCGTAGGCTTGAAAGGCAATGCGGGCATGCTGGCGGCACTGCTCATGGGGGGCGTGGTGTGTACGGCCTTGTCGATGGCTGGCTCGTTTGTCACCGACCTGAAGATTGGTTACTGGCTGGGCACCACCCCAAAGAAGCAAGAGGGCTGGAAGTTCTTGGGCACGGTGGTGTCGGCTGCCACGGTGGCCGGCGTGATGATGCTGCTCAACGAGACCTATGGCTTCAAGGGAGACGCGTTGGCTGCCCCTCAGGCTCATGCCATGGCCGCGGTCATATCGCCGCTGATGAGCGGGCAAGGCGCGCCCTGGCTGCTTTATGCTATTGGCGCGGTTATAGCCTTGGTGCTTGACCGCTGCAAGGTGTCGGCATTGGCCTTTGCGCTGGGAATGTTTATCCCCATCCAGCTCAACCTGCCACTGCTTGTGGGCGGTGCAGTCAACTGGTTTGTGGGCAGCCGTTCGAAGGATGCTGAGGAAAACAAAGCTCGTGTTGACAAAGGCACGCTTATAGCCAGTGGCTTCATTGCTGGCGGCGCGCTCATGGGCGTGGTGTCTGCCTTGATGAAGTTTGGCGGCATCGAGTGCTCTGTGGCCGACGCGTGGTGGCAGAATCCCATGTCAGAGGCCGTGTCGCTACTGGCCTATGTCATGCTGATCGCTTACTTCGTGAAGGCTACACACGCGAAGAAGTAATGATATGGACGGGTAACAGTCTCGTGTCAAGGCGAGGCTTCGCCCCATGCGAAAACTCCCCGGAAGCGTCATGGAAGATGTTTCCGGGGAGTTTCTGGTTGCATGGGGATGGAGAATGTGGCACAGAGCCCTCTCCCTGTTGATTGTTGTGACGAGGCTGTAGGGCAGAAGACTTATTGGATGGCTTTCTCAAACTGTTGCATGAGCCATGTGTTTTGCTGGTCTATGGTCATGTGTGAATTGTCGAGCTCCAACGCGTCGTCGGCTTTGCGCAAAGGTGACACTTCGCGGTGAGTATCAATGTAGTCACGCTCTTGCACGTTCCTCAGGATTTCATCGAGGTTTGCCTTGTTGCCCTTAGCTTTCAGCTCTTCGTAGCGTCGCCGCGCACGCACCTCTGCCGAGGCAGTGACGAATATTTTGAGCTCGGCGTCGGGAAAGACGGTCGTGCCTATGTCGCGCCCATCCATGACGATGCCCTTCTCTTGTCCCATGCGCTGCTGCTGGGCAACCAGCGCCCTGCGCACAAAGGGTATGGCCGCAATGGGGCTGACATGAGAGCTAACCTCCATGCCGCGAATGTCCTTCTCTACGCACACTCCGTTAAGGTACGTGTCAGGGCGTCCGGTTTCCTCGTTGAGCTTAAACGATATTTTCACCTCGGGCATGAGCTTTTCCAGCTCGTTGGCCTTTACCGACCCGTCAGCGTTGAATAGCCCGTGGCGCATGGCATAGAGTGTCACCGAGCGATACATGGCCCCTGTGTCTACATAGACGTAGCCAATGCGGCGAGCCAAGTCCTTGGCCATCGTGCTTTTCCCGCAAGAGGAGAAGCCATCAATGGCTATCACAATCTTTTTCATATTGTTTGTTTTGATGTTTCTGTTCTTACAAGACGTATCCCACGTTGAGAAGCAACGAGCTGCTTGAGACGTGGTATTTGCCATAGGCTATGTTCAGCTTGAAGCGGTTGAGGTTGATTCCCGCACCAAAAGACAGGCCCGCGCCATGGCTGCTTTCCTTGTCGGTAGACTGGATTTTCATTTCATTGGCGCGCCTGAAGTTGTAGCCACCGCCTATCCATATTTGGTCAGAAAGCAAGAAGTCGGCACCGAGCACCAAATGGTTGATGAACTTGTATTTGGGGTGGTTGATGTCTACGAGGGTGGCGTGGAGTCGCAATGGAAATGTGGCAAATGCCTTTGATACGCCAACCTGCACGTCAAGAGGCATTTTGTCGTATGTCTCCTCGTATGCCTTGAGTTGTCCGCCAAGATTTTTGGCTACGAAGGATATCGACCAGTCATGCCTGTCATCGAAGTAGTTGATGCCTAAGTCCACGCCGAACCCTACCGAAGAGTAGTCGCCTATAAACGATGTGATGAGCTTGGCGGCTATGCCTCCAGCGAGATGGTCGCTCAAGAGGTAAGAAAAATAGCCTGCCATGGAAATGTCGCTTGCCGAGAACTCCCCTGTGTGCACGTTATTCTCATCCGTTTGCTTCATCTTGCCGTAGTTGAGATACTGGCCGCTGACAGCCCACGATGCACGCTCCTTGACCACACGGTTGAATGATGCGCTTGCCGTGTTGGCGCCCGACATGTAGCTCATGTAGTTGAGGTTGATGGTCTTGTCGGTAACTGAAGACAGCAAGGCGGGGTTGTGGAAAATCATGGTCTCGTCGTCCTCGATGAGCGATATGTTGTCGCCTCCCAAAGCGGCGGCATGAGCACTGACGGGCAGCCGGAGGAAATTGTATCCTGTTTGACTCTCGTCCTGGGCTCCTACGGCCAGTGGCAAAAGTGTTAACAGAAGGGCAAAAACGGCTTTTTTCATTTAATTTCTCTAATTATTCGGCAAAGATACGGCTTTTTTCAAGATTTGCTGTAAATTTGCATTGCAATTATCGAATAGATAACGCTTGCCGAGATAGATTATTGTTTGGCTATGGAAATCAAGAAAAACTTCAGCGTAGACTTGGAGCGAAGGCGGGCAGGATTCTTCCTGTTGGGCCTGATTCTGTCGCTTGCCTTGTTTTTTGTCGCCATGGAGTACACAGTTCGCCCAAGCCAGAATAGTGATGACGATGGCTTGCTCGATGACATGACTGAGGACATTTCGCTCATGCCAGCCATGGATAAGCATGACATGATATCGGCAGCGCCTGCTCCCGCGTCTAGGTCTATCACGAACAAGGTGGAAGAGACCACCAAGGCAAACGACAATAGCGACAAGATTGCTCCTGTCACCAGCAAGCTTGTCATCGGTGACGGGGAGGGAGTGCAGAAGGATGCTAATGTCACAGAGGCGTTGCCTCAAACTCCAGTTGATGACGACAAAGACGTGATTCGCACGGTGGAGCAACTGCCAGAGTTTCCTGGAGGCATCGTTGAGTTTATGAAATGGCTGACCAAGAACTTGAAGTATCCGCCTTATGCGCAGGCGCAAAAAATCCAAGGCAAGGTGGTTGTGTCGTTTATAGTTAACAAGGACGGTTCCATTGCCAGTCCAAAGGTCGAGAAATCGTGCGACCCAGCACTTGACCGTGAGGCGCTTCGCGTTATCCGCATGATGCCTAAGTGGAAGCCGGGCATCATGGACGAGAAGCCTTGCCGCACGATGATAGCCATTCCCGTTAATTTCCAATTGTGAGGATTAATCCAACAAAGTAATAGAATCATGATGTTTACAGCCGATGAACTTTTGAATGTAATCAACGATTTTTTGGAACACTTGCCTTACAGCCGTGAGCCGAAAAGCCTCTACGAACCTGTTATGTACGCCCTTTCGATGGGAGGAAAGCGCATAAGGCCTACATTGATGCTGATGGCTTACAATCTTTACAAAGATGATCTTGAAAGCATATTGATGCAGGCTGCAGGCTTGGAAACATACCATAACTACACCCTGTTGCACGATGACCTTATGGACAACGCAGACCTTCGGCGCGGCCACGAGACCGTGCACAAGCGCTGGAACGCCAACACGGCCATCCTTTCTGGCGACTCCATGCTCGTGCTTTCTTACCAACGCATGGCCGCCGGATTAACCGACAAGCTCAAACCTGTTCTCGACACGTTTACCGAAACCGCCTTGGAAATTGGAGAAGGACAGCAATACGACATGGAGTTTGAGACGCGCAACGACGTGGAGGAGCGCGAATACATTGAGATGATACGCCTTAAGACAAGTGTGCTTTTGGCTTGCGCCTTGAAGATTGGGGCCATCTTGGCCGACGCGCCCAAGGCCGATGCAGAAAACCTTTACAAGTTTGGTGAGCAGATTGGCCTTGCTTTCCAGCTGCAAGACGACTTTTTGGATGTTTATGGCGACAGCAAGGTCTTTGGCAAGGAAATAGGAGGCGACATCACTTCGAATAAAAAGACTTTTATGTTCATCAACGCTTTTAACCACGCCAATGCTGTACAGCGCGCGGAGCTAAGGCGATGGATTGTTGCAGAGTCGTTTGACCGAAAGGAAAAAGTTGCCGCTGTGACACACCTTTATGATGAAATAGGGGTTGGCAAGATGGCGCAGGACCGCATTGCTTATTATTTTGAGCAGAGCAACAAGTATCTCGATGCCGTGGGAGTTGCACCGCAACGCAAGGAAGTGCTGCGCCTATATGCCAAAAAAATGATGAAACGCCAATATTGACAGGTCGCGTTTTGGATGCCCACTTGATGGCCTTTTCATTTCAGAATGATGATAAACATTATAGATACACACACGCACTTGGACGCGGAAGAGTTTGATGAGGATCGCGTGGAGGTGTTTGCCAGGGCTCGTGAAGCGGGCGTTTGCAAAGTTTTCTTGCCCGCTATTGACGTGAAGACCACGCAGACGGTCTTAGCCTTGAGCGAAGCCTATCCGGGATATGCGTTTCCTATGATTGGTCTTCACCCCGAAGAGGTGAAGACCGACTGGCGTGACCAGCTGAAAGAACTGCGCAAGATGCTATTAGCCGACAGGCAAGTCTCGCAAGGAAACGATGCTCCCTCGCGACGATTTATTGCAATAGGTGAGGTCGGCCTGGATTATTATTGGAGCCGAGAATATGAGCACGAACAGTTGTCGGCTTTTGAAGAGCAAGTGGAATGGTCGATAGAGACGCGTCTGCCACTGATGATACATTGTCGCAAGGCGCAAAACGAGATGGTGCATTTGCTGCGAAAGTATGAGCCACAGCTGCCTGGTGGCGTGTTCCACTGCTTCACGGGCAATCAGCGCGAGGCCGAGGAACTTCTGTCGTTTGACAAGTTTGTGCTGGGCGTGGGTGGCGTTTCAACCTTCAAAAGCAGTCATCTGCGTGAAGACTTGCCTGCTGTCGTGCCTGTCAGCCGCATCGTGTTCGAGACTGACAGTCCCTATATGGCTCCCGTCCCCCACCGTGGGCAGCGTAACGAAAGTGCCTTTGTTGTGGATGTGCTTCGCACCTTGGCGCAAAGCTATGGCGTCAGCGAGGAAGACCTGGCACGTGCCACCAATGACAATGTGAAGCGTGTGTTCGGTGTGGATGCTTTCGAGGCATGAATAATAAACCATTAAAGAAGCTTAAAATTTAACACAATTTTCACTCGTTCAAACAGAAAGGTTTAACTTTGCAATCGCAAATGAGATTTGCAAGTTCAAACACAAGAGGAAAGATGCTCGAGTGGCTGAAGAGGCACGCCTGGAAAGCGTGTAACCGCCTAAAGCGGTTCCGGGGTTCGAATCCCCGTCTTTCCGCACATGTCGTTTGAAGGATGTGACTTTAATCTACGTAAAGATGAAAAAGAAAATTGCATATCTCTCCATTTTCCTTGTACTTATTCTAACGACCTTTGTGGCAGGAACGTCCTCCGCCAATGCGCAAGCTGTGTCCGCATCACAGGCTAAGTCAGATAGCACCGCTTTGGACGAATCTTTGGCAGACAGTGCTGATAATGAGGCTTTGCTGGATAATGACATGGCCTCGGACAGCTCTTCTGTGGCTCCTGTGGAGGAAATGGGATTTCACAAAGCCTTGAAAACAAAGTTCATTGAAGGCAATGCGGGCTTCATGTCGCTTGTTGCCTTGTCCTTGGTGCTGGGATTGGCTTTCTGCATTGAACGCATTATCTACTTGAGCTTGTCGGAAATCAATGCCAAGAAGTTTATGAAGGATCTCGACGAGAAGATCATGTCGGGCGACATTGTGGGGGCCAAGAACCAGTGTCGCGAAACGCGTGGCCCCGTGGCAAGTGTTTGTTACCAGGGGCTGGAACGCATCAGCGAGTCGATGGACAATGTGGAGCGTGGCATTGTCAGTTACGGTACCGTTCAAAGTGCTAACCTGGAGAAAGGCTGCTCATGGATTACCCTTTTCATTGCGATGGCTCCCTCCCTCGGGTTCTTGGGAACGGTGATAGGCATGGTGATGGCCTTCGATCAGATACAGACGGAGGGAGATATCAGCCCCACGATTGTTGCAGCAGGCATGAAGGTGTCGCTTATCACCACCATCTTTGGAATTATCGTTGCTCTTATCCTGCAGATTTTCTACAATTATATCCTTTCTAAGATAGACCATCTTACCTCTCAGATGGAAGAGTCGGCTATTGCTTTGCTTGACTCCATCATGAAGTTTAAACTGACAAGACAATGAATAAGCTTTTTTCTCGTTGGCGGCGGCTGCCTGCGGAGAAGCTTTCGTCGCGCGTGCTCTATAGTGTCGTGGGGGTTGAGTGCCTGTTGTTTGCTCTGTTTTGGCTTATAGGCTTTGGCCGCCCTTATGAGGATGACCCCAATTATTCGGATCCCCTGTTCACAGATGCCGTAATCGTGTTCATGGAAGTCCTTACTTTTGTCACCCTATGCATTGCTATTTGGTCGGTGGCAAAGGGCTTGAAAATTAGGGGAAAGGGCGAGAAGGAAGAGAACAACGTGCCTGTCAAGAAAATCGGGTATTCTGTGGCTTTGGGTACTGCGGCATTGCTTTTGCTGACATTTGTTTTCGGTTCATCAGCCCCCTTGCCAATTAATGGTGTGCCCTATACGCATGTGTTTTGGCTAAAAGCCACCGATATGCTTATATTCTCGTCGTTGGTGCTTATGGTCGTTGCCGTTGGCGCAATGGTCTTTGGTGCCACAAAATATGTTCGGAGGAATCATGTTCACAAGGCGTAGAGACCATCGGGTGCCGGGTCTGAACACCACATCCACGGCTGACATCTCATTCATGTTGCTCATTTTTTTCTTGGTGACGACCAACATGGATGTTGACAAGGGGTTGACTCGGCAATTGCCTCCAGCTGATAAGCAAGAGCAGCAATTGTCGCAAGTCATGAAGGGCACTTTGATGAACGTGGCTATTACCAAGGATAATGTGCTCCTTGTGGATGGAAAGCCCACCAAGGTCAGTCAGGTGTGTGCCTTGGCGGAGCATTTCGTGCGCCGTGTCGGCAAGAAGCACCTCATCAAGATAGTGGCTGCGCCAGAGGCCAACTATGACATTTATTTCCAATTGCAAGACCAGCTTGTCATGGCTTACAACCGATTGCGCAATGAGGTTGCTGTTAAGACCTATGGAAAAGCTTATGCCAAGTTGAATGAGGCGCAGCGTGACCATGTGAAATCACTTTGTCCCCAACGCATTGCGGAAGAAACTTCGGAGCCCAGTGGGGGTGGGGCGCTTGGCTTGTCGGCGACAGCTGATGAGGCAGGGGAAGGAAAGGAGGCGCGTCCATGAGCTTCCGCAGATTCCACAAGTATGAGGTGCCTGGCCTGAACGCGGCATCGCTTCCCGACTTAATCTTTACCGTGTTGTTTTTCTTCATGATAGTCACGCATATGCAAAAGGTGGCCGTGAAGGTAAAATACAAAGTGCCTCAGGGTACGGAATTAACCCGCCTGACCAAAAAATCAGCTGTCACTTACATTTATATCGGACACCCGTCCGACGACATGGGCAAGGTTGTTGGGAAGCGAATGTGCATTCAGTTAAATGACAAGTATGCTTCAGCTGATGATGTGGCCGACTATGTAAGCGCAGAAAAGTCACGTATGTCGCCTGAGGACCAGCAACAGATGACGGTTTCCCTCAAGGCCGACAAGCAAACACCTATCGGGCTTATCAGTCGTGTCAAGCAGTCGTTGCGTCGCGCCAAGGCTCTCCGTATTAGCTATTCGGCAGTTGACCGCAAGGTCGCGCCATAATGCCAAGGGTACTTTGGTTCTGCGTGCGTTGTGCTTTGCCCATTGCTCTTCTGCTTTTGCACGGAATGATTTGATGCTTTCTTGCGTCACATAATAGCTATTATTTTCTGTGTTTCCTTAGAAATAGCAGTTGCTGTTTGGTCTTATTTTGGTTGCTTCATGGCCTTTACAGCTTGACTTGAAGTGGTAGAACGTCTTGCGTAAACATGAATTTATTCTTGAATTTGATGATTGAAGACTGTATAAAAAACCGCAAGGAATGTCAATCTGAAATAAAACTGTGTAGATGTGTTGTTAAATAATATATTTTTTGTTAACTTTGCAGTATAATTAATATATCATTATGGCAAATCATCGTTTGGATGCTTTAGACAGAAAGATACTGAAATTGATTTCTGCCGATGCGCGTATCCCTTTTCTTGAGGTGGCACGCGTTTGTAATGTCAGTGGTGCTGCTATCCATCAGCGTATCCAGAAGCTCACCGCACTAGGTATTCTGAAAGGCTCACAGTTTATTATCGACCCGGAGAAAGTAGGCTATGAGACCTGTGCGTATGTAGGCCTTTACTTGAAAGACCCTGGACAGTTTGACTCTGTTGTGGAGAAGCTGAAGGCTATTCCCGAGGTTACGGAGTGCCATTACACCACGGGTGGTTACGATATGTTCATTAAGATGTATGCGCGAAACAATCACCATTTGCTCAATATCATCCACGACAAGTTACAGCCTCTTGGCTTGTCGCGTAGCGAGACCATCGTTAGTTTCAACGCGGTGATAGACCGTCAGTTGCCAGTTGTTGGTGACGAGTTAGAGGTTGAGGATACGGATGATGAGGAAGAGTGAAGAAACGAATTAATCTTGCCGGCGTGATTGGTAAGTGATGAAGGAGAAGCCATGGTGCTTCTCCTTTTTTGTTTCTTCCCATTCTGAAGGGTCTATAGGCGGGAAAAAGGCATCGGCATCTGCGGGCTTGTCTTCTACCAATGTGATGTGAAGGACAGAGGCCAGGTGCATGGTCTGACGATATAGGCTGGCTCCGCCAATGACAAAGGGCATGGAAGAGTCGGGCTCAACCTGCCGCATTTGTTTTTCGGGGGGTAGGCCGCAGTTACAGGCGCGTAGGACGAGCTCCAACGATCCGAAGACCTCTGCGTCTGGCAGGCTGCGTATTGTGGTGCTCACCACCAGGTTGCGCCTTCCTGGTAAAGCTCCGTGGGGCAACGACTCGTAGGTGTTGCGCCCCATGATGATGGGATGCCCCATTGTAAGAGCCTTGAAATGAGCCAAGTCTTCGGGCAAGAACCATGGAAGTCGGTTATGGCATCCTATGGCTCGGTTGCGTCCTATGGCTGCAATGATGGCAAGGTTCATAGCACGTTGATGGCTTGTTGGGGAAGATGTGTCGTCTTGATTTTCCATTCCTGCGGAAGAAGGTTATTGGCCCGGTTGCCGATGTTCTTGCAAAAGCCGATGGCGTATCCTCGGTAGGTGAGAAGCACCAGCCCACGTGGCGTGCCTTCAGGCAGGGTGAGAGCCTCTTTGCGGAGATACCGCATGGCCTGTTCCCAACCTATTTCCACTCGGGGGAAGGCGTTGTGGTTGAAGGATGTCGATAAAGCCAGCGATGCGGAAGGCACAATACTCTTACCCTTGACAGTACCGAGTGTAACACCCGCATGGATGACGTGTAGGCTGGCTGACGCTTGCTCGTACAAGTCAAGCCATCGGGTGGGGATGGCACTGATGCCAGCGACGGAATCTATGATAGTCCATGTGCCTTTTTTGAAGACGGGGCCTTCACGGAGCCAAGACTTGACCTGCTTCTCGAAGATGCTTGGCTTAATGCGTGATGTTGCCGATCGTTTCCTGGAATGTTTTGGCGCTATCTCTTGTTGGGGCTTCTGTAGCAAGGCCATGAATAATCCTTCACCGGGCGTTAGGCCGGGAATGAAGCGACAAACGGAGAGATGCTTGTTGTCGCCTTTGTATGCTTGTTTTTCTGTGAGGCCTGTCCCCAATGGTCCCGTGATATGCCATTGCTCATCAACGGGTATGTCTATTAGCTTCGCTCCGAAATGGTTGATAATCCATTGTATGTTTTCTTCGTTCTCGTGCTCGTTGAACGTACATGTTGAGTAGACCAGGTAACCGCCAGGGCGAAGTGTCGGCCAGGCATCCTCAATGATGGATCGTTGTAGTTGGGCACAGTGTTCCACATTTTGTGGGCTCCACTCTTGGATGGCTTGCGAATCCTTTCGGAACATACCTTCGCCAGAGCAAGGCACATCGGCCAGAATAAGGTCGAAGGTGATGGATGCCTGGCGGTAGTCGCGTGGGTAATTGTTGGTGACCAATATGTCTGGATGCCCCTGTTTTTGCACGTTTTCTGAGAGAATCGAAGCCCGTAGCTTGATGGGTTCGTTTGCCACAATGATGCTCCCCTCAGGCAACGAAGCCCGTAGCGTTGTGGTCTTTCCCCCAGGAGCAGCGCAAAGGTCAAGCGCTGTGACGGGAGCCGTTACTAATTGTTTTACCACGTGGCTAACAAACATCGAGGACGACTCTTGCACGTAGTAAACGCCAGCGTGCAGCAATGGGTCAAATGTAAAGTCGGGGCGTTGGGGCAGCACGCGTCCCTCGGCGCACCAAGGAATGGGGGCGAGTGGCATCTCGCCTTTGTGGTGGTCTGGTGCCCATTTGAAAGGGTTAGTCCTGATGGTGGCTTGAGGCTTGTGGCGCAAGCCATCGAGGAAACGCGCGTATAGGGCTTCTCCAAATAAGGTCTTGGTATATTCTTCAAATGCTTTTGGGAGTGAGATGTCGCTTGGCATATGTGAGAATGTGTTAAATGTCGGTTGCCATAGTTTAGTCGAAGATGATGTCGTAATTGTCGTCCTGGAGGTCTTTCTTGTTCACCGAAGGCTGTTTCTTGGGCTGCTTCTTCAGCTTTCCTTGCTCGTCAAAGAGCCCATAGGTGGTTCTCAAGACCATGAATTCCGTGCGACGGTTCAGTTGGTTGCATATCTCTTCTTCTTTCTCGTTCTTCAAGGCCTTGATGAAATCTTCGGTTAGCACGTCGCCTTCCTTGAGGAACGGATATTTCTCAGTGACTTTCTTCTTGATGGTTTTCGGCTTCGACTTGCCGTAGCCTACCGGCGTGAGGCGGTCGGCGGCTATGCCATGCTGGATGAGATAGTTGACCACCGACTCGGCTCGTCGCTGCGAAAGCCGCTTATTGTATGCCTCCGAGCCTTTGTAGTCGGTGTGTGCGCTGAGCTCTATGGTGACATTTGGGTTTTCGTTGAGCAATTTTACCAGTTGGTCGAGGGCCGTCTTTGAACTGTCGCGTAAGGTGGCCTTGTCGAAGTCGTAGAATATGTTGTCTATCAAGGTCGGCGCAGAGATATTGGCCAAGGCAAATTGCAAGGTGGTGTCGCGGCTCTCCTTGGGGTCGGAGAGAGCCCGGATTTCCTCCTTGTGGTTGAGATATCCCTTGCAGGTTGCCAGGAAAAGATACGATACACCCTTGTCGAGCACCTTGGTGAACGAACCGTCTGATCTGACTGACAGCTTCTCGTTGGTGCCGTCGTCGCCTACTACGTAAACTTCTGCCGCTGGCAGTTCATAGCCCTCCATCTCATAGACCCACCCCTTTACCGTCTGCACGATTTCGGGATTGTAGAACGAGTAGATGTGATCCCAGCCTCGCCCGTCGCCGCGGTTGGATGAAAAGAAGCCCTGGTTGTGAGGTCCTTCGAAGGTCATGCCGAAGTCGTCGCCGGCGGAGTTGAGAGGGTAGCCGGGATGATATAGGTGGTACCTGTGGTCTTTTCCCACGCGGGCAATATAGATGTCAAGCCCGCCTAATCCCTTATGGCCATTGCTTGAGAAGTAGAGGTCGCCATTGGGGCGAAAGGTGGGGAACATCTCGTCGCCTGGTGTGTTGATGGGCTCTCCGAGGTTTTCCACTCCACCAAGTCCCGATGCGGTCAGTCTGACGCGCCAAATGTCAAGCCCTCCCTTGCCACCTGGCATGTCTGAAACAAAATAGAGCCACTCGCCGTCGGGCGAGATGGCTGGGTGAGCAAAACTGGAAAGAGTGTCGTTGCTTAACTTCACTTCCGATGCTTTTCCCCATGCGGCATCCGACCTGCTCGACTTCACAATTTGCGCATAACGAGGATAAGAAGGGTCTGTGGCACATTGGGTTAGGTACATCTCACTGCCATCGGGCGAAAAACAGCACGCGCCCTCGTCGTAGTCGGTGTTGAGGCCGCCATTCACTGGTTCTGGCTTGCTCCATTTGCCTTTGTCGTCTTTCTCGGAGAAAAAGATGTCTGCAGGTTTTGTGCCTGTTATGCCACTCAGTTCGTCGCCTTGCGCTTCGTTGCGAGAAGAAGTGAAGTACAGCTGGTCGAACTCGTCGCCAAAGAGCATGGGTGAGTATTCTGCCCGGCGCGAATTGAAGATGTCCATTTTCTTCACCGTATAGCGGCTTCCGAGTTCTTTCACGGTTGGTGCCTCTTTGGCCGATGATAATCCCACGCGCGCAAGGGCATTGTCTGGCATGGAGTCGAGGACTGCCTGGAACTCGGTGGAGGCCTCCTTGTAGCTGCCATTCTTCATCAGCAGTTGTGCAAGGACCAGGTGGTCTTGCGGGTGGTCTTGCTTGTATCGGATAACGTTGCGGTAGGCTGCTATGCCCTTGGCTGTTTGCAGGCTCTTGGAGTAGCATAGAGCCATTCGGCTGGCCGCATGTCCGCGTTTGTCGCGTTGCTTAGGCGGTGTCTTTTGGTAGGCTTGCTTAAACTCGTTTGCCGCGTCAAAGTATTCGCCCACGGCAAGATACTTCTCGCCTTTCTTGAGGTTCCTGTCCGCACCACATGAAGCCAACATGGCAAGTGCCAACATGACGCCGCACATGAGAAATATGTTAAGGGACTTGTTCATATTCATATAACGTGGAAAGGAATGTCTTATTATAAGAAATAACGGTGGCATCGTTATTGTTTCTTAATAGCGATGCCACCGCGATATGAGTGACAGCTCACAGCTTCTCGCCTATGAGGCGAGGGTTGGGTCAACCTTCGTTTTTCACTTGCACGATGTGGGTCTTGGGCAACTTCTTGTTTCTCACGTTGACCGTTGTCACCACGGCTTGGGCGAGGTTGATGAAAGCCTGTCCTGTTGCCGTGTCGGTGCTCAACGCTGCTGGTTTCCCGTCGTCGCCATCCTCGCAAATACTCTGCACGATGGGTATTTGTGCCAGCAACGGACACCCCATCTCTTTCGCGAGGTTCTTGCAACCGTCCTTGCCGAAAATGTAATACTTGTTGTTGGGCAATTCGGCAGGTGTGAACCAGGACATGTTTTCTACCAAACCCAAGATGGGCACATTCACCTTGTCGTTTTGATACATGTCAATACCTTTGCGCGCGTCGGCTAAAGCAACCTTTTGCGGAGTAGAGACGATGACGGCACCCGTGATGGCTAAGGTCTGCAGGAGCGTCAGATGAATGTCGGATGTGCCAGGGGGCGTGTCAAGCACAAAGTAGTCGAGGGTGCCCCAGTCTGCGTCGGCGATAAGTTGCTTCAGCGCGGCCGTAGCCATGCCGCCACGCCACAGGGTGGCTGTATCGGGATTGACAAAGAAACCAATTGACAACAACTTGATGCCATATTTTTCAACAGGCTCAATGAGCTGGCGACCGCCTTTCTCCACGGCGCAGGGGCGAGCGCCCTCCACACCCAGCATCTTGGGGATGGATGGGCCGAAGATGTCGGTGTCGAGCAATCCCACCTTGTAGCCCAACTTGGCCAAGGCGATGGCGAGGTTGACCGATACGGTCGACTTGCCTACGCCTCCCTTTCCGGAGCTCACGGCGATGATGTTTTTCACTTGGGGCAGCAGCTTGTCAGGCTCGGGGCGCTTGGCGCTTGTGTATTCTGTGGCTATTCTTATCTCCACGTCTTCGCCCAACTTGTATTTCAAGGTAGCCTCAGCGGCCTTGATTGTCGACTTGATGAATGGATCTGTGTCGCGAGGGAAGATGAGTGAGAACGAAACCTTGTTCCCCTCTATGCGGATGTTGTCGGCCACCATGTTGCTCTCCACCAGGTTTTTCTTGGTGCCTGGATAGGTGACTGTGGCCAGGGCATCTGTGATCAGTTTGGGATAAATGGTCATTTTGCATTTGTTTTGAGTTCTTGCTTCCGACGTTTGGCCTGCGTCGCGCTCGCCATCGGGCGGCGGTCGAAGCGGACAAGGTGTCGGATTTTCTCGCAAAATTACCACTTTTTTTGCTGAGAGGCGTTATGTTGTCTCAGAAAAATCATTTTGCGGCTTCTTTTTGTGGACTTCGAGGAAAAGGGTGCTATGCAGTCACGCCAAGGCTGTCATCGAAATGTTGGGATGATAAGTCTTTTTGTGTCGGTGACTGGCGGAGCCTCTCCCACGTGGCGGACAAGGCATAGGAAAGCCAGGCAAGAAAGCGGACAATGTATATAAAAACAGGCGTTATTTTCAACTTCAAAATATTTTGGCCGAAATACGCGAATTTTCGGCACTTTTCGTAATCGCTTGATAATTAGATACTGAAGTTTCCCACCCCTCTATTATCAGAGAGTGAGTACTATACAAAATTCCTAACTCTCTGAGAGAAAGTGC
>DJOD01000039.1:0-5953 GCA_002437115.1 Prevotella sp. UBA6447
CAAGCGTTACAGGAAAGACCTGCTGGAAGTGTCCGACATCATTGTTGCAGACGCATTTTTCTCTATCCGCCCGTTTGTGGATGGAATCAAGGAGCACGGATTCCATCTAGTCAGCCGTTTCAGAGACACGGCCAGCCTGCACTATGTGTACACGGGACCGCGCGACCTGTAGGGTTGAAAAAGTCCATCTGATAAAATATATGCCCATCCCTTACGTTATATAGTGTAGTAATCGTAAAGACGACATCAATAAAGAAAGCAAAATTAGAATTCATAGCAAAGTAACAACTCCAGACGGTAAGGAAATATTTTCGCGCCCAAGGAGGAAAGTGTATTGCGAAGTTGATGTCACGAAAATATTTTTTTGCGCCATACAGATAATCAGATGGTTATGCCTCCGTGATACGTTTCCACAGCGAAGGATCCGTGAAGTCGCTGACAACCAGGTCGGAAAAGCCTTCGACCACCGAGCGCGGATTGGTGGTGTCGAGCCCCACGGTGAATATGTGAGCCGCGTTGAGAGCTTTCAACCCATTGACGCTGTCTTCAAATCCTACACACTCGCTGGGCGCGCACCCCAGCCTGTCGGCACCCTTCAGATAACCATCGGGATCTGGCTTGCTCTTGGCAAAGTCCTCGCTGGTGAGCACGGCGTCGAAAAACTGAGGAAAGTCGGAGTGTGCCGCGTACACGTTGCGCATTTTCTCCACGTTGCTGCTGGTCACCACGGCAGTCTTCACTCCCTGCTCGCGCAACCCGCGTACAAAATTTTCGAATCCCGCCACATAGATGTACCGCATGTGACGCTCAAATTCGTTCAACTGCTCGGTGATGCGGGCCTGCACTTCAGGGCGACCAAAAAAATAGAGGTCATAAATCTGCACAAGGGTCGAACCCTTAATCTTGCGCTCCAGCCCTGGCTGTTCAGGATAATAATGGCGAAACACCAATCCCCAAAACTCCGTGTACTGCGGCTCGGTGTCGAACACCACGCCATCAAGATCAAATAAAGCTGCCTTTTTCATTATTTAGTTTTTTTTGTCGCAAAGATACAAATATTTGTCGTAACTTTGCACCAATTGGACAAGCAAAGACATCATGCGCGCAAAGAAACTTTTATCACTCCTGCTGCTGCTCACGTTGATGGCTGGCTGCCATCGGCAGTCGACCTTTGGGGCAAGAGGTGAAGGCATCGTATTCGACAGCATTGCCACCGACAGCACCACACGCCTCACCGACAGCAGGGAGATGCCCAGTGGTGAACTGTCGATTCACCTGGCCTACGCCAACCCGCAGGGCGGCGACCCGCAGAGTGTTGCAGCAGCTTGGAAAATCAACCAGGCCCTGCTCGCGTCAGGCCTGCTCATGCCCGACTACATGGCAGGCGTACGCCTGGGCTCCACCAAAGGGCTCACGCCCAAAAGCTACATGCAGAAAGCCTTGCGCCAGATAGCCGACAACTTTGGCAAGCTCTACAAGGCCGACTACCTTGCGCTCTACAAGGAAGTTGCCGATTTCAGTCCCAGCTACAGCCGTTCATACACGGTGCGGACAAAGGTCACACAAGCCAACGACAGTCTTGTCAACTACGTGGCAGAAACCTATTATTATGATGGCGGTGCCCACGGGCAGTCGACCACATGGGCACGCAACTTCAACACGAGCACGGGTTCTATCGTGACGCTTGACAATATCCTCCGCCCGGGCTACAAGAGACCACTTACCCAGCTAATCGTGGATAAGCTTGTGAGGCAATTCAACGTTGCTAGCCTCCACCAACTGCAAGACGAGGCCTACGTCTTCATGAACATGGAACCATACGTTCCTAAAAACTACCTCATCTCCGACGAGGGTATCACCTTCATCTATTGCCAAGACGAGATAGCCCCGCACGCCGTTGGCGAGATCCGCTTGACGCTCACCAATAAGCAGTTGGCTGGCATGATGCACAAACAATAAAACGACAAGATGCAACAAATCACGAAATACTTTCCCCAACTCACAGACAAGCAAAGCCAACAGTTCGATGCACTCGATGCCCTCTACCGCGACTGGAACAGCAAAATCAACGTCATCTCGCGCAAGGACATCGACAACCTTTACACCCATCACGTCCTCCACTCGCTGGCCATCGCCAAGACATACCGTTTCAAGCCAGGCACGCGCATCCTTGACTTCGGAACGGGAGGCGGTTTCCCAGGCATCCCGTTGGCCATCATGTTCCCCGACAGTCAGTTTCGCCTCATCGACGGAACGGGCAAGAAGGTGCGGGTGGCACAGGAGGTAGCCAACGCCATCGGCCTGACAAACGTGGAGGCGGTGCACCGCCGGGGCGAAGAGGAGAGAGACAAGTTCGACTTCGTGGTATCACGTGCCGTCATGCCTCTACCTGACCTTGTGAAGATCGTTCGCAAGAACATCAGCAAAGTCCAACACAACGCCTACCCGAACGGCCTCTTCGTGCTGAAAGGAGGCAATATCGAAGCGGAGACACGACCTTTCGCACGACTCTTACAGCAGACGCTCATCACCGAATACTTCGACGACAAGTGGTTCGACGAGAAATACGTGCTCTACCTGCCCATCTGAAGACTTGTGGGGCAACAACGAACATTCAAAAAGCATGTTACAGATAAAACGCTTCGTGTGCAACGTCATACGAGAAAATTGTTATGTGGTGAGCGACGACACCAAAGAGGCCGTCATCATCGACTGCGGCGCACAGTTTCCGGCTGAGCAAGAGGCCATCCGCCAATATGTCAAAGTCAATGGCCTCAAGCCCGTGCATCTCATCGCCACCCACGGACACGTGGACCACAACATCGGAAACCGCTTCGTCTACGACACCTGGGGGCTTAAGGTGGAGGTGCACAAGGCCGACGAGCCCCTCATGACGAGCCTGCCCGAGCAGGCCAAGCTCATCATGCGACAAGACTTATCTAAGGACGACCTGGCTCCCGTTGGCCGATACCTGGAGGGCAAAGAGCAGATTACCTTCGGACACCACACCTTTGACATCCTGGAGACACCAGGACACACGCCAGGCGGCGTGTTCTACTGGTGCAAAGCCGAGAATGTGGTTTTCTCGGGCGACACCCTTTTCCACAACAGCGTGGGACGCACCGACCTGCCAGGCGGGTCGATGTTTATGCTGATACAAAGCCTGCGCATAGTCTGCCAGATGGACGACGACACCCGCGTGCTTCCTGGGCACGGAGAGGAGACTACCGTGGGCAACGAGCTGGCAAGCAACCCCTACCTCGACCGATGAACGGTGCAGGCATGGTGAAGACAGAGAAAATCATTCTCGGCATAGATCCTGGCACCAACATCATGGGCTACGGACTGCTGCGCGTCAGGGGCAACAAGGCTGAGATGATGACCATGGGCGTGATCGACATGCACAAGATGGTCGACCCTTACCTGCGGCTCGGAAAGATTTTTGAGCGTGTCACAGGCATCATCGACGAATACCTGCCCGACGAGATGGCCATCGAAGCCCCATTCTTCGGCAAGAACGTGCAGTCGATGCTCAAGCTGGGACGGGCTCAAGGCGTGGCCATCGCTGCGGCAATCCGTCACGACGTGCCCATCCATGAGTATGCGCCCATGAAGATTAAGATGGCCATCACCGGCCAAGGTCAGGCTTCGAAAGAACAAGTGGCATCCATGCTGCAACGCATCTTGAGATTCTCAAAAGACGACCTCCCCAAGTTCATGGATGCCACTGATGCCTTGGGGGCGGCTTATTGCCACTTCCTGCAGATGGCCAAGCCCGACACAGGCGCCCACCATTATCACAACTGGAAAGACTACGTGAGGAGCCACGTGGATCGCATTTCCAACAAGCAATAGAATGAAGCACGTCATCAACATAAAGAATGGAACAGCGCGCATGCCCACATGGCGCCTGGCGCAACCCGTGAACTTCACGCTCGACGAAGGCGAGAATATGGCCATCGTGGGACCCAACGGAGGAGGAAAGTCAATGCTGGTCGATATCATCATCGGTCGCCACCCGCTGTTGGGGAACGACCCAGAATACAATTTCGCGCCCAGCCAAAAGCGGCTCGTTTCCGACAACATCAAATATGTCAACTTCCGCGATGCCTATGGAGGTGACAACGACCGCACCTACTACCTGCAACAACGGTGGAACCAGCAAGAGATTGATGCCTCGACACCCACTGTTGAGGAACGGTTGCAGAAGGCTTTCGACATGGCAGGCGACGACTCGCCAGAGCGGAGAGCCTTACAGCAACACCTTTACAGCCTCTTCCACACAGGGCCGTCACTCGGGAAATACATCATCTCACTTTCGAGCGGCGAACTTCGCAAACTGAAGCTCACCGAGGTGTTGCTCGCCGAGCCGAAGGTTCTCATCATGGACAACCCGTTTATCGGACTTGATGCGGAGACGCGCGAGCAACTGCGCACTCTGCTGGCGAAGCTCTCCTCTGATTTGGGATTGCAGGTCATCCTGGTGCTCTCAAAGAGCGACGACATCCCACCGTTCATCAATCAGGTGGTGGAAGTGAGCGGCATGGTGGCTAAGCCAAAGGTCAGCCTCAGCGAATATATGGCACGGCGCGTCCCCAACCCGCCCCGCGTCTTGAGCGAAGAGAAAGCGCAAGCCATCCGCGACCTTCCCTATAGCGGCAACGCGTATCACAGCCAGGAGGTGGTGCGGATGAGCAAGGTGAGCATACGCTACGGGCAACGCACCATCCTCAAGGACCTGTCATGGACTGTGCGGAACGGTGAGCACTGGGTCATCAGCGGACAAAACGGTGCTGGAAAATCAACGTTGCTGAGCTTGGTGTGCGCCGACAACCCACAAAGCTACGCGTGCGACATCAAGCTCTTCGGCATGGCGAGAGGGTCGGGCGAGAGCATCTGGGACATCAAGAAACACATCGGATACGTGTCGCCAGAGATGCACCGAGCCTACGAGCGCGACCTGCCTGCCATTCAGATTGTGGCAAGCGGACTCAAAGACTCCGTTGGCCTCTATGTAAAACCCAATGCCCAAGAATACGACACATGCCGCTTTTGGATGAGCATATTTGGCTTGGAAGGTAAAGAAAACCAAACTTTCCTGAAACTTTCCAGCGGTGAACAGCGTCTATTGTTGTTGGCAAGGGCTTTCGTCAAAGACCCTGAGCTGCTCATCCTCGACGAGCCGTTGCACGGACTGGACAACGCCAACAGACGGCTTGCAAAAGATGTGATAGAGACCTTCTGCGAAAGAAAAGACAAAACGCTCATGATGGTCAGCCACTACACGGACGAATACCCTGCGTGCATTGACCACCAACTGCACTTAACCAGACATGAATAAACAATTATCAACGATGAAAAAAGCACTTCTAACATTCGCACTGATGTGCGCCTTCTCCATTGCCACACAAGCGCAACAAATTTATAATGAGGTAAGGAGAATGCAAAAGGAGTTTAAGGACATCAAGTATGACAAGAACAAGCCCATGACCGAGCGCAAGACCGCATCGTTCAAGTGGGATGTCATCGAGTACATGATGTACAAGTCAAAGGAAGACTCTACTTTCTCTGAGAAACAACTGGGCGTGGAAACTTATGCCATGACAGAGTTTGTGAACCTCTACTTCAAGAGGTTGTCGGAAGCCGGCAACAGCAAGTCGAAGAAAGAAGTGGTCTTGACTCGCTTCAAGAACGCAAGCCTGCACAACTCGTTGTTTGGCGACAACGACCTTGAGCTTTGCCACGCCTACATTGACAACATCAATTTCATGACACCTTTCTCGCTCGACACCGACTGGGTGAAGGCCTTGGCTGAGATACGCAGCAAGAGCTGGGACTAACCAGCAGACACGAGGGCTCTGGCAAGAAAGGCTTTTTGGGAAAAAGGATGAACCATATCGGCGCAGGCTTTGTGATATTTATGACAGCCCTCCCAACGAGTAAAGGCTTGCTG
>DJOD01000039.1:6012-73233 GCA_002437115.1 Prevotella sp. UBA6447
CAGCAAGCCTTTACTCGTTGGGGGGCGGGGAAAAAACACGACCGCCACTTTCCTTAAAGGGGCGTAGGGGGGGTGGTATATCAAACTGACGCTGCGCGCACGCGACTCAAAGTCTCTGGAGTCATCTGCAAGTAATTAGCTATGTAAACCAAGGGCGCGCGTAGCACCACCTGCGGCAAAAGCTTGCACAGACGTAGATAACGGTCTTGAGCCGACTCAAAACGAACCAAATCAGCGTGAATCTGGCTGAAAATCAAGCTCTCTTCCAGTATTTTTCTGTAAAGGATTTGTATGTTCACATTGTGTAAGGCCACCTGTTCCAGCTTTCGCTTTGGAATCGCGTAAAGCATGGATGGTTCCAAGGCTTCCACCTGCAAGCGGCTGGGCTCTTCCTTGAAAAGGCTCTCGATACACATGATGATGCCTCCTTCAGTAGCCAGGTGCTCCGTTACTTCCTTGTCCTTCTTAATGTAAAATTGCCGGATAAGCCCTTTCTCGATGTACCAAATGTCTTCACACACCTGGCCTTCCTTGAGAATAATCTCTCCCTTGGCACACTTGCGCGGCACAAGTATGCTCTCCAAGATGTCGAGCTCTTCATGGGTCATCGTACTGTAACGACGCGCCAACTCGCGCGCAATGTCACGCGTTGAGTTTTGTAACTCTTTCATTTCTCCTCCAGTTTTAGGTTCATCGGTTTATTCGTTAGTCAAGTTTGAGCACGGCTAGGAACGCCTTCTGCGGTACCTGCACATTGCCTATTTGTTTCATTCGCTTTTTACCTTTCTTCTGTTTCTCCAGCAATTTGCGCTTACGGCTCACGTCACCGCCATAACATTTGGCCAGGACATCCTTCCTAACCTGCTTTACCGTCTCTCGGGCAATAATTTTTGCACCGATTGCAGCCTGTATGGCAATGTCGAACTGCTGCCTCGGTATCAGCTCCTTGAGCTTCTCACACATGCGCCTACCCATGGTGACGGCATTGCTCTCGTGTGTCAAGGTGGAGAGCGCGTCGACGGGCTCCCCGTTGAGCAGGATGTCGAGCTTGGCCAGTTTCGACGGACGATAACTGTCAATATGATAGTCAAAAGAGGCATATCCCTTGGAAATGCTCTTCAGCTTGTCGTAAAAGTCGATGACTATTTCACCCAACGGAATCAGGAAATGAAGCTCCACGCGATTGCCCGACACATACTGCTGGCTGACCAGTTCGCCTCGCTTGTCAAGGCAAAGGCGCATGATAGGCCCTATGAAGTTGCTTGATGTAATGATGGTGGCACGTATGTACGGCTCCTCAATATGGTCTATCAGCGTAGCGTCAGGCAGTCCGCTGGGGTTGTGCACTTCCTTGCAACCACCCTGTTTGTCGTAGACCATGTAGGAAACATTGGGGACGGTAGTGATGACATCCATGTTAAACTCGCGGTCAAGCCGTTCCTGCACAATTTCCATGTGCAACAATCCCAAAAAGCCACAGCGGAAACCAAAGCCTAACGCCTGTGAGCTCTCAGGCAGGAATGTGAGCGACGCATCGTTGAGCTGCAGCTTTTCGAGCGACGCGCGCAGGTTCTCATAGTCGTTGGGGTCAATCGGGTAGACACCGGCAAACACCATGGGCTTGACTTCCTGGAAACCTTCGATAGCCTTGTCGCAGGGCGCGTCCACATGGGTGATGGTGTCGCCTACCTTCACCTCAGTGGCCACCTTGATGCCAGAGATGATGTATCCCACCTCGCCCGTGCAAAGTTCCTCGCGCGGCTCGAGATCCATCTTGAGCACCCCGACCTCATCTGCCGTATACTCCATATCGGTTTGCACAAACTTCACCTTGTCGCCTCGGCGAATGGAGCCGTTGTCTATCTTGCAAAGCACGATGATTCCACGGAAACTATTGAAAACGGAGTCGAAGATAAGCGCCTGCAAAGGTTTGGTAGGATCGCCTTTGGGCGAAGGAATCCGCTTGACGACAGCCTCCAGTATCTCTGGGACACCCTCACCCGTCTTGCCACTGGCGCGTATGATATCTTCGGGGTCGCAACCCAGGAGATCCACTATCTCGTCTTCCACTTCATCAGGCATTGCATTGGGCATGTCTATCTTGTTGATGACCGGAATGATTTCGAGATCTTGGTCAATGGCCATGTAAAGATTGGAAATGGTCTGCGCCTGTACTCCCTGGGTGGCATCCACCACAAGGAGCGCACCTTCACAAGCCGCTATGGAACGCGAGACCTCATAGCTGAAGTCTACGTGTCCAGGTGTGTCGATAAGGTTCAGCAAATACTTTGCTCCGTCTTGCTCATACTCCATCTGTATGGCATGGCTCTTGATGGTGATGCCTCGCTCACGCTCCAAGTCCATATTGTCCAACATTTGGTTTTCGGTTATCTTGATGGTCTTGGTGTATTCCAACATTCGGTCGGCTAAAGTAGACTTGCCATGATCAATGTGCGCAATGATGCAGAAATTCCTTATTCTCTCCATGAAATCATTTCTCTTTCGTGCAAAGTTAATAAAAAGAAATCATATAATTCATTCGTTTTTCCTAATTTTTATTAACTTTGCATGGTGCGGAAAGTGGCATGACAACGTATAGGGTGTCGCACGCCACGATGTCCAACCGAACGCCCATCAAACATCCACATCACTTCAAGCCATGAAAAAGACTATTTTGTCGCTCCTGTTGGCCTTTTCCGGCCTCACTTCTTTCACCTCTTGCCACCACGACACGTTGGAAGACCGTGCCGAAAAAGAAGCCACAGACTACACCAGCCGCTATTGCCCCACGCCCTTTACCGACAACCAGCGCACCGACAGCGTTACTTTCACGCGCGCCGACAGGACGTTTCATTATTACTACACGCTGCGCGATGTGGCCGACAACCCCGAACTCATCCTGCAAAACAAGTCGAAACTGGCACACGCCCTGCAGGAAGACCTCAACAAAAGCACGCAAAGCAAGGTGTACAAGGATGCTGGCTTCACCTTTCATTATGTCTTTCGCTCGGCAACAACAGGCAAGACTTTGCTGGAGCAAAAGCTCAAGGGAAGCAAGGCCAATAAGCGGTAGCCGTTCAAGCCACCACTTGTCATTGGGCAGGGCGATGACTGACGTTTATCCCAGCCGTTTCACCACATGCTCCTCAGCATAGCGCAAGTCGTGCTCGTCGTCAATCTCATACCAACTCACATCCTTCGCGTTGAGCACGTAGACAGGCATGACCTCCTGCGACATGTGCAGCAACTCATACTCGTATCCCAACTTGGACTTCTCGTCGGCTATGGCAGCATAGTCGGCACACATCTTCTGATAGAAAGCGCCCGACAACTTATGGATGCCAACCAGCTCGCCCTTTGCGTCGATTTTGCCACGATTGGTGGAACAACGCGTGAGCGTTCCCTTGGCGTCATGTTCCACATAATACTGGTCTTGGAACTTGGTAACCGGCGTGATGAGCATGATGTCTGAATGCGGGTCATCCATAAGTTCCGTGAGCGCGTTACGACTGTAGATAATGTCTGACTCAAGCAGCAAGAAATCGTCGTTGCCGATGGCCTGCCTACAGTTCCACAGCGTAAACATACTGTTTGTTTCCGCATAGCGGGATGAGAACACACACTCGATTTGCGGAAACCTACTTTTCAGTTGCTCGTAAGCCTCACGCTTGTAGCCCGTGCCGATGACGATGCGCTCAATGCCACAGCTAATCAGCGTCTCGATGGAGCGCACCACCATTGGTTTTCCGCCACACTCGACAAATCCCTTGGGCATGGTCTCGGTCATGTGGCCGAAGCGGCTGCCCAATCCGGCAGCCATGATGACAGCAGTCTTAATCATTGTAATGTGCTGGTATTTGTACGTTATGTTTCTCCAAAGCCTCCTTGAACACAACAAAGAAGTCGCCGATGTCACTCACGTCGATGGTTCCGAGCGAACAGAGGCGGAACGTGTCAGTGGTTGATATCTTGCCTGGGTAGATGGTGAACCCACGCTCGTAGCAATAGTCGTGCACCTGGTCGAAATCCCAATTGGGATCGTCAGGATATTTCACCGACACCACCAGTCCCGACTGTATGTCACGCTGTATGACGTCACGGAAGCCTAATGCCTCCAAGCCACGGTGTATGGCCTCGAAGGTGCGGTGGTGACGCGCAAACTTCGCCTGCTCACCCTCAGCCCAGAACTCCTTGAAAGCCTGTATGGCAGCGTAGATGGTTTGCACGGGTGGCGTGAAATGCATCTGCCCCGTCTTCTCAAAGAAATCATACTGCAAGAACAGGTTGCAATAATAAGAGCGTTTCGGATAGTCTTTCGACCGCTCAATGAGTTCACGGCTTCCGACGATGAAGCTCAATCCTGCCATGGCCATCAGTCCCTTTTGTGCCGAGGCCATACAGAAGTCCACGTTATCCTTGTGAAGGTCGAAAGGCACCATGCCGAGACTTGACGTCGTGTCGACAACGAAAATAGCACCATGCTGGTGGGCCAAGGCTCCAATCTCGCGGATGGGGTTGAGTATACCCGTGCCCGTCTCATGGTGTGTGGTGTAAACCAACGCGATATCGGGGTGGTCGCAGAGCGCGCGCTCCACCTCGTCGAGCGAAGGGCGGTCAAAGACCGACGACTGCAGGTCCACATGGGGCAGCCCGTAATACTGGCACACCTCAACGGCACGCGACGAGTAGGCACCATTGTTGACGATGAGAGCGCGCTTTCCCTCAGGGAGGAGCGAGTTGAGACAGATGTCGATATTGATGGTTCCCGACCCGCAAAACAGCACCGCCGTGTCGGTCTTGAGGTCGCCATGAGCCATTTTGACACAGTTGTCGCGCAAGCCTTGCATCAGTCCCGCGAAATCTTTCTCACGCGGGCAAATGTCGGGCACCACCTGAGCCATCTTCACGGTGTCAGTCGTGGTGGCCGGGCCGGGGTTGAGCAATATGTTACGTTTGATGTTTGTCATGATCAATGCGTTTGATTATGTTTTGCTGAAAAAATCATTTTGCCAGGAAGTCCATGAGTGCCAACTTGTTCTCCTCGGGCGTTGTGGTGGGTCGGCCCAGGTCGGCCCTCGCCCCCTTTTTCACCTTCACCTCCAGAAAGAGCGGAGCCTCGTTGTCGGTCAGGTCACGCAACACGTCGGCCAAGTCGTCGGCATTGTCCACGCTGAGCACCGTCTTGTAACCACAAGAGGCCGCTATCTCCGGCAAGTCAATTTTGTAACCCACAGTAGGCTGTCCTCCGACCGAGTCGTGCACACCATTGTTGAACAGTATGTGGTAGAAATTAGTCGCCCCCATACTTCCCGCGATGGCCAACGCCCCCATGTGCATGATGACGGCACCATCACCGTCGAAGCAGTAGACATTCCTGTCGGGTTGCTGCAAGGCGATTCCTAATGCTATTTGTGAGGCGTGCCCCATGGAGCCCACTGTCAGGAAGTCGCGCTCATGCCCCTGCTGCTCGGCTGTGCGATACTCAAAGAGTTCGCGACTGATTTTCCCGGTTGTCGACACCACGGCAGCGCGGTGGTCCAAGGAGCCCGCGACCATCTGGATGGCCTTTTCGCGCGTGAGCTCCGACTCGTCGGCCACGGTTTTCTGTAGCTTATAGTCGGCAAAAGTGCCCTTGCATATCACCAGGGCATAGGCTTCGCCCGTGGCACGAATCCGCTCTGCGGCGTGGCTCACTTGCCGAGCCGCCTCGTCCTCATCGTCCGACAATGTGGCATGCTCAATGCCCATGGTGTCAAGCAGCGGGATGGTCACCTTGCCCTGTTTCACGTGTTGCGGCTCGTCGTGCACACCAGGCTCTCCTCGCCATCCAATGATGAGGAGCACGGGAATGTGGTACACCTCGCGGTCGGTGAGCGATAGGAGGGGATTCACGGCGTTTCCCTCGCCCGAGTTCTGCATATAGACTGCGGGAATCTTTCCTGTAGCCAAGTGGTATCCCGCCGCCAAGCCGACCGCACCTCCCTCATTGGCCGCGATGATGTTGTTGCGCGGTTCCGCGTGGTCGGTGATGTAGGCACAAAGGTTTTTGAGCAACGAGTCGGGCACTCCCGCGAAGAACGTGATGTCCTCGCCGGCAAGTGCCTCGTAGAATTTTTCAGGTTGTATCATAATAGGAAATATTTTTCTAAGCCGCAACGTGTATTCTCCATATTGAAAGGTTTGGAAGAATGATTTGGCGTCACACACATTTCATTTATATAAGCAAAATTACACAAATAAAATGGCTTGGCAAATAGAACCGCTACTTTTCTCAAAAAAAATGGCAACACGCAAAAAAGCCACAAGCATAGCTTGTGGCTTTTTTGCGTGTTATGTAAAGAGTAAGTCCGGTGGCCTTATTCCTCTTCCTCGGGCTCCTCCTCAGGCTTCATGTTGGTGTACACATTCTGCACATCGTCAAACTCCTCGAGTTTCTCCACCATCTTGTCGATGGTCTCACGCTGCTCGGGCGTCACGTCCTTCAAGTCGGTCGGGATGCGCGTGAACTCAGCACTGGTAATTTCGAAGCCATTGTCTTCCAAGTGCTTCTGGATATCACCGAAGCTGGTGGGGTCGCCATAAATGGTAATCTCACCTGTCTCCTCGTCGTAGTCGTAATCCTCGTCGACACCATAGTCGATGAAGTCGAGGATGAGTTCGTCCATGTCAGTATCGTCTTTCTTCTTGAACGTGAAGACACACTTGTGGTCGAAGAGGAAACTGAGCGACCCCTGCGTTCCCAGGTTGCCGTTAAACTTGTTGAACACCGAACGCACATCGGCCACGGTACGCGTGGTGTTATCGGTCAGCGCTTCGACGAAGATGGCAATGCCGTGGGGGCCGTATCCCTCATAGGGCACTTCCTTGTAATCGCTGGTGTCCTTACCCATGGCGTTCTTGATGGCACGCGTGATGTTGTCCTTAGGCATGTTCTCGCGCTTGCACGTGGCGATAATGGCACGTAAGCGTGGGTTGTTCTCAGGTTCGCCGCCACCTGCCTTCACGGCGATGGCAATCTCCTTGCCCAGTTTGGTAAACGTGCGGGCCATGTGCCCCCATCTCTTCAGCTTTGTCGCTTTGCGATATTCAAATGCTCTTCCCATTGGAAATGTAGTTTATCGGAGTTCGGCTCCGAGTTTATTGGTTAAATTTTTAATGATTTTCTGCATGATGGCCTCAATCTGCTTGTCATTGAGGGTGCGCTCATCATCCTCCAGGATGAAGTTGACGGCATAACTCTTCTTGCCCGCAGGCAGGTTCTTGCCCTGATAGACATCGAACAGCACGACCTTGCGCAGGATTTTCTTCTCGCTTTGGCGGGCGATCTGCTCAATCTGCGCAAACTCCACTGTACTGTCAACGAGCAAGGCCAAGTCGCGACTGACAGCTGGGAACTTGGAGAGCTCCTTGAACTGCACCTTGTTCTTCTTGATGACCTTCATCACAGCCGACCAGTTGAACTCGGCATAGTAGACATCTTTCTCGACACCACACTCATGGCAGACCTTCTTGGCAAGCTTTCCATACTCGCAGAGAACCTTGCCCACACGGTTCTTCAAGGTGAGCGCCTCCGAGAAGAGATTGTTCTCCGACTTGCTGGTTACCACCAATCCCTCGGGAATGCCCACGCGGCGCAGGATGTTCTCCACGTATGCCTTCAGCTCATAGAAACTCGATGCCTCGTCGGGATGTGCCCACGATCCCTCCACGCGCATGCCGGTGACCCACAAGGCAAGGTGGTTCTCCTGCGAGTAGGCGCTGATTGAAGCGTCGTGGTCGTCTTTCTCGGGTGCATAGTGGTAGGTGTTTCCCAACTCGAAGAACTTCAGGTTGGCACGCTTGCGGTTGATGTTGCGGGCCAGCGACTCCAGTCCGCCAAACACGAGCGTCTGTCGCATCACGCCGAGGTCGGCGCTAAGGGGGTTCATCACCTTGGCCGCCGTGGCCCAGCGGTAAGTGTTGAGCTCGTCCTTGTCGTAGTAGCTCTGCTTCGTCATCGAGTTGTTCAGTATCTCGTTGAAGCCACATCCCACAAGTTGCTCGCTAACGATGTTGGTCAGCTTGTGCTCACGGTCTTGCTCATCAGGCACGGTGAGCGACGACTTCAGCTGCGTGGGAATCTCCACGTTGTTGTATCCGTAGATGCGCAAGATGTCCTCCACCACATCGCAGGGACGCTTCACGTCCACGCGGTAGGCCGGCACCACAAGGTCGAGACCCTTGTCATCCTCGGCGGTTATCTTCATCTCCAGGCTTGTGGCAATGCGCTTGATGGTGTCCTCGCCCAGCTTTTTGCCTATCAAGCGGTCGCAATACTCATAGTTGAGCCGCACGGGGAAGTCGGGCAGCGGGTCGGGATAAACGTCCTTAATCTGCATGGAGACCTTTCCGCCTGTCAGCTGCTGGCAGAGTATGGCCGCCTGCTTGAGGGCATAAAGGGTGCCATTGGGATCGACACCCCGCTCAAAGCGGAAGCTGGCATCGGTAGACAAGCCATGGCGGCGCGCGCTCTTGCGAATCCACGTGGGATGGAAATAGGCGCTCTCGAGCACCACGTTCTTCGTGGTCTCATAGGTGCCCGACCCTTTACCACCGAAGATGCCAGCGATGCACATGGGCTCCTCGGCGTTGCAGATGCTCAAGTCGTGCTCACCAAGGATGTGCTCCTCACCGTCGAGCGTCACAAACTTCGTGCCCTCGGGCTGCGTGCGCACCACGATCTTATGGCCTTTCACCATGTCGGCGTCAAAGCAATGCATGGGCTGCCCGTAAGCCATCATGACGTAGTTGGTGATGTCCACGATGTTGTTGATGGGGCGGAGACCAATGGCCGTCAGCTTGTCCTGCATCCACTTAGGGCTGTCTTTCACATCGCAACCTGTGACGCTGACGCAAGCATAGCGCTTGCAGGCCTCACGGTTCTCTATCTCCACGTCGATGGGCAAGTCCTCATTGTCGACCGTGAACTGGCCACAGTCGGGACGGTGAAGGCTTGTCTTGTAGCCGCGCTGCACCAGCCACGCATAGAGGTCGCGAGCCACGCCATAGTGGCTCAGCGCGTCTGCACGGTTGGCGGTGATGTCGATGTCAATCACCCAGTCGCTTTCCAAGTGGTAATATTCGGCGGCGGGCATCCCCACCACAGCGTCGGTGGGCAGCACGATGATGCCGGCGTGGTCGGTTCCCACGCCAATCTCGTCCTCTGCGCAAATCATGCCGTAGCTCTCCACGCCGCGCAGCTTCGACTTCTTGATGGTAAACTCCTTGTCGCCATCATAGAGCACACAGCCGAGGTCTGCCACAATCACCTTCTGGCCAGCGGCCACATTGGGCGCTCCGCAAACTATCTGCTGCGGATCGCCTTTGCCCAAGTCCACCTGGGTAATATGCAAATGATCGCTATTGGGATGTGGCTCACAAGTGAGCACCTTGCCCACGAAAAGGCCTTTCAAGCCGCCCTTGATGGCCTGCACCTCGTCCAGCGCATCCACCTCAAGGCCCGTCGATGTCAGCGCGTCAGCGGTTTCCTGGGGAGTGAGGTCGAAGTCGACATATTCTTTCAGCCACTTGTATGAAATCTTCATGATTCTATGGTTTGTTTATACCTATTTTTTATAAGTCCTTGCAAAATTACTAAAATTCCATGAACTATCAAAGTAAGGTTCACATTTTTTCAACGCACCACAAGGGGCGCATCCGCACGCTTGCCAGTGGCTTCCGCAGACCAGCCATGGGCTATATTCAGACAGCACTACCGGGCTGCACAGCAAAGAGCAAAAGACACCGCTTGCAGCGAGCCGCGTAACCGACTGTAATACAGCGAATAACAAATCACAGAAAATAATAGCTTGAATTCAAAAAAAATAATAACTATTACTTCTGAAATAATAGCTTAAATTTCAAAATAACATCTATTATTTTTTGCGGTTCGACACCTATCTCCACGAAAAGGCACTTCTACACAATTTCCACTGGGTGGAACGCGTCGCCAGATGTGGCTAAAAGACTCGCCATGAACAACCTGGACAGGTTTCAAAACTTCGGCTGGGCACTTGCCCACAAGGGGAGGGCTTCGCCAAAAACGGCAGTCGGCCAAAAATAAAAAGCCGCCTCAGGCTGAGCCCGAGGCGGTGTCTCTCAATTTTCGTACGCGCTATAGCTTACTCAGCAGTAGCAGTTGTGTCAGCAGCAGCAGTTGTGTCAGCAACGGCAGTAGTGTCGGCTGTGCTGTCAACAACAGCGCTATCAGAGTCCTGAGCAGGAGCTGCAGACTCATTCTTATTGCCACAAGATGCGAAAGAGATAGCGGCCATAGCCACGAACATCAAAACTAATTTCTTCATTTTCTTTGCTTTTTAAAATCTGTAAAACAATCTATGTTTATTAAAACGCTGCAAAGATAAGGCTTTTTTCAATACGCCGATATATTTTTCCAAACTTTTTTTTGGCCTCTTCTGTAACTTTTTTGCAAATCGCTATATATCAAGCGATTACATAGTGTTAACCAATGTTAAAGTTTTTGTGTACCTTAACAGTTTGAAAATATGGAGCCTTCAGCGCAGTTTTGTCACCAGAAAAGCGTAACTTTGCATACCTATTAATATTAAGGCAAAGAAAGACTTTCGCGAATGATTGACACAAGCGCATTTCAAGGCAAGCGAGCGGCCTACTACACGCTCGGCTGCAAGCTCAACTTCTCGGAGACCTCGACCTTTGGCAAGACCTTGGCCGACATGGGCGTGGTGACTGCGGCCAAGGGCGAGCAAGCCGACATCTGCCTCATCAACACCTGCTCGGTAACAGAGGTGGCCGACCACAAGTGCCGACAGGCCATCCACCGGATGGTGCGAGAAAACCCCGGGGCCTTCGTGGTGGTGACGGGCTGCTATGCGCAGCTTGAGGGCGATACCATCAGCCAGATACCGGGCGTTGACTTGGTGTTGGGTTCCAACGAGAAAGCCAACCTCATACAATACCTCTCTGACGCGTGGGCGCAACCTCGCGAGGGTCACCTGCACCAGCACCACGGCGTGAGGACGAAAGACATCAAGACGTTCCAGCCGTCGTGCTCACGCGGAAACCGCACGCGCTACTTCCTCAAGGTGCAAGACGGATGCAACTACTTTTGCACCTATTGCACCATTCCCTTCGCGCGCGGCCGGTCGCGCAACCCCACCATCGCGTCGCTCGTGGCGCAGGCGGAGCAGGCGGCCGCCGAAGGGGGCAAGGAGATTGTGCTCACGGGTGTTAATATCGGTGACTTCGGCGAGACCACACACGAGCGGTTCATCGACCTCGTGAAAGCTCTCGATGGCGTGGAGGGCATACGCCGCTTCCGCATCAGCAGCCTTGAGCCCGACCTGATGAGCGACGAACTAATCGACTACTGTGCGCACAGCCGTGCCTTCATGCCCCACTTCCACGTGCCGCTGCAAAGCGGCAGCGACGAGGTGCTGCGGCTCATGCACCGCCGATACGACACGAAGCTCTTCGCCCACAAGATACACCTGATCAAAGAGAAGATGCCAGATGCCTTCATCGGTGTCGACGTGATGGTGGGCTGCCGGGGCGAGAAACCTGAGCACTTCGAGGAGTGCCATGAGTTTCTCAAAGCGTTGCCTGTCACACAGCTACATGTGTTTCCCTACTCGGAACGTCCGGGCACGGCCGCACTCCGCATACCCTACGTGGTGGACGACAAGGAGAAGAAACTGCGTGCACACCGACTGTTGAAACTCTCTGACGAGAAGACCCAGGCCTTCTATGCCAACCACATTGGCCATGAGGCCGACGTGCTCTTTGAGAAAGCAGCAAGGGGAAAGGCCATGCACGGCTTTACGGAAAACTACATCCGCGTAGAGCTGTCTCCCGCGCAAGCGCGAGAGGAGTACGACAACCAAATCCTGCACGTCAGACTGGGCGACTTCAACCATGACAAGTCGGCTCTGAAGGCTGAAATATTGGAATGAGAAAGCTAAAACATCAAAGATAACAAAACTAAAAACAACGGGAAAATGAACGTGGCTATTGTCATCTTGAACTGGAACGGCAGCAACATGTTGCGCCAGTACCTTCCAACGGTCGTGAAATACTCGCGCGACGATGCCGACATCTGGGTGGCCGACAACGCCTCGACCGACGACTCCAAACAAGTGCTGGAGCACGACTTCCCACAGGTGAAATGGCTGCAGCTCGACAAAAACTACGGGTTTGCCGAGGGCTACAATCGTGCCTTGCGACAGATTGACACGGAATACTACGTGCTGCTCAACTCGGACGTGGAGGTGACGCACGGCTGGCTCACGCCACTCATTGAATTTATGGACAGCCATGCGAACGTGGCAGCCTGCCAACCTAAGGTGCTATCGGAGATCGACAAAGACCGCTTTGAGTATGCCGGCGCGTCGGGAGGATTCATTGACCGCTACGGATACCCGTTCTGCCGAGGGCGCATCTTCGACACTGTGGAGGACGACAACGGGCAGTATGACTACCAGATGGATGTGCTCTGGGCCACGGGTGCCTGCCTGATGATACGCGCCAAAGACTATTGGGAGGCTAAGGGGCTCGATGGCCGCTTCTTTGCCCACAACGAGGAGATAGACCTCTGCTGGCGGATCCGCCAACGGGGACGACGCGTGGTGTGCATCCCCGAGAGCACCGTCTACCACGTAGGGGGCGGCACCCTGCCCAAAGGCAACCCGATGAAGACCTTCCTCAACTTCAGGAACAACCTGACCATGCTCTACAAGAACCTGCCCGACGACGAGCTTGCCAGCGTCATGCGGATGAGGTGCCTACTCGACTACGTGGCCGCTGTGGAGACGCTGGTCGTCAACCGCAACTGGGGCGACTTCAAGGCCATCATCAAGGCGCGCCGCGCCTTCAATCGATGGAAGCACAAGTTTGACGCCGACCGTGAAGAGATACGCGCCACGAGGACCGTTAATCCCGTACCTGGACGTGTCGGCTTCAGCATACTGTGGCAGTATCATGTGAGAGGACTGAAGAAGTTCTCGCAACTGCCATGTGGAAAATAACATCTTAGAAAACGCCGACGAACCTGCCCATTGTCGCAGAAAGGCCGCTTGTCACAACGAGTGACAAGCGGCCTTTCTTGTTATTCGTCGTACGGTGCGACGATTTTCGAGTGCTTATTTACCTAATGTCTCGTCAAGATACTTATAGAAATCCTCGCTCTCACCCACGATGACCTTGCTGATCTTGCCCTCGGGACTAACCACAATCTTGGTGGGGAAGCCACTGATACCATAAAGCACAGTGACATCGGGTTTGCCCTCGTTGCGCACATGGAGCCAAGGCAATTCGTGCTTCTTCACGGCATCGCGCCACTTTTGGTCGGTGTCGTTGCAGTCGATGCCGAGAATCTCCAATTTGTTCTTATACTTGGCATAGTATTCCTTCATCTTGGGCATACCCTTGATGCACCATCCACACCATGAGCCCCAAAAGTCAAGCACCACGGTCTTGCCCCTCAGACTGCTCAGGCTGATGTTCTTGCCGTCGATGCTCTTCAGCGTGAAGTCGGGAGCATCCTTGCCGTCGGCCACTTTCTTCTTGGCCTCTTCGCGATCGAGTGTCTTCTGCGACCGCATAGCATAGTTGTCAATCAGGGTCTTCAGGCGTCCCTCGCGCACGGCAGGCGACAAGGCTGCGATGGCCTCCTTGTACTTATCGGCACTAATCTGGTACAAAAGATACTGGCTGCCCTCATCATCAGGATGGGCTTTGATGTAGTTGAGCGAAGCTTCGGACATATCATCCTGTATTTTCTGATAAGCCTTGTCCACCACTTCCTCAAGCGAATCTTCATTGGCGCCCTGCTTCACCTTGGCCTGGTAATCGCTACTCAAGTTCTTGACCGCCTCATCAAACGGCTTGGTCACCTTGCGAGCCTGCTCCACCTGCTTATAGTAGCTGCTGCCGGAGAGCGTGTAGTCGGAGAGTGTGCCCGTAATCTTCAAGTCCTCGCCGGGCATGGCCATGGTCAACAGATAGCCACTCATGGGCTGTGCGCCCTCACCCTTCGGATGGCGAATCTGCAAGAGGAGATTCTTAGGTTGGTCTACCTGGATGTGGAAATCGAAGGCTCCATCCTTGCCTATCACCTTCATCGTCTGGTCCACGTCATTGGTGAGAATGGTCTTAGCCACCAACGTGTCGTTTCCAAGTCCTTGCAAGTTGCCGGAGACATGGAGGTCGCCTGCCATGACATTCATGCTGAGTGCCAAGCAGGTTGCTGCTAACATAAGTTTTTTCTTCATGATAAACATATATTAAGAATTAATGTTTACTAATGTGCAAGTGCCCTTTCAAGCCTTTTCAGCACGCTCCAACTTGTCGAAAATGCCGTCGAACACCCGATGGAGGCGATCCTTGTCGGCAATCACCTCGCGCAGGAGCTTGATGCGCTTCTCATTGGGGGAGTTGGGTATCCACAGCTTGATGTAACCGTTGGCACCATACTTATTGTCCATGTGGCTGCTAAAACGTTCCCACTGACCCTTGCGGTCGAGCTCGGGATAGTTCTCCAAGCCATACTCAACCGCCCGCTCGAAGACTACACTGGGCTCCAAGTCGCGGTCGGCCTCAGCCACTACCATGCCATAGATGCTGCGCGGCGCGTGGGAGGCCGAAGCCCTGTGGTCCTCCACAGCCTCCTTCATAATTCGCAGTTGCTCAGGCGAGAACCAGCGACGCAAGCGCACATCTGCGGCAAGGATCTTGCCGCCCGTGATATGGTGGATGGCGCGCGGCCCCTCCATGCCCAAGTCGTGATAGGCCGCAATGACATAGACCATGTTGATGTCAGCACCTGTCGCGGGCACCAAGTCCAGGGCGTTTTTGATGACGCGCAGCACATGGCCAATGCCGTGGCTTTGCCCAAAAGCATTATAACGCGGCAGAATCTCGCGCTCCACAAAGCTCATGATTTCAAGGTTGACGTGTTGTTGCATGGCTTACTCTATATTACAAAACAATAGTATCTGTGCTGCGGTGGTGATGCCATACACAAACAAGTTGCGCGCTGTCAGTCCCAGCACTTTGTTGAGTTCCCTACCCTTTCCGATGTCGGCCATTGTTCTTGCGGTTGCCAGGTGGGGTACAAGATACAAGGAAGCAAGCAACACATAGCCGCCAATCTTCCACCAAGGCGTATCCAACTCGAGAACAAGAAAACTGAACAGGAATAATTCTGCCAAGAAAGGCAATATCTCGTAAAGTCTTTCAGCTAATTGCGCGCCCAAACGAACCACAAGCGTCAGCTTGCCACTGGCCAAGTCTTGGTCGCGGTCGCGGTAATTGTTCACCAACAGCAACGTGTCTATCACCAAGCCGCAGCAAACGCCTACTATGAGCACATAAATATTGAACCCCTGCCAGTAGACCGGCATGAGGACATACCATGTGAAATAGACGGGTACGATGCCAAAAAAGACAAGTACCAAGACATCGCCCAAGCCTTTGGAAGCGAAAAAGGTGGTGTAGAGGAAGGCGCAGACTACACAGAAGGCACCCACGACTACCATCCCACAACCTCCATAAACAATGAGCGGCAAACCTGTCAGGCAAGCGCATACAGACGTGACAGCTATGGCCACGCGCATAGCTGGCAAGGTGACCCAGCCCTCGGCGCAAGCACGCTTGGGGCCAAGGCGGGTCTGCCTGTCGTCACCTCCGCGCACAAAGTCAAAGTAATCGTTGATCAGGTTGGAGTCAATCTGCATGAACCAGGCGAACAACAGGCACAAGACAGCTGGCATAACAGGGAAGCAAACCCACCCCACCGTCTTCACGGCCAAAGCCATACCGATAATGACGGGCACGGCTGCGGCGGAGAGGGTCTTAGGACGTGTGGCAAGGAGCCATGCCCGCAGGCTGTTAACATGGATGATTTCGTTGTTTGCTTGCATATCTGAATAGGTTTTTCAAGTTGCCCTCACACCTCTTTCGTCGCCCTCACGACCTTAGCCAGACGGGAGTTGCGTCAGTTGAAGAAGTTCCAACTTACGCCAAACCGGAACACCCTGCCGTTGAGCGGGTAGTGGGGCGTGTAAAAGTAACTGCCGCTACCGTCGTTAATATGGCTCATCATGACGAAAAAGCGCGTGTGTTTGAGGTGGAAATTGGCATAGACATTGATGAGCGGATAGTTTCCGACCTCTGTCTTATGTTCGCCAGCCTGCACCGCATATTGTCCAAGCGAAGGCACATAGTCGGGAGCCTTGTACTTGGTGAAATAGCGCACATCTGCACCAAGGTCACATTTGAGCACATGGGCTATCTTGAACCTTAGAAAAAGATTGGTGTAAACATTGACCAAAGGCAAAGGCAGCGCCTCATCATCGGTAGACTTCTGCAGGGTAACCACACTTTCCCAGTTGAGCGGTCCGAAAGTGAAATCCTGCTTCAAGTCGGCAGTGAACACCGAAATTGGGCTTCCTGCCTGGCTGACGTGTACCGAATTGCCGAAACGTCCGTCATCGGTAACATTATAAGAGGTTGCAAAATAGGTGTAGTTACGAATCTCATCGAAGGCCACACGGAGCGACGTACGTGTCTTCTGGTAGCTAAGTACGCCCTGCGCGCGGAAGTGGTCAATCATCGAGAGGTCATCGTTGTCCCACCATGCGTGGCGCGACTGATAGTGACGGTAGTAGAAAGAGGGCTTCTCATGGTGATAGAAACCAGAGGCAGCTAACGTCACGGTGTCCTTGAACAAGGGAAAGTTGACATCGGCACCACCGTCCACATGAATCTCACCCGCATTGACACCGACCACGCCGAACTCGCCCGTGACGTTGTAATGAATGGTCTTGCCCAGCGTTTTGACAAGCTGGGCACCCACGCTCAGCGCGTGCTCGTTCCAAGAGCGCATGGCTGTGGAATCGGGCAATGTGAAATGTCGCAACTCATGGGTTCCGAAAACCTTCAACCCTGCCTTGGCCCACTTGTTGAAGCCCTCCAGCAAGGATATGGCCAGCGTGTTACGCAAGCTCCAGTGGGTGGTCTTGTCGTAGATGGAATCGCCACTCAATTTCTCGGCAACCAAGTAATCATTCAAGTAATAATTGTCAGGAGTCTGGTAAGCCTCATAGATACGGCGGTAGTTACTAAGTTCGAGCGTGTGGATAAAACTGGTGACTGGCACGTACTCATCCTTGAGCCATGAGGTGTCTTGTTTGGTCTTGTTGGTAAGCGCGATAAGACTGTCTGCCACTGTCTTGCCATTGACAGCCACACGTTCTCCATTTGAATGCGACGGTGTAGAAGCGGCATTGGACACGCTGTCTTTCGCCTGACGCACACCAATCTTGGCGTTGTCGGGACGCCCCGCAAAAGCGGCGTTGAGATCCTTCGTATCCTTCTTCACAGCATCTCCAGCCTGGCGAGCCTTGTGCGCGGCCGCTACCTGAGCTTGGCGTTCCTTCGCCTCGCGTTGGGAGGCCATGGCAAACTTGCGCGCGGCAATCTCCTCGGCTGTCATCGGGACCTTGCGCTTGAAGCCAAGGCTATAACGCTGGGTGAAGAAAAGGTGCTGGTTGTCGTTGCGGTTCCAGTTGCGCGAGAGCATGGTGGGTATTTCCGAGGTCTGGAACGACTCATCATACGACTCGGGATGAGTAATGTAATTGTCATTAGTGATGCCACCATTCTCCGTCACCTTTTGGTGGTTGGTCGACATCAGGAGATGCGCCTGGTAGCGGTCGCCGATGTAAGAGCCGTACATGGTGTAATCGAAATGTGACGTTGACTGACTGTCGTAATAGCCACGCCCATAAAGATAGTCGAACTTAAAGCCCACGCCAATACGTTTGCCGGCGTTGACGCCAAACTTTGCCGTGAGATGATCTTCACCATTGGTACGGTCGCCACAGTTGTTGTAAGTGAGGTTGGTAAAGGGCGACAAAGTGTTCGTGAAATGGAAATCCTGGACGGGCGTAATGAAATAGTCGTAGGGATCGGCAAACAGGAACTGGGAGGACTGACGACGATCAATAAACACTCGCGCTTGACGCGGAGAGCCAAGATTGCCCGTGGTGTTGTATTCTCCACGCAAGCCCGTAGTGAAGAGCGTGTTCATATACATGTGCGACAAGGTGTCGAGCTGCGCAGGGCGACGGTCGCCAAAGCGGGGGTCAACCGTCCACACGTAGATGCCACGCGGTATTTCCTTGTGTCCCGAAGTTGAATCGGGACGCTCGCGACGCTGGGATGCCATGGTGACATTGCCATTCTCATCCATCGAGTTGTAATTGTCAGCATCCGCACGTCTCACCTGTGCCGTGGCGGAAGCGACAGCACAACACAGGAACAAGAGGGAGAAAAGAAGTTTCTTCATCAAAATTTGATACGTAAGGCACTTTCCACTATCTTGAACACCACGGCCACCAAGAGGATGAAGGTTCCCGTGGTGTGGTCAGACCAGTAGTAGATGGCCACGCCAATTACGGCAAGGAGCATAAAAATAATGTTCAGCACATTGCGCAGCCGTAGATGGTTGTCCTTCGTTTCTTGCTCGCCACGGTGCCTGTGTTCCAAAAAATCGTTTCCGTTTACCATAGAGAAGAGAAGCTACGGTATTAGTAAGCCAGGTTGAGAACCTTGCAAACACGTCCGAAGATGTTGTCCTTGCGGTCGATGGTTTTGCGGCGAAACTTGCCACTATACTTAGATAGTTTGGTGCCTTTCTTGCTGAGTGCCCACTCGTCGGTAATCCACTCTTCTGCCTTCGTCTCCATGCCCTGTGTGTCTGGACGCTCAAGCTCATACTGGTAGCCCATGCGTTCCATGGTGAGGTGCAAGTGGCCATCTGTTGCCTTGGCTATGAGTGTGTAGTTGAATAGCGACTGGTCGAGGTTGAGGGCCGTCTTGCTGAAGACGAGCCATTCCTGAATACGCGCGCCTATCGTATGCATAGCCTTGTCGTCGATGGATATTTTGCTGATGGGTTTCACCTGGTTGGGCTCTTTGATGATGTCTTCCATCACGCCGCGCACCTTCTCGTATATCTGGTCGGCTGTCATGCCCGGCACGTCCTTGTCGAGCGTGAACACGACCTTGCCGTCCACCACAGGTACCGCACCAGCAAGGTACTTGGCCTCCACAACTTTTTTCTTCTTTTCGAAGAGTGAACGGCGCTCTGCGTTCTGCACCTTCATTTGTTTGGCTTTTCCCTTTGAAGCCTCCCATGTGTTTTGCGCCATGCCCATCAAGGGGAAGAGCATCAGGATGGCAAAAAGTATTTTCTTCATTTTCATCCAATATTTATCTATCCAATAAGCAAAGTTAATAAATATTGCTTCATATCCGACACGGCAATCCTACTTTTAACGTTTATTTCAAATTTCCGTAATGTCTCCCCCGCATCATTTCTCCTCTCACCAGACAAACTTTGAACCAACGTTAGCAAGCCGGTCATCATTTCACATTGATAACAAGTCCCTCTTGGGCCAGCATGCTGTTGGGAAAGACCGATTGGGCTTCCTTGAGCAACAATGTCTCGTCGTCATAGCGAGAACTATAATGTCCAAGGATCAAGCGACCCACATGCGCATCGCGAGCCACCATTGCCGCCTGCCGCGCCGTGGAGTGGTAAAACAGGCGCGCGCGGCTCTCTTGCGACGTGTCGTAGGTAGCTTCATGATACATCACACTCACCCCTTCAACCAATTTGTGCAAGGTGGGAATGTAGCGTGTGTCGCTACAATAAGCGTACGACCGAGGGGCATCGGCTGGCATGGTGAGACGACCATTTGGGATGACTTCACCTTCTTCCGTCTCCCAACTTGCACCATTTTTTATGTTGTTGATTTGACAAGTAGGAATATGATAGAAGTCTATCATGTCGCGCCTGATATGTGGCAACGTCGGCTTCTCACGGAAAAGGTATCCACAGCAGGCTATGCGGTGGTCTAAGGGTATGGTGGTGACCGTCAGGCTCTTATCCTCATATACCACTTGGCTACGCGTAGTGTCCACCCCGTGGAACACCACTTCATACTCAAGCCCAGGACAGAACATCTCAATCTGCGCACGAAGCATCGGTCCGAATTCTCCCGGCGCATACACATGGAGCGGGCTTGTGCGGCCCAACATGCCAAAGGTTGACACCAGCCCCATCAAGCCGAAACAATGGTCGCCATGCAAATGGGATATGAACACCGACTGTATTCGCGTGAAACCGATGCGCAACCTTCTCAGTTGCACCTGCGTGCCCTCGCCACAGTCCACCATCATCAACTTGCCTCGTATCTCAACCACCTGCGACGATGTGTGGTGTTTCAAGGTGGGCAACGCGCTGCCACACCCAAGAATGTGTATCCTAAATGGTTCCATCACCAACGACAATAGCAAACGTTACTTCGTGCGCTTGTAGACAAAGATGCCCTCCTTATTCTCAAGATAAAGCGAGTCGGCACTCAGCTGATCTATATTGAATGTGTCCTTGTTGAGCAGCAACTGCCCGTTCAGGATTTTCCAGGAAGTCCAAGGATGAGACTCCGCATCCACGTTCGACTTGACAAGGCCGCCTTCCAAGATTTCAAAGTTTTTGTCAAGGCTTGTCCATTTGCCAAGCAACGTAGTAAGGTTAATGACCTTCTTGGCCGTCTTGTCGCCATCCAGCCCTGTCCCTTCAATAATGGCCAAGCGGTCACCGACGAGCAATCCGCCTTGCACGTCTTGCCTGCCCTCGCTGTCTTCATCAATCATGTACGTGACGGTGTCGCCCGCATCTGTGATCAACTCTACCGTGTGCATGGCAGTTCCCTCGCCACACACACCATAAACCGTACTGTCGGCAACGGTATCGCCGGCATGCGACAAAGTTGAGTCTCCGCCATGGGCTTTGTCATTTTTGCTTTGGCATCCCGTGAAGCACCAGGAAACCATAGCCAAGAAGGCCAAAACAAACGTAAGTTTCCTCATAATAATACTAAATTTAATGTTTTTCTTTTGCTTTTGCCTCGTCCCACAGGGCATCAAGTTCTCCAAGGCTCATGTCTGTCATTGATTTTCCCATTTCCTTCACCTTGCTCTCCACGTAGCCAAAGCGGCTGATGAACTTTTGGTTCGTGCTCTCCAAGGCGTTGTCCGGATTGAGGTGATAGAGGCGAGCCGCGTTGATGATGCTAAACAGGAAGTCGCCCAGTTCCTTCGTGGATGTCTCAGCGTTGCCTTTTCTCAATTCGGCCTCAAACTCATCGAGCTCCTCGCGAACTTTCGCCCACACGTCCTCCTTCTTCTCCCAGTCGAAGCCCACATTGCGCGCCTTGTCTTGTATGCGGTAAGCCTTGATGACCGATGGCAGCGAGGCGGGCACCCCGGAAAGCACCGACGTGTTGCCGTGCCTCTCCTTCTGCTTCCGCTGTTCCCAAGTGCTCTCCACCTGTGAGGCCGTCGTCGGGTTGGTCACATGGTCATTCTGCTCGTCCACATACACCACTTGCCCATGGGCATTAATCGTCAGGTCTGAGCTCGATACCGACCACGTCGGGCAACCTGGCAGTGTGGTAGCCGCGCCCCAGTCAATGAAGTCGTGCCTAAACATCAGCTTGTCACTTTGCGTGTCGCAGACATCAGCCACGTCAAAGCGTCCTTCCTCTTCGCCCAAGATAGAGTAGAAGATGACGTGTTCCATGACATCGCCCAGCTCCTTCTTCACCTCTTCCAGATTACCGCAGGCCAGGGCGTCCGCCAATTCAAACACTTCCTCTATCGTGTATGGGCGCAAACTCTCAAATGTTTGTTTCCTATCCCACGGACAATCTTTTCTCAGCCGACATTGCACATCCAGCAAACGGCCGAAAGCCTCAAGCTTTTCTTTTCTTGTGTGCATAAAAACCAATAATTTGATGCAAAGTTAATGTTTTTAAGTGGAAAAGTATTAATTTTGCAATGTTTTATTAAGATAATAAGGTATAAAAGATCTATAATCACATGGAATTAGCAAGTAAGTACGACCCCAAGGAAGTGGAGTCTAAATGGTACCAGTACTGGCTTGACAACAAGCTCTTCAGTTCTAAGCCAGATGGCCGTGAACCCTATACGGTGGTCATTCCGCCGCCTAATGTGACAGGCGTGCTCCACATGGGGCATATGCTAAACAACACCATCCAGGACATCCTGGTACGCCGCGCCCGCATGGAAGGCAAGAACGCTTGCTGGGTTCCGGGAACCGACCATGCCTCCATAGCCACCGAGGCAAAGGTGGTGGGCAAACTTGCCGAGCAAGGTATCAAGAAGACTGACCTGACGCGTGAACAATTCCTGGAGCACGCTTGGGACTGGACGCGCGAGCATGGCGGTATCATCCTCAAGCAGTTGCGCCACTTGGGCTGTTCCTGCGACTGGGACCGCACAGCCTTCACCATGGATGAGACACGCTCGAAAAGTGTTATCCATGTCTTTGTGGACTTGTACCGCAAGGGTTACATCTACCGAGGTGCCCGCATGGTCAACTGGGATCCCAAGGCCCAGACGGCTTTGTCGGACGAGGAGGTAATCTACAAGGAGGAGCATTCCAAGCTCTACTACCTCAAATATTACGTGGCCCCAGAAGACCAGGCTTCGGTGAAGCGACTCGACGAGGGCAACGTGATGCACCGCGATGAGACGGGTTATTATGCCGTGGTGGCCACCACACGCCCTGAGACCATCATGGGCGACTCGGCCATGTGCATCAACCCCGGCGATGTGAAGAACACCTGGCTGAAGGGCAAGCACGTTATCGTGCCCCTGGTGGGGCGTTGCATCCCCGTCATTGAGGACTCGTACGTCGACATCCAGTTTGGCACGGGATGCTTGAAGGTCACCCCAGCCCACGACATCAATGACCATATGCTGGGCTTGAAACACCACCTGGAGACCATTGACATCTTCAACGACAACGGGACCATCTCTGAGGCCGCCGGCATGTACGTAGGCCAAGACCGCATGGACGTGCGCAAGCAAATCGCCATCGACCTGGAGGCCAAGCAACTGATGGAGAAGGTCGAGGACTACGACAACAAGGTGGGCTTTTCCGAGCGCACCAATGTGCCCATCGAGCCAAAGCTCTCCACCCAGTGGTTCCTGAAGATGCAGCACTTCGCAGACATCGCTCTTGCTCCCGTCATGAACGACGAGGTGGAATTTTATCCCAAAAAGTACAAGAACACCTACCGATATTGGCTTGAGAACATCAAGGACTGGTGCATCTCACGACAGCTGTGGTGGGGTCACCGCATCCCCGCTTATTATTTCACCACTGCCGACGGCAAACGCGACTTCGTGGTGGCCGAGAGCGCCGAAGAGGCTCTGAAGCTCGCACAGGAGAAAAACGCCACGCTGACGGCCGCCGATCTGGAGCAAGAGTCTGACTGCCTTGACACGTGGTTCTCCAGCTGGCTGTGGCCCATCTCCTTGTTTAATGGTATCCTTGACCCCGACAACGAGGAAATCAACTACTATTACCCGACGTCAGACCTCGTTACGGGTCCCGACATCATCTTCTTCTGGGTGGCGCGCATGATCATGGCGGGCTATGAGTATCGCGGCAAGATGCCTTTCCGCCACGTCTACTTCACGGGTATCGTGCGCGACAAGAAGGGCCGCAAGATGTCGAAGAGCCTCGGCAACTCGCCCGACCCCCTGGAGCTCATCGACAAATATGGTGCCGACGGCGTGCGCATGGGCATGATGCTCTCTGCCCCGGCCGGCAACGACATCTTGTTCGACGAGACGCTCTGTGAGCAGGGCCGCAACTTCAACAACAAGATTTGGAACGCGTTCCGACTGGTGAAGGGCTGGCAGACGGCCAACATCGAGCAGCCAGCCACAGCAAAGACGGCCGTGGCCTGGTTCACCGCCAAGCTGAAAGAAACGGGCAAGACGCTCAACGAGCAGTTTAAGACCTACCGCATCTCCGAGGCCCTAATGACCGTCTACCGACTCTTCTGGGACGAGTTCTCTGCCTGGTACCTGGAGATGGTGAAGCCCGCCTACGTGGACGGTCAGGCGCAACCCATCGACAAGGCGACCTACGAGGCCACACTCCACTTCTTCGAAACCCTGCTCCAGATGCTTCACCCGTTTATGCCGTTCATCACGGAAGAGTTGTGGCAGCACTTGTCCGACCGCAAGGAGGGCGAGAGCATCATGGTTTCGCAGCTCCACCTCGATGCCCCTACCGCTGATGACGAGGCCTTGTGCGCAACCATCGAGAACGTCAAACTCATCGTGGCTGGCGTGCGCGCGGTGCGCAGCCAGAAACAAATCGCCCCAAAGAAGGAGCTTGAGTTGCAAATCATCGGTGAGAATCACTATGCCGACTATGCTGACATCATCGCCAAGATGGCCAACCTCAAGTCCTTCACCTCCGTCGACAGCAAGTCAGCAGATGCCAGTGCCTTCATGGTTGGCACGGATGAGTTTGCCGTTCCCGTGGGCGACCTCATCGATGTCGATGCCGAGATAGCCAAACAGGAGAAAGACCTGGAGCACTTGCAAGGATTCCTAACGGGTGTCAAGAAGAAATTGGCTAACGAAAACTTTGTGGCCCATGCACCCGAGGCTGTCATAGAGCGAGAGCGCAAGAAGCAAAGCGATGCCGAAGAGAAGATTGCTGCCATCCAAGAGAGCCTCAACGCCCTCAAGAGCAAGTAATCATCTCCACAGTTTGACATCCGCATGAAGGGCTAAGCCCTCCGCCACTCATCACCTACAAGCGAAGAGCCGCGGAGGGCTTTTTACATGATGACGATTCATGGAATTCTTAACCCACATAAGATTTGCTGGAAGACGGACGCTAAAGCTGAAAAAGACAACTACTTCTTTATACTGCTCGCTAATAACGGCGTGGAGAGCATAACTGTTCATAGTTACCTGGTACTGTCCTGACAGTATGGCCCAAGGCTGTGCTTACTCTTAATGACGGAACTGCGCTTAATGGCTTTCTGCGCACGGACATTCATCATGTTCCTTTAAATTAGTAGGCAAAACCTGCCTGCTAATTTAAAGGAATAAGGTATGTATGCCTATTTCAAGATTTCATCAAGTTTCTTCACTAATAGCGCAGGGTCATTGCGAAACTCTTTCATGCTGAGGTCTTTCAGCACTTCCTTTATTTGCGGATAGTTTTTAAAATACCTTTTCAGCATAGTCTTCTGACCAATTCCGCCAATGCTGTTGTCCATAAAATAATAAGTTCTCGCAAAGTCTTCATTCTTGGCTTTGTAGTAAAACATGATGCCGAATCCATAAATACTGCCCGATTTCACATGGGTGGCTGTGCTTATGTGGTGAATATAGGCGGAAATGTTTTTTCCCTCATAAACCGGCTGGAGGAATACGGGATTTTTGTAGAGCTTCGGATTCTCTTTATAAGACATGCTCAGCCCCATTTGTGCGACCATCGGAACCCAGTTGGTCCATTCTTTGGCTTTCTTGTCATAGTATTTTATTTCCTTCACATCAGTAGAGGTGAAATCAGACTTTTCACCACTCGCATTGTCCTTCACCCGAATCTCATGGGCGTTATCAACATAAAAAGAAAGTGAAGGCGTTTCTCCTTTCACCACATTACCATTGTTCAATGTTACTTCTACGTTCTGCGCTTGTACCACCCCACACGTTAAGAGGGTAAGAAGCACAAAAATCATTTTTTTCATTTTCGATTTTTTTTAAGTTCAACGTTATGAGGTTTAAGATAACGCAAAGGTACATCTTTTTCATTACATACAAGTGAAAACCACCTTTTTTCAAAAAATAAACGACCTCAAACGCTTGCCTGTTAAGAAAAAAAGTGCTAAATTTGGCTAAAAATTAAAAACCAACAAATTATAAGCTTATGAAGAAACTGTTTTTCATCATCTTTCTCATGGTATTCTCGTTTGCGATAACCGCAAACTCCAAGAAGCCGAAAGAAAAAGCCGTATGGCCTAAGGCTGTGCTGACCCTCAAGAACGGCACTGTGCTCAACGGCTATTTGCAGAATGATATTCATTTCATGAAAAAGAACATCCATTTCAGTGAGACGCAAAACGGCAAGGACGTAAAATACAAAATCGTAGACATCAAATCGCTTGTGGTGGATAATGCACTACTAGACGGCAAAAAGCGCACTTTCATTCTTAATGACGACGACCCAAAATTCCCATTTTTGGCAACTGAAGTTTTTAAGGGGAAACATGTCATTGGCTATATGGAGCCGTATGCTTTTGAAAACACCATTACAAGCAGAACTTTTACAGGCATCATGTATACTGCTGCTACCACTTATTCAGGTTGCAGGGCATATCACTATACGGTTGATGGCGGCAACCATGTGTACTATTGGAATTTGTTTGAAAGTAAAAAAGTTAATGCCAAGAGAGAGAAATATTCTCAAAAGAAACTGCTGAAAAAGATAAGAGAAAAATTCAAGGACTATCCTGCCGTAGCTGATGAGGTTGAAAAGAAAGGCATCACAGCAGAGCAAATCCACGAGAATCCCACTATCCTTCTCGAAATCCTTGACAAGAGTCTGCAATAACATCTTGTCTTTCACCCATGCAAATGCTTCCTTACCTTCGCATTATGGAAGCATTTATCGAAAAATAGAGGACTTTACTTTTGTAAAGTCCTCTATTCTCCAAATACATAAATTGAATTTTATTGTGACTCGCTTGGGGTTCGAACCCAAGACCCCAACATTAAAAGTGTTGTGCTCTACCAACTGAGCTAGCGAGTCTTCGAAGCAATGAGCCTCTAAGAATCATCTCGAAACAGAGGTTTCGTTTAATTCGCGTGCAAAGGTACATCATTTCTTTGACATGGCCAAATTATTAGATACATTTTTTTAGATTCTTGCATTTTCGCCCCCTTTTGTTCGCGCGATGTGCGAGAAGGCGCTCTGGGAACAGGGACTTTACGCGTTAATTTTCAAACATAATATGTTTTCAAGCACCTTTTCTTTTGTACAAAAGTAGTAACTTTGCCCACACAAAGAATGACACCATACAGCAAAAGTCAACAACGACACCATGAACATATCCCTACTCAGCAGATGGCACCGAGCCCGTCAGGCATGGGTCATGACCATCACTTGCGCGCTTGCCATCGTCGCGCTCCTCGCCAGTTGCGGCAACGAGGACGTGACAGATGTCAACGACATCAACAAACAGACCGTGCTGGTCTTCATGCCTTGGACTGGCAATGACGACGGCAGCCAAGGACTTTACAGCTACTTCCAACAAAACCTCGACAGCATCGAGCAGGCCATCGTGGCCAACAAGGGCTACTCAGGGCGGCTCATGGTGTTTCTCAGCACATCGGCCAACGCGTCGAGCCTCTACGAGGTAACCTACCAGGCTGGCGCCATCTTCCACACACCCGTCAAGACCTATGAGGGCTCCGACTACATCACCGCACAGGGCATCACACAAATACTTGGTGACGTGAAGACTCACGCCTACGCACTCAACTACGCCATGATCATCGGCGGGCACGGGTGCGGCTGGACTTACGCCAGCGACTGGCTCCAGCCGTCGGCTCCACGACAGGAGCGACTGTGGCCAGGCAGCGGTGCCAAGGCCTACCCACAGACACGCTTCATAGGCCCCGCAAGGCCTGGCAGCCATGCCATCGACGTGGAAACATTGGCACAGGGCATCAGCGAGGCGGGCGTGAAACTGCAATACCTGCTGTTCGACAACTGTTACATGGCCAACGTGGAAACTGCCTACGCCCTGCGGCAAGCAACCAACTGGCTGGTAGCCTCCACCTCGGAGGTGATGGCCACAGGCATGCCCTACGCCTCGATGTGGCAACACTTGGCCTCACCGACACCCTCCTACGAGGGGATTGTAAGCGCGTTCCACACGTACTACACCCACTACCCTACCCCATGCGGCACACTCTCGGCCATCGACTGCCGGCAAATGGAAGCCTTGGCCTACATCATGCGCAACATCAACCGCCATTACACCCTGGCCGACCCGCTGGCCGACTCGATACAAGTGCTCGACGGATACGGCACGCCCCTTTTCTTCGACCTGGGCTCCTACGTGAGCCACCTCTGCACAAACGCCTCGCTGCGCAGTGACTTCGAAGCGCAGCTCAAGCGCACCGTCCCTTACTCGGCCACCACCGACACGCTTTACTCCAACCTCTACGGCCACCCAGTGTACCTGCAGGTCAAGCAGTTCTGCGGACTCACCATCTCTGACCCCAGCCGCAACACGGTGGCCGCCAACGGAAAACGTAAGACGGCATGGTGGAAAGCCACACACGATGAATCACCCCTTGTTACACAGGAAGATACAAAACGCGAAAAAAAATAGTTTATCTCCGTTACTCGTGTTTCGCGGGAGCCTCATAGTGTCCGTTGACCTTGAGGGGCTCCAGATGGATGCTCACTATAGTGCCCGAGCCAAAATGTTCCTTGAGGCGATTCTCTATGTCGGTGGCATGCTCATGAGCCTCATAGAGCGATAGCTCGCCTGGCATCCGCACATGCATCTCGATGGAAATGCAGTTGCCGATGCGGCGCGTGCGGAGATTGTGCACCTCACGCACGCCTTGCTCGGCATTGGCAATCCTCACAATGTCGTCTTCTATGGATTCAGGCAAGCTGGCATCGGTCAGTTCGGCAACCGACCGTATCACCAATCCCCAAGCAGCCTTGATGATAAAGACACTCACGACAATGGCTGCCAGCGGGTCGAGCACAGCCCAGCGGCTTCCCAGCAGGATGGCGCCGCCTATGCCCACCATCGTACCTACGCTCGACAGGGCATCGCTGCGATGGTGCCAGGCGTTGGCCACACAAGCCTCCGAGTGGCACTTGCGCCCCACCCTGGCCGTAAACTGGTAAGCCCACTCCTTGAGCACGATGCTCACCACAGCCGCCAGCAAGGCCACCAGTCCAGGTTGCTGGAGCGGCTCGCCACAAATGGCCCGATAGGTCTTAGCGAGTCCAGAGCAGCAAATCAGGGCTCCCACCACCAGCAGCGACAGTCCAATGATGGCCGTAGCCAGCGTCTCATACTTGCCATGGCCATAGTCGTGATCCTTGTCCATGGGCTTGTTGCCAATCTTAACGAACACCAGCACCACCACATCGGTGGCAAAATCGGTGAGCGAATGGATGGCATCGGCTATCATGGCAGCAGAATGACCCAGGATACCAGCCGCAAACTTCAAGAGAAGCAACACAACATTGATGGCGCTTCCAGCCAAAGTCACACGATAAATGGCCTTCACGCGATGGAGACTTTCCTCCGCTTCATTACTCTTGTCCATACTCAAAAACTTTTAAGCGAGACGTTTTCAACCCCTCGTCTCGTAGGGCGCATTCTGCAAACTGCTTGCCAAGGGGCATCGTGTCAGACATTAAATTTCAATTACGAAAAATCTCGCAAGCCTAACTGCGGTTAGCACACTTGCGAGACGATGCGTAAGGCGAATTGTATGTATCGCCTTTGGTTTCCTATTATAATCTGTTTGGTTATTTCTTGGCCTTGTCAGCAGCGCCCACCTTGCTCTTGTAGGCCTTGTTCAGACCAGCCACCACCTCATTGGTAATGTCGTAAGCCTTGTCGGCATACAACAGGTTGTCACCTTGTTTGGAGAAGATGAGACTGTATTTCTTGTCCTTGTTGTAGATGGCAAGGTAATGCTGCAGGGAGTCGTGAAGGGCCTTGTTGAACTTGTCGGTCTCAGCCTGGAACTCAGAGCTCAGGCGCTGGTTGAGGACCTGCAGATCGTTATTCTGCTTTTGCAGGCCAGCCTGAATGGCCTCAGCCTGCTCGCGCGTGTAAGCGTTCTGCTGAATCTTCTGCTGGAAATTGGCGGCAGCGGCCTGCAACTGCTGCTGCTTGGCAGCCAACGTCTTCTGGATATTGTTTCCCTTGCTCTCCAAAACCTTACTGTACTCCTTGCAAAAGGTGTACTGGGTCATGATCGAGTCGACCTCAACATAAGCGATCTTGGTTCCCTCGCTCGTCTTGGAAGCTGCAGCGGTGGCCTTGTCGTCCATCTTAGGGGCGCTCTTGTCGCATGACACGAGCCCCATGGTGGCCACGGCCGAAAGAGCCACTGCAAGAATGATGTTCTTCTTCATTTCTTTAACTATTCTGTTTATGATTTTCTCCTCACGAAAGCAACGGCTTTCTCGACCGCGCTTCGCGATCCTGGTCGAGCACACAATGGATGCCCCGGTCGCGCATGGCCTTGCTGTCATGGATGTGTTGAGACTCGAAACGGCCATTTTTCTTGAAAATGACCTTCACAGACAACAACGCGACGGCAATAGCAATTATTAACACGCTGGATAGCAAAGTCTCCATCATTTTTGTTACTTTTGCATTATGAATTGCACTTTAATATTGCAAAGTTAAGGCAAAAAGTGGAGATTGCAAAGAAAATTTAGATAAACCTTTATAAAAAACAAACATTATGGCAGAATTGAAACCTGCTCGCGTTTTCGAGCAATTTGCTAAAATCAATCAGATTCCTCGCCCCTCCAAGCACGAGGACGCTATGATTGCCTACCTCAAGAAGTTTGGTGAAGACCATGGACTGGAGACCTTGGTCGACGAGACGGGCAACGTGCTTATCCGCAAACCGGCCACCAAGGGCTACGAGAACCGTGCGACAACCATTCTGCAAAGCCACATGGACATGGTGTGCGACAAGCTGGTCGATGTGGACTTCGACTTCCACAAAGATGCCATCCAGACTTACGTGGAAGGCGACTGGATGCACGCCAAAGGCACAACGCTGGGTGCCGACGACGGCATTGGCGACGCCATCGAACTGGCTATCTTGGCTGCCGACGACATCGAGCACGGCCCCATCGAGTGCGTGTTCACACGTGACGAGGAAACCGGGCTGACGGGTGCTTTCGGCATGAAGGCCGGATTCATGACGGGCAACTATCTCATCAACCTCGATTCGGAAGACGAAGGGCAAATCTTCGTGTCGTGCGCGGGCGGCATCAACACCAAAGCCACCTTCAGCTTCACGCGTGAGGAGGCTCCCACGGGATACTTCTTCATGGAGGGAACCCTGAAGGGCCTCAACGGTGGACACTCGGGCGACGACATCAACAAGAAACGCGCCAACGCTATCAAGGTATTGGGGCGCTTCCTCTACATGGAGCAGGAGAAGACCGACCTGCGCTTGGCCCAATGGAACTCGGGCAAGATGCACAATGCCATTCCGCGCGACGGCAAGATTGTGTTTGCTGTTCCCGCTGACAAGAAAGAAGAGGTGAAAGCCGACTGGAACACCTTCCAAAAGGATGTGGAAGACGAATTTCACGTGACCGACACCCACATGGAGTGGAAACTGGGCAGCACTGACGCACAGGCCGTCTTGCCCAAGGCCGTAAGCGAGAACCTGATACGCGCCATCCAGGCTGTGGACAACGGCGTGATGGCCATGTGCCAAGACGAGGCACTGGCTTGGATGGTGGAGACTTCGAGCAACATCGCAAGCATACAAAGCGAAGACGACAAGGTGCGCATTGTCAGCAGCCAGCGCTCCAACGTCATGAGCAACCTGAAGAACATGGCCTGCTCCGTGAAGGCCGCTTTCCAACTGGCAGGTGCCCAAGTGGAACAGAACGACGGATACCCCGCCTGGAAGATGAACCCCGACTCGAAATTGGTGAAGATTACCGTAGAGGCTTACAAGAAGCTTTTCGGCAAAGCCCCTGTCGTCAAGGGCATTCACGCCGGTCTGGAGTGCGGACTCTTCTCCGAGAAGTATCCTCACCTTGACATGGTTTCGTTTGGCCCGACACTTCGCAACGTGCACACGCCCGACGAGTGCCTGCTCATCCCTACCGTGCAGATGGTATGGGACCACTTGCTTGAAATTCTGAAGAACATTCCCGCAAAGGCATGAAAAAATATTGCTTAGCCACCATGGCCCTGCTCGCAGCCCTACTCTCTGGGTGCGGACAGAGACAGGAGGCCAAGAGCCTCGTCAAAGACTTCATGACCACGCAGATGGGCATAGGCGACTATGACGTGATACAGTGGAGTCAGCTCGACTCCACTTTCTTCGTCTCCGACTCCATGGTGCAAGTCATGCAACAGCTAACGGCAGGCAAGGTCAAGGGGAACTACACGAAAGCCACCCCGAAACTGCTCTACATGAACGTGAAATATGCCATTGGGAAAGATACTGTCAAGCAGACTTTTTACTTTGACGACAAGTTGACCGGAGTGGTGTCGCTCAAGGACAACGAATGATGGGAACAGGCTGCGTGCCCAGCGCATACCACGACACAACGCTTTCGTAAAGCAAACCGACAAGCGAGCTCACGCAAGATTCAACACATCTGTCTTGCATGGGCTCGCTTGACTTATTGTGGAAAAAGCTATGTCCGGCTGAAACCAGGCGGTGCGCCATACGCCTCAGAAGGGCATGCCCACCGCAAAATGGAAAGAAAAGTCACGGCTAAAGTCGGGATGAAGCACGGGCCAATGCTCGCGCTGCGTAACGTAAGCGGGATTGACGGCCTTCATGCCCATGTCGAAGCGCAAAATGAAATAGTCGAAATTGAGGCGGATTCCCAGCCCGTAAGCCACCGCTATCTGCTTGTAGAACTCCTTGAACTTAAACTGACCACCAGGTTGTTCCTGATAATTGCGCAACGTCCAAATGTTACCCGCATCAACAAAAACCGCCCCATTGAACTTCCAAAACAAGAAGGTGCGATACTCCATGTTCAAGTCGAGCTTCATGTCGCCCGTTTGATTGATGAAGTCAATGCGCCCGTCGGTTCCCCTAAACTTGCCAGGGCCCAGTTGCCTTACGCCCCATCCGCGCACGGAATTGGCTCCACCTGAAAAGTAGCGCTTCTCAAAGGGGAGCACCGTGCTGTTCCCATAAGGATAAGCAATGCCAAAGCCACCATGTAGTGCCAACGCATTGTGGCTGTCAAACTGGATGAGCCTGGTGTAGTCGAAGTCAAACTTCGCGTACTGCGCGAAAGCAATGTTGAACAGGGTATACTGGCCATTGCCGTTCTTCCTGAAGCCTGCCACACGCGAGAGGCCGCTGAGCACATTGCCAGAAGTCTCGACATTGGCGCGGATGGCATTCACGCCATTATTGTAAGTAAGGCCAAAGCCTATCTTCATGATGAATAGGTCTTCGTAATTGTAACGGAGAATGGCATTGCGGTTCGACACACTGTCAAGATAATCGTGTTTGAACTTCTCGCTGATCCATGGCATATAAACATAGTTGAGGTCAATCGCGTCCAGCCGAAAGTTCAAGTGGTTGGGCGCGTCAGACCACCGATAGCGCCAAGCCGCAGAAAAGACGCGGCGGTGAAACTCAGGTCGGCTCTGGGAGTTCCACGCCACAGCAAGTTCCGATGTAGCCGCGCTGCGCTTGCGGAAAGCACGGGAAAGGAATGGAGCCACAAAGCGCGGAAAGCTCAACTTGGCCTCAAGGCCAAGCTCTTCGTAATTCTCATCGTGATAGCCTTCAAGGCCCGTGATAGCCTCAAAGGCACCACGGAACTGCAAACTAAGTTGTTCGCTGCCCCTGAAAAGATTACGGTTGATATAGGTAAGCGACGCAGCAGCACCTAAGTCGCCAGCCGTATTGGTTCCCTCGGGCTGGAAAGAGATGGAGGATGGCTTTAGGGTACTCACCTGGATGTCACAATCGAGAAGCGTGGTATCAGGGACTTCTGTGAAACGAATATTGGTGTACCTTACGGCCTGCAAACGCGCAAACTTGTTGTATGTCGATTGCAACGCGGAGGCATTAAATGGTTGTCCTTCCGACAAGGCTGTGGACATCTCCAAGACGGAATGTCTGAGGTGCTGCTTCCCGTCGCCCCCCTGCTGATAAGTAACAGACCGAATGTAATACCGAGGATGCTTCGTCGCTGGCGAATTGCCATTCGCATGATATTTCACAAGGTGCATAGTGAGGTTCACACGATTGTCGAGAGCCGATGAATCTGCGTCGAACATGACGTAGTCTTTGTGAAACTTGTAAAAGCCCGAGTCCAGGAGGATTGACGTAACGCGCCTACGCACTTCTTCCAACCGCGAAACAGAGAAACGATCGCCCGCTCGCAAGCCAATGCCTTGGGGCTTTTTCATTTTCCGCAACACATGCTGTTGATAGTTGGACAAAACCCTGGCCACTGCTGAATCTTCAATATTGTACGACACCTTGCCAATGTAATAAGGAGTCCCTGGATACAGCGTGTAGACGGCTTTCAGTTTCTTTCCCTTAACCTTTGTTTGCAAGTCGACCGAAGCGTGTATGTATCCTTGGTTGACCATGGCCTGCCGCAAGTCCTCAACAGACAACCGGGCCTGGGCACTGTCATACACCACGGGCTTCTCACCAATACGATGCAACGTGCGGTTAATCCACCTCGTGGTGTCGCGTCCCGACAAGGCATAGGTGGCCATGGGTATCTTAAAGACCGAAAACCATTTGGAATTGGCCTTTTGTCGGATATAGGGGGAAAGCGTCGAAGCGTCGAAACCTTTCTCCCCGCTCTTCACTTCCACGCTTTCCAGAAGATATTTTTCCTCTGGGACAAACCTCGTAGCCCCGCACGACCATAGCATACAGGCTACCAAGCAAGGAACAAGTAATCGTAATGGCTTCAAGAATCTATCGTTTAGGATGCAAAGTTACTGCTTTTTACCAACAGTTCACGCAGAATATCATATATTTTTTAGATATTTCCAACTATAATCACTACCTTTGCAATAAACCATTATCACCATGAATATCGTAAATTCCCAATTTGTCATATCGGCACCAAGGGTTAGCATGTGCCCAGCAGACACCAAGCCCGAGTTTGCCTTCATTGGCCGCAGTAACGTAGGAAAATCATCGCTCATCAATATGCTCTGCAACCACAAAGGGCTCGCAAAGACCAGTTCCACACCGGGAAAGACCCTGCTTATCAACCATTTCATCATTAACAAGGAATGGTATCTCGTCGACCTTCCGGGCTATGGCTTTGCCAAACGCTCCAAAAAGGTACAAGAGGAGATAGACCGCATGATCCGCTCCTACATCTTGCAACGCGAGCAACTTGCCAACCTCTTTGTGCTCATTGATGTCAGACATGAGCAACAAAAGATTGACCGTGAGTTCATCGATTGGCTCGGGCTCTCTCAAATTCCTTTTTCCATCATCTTCACCAAGGCCGACAAGTTAAGCGGCGGACGTGCCAAGGCCAATGCCAGAGTGTGGATTGACGCCTTGCTTGACACTTGGGAGACACCGCCACCCTATTTCATCACCAGTTCTGAAGACAAGACCGGACGAGAGGAAGTCCTAAACTACATTGATGACATCTTAAAGAAGCTATGACACCATATTTGGACATTCAAAACATGACGAAGCGTTTCGGCGCACGAGTCTTGTTTGAAGACATATCATTTTCAATCGCCGAAGGCCAAAAGGTTGGACTGATTGCCCAGAACGGAACCGGGAAATCGACTCTCATGTCCATCCTCTCAGGCCATGAGGGATACGAAAGCGGTTCCATCATTTGGCGCAACGGATTGCGGATTGGCTATTTGGAACAATCGCCTAAGTTTGACCCTGAAGAGTCTGTGCTCGACGCTTGCTTCAACCACCAGGGCAATGCAGACAAGGTGCTCAGAGCTAAGCAAATCCTCACGCAGCTACACATCACCGACCTGCAACAACCAATGGGCCAGCTTAGTGGCGGACAGCAGAAGCGGGTGGCCTTAGCCAACTCCTTGCTCAACGACCCCGACTTCCTGCTTCTTGATGAGCCAACCAATCACCTCGACCTCGAAATGATTGTATGGCTGGAGGGATATTTGTCGCGCGCCAACCTCACGCTGCTCATGGTGACGCACGACCGCTATTTCCTTGACCATGTGTGCAACATCATCTTGGAACTTGCCGACCAGCGCATTTACAGCTATCGGGGTAACTACAGCTATTACCTGGAAAAAAGGCAAGCCCGCATAGACAACCAGCGGGCAGAGATAGCGCGAGCCAACAACCTGTATCGCACAGAGCTCGAATGGATGAGACGCATGCCTCAGGCACGCGGCCACAAGGCTCGCTACCGCGAAGAGGCCTTCTATGAGCTGGAAGCAAAAGCCAAGCAGCGCATCGAAGACCGACAGATGCGCCTGAAGGCCAGCAACGTGTATATCGGATCGAAGATTTTCGAGTGCCAGTACGTCTCCAAGAAATTTGAGAACAACGGCCAGGAAAAAGTCATCCTTGACAACTTCTACTACAACTTTGCACGTTTTGAGAAGATGGGCATCGTCGGAAACAACGGCACAGGAAAGTCCACATTTGTCAAGATGCTCTTGGGAATCGTGCAGCCCGACTCGGGAAAGTTCGACATTGGCGAGACGGTTCGTTTCGGCTATTTCTCACAAGAAGGCTTGAAGTTTGACGAAAACGAGAAGGTCATCGACGTAATCACAAGCATAGCCGACTACATTGACTTAGGCAACGGGCGAAAGATGACAGCATCCCAATTCCTCAATTACTTCATGATTCCGCCCGAGGAACAACATAACTACGTGTATAAGCTGAGCGGTGGTGAGCGTCGTAAACTTTACCTCTGCACCGTGTTGATGCGCAATCCAAACTTCTTGGTTCTCGACGAGCCCACCAACGACCTCGACATACAAACGCTTCAGGTGCTTGAGGAATATCTGCAAGACTTCCCTGGTTGCGTCATCATCATCAGCCACGACCGTTATTTCATGGACAAGGTCGTTGACCACCTGCTTGTCTTCAAAGGCAACGGCGTCATTAAGGATTTCCCCGGAAACTACACACAGTACCGCGAGTGGCAGTCCTTAAAGTCGAAAGAGGAAGCCAACACGCAAAAACTCAAGCCCTCGCAGGAACAGGCAACCAAGAAGAAAGATTACCATCACGATGACAGGCGGCGAATGTCTTACAAGGAGAAACGCGAGTATGAGCAATTGGAAAAGGACATCAAATCTCTGGAAACAGAAAAGGCAAGCCTGGAGGAAGCGTTGAGCTCTGGGAAGCTCAACGTGGAAGAAATCACCGAGAAGAGCAAGCGCCTGCCTCTTGTCAACAATGAACTTGATGAAAAAGAGATGCGCTGGCTTGAACTGGACGAGCTGGACCACTAAACAAGCCTGGCGAGCGTAAGGAGAATGTCATCATGCCCAGACAGGAAGGCAAGAAACTCGCAACGCACAGGGTCATGAGAAGCGCCCTGACCTTTCTCATGGCCATGATGCTTGCTTGCCCACTTGCGCAAGGGCAAGCCGAGATTCTCAGTGGCGGCACAGCGCTTACGCACACCCATCATGTTACGAGACAGGCAGGTGAAACACAAAGGCGTGCCAGGCAGACGCTCATCACACGTGTTTTCCAATATGGGAGACAATTGGAAAACACGTCGCGCCCACAAGACACAGCCTACGCCTACACCAAGTTTTTCCTTCGCGTAGACCGCAAGAATCCGACCCTGCTGCTTGTGCCATCGGTATATGCCATTGCTCACAGGGTAGAACGCGAGTTTGTGGGCGAGTCGTACTATCGGTTATACCAAGATGACAGACAACGCCAAGAGACTGGAAACGTCATCAGCACGTCTACCATTCCGCATAATCGGCGTGCCTTGAGCGTCATGTTGAAATATCTCACCCCCAACATTTACAGTGAAACCATCATCGACAACACCCTCATCTCGCCTTTCCACGCCAACAATCACCGCTTCTATCATTATAAGGCAAGCAACATGTCCAACGGCCAGACACTGCTTGCCTTCACCCCCAAGCGCAACAACACGCAGTTGGTGATTGGCACAGCCATCGTAGACACGCCAAGCGGACGCATTGTGTCGTGCGACCTGACAGGCGAATACGACATGATAAGTTTCCAAATGCACCTCGACATGGGGAAAGACGACACCCATTCTCCCACGCCCTCACGTTGCGAGGTCAACTTCAAGTTCGCTTTTCTGAACAGCAAGGTGACTGGCCGCCACTTGGCTTGCTACGGCCTCTCGAAGCCCATTCCTACATCCAACGCCATCACCAGCTACGACAAATTGTGCCTATTGCGTCCTGAGCCCCTCAGTGCCAATGAGCAAGCGGCATACGACAAGTTTCTCAGACAGCAACGCGCGCAGGACTCCATCAGCAGCGACACCATCCAAACACACAGCCAAAAGAGGCGGCGCAACTTCGCCAAGGAAGTCCTTTGGGACATGGTAGGCGACAATATGTTCAACCGCATCAAGACCCATTTTGGCCTCAACAACCAAGGTTACATACGCCTCAATCCCGTGCTGAACCCACTCTACATGGGTTATGACCACTACCGTGGGTTCACTTACAAGGTCGACTTGCGTGCCAGCTACCAGCTATCCCACAACTCCGAGCTATCCATGCGCCTCAAAGCAGGATACGCTTTCAAGCAACAACAGCTATTCTTTCGCCTTCCCGTCTATTACTATTTCAACAAGCTACGCAACGGTTATCTAAAAATCGAATGGAACAATGGCAACCACATCCGCAACGCTTCGGTAAGGCGGAAGATAGAAGAAGAACAGCCCGACAGCAGCATATATAACTACGATCGCCTCAACGAGTTCAAGCAGACCGAATTGAGAGCCATCGCCAACTATGACATCTCTGCCAAATGGAGCGTTCAACTGGGTGCCCTTTTCCAGAGGAAGAAGGCTGTCCACCAGAATGATTTCGACACCTTCGGATGGAAAAAAGAGTACAGGTCTTTTGCTCCAGTCGCCGAGCTCCAGTACCGCCCCCTTGGTTGGAGCGGCCCGGTCGTCACCCTCGACTACGACCGTGGCATCAAGGGAATAGCCAAGGCCAACACTGGCTATGAGCGATGGGAACTCAACGCCGACTACATTCATCACATCAACCGTCTACAGTCGTGGCAGATGCGCGTCGGCACGGGGTTCTACACCCTGAAAGACCGCGAAGCCTACTTTCTCAACTACGAGAACTTCAGGGAGAACAATCTGCCCAACGGCTGGAACGACGACTGGAGCGGCAACTTCGAGTTGCTGAGGAGCGACAGTTACAACGCATCTGAATACTACATACGCGCCAATGTGACCTACGAGAGCCCATTGCTCCTTTTGAGCTGGTTACCATGGATAGGTCATTATATGGAAATGGAGCGCGTGTATGTGTCAACGCTTGACGTGCGACACATTCACCCCTACGTGGAAGCTGGCTATGGCTTCACTTGCCGTTTCATGTCGATGGGCTTTTTCCTCAGCAACGGCCGTGGCAACCGCACGGTGGGCGTTACCTTCGGCTTTGAGCTGTTCCGCAACTGGTGACAATGCGCCTTCGCCCATCCGGAGTGCTTTTCTCCATACTGAAAAAGCCAATTCCCCACCGCCCATCAAGGGCAGCAAGGAAGTGGCCTTTGTATGTTCAAGCGTTCTCAGCTTGCGTTTTCCGTTTAAGGTGGGTTCTACAAATTAGCTTTGTCAGATTTTGTGGCTCTTTTTGAGGTCATAGTATCAGTGAGTGAGGGAGTATAGCGGGCTATATGACCGAACGAACTGGCGCTATGAACCCAAAAGAGGTCAAATGATGGCAAAACATAACCCCTACTGTGACTTGTTACCTAAAGGCGGTAATTTATAGAACCCACCTTTAATATTCTTCCCAAGACTTGATGTCAACATTCTCCAAGCTCAATGTGCAGAACGCGTGGATGAAAGCCGAGGCAAGGCGGCTGTTGGTAATCAACGGCACGTTCAGATCGACCGCCGCACGACGAATCTTGTACCCATTGGTCAGCTCATGAGGTGTCAAGTCTTTCGGAATATTGACCACCATGTCTATTTTCTTCTCGTGCAACAGGGTCATGGCCTGCGGCTGTTTCCCCTCTTCAGAAGGCCAATACACCTTGGTGTTGGGAATGTTGTTTTCCGTAAGATACTTGCTCGTGCCGCCCGTCGCATAGAGCTCATAGCCATGGCCGATGAGCTCCTTGGCTGCTTCGAGCATCTCAGCTTTCTGCTTGGCGCCACCCGTGGACAGGAGCACCGTGTGCTTCGGGATGCGATGCCCCACGGAAAGCATGCTCTTAAGCAGAGCCTGGTTGGTGTCGTCGCCCAAGCAACCCACCTCACCCGTTGAGCTCATGTCAACGCCGAGCACGGGGTCGGCCTTCTGCAAGCGGTTGAAGCTAAACTGCGAAGCCTTGATGCCCACATAATCGAGGTCAAACAGGTTCTTGTTGGGTTTCTCCACAGGCACACCAAGCATCACCTTGGTTGCCAAGTCTATGAGGTTAAGCTTCAGCACCTTGCTGACGAAGGGGAACGAGCGACTGGCGCGGAGGTTACACTCGATAACAAGGATGTCGTTGTCACGTGCCATGAACTGGCAATTGAACGGTCCCGAGATATGCAGTTCCTCAGCAATCTTGCGAGCCACACGCTTGATGCGGCGTACCGTTTCCACATACAACTTCTGCGGTGGGAACTGGATGGTGGCGTCGCCCGAGTGGACACCGGCAAACTCAATGTGCTCCGAGATGGCATACGCCAGCACCTCTCCATTGCGTGCCACAGCGTCAAACTCAATCTCCTTGGCGTTCTCTATGAACTTCGACACCACGACGGGGTGATCCTCGCTCACGTTGGCTGCCAACTGGAGGAAACGCTCGAGCTCCTCCTTGTTGGAGCAGATGTTCATGGCAGCACCCGACAACACGTAGCTGGGCCTAACCAGCACGGGGAATCCCACCCGGTCGACAAACTTGTTGATGTCTTTCAGACTGGTCAGCGCGCTCCATTCAGGCTGGTTGATGCCATTGCGCGTCAGCATACTCGAGAATTTGGCACGATCCTCAGCATTGTCGATGTCCTTGGCCGACGTGCCAAGGATAGGCACGTTCTCGGCATCAAGGTGCATGGCCAGGTTGTTGGGTATCTGTCCGCCCGTCGACACAATGACACCGTGCGGGTTCTCCAGCTCTATGATGTCCATCACGCGCTCGAAGGTGAGCTCGTCGAAATAAAGCCGGTCACACATGTCATAGTCGGTCGACACGGTCTCGGGGTTATAGTTGATCATGATGCTTCGGTAGCCTTGCCTACGGATGGTGTTGAGGGCTTGCACGCCACACCAGTCGAACTCCACCGACGAACCTATGCGGTAAGCACCCGACCCCAGCACGATGACCGACTGGCGATCATTGCTGAACGTGATGTCGCTCTTCACGCCCGCGTAGGTCACATACAGGTAGTTGGTCTGCGCAGGGTACTCCGCAGCCAACGTGTCGATTTGCTTGACAACGGGCACGATGCCAAACGACTTGCGCTGGCGGCGCACAAGAAGCATAGCCTTGTGCATGTTGCCCATCTCTGTCTCAAGCCCGATGGCTCTGGCAATTTGGAAGTCGGTGAAACCGTATACCTTGGCCTCGCGGAGCAGTTCGCGATCCAGCGTGTTGATGTTCTTCGCCTTCAGCTTCTCGTCGATGTCGATGATGTGCTTCAGCTTGTAGAGGAACCACTTGTCTATCTTGGTCAAATCGTGTATCTGGTCTATCGTGTAGCCCTTGTGCATCGCCTTGGAGATGACAAAGACACGCTTGTCGGTAGGCTCGCAGAGCGCCTCGTCGATATTGGGTATCTCCAGTTCCTTGTTCTCCACGTAGCCGTGCATGCCTTGTCCTATCATGCGAAGACCCTTCTGCAAGGCCTCCTCGAAGTTGCGTCCGATGGCCATCACCTCGCCGACACTCTTCATGGAGGAGCCCAGCTCCTTGTCGACGCCCCGGAACTTGCTCAAGTCCCATCGTGGAATCTTGCAGACCACATAGTCGAGTGCAGGCTCAAAGAACGCGCTGGTAGTCTTCGTCACCGAGTTCTTCAGTTCGAAGAGGCCATAGCCCATGCCCAGCTTGGCGGCCACGAAAGCCAAGGGGTAGCCTGTGGCCTTGGATGCGAGCGCTGAGCTCCGGCTCAGGCGCGCGTTGACCTCAATGACACGGTAGTCTTCGCTGTTGGGGTCGAAAGCATACTGCACGTTACACTCACCGACGATGCCGATATGCCTGACAATGCGGATCGACAGGTCGCGCAACTTATGGTACTCCGCGTTGGTGAGCGTCTGCGATGGCGCGATGACGATGCTCTCTCCCGTGTGGATACCCAGCGGGTCGAAGTTCTCCATGTTACACACGGTGATGCAATTGTCGAAGCGGTCGCGCACCACCTCATACTCGATTTCCTTCCAGCCCTTCAGGCTCTTCTCCACCAGCACCTGCGGCGAGAAGGAAAAGGCCTTCTCACAAATCTTCTGAAGCTCGGCGTCGTTGTTGGCAAATCCCGAACCCAGTCCGCCAAGCGCGTAGGCCGCTCTCACGATGACAGGATAGCCCAGGTCGTTGGCTGCTTTCTGGGCCTGAGCCATGTTCTCGCAAGCCTCACTCTTGATGGTTTTCACCGCTATCTCGTCGAGCTTCTCCACGAAGAGCTCGCGGTCTTCCGTGTCCATGATAGCCTGCACGGGTGTGCCGAGCACCTTGACGCCATATTTCTCCAGGATGCCCTGCTCATAGAGCTTCACACCACAGTTGAGAGCCGTTTGGCCTCCGAAGCTCAACAAGATGCCGTCGGGCTTCTCCTTCTTGATCACGCGCTCCACGAAATAGGGTTGCACGGGTAGGAAATAGATATGGTCGGCCACGCCCTCGGATGTTTGCACCGTGGCGATGTTCGGGTTAATCAGCACGGTCTCCACCCCCTCTTCGCGCAAGGCTTTCAGGGCTTGTGAGCCAGAATAGTCGAATTCGCCTGCCTCACCAATTTTCAGGGCACCTGAACCCAGGAGGAGGACTTTCTTTATGTTAGGGTCTTTCATGAGATTTCTGATATTACGTTAGTTGCTCAAGCATTCAATTCCTCAATAAACTTATCAAACATGAACATCGTGTCCACAGGGCCGCTGCAGGCCTCGGGATGGAATTGCGACGTGAACCAAGGGTTCGTCTTGTGGCGGATGCCCTCGTTGCTGCCGTCGTTCATGTTGACAAAAAGCTCCGTCCACTCGCTGCCCAGCGTCGCGCTGTCAACCGCGTAGCCGTGGTTTTGCGAGGTGATGTAACACTTGTCGGTGCCCACAAGGCGCACGGGCTGGTTGTGGCTGCGGTGGCCATACTTCAACTTGTAGATGCTGGCTCCTGCCGCCTTGCCCAGCAGTTGGTTGCCCATGCAGATGCCACAAATGGGCTTGCGGCTCATGCTCATCTGCTTCTTGATGATATCTACGGCATCCTGGCACGTGTCGGGATCGCCTGGCCCGTTGGCCAAAAACAGTCCGTCGAACTCCATGCCCGTGTAGTCGTAGTTCCAAGGCACGCGAATCACTTCCACGCCACGCTCAATGAGGCAACGGATGATGTTGGCCTTCACGCCGCAGTCGACGAGCACCACCTTCTTGCCCGCGCCCTCGTTGTAGCGGATGACCTCCTTGCACGAAACCTTGTCAACGAAGTTCACGCCCTCGTAGTTGGCCTCTGGCACCTCGGGGTCGTCGTCGAAGATAATCTTTCCCATCATCACGCCATGCTCACGAAGCACCTTGGTCAGCTCGCGGGTGTCGATGCCCGTGATGCCTGGCACATGCTCGCGCTTGAGCCAGTCGGCCAAGCTCTCCACAGCGTTCCAGTGGCTGTACTGCTCACTGTAATCGGCACAAATCATGGCTGCCACGTAAATCTTGTCGCTCTCCATGAAACGGGGCAGCGTGTTGTCCTCAAATGTGAATGGGGGGACACCGTAGTTGCCCACCAAGGGGAACGTGAACGTCAATATCTGACCGGCATAAGAGGGGTCGGTGAGCGACTCGGGATATCCCATCATGGCCGTGTTGAACACAACCTCGCCGGCAACCGGTTTCTCGTAGCCAAACGACTTGCCATGGAAACGCGTACCATCTGATAGCACCAAGGTTACTTTCTTCATCTTCTATCGTTGTTTTTATCTGGTTTCTCAAGTTTACAAATGTATGTAAAAAGCTCAATGTGTGCGTCAAGAAAACGGAAAAAAGAATTACTTCCGCGCTCTTTCCACATAATTGACGAATGCCTGGTTGCACAGACGCGTCCCGCCAGGCGTGGGGAAATGGCCTGTGAAGTACCAGTCGCCCTTGTGGTCGGGTATGGCCGTGTGGAGCCCGTCGATGCTCTGGAAGACAATCTCAATAGGCGTGGTCATCCCCTCGGGGCGCAACATCTCCACAATCTTGCGGTTGATCTCCTCCACGGTGAACGGCTCATACACGTCGCGCACGCAGTTGCGCATCTCGCCAACCGGCTTAGCCAGCTCTCTCTTGCAAGCCTCATACGTGTCGCTTATGACATGCTCCAATCCTCGCTCCTTGAGCAGGGCCACCGTGGCACGGAAGACGCAAAACTCCTCCAGGCGTGCCATGTCGATACCGTAATAGTCGGGATAACGTATCTGAGGTGCCGAGCTTACCATGACGATCTTCTTGGGGTGCAGGCGGTCAAGGATGTGCAGGATGCTCTCCTTCAGGGTCGTGCCGCGTACGATGCTGTCGTCGATGATCACCAGGTTGTCGACACCCGCCCGCAGACTTCCATAGGCAATGTCGTAAACGTGTGAGGCCAGGTCGTTGCGGGCATTGCCCTCGGTGATAAACGTGCGCAACTTGATGTCCTTCCAAGCCACCTTCTCCGACCGCACATAGCCATGCATGATCTCCATGAGCTCCTCGTGTGTGGGCTTGTGGTCCAAAGCCTCAATGCGCTTGATTTTCTGGTCGTTCAGGTAATGCTTGAAGCCATGGAGCAACCCGTAGAATGCCACCTCCGCCGTATTGGGGATAAACGAGAACACAGTGTTGGCAATGTCGGAATCAATGGTTTTGAGCACTTGGGGTGTCAGCTGCTCGCCCAGTTTCTTGCGTTCCCGATAAATGTCCTGGTCGGAGCCTCGCGAGAAATAGATGCGCTCAAACGAGCAGGCGCTGTCGCCCTTCTGGTCAAGGATGCGCTTGATGGCCACCTCGCCGTCGCTGCGCACGAGAAGCGCGCAGCCAGGCTGCAGCTCTTGTATGTCATCGTATTCAAGGTCGAATGTGGTCTGGAGCACGGGGCGCTCGGAGGCCAGGATGACAATCTCGTCATTCTGATAATAGAACGCAGGGCGGATGCCCCATGGGTCGCGCATCGAGAACATCTCGCCGCTGCCCGTCAAGCCGCACACCACATAACCACCATCAAAGTCGGCCATGGTGCTCTTGAGCACATTCTCCATTTTCACATGATGGTCAATATACTCGGTGATGGCCTCATTCTCCAGTCCCTGCCGCTGAGCCTCCACAAAGTTGCGTTCCACCTCACGGTCGAGCCTGTGGCCCATTGCCTCCATCATGATGTAGCTGTCGCTATAGATGCGCGGGCACTGGCCCTGCCGAGTCAGCTTTTGAAACACCTCTTCCACGTTGGTCATGTTGTAGTTGCCGCAGAGGCACAAGTTCTTGGCCTTCCAGTTGTTGCGGCGCAAAAACGGGTGCACATATTTCAATCCGCTCTTTCCCGTGGTGGAATAGCGCAAGTGGCCCATGTAGAGCTCGCCGGCGAAGGGCATCTCCTGGTAGTCGAAATCAAGACTGTTGTCGCAAAAGCGGCGCGCCTCTTCTATCTGCTTGCGCGCCGAGCCCAGTATCTCCGTGATGGCATTGGCACCCTCGGCACGCTCACGGAACATATACTCGTGACCCGGACGGGTGTGCAGTTTCACCGATGCCATGCCTGCTCCCTCCTGTCCGCGGTTATGCTCTTTTTCCATCATGAGATACAGCTTGTTGAGGCCGTACATCCATGTGCCATATTTCTGCTGATAGTAGCTCAGCGGCTTGAGCAGCCTGATGAGGGCCACCCCACAATCCTCATGTATATCCTTATCCATAAAACCTTACAATAACAATGACATTCACATATTTACAAAAAAAGATTGAAACACAAAGAAGCTCTGCCTTGAAATGCTTCTTTATATTCCAATCTTTATAGCTCTTTATTCAATCTCAACCAATTACGACTATTTCCTTAAGATATTGACAATCAACGATGCGACCGACGTGACAATACCGACAAACGAGAACCAAATGGTAGTGCTGTTGCCAATGGCAGAGTTCCTGGCTTTCACTGAGTTGGGCTCCACGTAGACGATGTCGTTTTGCTGAAGATAATAATAAGGGGAATTGATGATGCTGGCATCGTTGAGGTTCAACCGATGGGCGTGTTTCTCGCCTTGGGCATCCTCACGGATGAGCAACACGTTGTCGCGTTTGCCGTAGATGGTGAGGTCGCCTGCCAGGGCGATGGCCTCGATGATGCTCATCTTTTCCGTCGTGACAGGCTTCACACCAGGCTGGTTGACCTCGCCCGTCACCGTGACGCGATAGCTGGCCATGCGCACCGTTACGATAGGGTTCTCCTTTTCGGAAAGATAAGGTGTCACCTTTTCCTTGACAAGCTCTTCACAAGCCGTCTTGGAGAGACCCGCCACGTGCAACTTGCCCACGACGGGGAAGTTGATGTTGCCTTCATTGTCAACCAAATAGCCTTGCAGGGAACCCACGCCGCTGGTTGACAACTGGCCACTCGTGCCGATGGTGTTGCTCACCGCAAGGTTGAACGGCGCCGAAGCAGCTGGATTGGTGGTGATGACCGTGATAGTCAGCATGTCCTTAGGCATGATGCGGGCATCATAAAGACCTCGGGATGCCGCCAAGCTGATCGTGTCGATGTTTTGGAAGTAAGCAACTTTTCTGCTGCTTGAGCAACCACCCACCAAAAGGATCATGGCCAATAAGACGAACGAGAGAAGAAGTTTCTTCATATTGAAAAGTTAACTATTAGCTTTCGTATTGCTTTGCAAAAGTACGACATATTTTTGAAATTGGCAAGCAAATGGAAGAAAAATACTTGCAAACTTGCAAACCCACTTCATTGACGTGTCTTTTGTCCGTCTGCACACGATGGACGCACGGCTCGGCACCAATCATTCGGGTGTAGCGCACCAGGCTGACACACGACCGCCGACACCCGCGAACAAGCCCTGCACGAAAGCGACCAACGAACGGAAATTCGTCGACAAGCAGTCTAAAAAATCAAGACAAAACGCTCCCGCAGAAGAGCGCTTTTGCAAGCGGGAGCACCTTCTCCCGCAAATGCGCCATTTTTCGAGCTATTTGCGTAACCCGTTAACACACTGCGTTTTATGGCTTATTTGGAACGAAATGAAAAATCTTCAGACCGATTGTTGCAGGGGATGAGGGTCATATTGAGGGAAGATTAAGTACCTATCGTGCGATGGTTCGGCCTTTATCATTTATGATTAGGGTTCCTTTTCCCCTGCAAAACGCATGAGATGAAGGCCGAAGAACGGACAACCGGAGTGTAAACGCCTTTGCGCGCCATGCGCAATCCAGCAAAAGCCACCCACCTGCGCGCCAGAAGGGAAGCGCAGGTGGGGGCTGTTTTTTCAGAATAATCCTAACAAGAAGGTGTGTGGGGCGCGCCCATGAGACGCAAAATGGCAGGGCCCCGATGTGCCCTGCCAAAAAGATGCGCCTCGCGCAGGATGTCTCATCCCCCGCATGGAGCCACGCTATCAGCGCGCCTACTTCTTAATAAAAGTTGAAATAGCGGCGTGCGTTGTTATAAGAGATGTCCTCCACCATGCGGCCGAGCGCGTCGGAGTCGTTGGGCAAAAGGCCCTTCTCAACATCGTTGCCCAGCAAGTTGCAAAGCAGACGGCGGAAATACTCATGGCGCGGATAACTGAGGAACGAGCGACTGTCGGTTAGCATACCCACGAACCGCGAGAGCAAGCCGAGCACCGACAGGGCGTTCAGCTGGCGCGTCATGCCGTCGAGCTGGTCGTTGAACCACCAGCCGGAGCCAAACTGGATCTTGCCCGGAGTGACGCCATCCTGGAAGTTTCCGAGCATGGTGGCTATCATCTCGTTGGCGCAGGGATTGAGGGTGTAGAGAATGGTGCGCGTGAGCTTGCCCTCCTCGTCCAGCTCGTTGAGGAAATGGCTCATCGCACGCGCCGTGTTGAACTCGCCAATGGAGTCGAAGCCCGTGTCGGGTCCCACCTGCTTGAACATCCGTGTGTTGTTGTCGCGGATGGCACCATAGTGGTACTGTTGCGTCCAGTCGGCGTCGCTGTCCATCTCGCCACTTATGCGAAGGAAAGCGTGCTTGTACTGCCGCACTTCCAGGTCTGACAGCCGCTGGCCACGGAGGGCCTTCTCAAAGATGGTCTCCACCTGGGAGTCGGTGTAAGGGTCGTCGTAAAACTCCTCCACGCCGTGGTCTGACAACTTACAGCCATTGGCGGCAAAGAAGTCATGGCGACGCTGCAGGGCATCGACCATGGTGGCAAACGAGTACACCTCAACACCGCTCACCTCGCCCAGCTTCTCCATGTACTCGGCAAAGTCGGGCTTCTCAATGTTCATGGCCTTGTCGGGACGCCAGGCGGGAATCATCTTGATTTCAAAGCCGCTGTCGCGCGTCACCTTGTGCCAGTGCAGGTCGTCGACGGGATCGTCGGTCGTGCAGACGCACTCCACGTGGTAGCGGCGCATCAGGCCTCGCGCACTGTACTCGGGGCGCTTGAGCTTTTCGTTGCACTCGTCGTAAATCTCGCGGGCGGTGGCCGGACTGAGCAGCTTCGTGATGCCGAAGGCGGTCTTCAGCTCCAGGTGGGTCCAGTGGTACAAGGGATTGCGGAAGGTGTAGGGCACCGTCTCGGCCCATTTCTCAAACTTCTCCCAGTCGGTGGTTTCGCTGCCGGTGCAATATTTCTCGGCCACACCATTGGTGCGCATGGCACGCCACTTGTAGTGGTCGCCGCCAAGCCACAACTCGGTGATGCTGCGGAACTGGTGATCCTCGGCCACCATCTGCGGAACCAAGTGGCAGTGGTAGTCGATGATGGGCATCTTTGCCGCATGATTGTGAAACAAATCCTGCGCCGTTGCGGTCTCGAGCAGGAAGTTTTCGTCCATAAACGCTTTCATCTGAGTAGTCGGTTTTATTTGCGTGTAAATTTGTCGACGCAAAAATAGCATAAATCTTTGGAATATCAGGGCTTTTAACTAATTTTGCACTAAAGATTGCAAGCAGATGAACAAAGTTTTACTGATTTACACGGGAGGCACCATCGGCATGGGGCATAACGCGCAGACTGGAGCGCTCGAACCACTCGACTTCAACCACCTTGTGGACTCCATGCCTGAGTTTCGACAAATAAAAACTCAAGTTGATGTCTACCAGTTTACGCCACCCATCGACTCCAGCGACATCACACCAGAGAGATGGGCTTACCTGGTGCGTATCATCTCGCGCAACTACAACAACTACGACGGATTCGTCATCCTGCACGGCACCGACACCATGGCCTACACGGCATCGGCCTTGTCGTTCATGCTGGGAAACCTCACCAAGCCGGTGATACTGACAGGGTCGCAACTGCCTATCGGACAGCTGCGCACCGACGGCAAGGAGAACTTGGTGACAAGCATCGAACTGGCCTCCATCAAAAATGCCGACGGCAACGCCATGATACCAGAGGTGTGCGTCTACTTCAGCGGAAGACTGCTGCGGGGCAACCGAACAACAAAAATCAACGCCGATGGCTTCTACGCCTTTGAGTCGTTCAACTATCCGCACCTGTGTGACGCGGGAGTCAACTTCACGTTCCACCCACACCATGTGCTCAAGCCCGACTTCTCAAAACCACTCTCGCCCCACCTGGCCATGGACAGCAATGTGGTGGTGCTGAGCCTCTTCCCAGGGCTACAGGAAAACATCATCAGGGGCGTGCTCGGCATCGAAAACCTGAAAAGCATCGTCATGAGAACCTTCGGAAGCGGCAACGCGCCACAAAGGCCTTGGTTCTTGCGGCAGCTGAAAAAGGCATCTGAGCGAGGGGTCGTCATCGTCAACATCAGCCAGTGTGTAGCGGGAACGGTCGAAATGAAACGGTATGGGGCGGGATACCAGTTGCAGGACATCGGGGTCGTGTCGGGATACGACTCGACTGTCGAAGCTGCCGTGACTAAGTTGATGTACCTCCAGGCATGTTACAGCGACACGAACATCATACGAAAAATGATGAACGAATCCATCGCCGGGGAAATATCGCGATAAGAAAAGGCCCAATCCGTGCCAGAAGCCCACTCGGAGACACGCAATCGGGCGTTAGGATAGCGACACAAGACCACCATGCGAAACGTTGGAAAAGAAAAAGTCGCAAGGCTTGCACCTTGCGACTTATATAGATTCGTGTCGAAATAAGTTATTTCTTGAAGAAATCTTTTACGGCCTCATTGGGAACCATGCGCTCATCAAAGACGTAAGCACCTGTCTTGGGGCTCTTCACCATCTTGATGACCTTTGTATATGCGCGACCATCCGTAGAACCTTCATGGAGGGTAGCAACCGCTTTCTTTGCCATAGTGTGTTACTTTATATATAAACTTAACAATGGATTACTTAATCTCCTTGTGTACAGTCATCCGCTTCAAGATGGGGTTGTACTTCTTGAGTTCAAGACGCTCAGGAGTATTCTTGCGATTCTTCGTGGTGATGTAGCGGCTCGTTCCGGGCAGACCAGAGTTCTTCATCTCCGTGCACTCCAGAATAACCTGCACTCTATTACCCTTAGCTTTCTTTGCCATGATGATTATTCTCCTATTACTTTAATGTCCTTCCAACCGCAATAACCCTTGGAAACAGCTTGCTTCAGGGCAGCATCAAGACCTACTTTATTAATGAGACGAAGACCAGCAGCACTGATCTTGAGGGTAATCCAGCAATTCTCTTCTACATAGAAGAACTTCTTGCTGAAAAGGTTAACGTCAAAACTGCGCTTTGTGCGATGCTTTGAGTGAGACACATTGCAACCAATCTGTGCCTTCTTACCGGTGATCTGACAAATCTTAGACATTGCTATTCTTTGTTTTTGATTTCGATTTTGATACTTATTCCAAACAGAATGCAAAATTATATAAAAATATCTACACCACAAAGTTTTTGCCTAAGGAATGTTGTTTTTTAAGCATTTTTTTGTTTTTCAGGCAGTAAAACACAGACTCTCAATATCATAAAAACGGGCTACTAAGCCACATCACCGAAAAGTAGCTCATAATAAAAAGAGGAGAGGAAGCTGTTCGCTCGATATATTGTTATTTTCTATTTTTCATTGGCTTTCCCTTCGGCCGCCGAACGCTGTTTCTCCAGAAGAAATGCCAAACCCTAAATATCGGTTCGCTCAATGCCTCAGCAGGATAATACTTCGCCAATCGTAAATCACGCCACAACCTCTGCGTGTTATGCCCGATAACACCATGGCCGAAACCATATCGCTCATCATATTGCCCGAAATTACCACCTTGCAAAATGTCTGTAAGCAACATTTTTCCTCGCTTGACATCCATTGGAGCTATCATCTTTTCTTCTGACACCCCTAACACTTTATACAACACATACATCATTGCGCCTGCAAACTTCCATAGCCCAAAACGCTTCAATTCATCTTGCAAACGGACCTTGCCCGTGAATCGAGAATTGTCTGTCGAAGGGAAAGAAGATACCATGTCATCCATGTGCAAGTTCTCTATCACAAAGTAGTAATCCACAATCTGCCTCAGCCCGATTCCTTCTTGAAACAGATGATTGTAGATATGGACCAGTTGATAGACAGCATTGAATCTCGCTGTTGGTATGGCAAATTCCGCATCATTAATACGTACCTTATGCAAAAACTGTTCTTCGGCTCCCTGTCTAAAATACTTCTGCAACCGATAATTATATAGCGGATTCTGTAAGTAGCAAGGCCGATAATGCACTTCCACAGGAATACCGCTGAAGGCGGGGAAATCTATATGATGGTAGCTTGCCTTTTCCTTAGGCGCAATGGAATGGACAAAACGAATCACTTCCGCAGGCTTTCCCGATACCCATAGGTCAATATCACCAGGAGTACGATGCGCAGGATGAGGATACATCAAGGCATTCCCTTGTCCTTTCAAGATGCAAGAGCGAAACCCTTTCTTCTGAAACCAAGCCGTCACCTTGCCAACTGCCTCGTTCAACTGACGATTGCGCTTTTCTATCTGCTTGCATTTGCCCATCCAAGTCATCAGCAAGTCAATATCCATCTCCATCGGCTCACCTTTCGTCTGGGCAATATCACTCATCTTCTGGATGCCATCAAAGACCACACCAAGCAAGGATTGTTTCCGAGCTATCTCATAGACAGTACTCCATTCTCCTTTTTCTATTACCGGAAGAACATTAGAAGAGCCGATTGCCAAACGCAACAGATGAAAGAACTTGTCGTAAATATCCTTCATCAGATGAATGAAAGTGTATTACTTTTCATATTTCTTGTAGATGTCCGCCACCTCATCGGCAATCTTCTCCCAGTCATACTTGCTCATGTCATAGTCGATATGCTGCAAAGGTTGCTCGACAATCTTTCCGAGTTTATCAGCAAGCTCATCCACGTCGCCACAATGGAAGTAATCCCCCTTTGGCAAGCCCACCTCTAAGTTGGCAGGAATATCGCTCACCACCACCTTCACGCCATAGCTCATCGCTTCCAACAAGGCAATCGGCAAGCCTTCATGACTTGACGGCAAACAGTAGCAATGGCAATTCGTCAAGAGCGAATGCAACTTTCTTCCCTTGATAAAGCCAGTGAGCACCACCCCATTCTTCCTCGCCATCTCCTTCAATCCCAAGGAATAAGAGTCCTCGAAATCCGTATCACCAGCCAACACCAGCTTGACATCCTTTTTAGAGGAAGACAAATCGGTGCCATCCGTGCTGCCTGTTTGAGATTTCTTCCACTTCACGAACGCCTCCACCAGATGATGCAGATTCTTCTCCGGCACAAAGCGGCACATGCCTAAGACATACTGCCCTTTCTCTATCCCAAGCTGCTCGAAATATTCCGGATAATCGCAAATCTCGGGTTTCGACACACCATTATATATCAGGTGCACATGCTTTGTCCTGCCATACTTCTTGGCGATGAGGTTCTTGATGACATTCGAGATGACGATAACATCATCCGCAAACATACATCCCATCCGCTCACCCATCTTCAAGATGGTCTTGGCAGCCAGCCCCCACTTGTCACGGTCATAGTCAGGCCCATGATGCGTGAACACCACCTTCATGCCCAGCAACTTGGCGTAAGGCACCAGCAGCGCAGGGCCGATGGCATGGATGTGCAGCACATCCGCCCCCAGTCGCTTCGCCTCGTTGATGGCACGGAACGTATGGACAATCGCCTCAAACGACTTCTTCTTAGGCGACTCCAAGGTGACAATTTTCACCCCCTTCCATTCCTTCAGGTCATCCTGCACATAGTTAGACCGTCGGATGACCGTCACATCAAAGCCACGAGACGCAATGCGAGGAAACAGTTCCTCGCAGTGCGTCTCCACGCCACCCATGATATTCGGAATACCACGGGTACCAGTTACAACTATTTTCATAAACAAAATTATTTCTGTAAGAATTGTTGATAAAAAGCTATCAATCTCGGATAATAGCTTTCAAGGCTCAAATTCTCATGAGCAAATTTCAAGGTGCCAGCACTCAAACGAGTATAATCATCAGCCGACAAGCCAGCTGCCAACAGTACTTTTTCCTTCAAGTCTTGACTATCGCCACTCACAAACTGATAGCCAGTCTCTCCTTCCACCACAATCTCAGGGATGCCACCTATCTTGGCACCAATCACAGGCGTGCCCACCGAATAAGCCTCGATGATGGTCATTGGATTATTCTCGTACCATTCCGAAGGTACAATCACGAAATAAGCGCCAGCCACCAAGTCCTGTAACTCCTTGCCACGCTTATAGCCCAAGAACTCCACGTTCTTCATGCCGAACGTCTGCACGAAATCCTTCAGTCCTTCCTCCTTCGGACCTGTTCCCACTACCTTCAAGTGGCAATCGGGCAAATCCCTGAAAGCCTCCAACAGTGTCCGAACTCCTTTCTCATACGACAATCTGCCGAAGAATAAGAAATATCTTTCTTTTGGCATCGTCTTGGCACGCTCGGCTATCGAAGTCGAGAAGTTATAGAGCGTGATGTTCGGAGTCTTTTTCACTGCCGGCATGTATTTTTCCTGAATGTCCCTGGCGAAATTGCTCACGTAGAGGAAACCGTCGATATACTTGGCAGGATTGAAGAAAGCGTTGCGGAAATACTGTTCGGCAGCCATCACCGCGCTCATCACCTTGCTCCCCTTGCAACAAGTATGCGTAAAACACTTGTAGAAATACTTACCCTTGCAGTCCTCGCAGATTCGCCCGCTGCCATCACGGAAAGTATAGGCAGGGCAAACAATACGATAGTCATGAACGGTAAACAAGATGGGGATATGATGTCTCTTCAACACTGGGAAGATGGAAGGCGTGATCTGTCCCCACATCAGATGGACGTGAGCGATGTCGGGTTTTTCATCTCTTATCAGCAGTTCCAATTTCTTCGCAGCCTCAAAGTGATAGAAGTAGTTCACCATGTTCTTCACTTGCCTCAGTGGTCCCGTCCTCGTCCCCTTCGACTCCGGGAAATACTTGCTATAGGGCGAAGGATTATTTTCTTTCCATTTCAGCGTGAAGTACACCACTTGGTGACCGTGTCCCTCCAACAGTTTGCCCGTATTGAAGCAAACAGTCTCCGCGCCACCTTTATTATAATTGTATACGTCGATTAATAGTACTTTCATTTTCGCTAAAAGTATTACATGTAATATCGAATTACAAAAAAAACAAACGCTTAGAGGGCTGGCAAGCACTTTCCATTATCGGAAAGCCCTTGCCAACCTATCATATATATTGTAAATCTTAAAATCTAATTTCTAAATCAATCTGTGTTTTTCTAGGCAAAGAGAAGCTTTATTTTAAAAGTCTTCGAAACTTATTCTTTACCATTTTGCTATTCGACAAACATTCTTTCAAGTCTGCAAATAACTCTTCATCAAGATTACCTATCAGTTCTATATTCGTCTGCGACATTCTTTCTTGTAATTCCAATTGTGAAACGCTATACATATCAAGATTGGCACCATATACAAATGTATTTTTAGAGAAAGAAAAGTACTCGCCATCTTGCTTCAAAACAATCTCTTCCCCTGCTACGAAAACAAAAATGTTGACATCACGCTCGGGCAAATCAATGCAACCATGCTTCACCTCGACATCAGAAGGCACATGATCCTTAGACGTTGGAAGACTTGCCAACAAAAGCTCACCTTCTACGTTACCCAACACCAAGAAGAACTTGTCTTTTGGCGTGGCTCCATTCTTAAACAGAAATGGATGAAACAACAACAGATTACCTTCTTCAAACATGTGCTGAAATATTTACGAGATTAGCAGTCTGATGAAAATCAAGACTTTCCTGATAAAACTCAGCTGCACAAGGAGCCATTGCCTTGGTGAAATCTATCCTCAAATCAGAATTATTGCACTCATGATTTCGGAAAGCTTCCATCAATCCATTCTGACTCGCCTCCAAATACCAAAGTGTTCCCTTCTTATGAGTCTCCTCTACCAATTCCGAAGCCGTCATCTTGCCATATTTACGCAATATCTCATCCATCATTTCTATTTCACAATCAGAAAACTCATCGTCACAAAATGGTTTGACAGAAACGATATATGTCCCTGTATGATGCGTTTCCGTCTTGATATAATCTTTTAGAAGATATGGACCATCAGAAAGGTCGATAAAGACATCCTTAGCTACAGGACCAGCTTGCCATACCTCATAAGGAATGCCCAAGAATGGCACATGATATCTCAGCGCCATTCGCTCTTCCATGAGGTACAATAACTTTAAGGCCTTAGTCTTACTAAGGACTGGTACTCGCTCTGCCATATAAATCAAGGCATTGCCCAATTTGTCTTTATTTGCTTCCGAGAATTTGCACATAATTACATTTTTTATTAGTTTGCAAAGCTAAACTTTTTCTTCGAAGCCACCAAGGAAAAGAGAAAATTTCTTATCAAAAGACACTAGACTATATTCTATCCTAATCGCTCAGTCAAAATTCTACACATTTCATTATACAAAGAAAGTTCAAGCCCCTTACCACCAGTACCACTAAATTTTCCCTTAAAAGAAAAGAGTGACTGTTCTTCATCTTTTAAGGCAGAAAGAACCTTCCGCACCTCATTCATATATGGAGCACAAAGATAGCCTTCTGTTTCATGGAGTATCTTTTTAACATTATCATCGAGGTATCTAACATGAATATATCCCATCAATCGAATCATCGCACCCACTCCTGTTGTTTTACTGAGAATAGAACGATGTTCTGTATAAATTGGCCAATAATTAGAAAAACATTCCTTTACAACAGAGTAAAAACTAATTAACTCCACCGCCATATAACGATATTTGGAGCACCAATAATCTTAGTAAAATCAATATACCATATACCTTGTGGAGAAGACATGTGGCGCATTAACGCCTCGGCCATACAAGCCTGTGAAACAAGCCCCTTTCCAGCACCCAGCATTTTAATTTTGTGATAGAATGGAGAATCGGGATTGGCATTCATAAATTTCACAAGATTGTGAGAAATATAAATGAAATTTTTCTCTCTATCAGCGGAATTTTCAGAATAATTCATGCCATAGATGTCATAATACAAGGAACGACTTACACGCTTTTGATTAAAGTTAACCTCCGCAAAGACCTGGGCTTGCTCCCAAGTATCAAAGTTCATCATTATGGTACAATTAAACCGATACTTCTCCAAATACTCTTTGATTATCTTATCTTCATGGGAAGGCAAAACTCCAGAAACATCATTATAAAGTTCCATCATGCTATAAAGCCGATGTTGCCCATCAACTATGTAAAAATCTTGAGGCATTGCCAGTTCCGAAACATCACCTATCTGAAATTGCGTATCGTCTATCGTAAAAGCTAACAACATTGCTGTTGGAAATATCACTGCCACCTTTTGCTGACGATAATCATCAAGAATTGAAGTACTGATGTATTTCTTTATGCTCTTAACACGATTTTCGTCTATTTTTCTTTGATAATATTCGTCTTCTTTATCAAGCCGGTGCTTATATGGACTTTGAGCCGGGTCTTCTCTATAAAAGAATCTGGCATTATCCTTCAAGTCTACGAAAGGAACACATGCCTGCAACATTAGTTTTTGAGATTTTTCATCTCCACTTAACACATTAACCTTCAAAAAATTGAAAGATGTAATTCTCATGATGGAAGAGGCATAGGATACCCCCCCGAAAATGACAGGAAACAATAATTGTCTAAATTTATTTCCTATATATTTCTTTTTCTTTCCTCGTTCTACCGCCTCGGTTGTTTTGTACGCAAATAAGCCACTTAGAAACATAAAGAGAGGCATATGAAAAGAATATATTACGTCATGCCACACTGAAAACTGAGGAAGGAACCTTGAGATCAAGACATGTCCAATCACCACCAAAATAATGGCAAAAGCCTTCAGCTCACCTATCCAAACAATTCTTTGTCTCATAATTTATTAATATGGGTATTTGTAATATTTCACTCCCGAGCCATGAAGATACTCGGCTTTGATTTTTTTCCACAAGATTTTTATGTAGAGATGGCGTTTAAAGCTCTTTGGATCATATTTTTTGATGTCCTCTGCATTCAATTTATTCTTATAAGCTCTAAAACTATCTCCCCAAACCATAAATCTGTCAAAGCAAGACTTTTCTATATCCATTTGCATGGAACGCTTCTGAAAGTGAGCATACAAAATTTCTTTTTGGTGTATCTCACTTGTGCCACGCTTTACCCACAACAAGAACAACTTACCATTCTGGTATGCAAAAACATTATGGGCATCATACTCGAATTGCTCTTTTTCGTAGAGAGGAATTCGATAGTCATCATGCCGATAGTCTATGTCAAAAAAGGTAAAGTTGTCACAAGTTTCTATACCATTCTCATGACAATACCTACCGAACGCTTTCTGCTCATCAAAGCAATAAGCAAAGTCAGAAGAAAAAGCATCACGATATGTAACAATGTTGGAACTTTCATATCTATATGCCTTTCGCATTCTTTCATCATTACGCATCAAGCAACAGTGACCTCTGTCACCTATTTTATCGTAATTATTCAACATTTCATCGGTAATGAATTTTCTAATATCCCCCCAAACGAGATCGGTATCACAATATCCCCAAAAGTCATAATCCTTGATATATTGGTAGAACAGGTCTCCGTAAGCAGGTCTATACTCACAAAGTTTATAAGGCTTTTTTAGAGAAATTTTGAAGTCAAAATGAGATTGAAAACTATCTCTGAGTTCCTCGAAAGTAGTTCTTACAACCTTTACATTAGAAGGATATGGATGTTCATCCATACAATCCGTAAATATTATCCAGTTAATTGTAGGATTATTCTTACAACTATTCAGCCAAATATCAAAATAGTTGCTAAAATGGCCGAAATAAGGAATAATAAAAACTATTGTCTTCATATTTATCTTCCAATACTATTTTTCACTAAGAATTTCAAATATTTAGCAGGAAGGACTCTAAACAAAGCATATTCCAACGAATGATTATCTAATAAAGAATAGAAGTAATCCTGCTTGGGATGCATTTTGCTTGGATTCTTCAGATTATGGTTTAAGCGTATCGCTTCTGCCATCGTATGCTCTTCTGTTACGATTTCATCAACTGTACCTATGAAATCCATCCCTTTAAAAGTATTGACCAATATCAGGGAAATGCCATTTTCTGGCTTCATATTAGATTCCGTATACTCAATACCCCAAAAATCTCCAAGGCTTAAATCGGCTATACGTTTTTCTTGTGCAAAAGGGCAGTCATAACAACTCTTACGATAATACAAGCCTCGGAAGAAACCAAAATAAAAAGCATCGTTAGAAGCAATTCTTGAATATTTCTTTCCGTTGTCAAAAGATATTGTCATTCGCATTTTAACCCAACCAAGACTTTTATCTCGGAATAAGATTTCTGTCACCTTTGCTCCATATCGCTTTTCTTTGTCGGATATATAACGAGCCACGATTTTCTTGGAAGGCACGCCATGACATATTAAGTCACAGGTGATGAGGTTATCATAAGTCTTAACTAAGAATGCCATTAAGCCTGCTACCTGACAAGGCGTACCACAAAATAAGACCTTTGTTCCTTCACGAAGATATGTCTTTATTTCGCTATAAATACGCCCAACATTACTTTGATAATATTTAGATTTTAAGCACAACTCCAACTCATGTTCATTTTTTACTATCACATGATGTAAATCACAATCATCAAATTGTCTAGCAGCACAAACTATTCCACCTTCCCGCAGGATTTTTCTCGCCAACGCCTGGAACATTCCTCCAGACGTACTCTTCATGGCGAGTTCTTTGTTACGAATTTGCCCTGCCAACACCTTGACTGGGGTCTTCAATTGCGGTAATTCGTTAGCAGGGCAAACCTTTACGCATTTATTGCAACCAACACAAACAGAATCATCGACTAGTGGTTGAATAAATCTGGTTTTATCTTCACTTACTGTAATACATTGTTTAGGGCAAGCATTGACACAAGCCAAACACCCCATGCATTTCTCTTTTTTACATATTTCTTTCATGATAAAGCTTTTTTCAAATATTCTATTGAAGCTCTTTTAGCTTCTCCAATGCGCTGTTTCGCAAGGGCATAATCAGTGCCCTTTAAACGTTCATATCTTTCTTTCAGCGTATTTATATCCAAGACATCAAAGTACATGTCATTGAGTTGAGTTATCTGAAACAGATTCTGGCGTCTAAAATCAGGTTTATTTTTATCCAATATAACAGAAAACAATGGAGTTTCTTCAATAATAGAGAAAACGGTTCCATGAAAAGAATTTGTTATAACCAAATCTGCATTTTTGATGTAAGATACAAACTCCTTGGGACCAACATCATATTTTTGCTTAAAAGCAGAAATTGAAGCATACTTAGCTCTTGGAGATAAATTGATTACATCTAGATGAAATAATTTTGCAGCCTCCAAAGCTAATTTAACTAAGTCATCAGAATAAATCAATGAATAAAAACAAATGTATCCCTTTTCTTTTACCGGAACAAGCTGTTCATCCCATAATTTCTCATCTACCAACAAAGTTGGGTCTAACACTGTGTCTATCTTTTTATCCATCAATTTCCCCAAACAGTCTGCAAGTTTGATTTCTCGTGCAGAAAGAGCAGAATATTCCTCCATATAGTTCAACAAGTTATTCTTGATGAAATTCTCATCTATATCAGAACCCATACTAGGGGCATAAGCAATCTTCTTTCCCTTAAAAGAAAAAGGAAGAAGATAGATCATGTCTGCATCATAAGTGTTAGCAGATTGATTCCAAATCTGATCGCTACCTGTCACAATAGCCCAGTCATCTTTCACGAAGTTTGCTACTTCATTCATGGAAGTCATACAAGGTAAATCGGTAAGAGTATTGTACAAGAAATTTTCGAAAGTCTTGTATCTCTTGATATACTTCTGTAAATGCAAGAGATGAAAAACTTGCGTCTTTATTCCAACGGAAAAAACACTATATAATTTCTGCTGCCGTTGATTACGATAATTGATGATATTACTATCAAAGCCCAAAGATTTTATGATATGCTTTAAAGCATAAGCTTGCAACATCGAGCCATAATTATGGGCTGCATGAAATGTTAGTATTCCGACTTTATCCATTTGTATAAATTTTATAGTACTTTGAAGAGCATTCTTCCATAGAGAACTTCTTCATAAACTCCTTAAACAATATTTTTTTTTCTATTTTACCTCGCTCAGAGACAGCCATTTTCACAACTTCTTCAAAAGATTCCTCTTCACAATCTTTTGACAGATAGCCAGTAATTCCATCCTTAATCACATTAGGAATTCCTCCCACAGGTGTACATATTGGCACAACGCCACAGGCTATCGCCTCTAATAGAGAGATAGGAAGACCTTCCCACAAAGAGGTCAAGCAAAAGAAATCACTGCATAGCAAGTAATCCACAACGTTTGTTTTCGCTCCCAAGAAATGAATGTGATCTTTTGCCTTGTCGCGCAAATATTGACCAACCGTATCAAATTTTTCACCAAGCACCAACAAGATAACATGTTTATCATACAACCGATTAAAGACATTGATAAGTACATCTTGATGTTTCTGAGGACAAAATCTTGCCACATGAATAAAAACTATATCATCAAGATGCTTCTTATAAGCCTCAACTTCATGCCTAACATGATCATATTGCTCAGTCTTGACAGGAAATGTTCGTCCATTATCAACCTTATAAGCATTGTCTAAGCCATACAATTTCACATACGAATCGTAACAAATATCAGAGATTGTTACAGGAATGATTCTATGGTGTCTAAAGAGTGCCTTATTTATAAACTTCTCAAATGGAAAAGAAAGACATTTGTCTGCTACATTATGAAGAGTCGCAACAAATTTTATTTTGCGAAAAAGCAAAGATGGCAATACCAACAATGGACTAACTTGATGGCCATGAACAACATCTGGACTTTCATGTTTGATAACATTGATGACGCCAATGAAAGATTTCCAACACAACCCCTTTCTACAACCTAGGTTGATATATTTTACCTTCGGAGAAAGAAACTGTTTATGAAATGTATTTTTAGGATTAGAATCATCAAGGATGGTACATACAACAACTTCGTTCTGTTCACAAAGACTGTTACACAAGTCTACAACAAATCGCTCAGCCCCTCCAGCTCCTAAATTATAATCTATTTGTAAAATCTTCATACATTTTTGTAGTTAATGATTTTTGTAGTTAATGATTTTTGCAGGAACTCCAGCTACTATTGCATTCTTTGGCACATCATGAGTAACCACCGAACCAGCTCCTATCGTCGAATTATCTCCTATTTTTACATCTTCCACTATACAGCAATGAGGTGCAATATAAACGTTGTCACCTATCGTAGCAGCATGTCCCTTATTACTACCAATTGTACAAAATTGAGAAATAGTGAAATTTACGCTAGCGAGCCTCCACCAAAACGTAAACCGGAATCCACGTTCAAATAACAATATCTTCAAAAAAGACTTAACTTTTCCTGCCCCCCCGATTCGCACAATGACGAATATCTGCGATAATCTGCCTTGATCAACCTCATTGCGCGTGCGTAGCCCATATTTTTCATGACAATTACCTATTAGTGTTTTTCTTGACAAAATTGTTTAGAAGCGTTTCACGCCCTCTTTGACTCGCGGCGAAATGCCCACTGGTACTCAGACCTGCGGCATATAGCCTTCATTTCTTCACGATACCACTCGCCATCGGAGGAGACGAAGTAGATGTCATCACAGAAGTCGCGCCAACACTTATCGATGTTGGTATAGAAGGACGACAGCTCTGGGTGGGAAAAGGAAGGGACATAGTCGTCCACGCTGATTCCCATACCATTCAGCTTCTTCGTGATGCTCTCCACCGTCTCGCCTGCGTTACGAGAGACATTCAGCTCCATGGCCCTACGTGAGACAACGCGACGCTCAAACCTATCCCTAAACCTGTCGTTCCAGGCATGTTGCAACAGGTCTTCGCTAAAATAGTCTTTTCCCTCATTACACCTCCTGAAGATATCCCTTTCCACGGCATCGTCATGCTTGAAATACACGGCATTCACTTCAGGCAAGGTCTTGAAGTCCATGCCCTTTTCCATCTCGAGCAGGAAGCCCCGTTGTGCCCCGCTCCGGAGAAACAGCTGCTTGCCTATGTTTTTCAAGGCATAGCCGCGATGCTGCTGAAAGGCCCATGGAAACACCAAATTGTAATAATAGATCACGCCCGTTTTCTCACAATTACCTAAAGGATGGTACGATTCTTCCTTATAGGACGAGGAGGCGAAGAATGCCGCCACATTTAAATCGGATGTCAAGTCGAGGAAATGCGACTTGTTGCAATAATGCTGAGCAAGACCCGGATAATGCATCCTTATCTTGAACGTGTCGTGCAACAGCTCTATGCCATTCTCCAGCAGTTGAACCAGAGGCAACGACCGAATCAGCAGCTCTATCTCTTGCGAGAAGATCAGGAAGTCAAGGTAGTATTCTTTTTTGTTATGTTCCGCATCTCGAAACATATTTGGCACACAAGGTTTCCCCTCATAGTAATCACTCTGTCCACGATAAAGAAACTTGTGCCCATACAGGTTCGGCTTCAATGCGAAGAAAGGCTTATATGGGCCGATAGGCGCCATTTGAGAGGCCACAAAGGCCTGTTCTGGAAGTCCATTGTTTCTATGCGCGACGTAAGATGCCGCCCAGTCAACACGAAAGTAACCTCGTTCCAAATCATAGAAATACTGCTCGTTCGCGATGTCCTGCATCAGTCCGTCATTTGCATAAGCCTCCGCTTCCGCCTCACGCAGCCATTCCATCGCCTGGTTGATATTGTCGAATGGATTTTCTTTGCTACCCTTCTCGCCGGGCTTTATGGTTCGCGGACGGCCTTGGTCGTTACGCAACATGTACTTGGCAAACAGGAGATTTCCAGTCTCTTTGTCCAGATGGATTTGGTAAGCATCTTTTTTGCATTTCGAACACGCTGCCCCTCAGCCCGAACTCATCTCTCAGAATTGCCAACGACCGTGCAAAGTAAGATTCAGAAGAAAAGATTGGCGGGCACGGACACTGAATGCCCTTCATGAACATCATGGCATTGGCAAACCCCATGGCATCATCCATTGCCTGTTCTGACTGCAACGAATAAGCCACTCCATGCAATCGACGTTGCTGGATCAATCGGGCCGCGAAATACGTTCTCTCCCTTAGTTTTGTGAACGCATTATGCAAAGCGCAAAACTCAAGGAACCCCACCTCCACTGTAATCTCATCATCAGCCCCCCAGACGAACACGCCAAAGGGAGATTGTCTTTGGCTATAGCTCACGGATATCGTGTCCGCATCCATCTGAAGAAAGCGACAAGCTTCCTCCAAAAAACTTACGACCAAACGCTTAGCAAAACGCATATCACTCATAATCTTCTCTTCTTGATAAACCTTGCAGGCACGCCTGCCACGACACAGTTGTCCGGCACCTCCTTCACTACAACAGCATAAGTGCGACCACCACACACCACCAACTGAAGACACGAGGCATCACCTATTTTACTTTGAAAAGACAGTATTGAAGGCAAGCTGAGGCGCTTGCTTTCATGACTCGCAAAGACAACGAAGCAACAGGCTACTGGGCAGCCAAGCAAGTGCTTGACTGCCTATAAGGCCATATAGTCAAATAAAAAGTATCGTTAGCTTCTCAGCAATGATGTCGGTTGAATCTTTCTAATCACTATCATTACTGATTGGAAAATTAAGTTTTGTTCTTTTATCACTTGATGACAAAAGGTGTGTTTGTTATCCGAAGGCCGTGCTTGGCTAATGCACGATACTGCCGTGAGGTCTTAGTGATGCGCACTTTTCCTGACGGAATCCAATAATGGACATTATCGTTCCTTATAGCAGCAAGTTCACGTCCCTTCTCCTTGAGCCATTGCTCAAGCCACTGTTCCTTTTTGATCATATCGTTCACATTACTGGTACTCGCCGGATGCACTTCTACGAACCATGTCTTTTGCTTATAGCCGATAACATAGTCCCACCTTGAATCCTCAGGATACAATGCCTTGGTGCAACCATCTATGTCGCAACTCCCCAACAACGCATCGCGAACCGATATGGAGACCTTGGCCGAATTGTTACCCAAAGCCTTTAGGCCTTCACGGTAACCATTTTTCAAGTCGGACGTCTTTTCAATGGCCGACTTGAAAGGATTGCCTTCACCTGCCCTGTGTTTCATTTATTTTCCTCCATCTTCCTGGTAATACTTACTGACCACGTCGGATGCTCTCCCGGAAAAAGAAGACAAGCCTCCCCAATCGGATATAACAGAATCTTCGGCTTCCACATCCAAAGAAGAAATGTCTGTGGACACGACTCCACCCCCTCGTGACTCAAAGAAGAAGGTCTTTACCATTTTACTCTTCAAGCCATTGAGCACTTGGGCCGCCGTACAGTTCTGGTCTATGTCAAACAATTCACAAAGGGCGCTTTTCAATTCCTCTTCCGGCAAAGTTTTTAGGGACTCAAAAACCCAAGCGAATTCCAGCAACGTCGGGGAATGGGTTGACACCAGGACCTTATAGCCTGACTGCATCAACTCAATGATTTCCAGAATCACAGCTTGTATGGCGCGCGGATGCAACCCCATCTCGGGTTCCTCAATGATCACCCATTTGTAATCATTCTTGTTGATCACAGACGTGGGTGGCCCCGACAAGCAATACATGGCCAAGAGCAGTGGCATGAATTCCTTTTGGCCCGCGCTCCACGTCATGAAAGGAAGGCTCACCTCATTGACGTTCAACTTCATTTTCCTTTGGCCAGAAGTCTGATCGATCACCACCTTCGCTCCATGGAAAACCGACTTGTCAATCGATTTCTTCACAGCCCCCTTTAAACGATTGCGCATGGGAAATATCACGTCAGGATTTCCCAATCCACCCTGTATGAACACACGCAGCGTCTCGCTGAAGTTCTTCAGCACATAAGGCGTGGATCCGTCAAACTCCATGAAATTTTTAGGCCGTCCATCCGAAATGCCCAAGATGCGCTGGGCAGGGACATAAAACACAGCCTCCTTGGCGCCTAACTTGAATTTAGCGGGCCTCAACAAGTCTGAAATGGAAAAAGACTTGTCGCCAAATTGAATCCGGGTCTTTTGCGTAAACAGCGAATGCAACCCCTCACCGAAGTAAAGGTCAAGAAAAGGATTCACATCCGTCTTGGACAAGATATAATTGTACTTGCGCAAAACATCCATAATGTTTGCGCTATCCACGACCAACTTGAACAGTTCCAAGAACAAGCTCTTCCCACTTGCCTGTGGGCCTATCAAGATGTTCAAGTCACCCATGTTCAGGTCCACCGACTTTATCGGTCCGAAACTCTCCACCTTTAGTCTTGTCGTATCCATAAAGCGAATTCTATAATCACCGAAATCTTTTCTTTAGTATATTATGGGCATTGGCATTTAGCCTCTTCGAACAGAGTTCGAAAAACATACTTTTCAAATGCTTCGGCGAAAATACAAAAATATTTTTGAGAGACAAAGACAAATTGCCATTTTTAGGCTGTTGCATGTCCTCATGCTCATCTTTCGCTCTTTCTGATGACCTTGGCGGGCACACCCGCCACCACACAATTGTCCGGGACATCCTTGACGACAACGGCGTTGGGAGCCACGATTACATTATTTCCTATCGTAATACCGCCAAACACCTTGCTAATAATGCCATTGCGTTAAACTCTTCTAGGCTTCATGGCACATCCTAAAGACCAAACCATATTTGAGATTCGCTTCCAGTCCTCAGATTGACATTCACGCAATTTGAAATCTGAAGAATTCAAATTGTTATTACCCATATACTCCAAAGATTCCTTTAAAACGTCTTCACCGAATCCCTGCATTAAAACTTTAGTGCATTTTTTGTTCGATGCAATATTCTTCTCCAAATTCACATCAAATGCACCTGTTAGTTGCAAAGCACTTTTACATACATTATAAAAACTATAATCGACTTTATAAATCTTAGCCATTAGTTCACTACTAATCCCCTTTTTGAAGTCAAAATATTGCAAAAACGAACTACAATTTTCTGCGTCGTTGATTATTTTGAGTTTATTGATCTTGTTTCTTCCAACTTTTGTATTTCGCACTTTCTGTATGACATCAAATGGAATCAGATTCTCGAGTTCATGCACATTCAATGCATATAGCCATAAGAGTCTTCTATGTGTAGCCTTAACATACTCAGTTACCCCCAACAACGTTTCGCCTATTGGACACAAAGGATATTTCTTATCGCTGTCGCATATAGCAAGACAAGGATAATCTTTGTATCTATCAAGAACCTCAACAATGGTACCTCCACCTCCATTACCTTCGATGACATTAATGGTATAAGTTGGCTCCATTTGATTAGCCATCATAAAATTAGTGCCATAGAGATAAAATGCACTATCCTTGACGTTTTCACACACCAAATAATTAGGGTGTCCAGTTAGATGTTC
>DJOD01000007.1 GCA_002437115.1 Prevotella sp. UBA6447
ATCTAACTGGACACCCTATAAAATAAGTCTACGTAGTCTACGCGCATACGTTGCAAACTTTGCTCCAGGCTGGCAAAGAGATACTTGCGCGAGCCCCAGTTGCCATATGGTCCGGGCCACATGTCGTAGCCCGCTTTGGTCGACAGGAATAGCTCGTCGCGGTAAGGAAGAAAGTCTTCGTCCATGAGCCGCCCCAATGTCTCCTCAGCAGAGCCGTAGGGTGGGCCGTAATTGTTGGCTAAATCGAAGTGGACGATGCCATTGTCGAAGGCACAATGGGCGATGGTGCGGGCTCGCTCGTAGCTGTCTGTGCTTCCGAAATTGTGCCAGAAGCCCAAACTTACCTTGGGCAGCAGTACGCCCGAACGCCCGCAGCGCTGGTAAAGGCTTGCTGCGTAATTGTAGCGATTGGGTGAAGCTATGTAGCGACCGCACAGTTCCATTTCGTTGATAGAACGTCCTTCCATGGTGGTGGTTATCTTTGTGGGTTTTGTTATGTGGTGTCGTGTTTTGCATTATAAAGGTGGGTAGGGTGGGAGAGGGACTTGTCGGCTTCAGCCTTTGGCTTCTTCCTGTTCCTTGCGGATGAGCGCCAGCAGATGCTCGACAGCCTCGTCCTCAGGTATGTTTTTCTCCACGCAAGTCTGTCTGCGATAGAGAGACACACGCTTCGGTCCTGCTCCGACGTAGCCATAGTCGGCATCGGCCATCTCGCCGGGGCCGTTCACGATACATCCCATGATGCCAATTTTCAAGCCTTTCATGTCGGATGTTGCCTTGCGTATCTTGGCGATGGTGTCGCGCAGGTCATAGAGCGTGCGACCGCATCCAGGACAGGAAATGTATTCGGTCTTCGTTGTGCGCAGGCGTGCGGCTTGCAGGATGCCAAACGCAGTGTCATCGATGTCGGCTTCGCTGATGTTACCGTCGTTCATCAGCCATAGGCCGTCTGTCAACCCGTCCATCATCAGTGCGCCCATATCGGCTGCTGCCTCCAGTTGAAACTCGTCCTTGTCGTTCAACCGGTACATCTGCGCAAACACCACAGGGTTGGTCACGCCTGCATTCATCATCTCATGAACCAAGGCGCGCTGGTCGCCCAGCCGGTTTTGGTGGTGGCTGGTGCATACCACGACAATTTCGGGATGAGCCTTTAGGCAAGCCAAATACTCGTCGCTTGGGGTGCCAAACTGCAGAACCAGAAACTTTACTGGAGCTTGGATCATACCAATGAAAGGCATGGCGGTTACAGGGAAGATAGGGTAGAGGGTTGTCTTGTCAGCCTCTTCGCCCTGCGGTTTGTACGGCCGGGTGCCGTTATGGGTCAACTCGGCGTATACGTTATAGTCTATAATGTAGTTTCTGAGAGAGTCTGTAGGAACTTCGGATCCGATGTAAACATAGTCGGCCTTGGTAGTGTTGGCTGACGTTTCCGGTGTTGTGCTACCTTGGTGAGCGTTTGTTCGCGACGTGATGACGATAGGCACATGATTTCCACCGATGTTTCCTGCTGACTTTGTGGCGCGCCGTGACGGGTGAAGCCAGTCGAAAGTTGGGCAGGCTTCGCCTGGGATGAGAATGTGCCCCGCCTTTCGGCCTATGTAATCTACCAAGTGGCGAGCCACAGGAATCTCCGCCTCGGGCTCTTCGGAGAGCGACACGCGTATGGTGTCGCCTATGCCGTCGGCGAGCAAAGCACCAATGCCCACGGCGCTCTTGATGCGCCCGTCTTCGCCCTCTCCAGCCTCGGTGACACCCAGGTGGAGCGGATAGCTCATGCCTTCCTTAGCCATAGTGTCGACAAGTAGGCGCACGGAACGCACCATGACCACCGTGTTGCTGGCTTTGATGGAAATCACCACGTCGTCGAAATGCTCGCGCTTGCAGATGCGCAGGAACTCCATGCAGCTTTCCACGATGCCCTCTGGCGTGTCGCCATAGCGGTTGCGGATGCGGTCAGACAGAGAGCCGTGGTTTACACCGATGCGGATGGCCGTGTGGTGGGTCTTGCAAATGTTGAGGAACGGAACGAAGCGTTCTTCTATTTTTTTTAGCTCTTGCTCGTATTCCTCATCTGTGTATTCGCGTTTGACAAACCGACGCGCGGGGTCAACGTAGTTGCCTGGATTCACGCGCACTTTCTCGGCGATGCGGGCTGCCACGTCGGCCACGTTGGGGTTGAAGTGAACATCGGCGCAAAGGGGCGTGCTGAAACCGTCGCGGCGGATGCCTGCCTGTATCTCTTTCAGGTTCTCCGCTTCACGTATGCCTTGCGTGGTGAGGCGCACCAGTTCACCACCTGCCTTGATGATGCGTTCTGATTGGGCCACTGAGCGTTCAGTGTCGTCGGTACTTGTGGTGGTCATCGACTGGATGCGGATGGGGTTTTCGCCGCCCATGTCGAGCTTCCCCACATGTGCTACAGTTGTCTCGCGCCTATGATAGTTGAATAAATCCATTTTGGTTGTTGAATGAGTCGATAGGGTGGGATGCATAAGTTGGTCTGCTAACACTTAAACTTATAATCCTTGATTTCAGCCAAGTCTTTGTTGGCCTTTTCGATTTTCTTTCCCAGTCCGGCCTTCCAAGCGTCTACCTTGGCTGCGATGGCATCATCGCCAAGTGCCATCATTTCTGCCGCGAGGATGGCAGCGTTTTGCGCGCCATTCACCCCGACCGTTGCCACTGGTATTCCAGGAGGCATCTGTATGATGGAAAGCATGGCGTCGAGACCGTCGAGCATGCCCTTGATGGGCACGCCGATGACAGGCAGGGACGTGGAGGCTGCGATGACACCTGGCAGGGCAGCTGCCATACCTGCTCCGGCAATGACGACCCTCACGCCGCGTGCCTTTGCGCCTTTGGCAAATTGCTCCACGGCATCGGGTGTGCGATGGGCAGAGAGGGCGTTCATCTCAAAGGGAATTTCTTGATCTTCCAACCATTTGCAAGCTTTTTCCATAACTGGAAGGTCGCTTGTAGACCCCATGATGATACTGACTAATGGTTTCATGGTATATGATGTTTTTTGTTGTTTTGTGATGCTGTTGATTATTAGACGGCATCTGTGTCTTTACTCGTTCTTGGTTGTTTTGGGTCTTTTGGTTGCTGTATGCCTGTCAGATGATTGCCCAAAAGCCCAGTATCATGCCGACGAGAAAGCCCATGACGACTTGTGAGAGCGTGTGTTGGCGTAGCACCATGCGGCTTGTCCCAACCATGCCCGCTATGATAAGGATGGTGCAGAACCATTCTATCGGGTTGAAAGCGAAGATGATGGAAAAGGCGATGAGTGCACCCTCAAAGCCTCCTATGGCCGCGCTGTGGGTTGAAATTTTCCACCACACGTTGATGATGGCGCACGCGATTTGTATGACCAAGGCCGCAACCAGGATGTTGGCCATGAACTGTGGTATGCGTATGAGGCTCATCAGATAGTAGCAGATGAAGTAACACAGGATGGCGATGATGTAGGGAACCATGCGCCGTTCCTTCTGTGCCATTTCCGATGACGTCCATCCCTGATAGCGGCGATAGAGGTGGATGAGCATCGTAGGTAGCAAGATGGTGAAGAGGTAAACCATGGCGAGCACAGTCAGCTTGTAGGTGGCTGGTAGCAAGCTCATGTAACTGAAAATGAACAAGGCCAGCAATCCTGCGATGGGCAGGTAGAATGGGGTGAATACCATGCTCATCACCCGTGCTGCCAATATGATGTTTTTTTCTTTCATATCTGCTTTGGTAACAGAGTTAAGTTGCCTGGTGTTATGCCTTGCGCAGGCGTGCCACGGGCAGGTGTAGCTGTTCACGATACTTGGCTATGGTCCGGCGAGCCACGGGAAACCCCTTTTTCTTCATCTCTTGTGCAAGCACGTCGTCAGAGAGCGGTTTCTTCTTGTCCTCGTTGTCAATCAGCTCTTTCAGTGCGAGCTTGATCTTTCGTGTCGACATCTCTTCCCCATCCTTTGTGACGTAGCTGTCTGTGAAGAAGAAGCGGAGGCGGAATGTTCCCCATCGTGTCTGCGCGTACTTCTGGTTGCTGACGCGGCTGATGGTTGATATGTCAAGCCCCGTCTTTTCGGCAATGTCCTTGAGAATCATCGGCTTGAGATCGGCCTCGTCGCCATCCTGGAAGAATTTCATCTGCCAATTGATGATGGCCTTCATCGTTATGTAGAGCGTGTGCTGCCTTTGTCGTATTGCCTCGATGTATCCTTGCGCTTTCTCCACTTTTTCCTTGGCATAAAGCAACGCCTCCTTGTCGGTACGCGTCATTTTCTGCTTGTTGTTCTTATAGTGTTCCACCATGCTGGCGAAGTCGGGCGACACTTTCAGTTCGGGCACCCTCCCGTGGTTGATGGTGAAGCTCACATGCCCTTCGTCGTCGGTGTCAACTATGAAGTCTGGTGTTATTTGCTGCGTGTTTCGCCCCATGGTCTCTCCGAGAGCTGCTCCTGGCTTGGGGTTCAGCTTGAGGATTTCCTGGTGCACGGTGTCGGCTTGCTCCCGTGTGAGGTTGAGCGAAGCCGCAATTTTGTCCCAGTGCTTCTTGATAAAGTCTTCGTAGTGGTCGCTGAGCACACGGGTCATGAGGTCTTTGAGCTTACTTGCCGGTTTGCGTTTCACTTGAAGGAGCAGACATTCTTGCAGAGAGCGCGCCCCGATGCCCGCCGGGTCGAATGTCTGTAGCTTTTTCAAGACGGCCTCCACGTCTTTGGTAGAGATGTCTATGCCATGGTAGATGGCGAGCTCATCGGTTATGTCATCCAGTGGTTTACGTAATATCCCGTCATCGTCAAGCGATCCTATGAGATATTCCATGACTTCTTGCTGGTTGTCTGTCAGCTCAAGCATCCCCATTTGTTCTTTCAGCTTGTCGTAGAACGAGGTGGTGTCGCCCCATACCATTTCCTCATAGTCGGCGTTGTCGTTGTTGTCGGCTGAGGTGTAATGTTCGGCCTGTGGCATTTCGTCGTCGCTTCCCAGGTTGGCGAGTGCGTTGTCGAGTGCCTCTTCTCTTTCCTCGCGCTCGCTCTTCTGCTCGTAGCTGTCGTCGCTCTCTGGATAGTCACTCGCGTTGTTGTCGCGTGTCTCAGCCGTGTCGCTGGCCGATGTGGGCTCCGCGTCGTCATTGGCCGTGTCGTCATTGTTGTGGCTGTTTTCGAGGTCATCTCGTCGCTCTTCCAATGCAGGGTTGTCGTCGAGCTCAAGGGCAATGTTTTGCTCCAGTTCTGCCAGTGGCATCTCCAGCAGCTTCACCTGCAACATCTGTTGTTGCGAGAGGCGTTGTTGCTGGGTTTGCGCTTGCGCTTGGGTTTGTATGAGTTTTTGTGACATTCCTTATTTCCAGTATTCTTTGAGTTGGGCTGCTGTCGCAGCAATTTTCTGCGGGTCTTCGTTCCCAAACCGTTTCCAAACCTGTTCGCAGGCCGCGAGCAGACTGGGGGCTATGGCTTTTTTGCTGTTGAGGTAGGGGTCGCACACCTGGTAGGCTTGCATGATGGCGACCACCTTCTCGGGTTTCATCTTGACCAGTTTGGCAAGGGAGGCGATTTCGGGTGTCTCTTCCACCATGGTGTTGGGTGTCAGCCTGAAGTAGAGGTCGAGGATGACGATGAGCGTTACGGGCGCCACCTTGTCGTCGCCCAGGCTTTCGATGGGCTTGAAGTCTTTCTCCCACGACTCGTTGATGGCCACCCCCGCGTAAAACTCGCCCGCTGTGCCGAATCCGTTCATGCGCTTGAGTAGCTTCACTTCGCGCGTCAGCCGTTTGGGGTTGTCGGCGTAGGTGTCCCACAAGCGTTGCAGGTTGGGCGTGTCCACTTGCCTCAGCCTGAACATCTTTCGGAACAGATACTCGGGTGGGAAGTGGAGTTCCAGCGCGAGGTCTACGACAGCTCGGCTGTAGATGGGCTTCACACCTTGTGGCCGTTTCAGGTATAGCTGCATGAGCATGAGCCAATATTCGTCTTGCCATGAGGGGTATTTAGCCATATCGTTGAGCTTAGGTGTTGTTGCGCAAAGGTGTGTGGGGTGTCCAGTGCCACCTTGCGCATTGTTGTCTTTTTAGGTTTATCTTTCCTTGTGTAGTTACCATTCGATACCTTGCCTGGCCATTTTCTCGCTGTCCCAGGGCGCAGGGGCTCCCCCCAGGTACTTGTGGAACCATTCGAGGTGCGCGTTGTAGTAGAGGGGCATGGAACGCAGGCCTGAGGGCCAGTGGCCATCGTTCTTGAAGACGATGAGGCGTGAGGGAATTCCGAGCGTTTGCAAGGTTGTGAAGTATTGTAACGACTGGTTGTACGACACGCGGTAGTCTTTCTCTCCTGTAATGATGAGCGTGGGTGTGGCGAAGTGTTCCACATATTCTGATGGGCTCCATGTCTTGTAGAGCTTGGAGTTCCATGGCTGTCCCTCCAGGTCGAAGTTGGGGAACCACAGTTCCTCCGTTGTGCCCCACATGGAACGCAGGTCGAAGAGTCCCATCATGGAGGCCAGGCAGCGGAAGCGTTTGGTGTGGCCCTGCAGCCAGTTCATGAAGTAGCCGCCATACGACCATCCCATGGCTCCCATGCGTGTGGAGTCGACGTATTGGAGCTTTGCCAGCTGGTCGGTCACCTTCATCACGTCTTCATAAGGCCGTCCGCCCCATGACCCGCTGATGGCGCGGCAGAACTTCTGCCCGTACCCCGTCGATCCGTGCGGGTTGGGGTAGGCCACCACGTAGCCAGCCCCTGGGAACACCTGCCAGTCGGGTCTGAAGGAGTCCATCCACTGCATCTGTGGCCCTCCATGCACGTTGATGACGAGGGGGTACCTCTTGTTGGGGTCGAAGCCGTGTGGCTTCACGATGAAGTATTCCACGCTGTCGCCATCCGCTCCGATGACCCAGTGGGCCTCGGAGGGTCGTATGTCGACCTCGGTTTCCAGCTGGTCGTTGAGGTGTGTTACCTGCGTCTCGACAAAGTGCTTGCCGGCTTTTCCTGGCGTGGACGTGTGGTAGAGTGCCACGGGCTTGCCCGTTGTGGAGTAGGTGTAGTAGAAGCCGCCCTTTCCGTCAGGCTCAAAGCTGCCTATGGCGCGTCTTGCGATGAGCTTCTTGAGGCGGTTGTCTTTGATGCTCACTTGATAGAGCGGCTGGTAGCCGAGCTCTTCGCCGAGGAAGTAGATGCTTTTCGAGTCGGCTGCCCACTTATAGTCGTCCACCCAGTTGTCGTAGCTCTCGGTTAGCACGCGCTTCTCACCGGTCTGCCGGTTGATGAGGCCAAGCACGAAACGATCGCTCTCGTAGCTGGGCGTGCGTTGGAACCTGTAGGCAATCCATTTCCCGTCGGGACTGTACTGTGGGCTTCCGTCCCATGCCTTGTTGTCTGCAGTGAGGTTGCGAGCCTCGCCTCCTTTGACGCTCACAGTCCATAGGTCGCAGTTGGTGGATGCCTCGGGATGCGCGTCGTGGTTGCTTAAGTAGCACACTTCCTTCGAGTCGGGCGAGAAGACGTAGCCCGATGGGCCGCTGGGCGAGAACACGGGGCTGTGGAACCGTCCTGGCGTAATGTCGGTATAGGTGTTGTTCGTGGTGTCGTAAATGATGATGTGCCAATAGCGCCCATCGCTGTAGTCTGTCCAATGGCGAAAGAGCAGGTTGTCGGCCACGTGTGCTTGTATGGGGTTCTTGGCCTGCTTGTCCATGATGTCCTTGTTGGCTTTGCCGTCAGCGCCTCCTATCTCGGGGTATACCTCAGCCGCGAAGGCTACGAGGCGCCCGTCTGGCGACACCACTGGGTTCTGCACGCCGAGCGCGTAGCTGGTCACTTGCTGCACTCTTCCGTCAGCGTATTTGAACAGTTGCGTGGCTCCATCAACGGCGGAGCAAAAGTAGAGGCTTTTGCCGTCCTGCGACCATTGGGGGGCGTAGCTCTTGTTGTTGGTGGTGACGGCCATTGTTTTTCCTTTGCTTCCAGGCTTCATCGCGTAGATGTTGCTGAACGATTTTTGTGCCTTGAGGTCTGAGCGGCTGGTAGAGTAGGCGAGGGTGCCGTCCTTTGCCACGGTGGGCGACGACACGTATTGCACACGGTACACGTCTTCTATGGTGAAAGCTCGCTTTTGCGCGGTTGCTGTTAGGGTTGCCGCCAGTGCGAGTGCGGCTATGAGGGTCTTTTTCATGTTGTTTGTTGTGTTATGAATACAAAGTTATGCAAAATCTGTTGAATAGCAGGTTATCCGTAGGATAAATATGTCGTCGAATGTTAAGAAACGCCAAAGTGCGACAAAAAAGTGACAACTCTGACTTTGCAAAATGCGTCTTTTAGGTGCCTTTCTTACTCCTTTAGGTTGTCTGCTCGTTTTTTTTGTTTTTGATGAGCTGTTTTCGCCCGTTTTTGCTTTTTCTTGTTGTAGGTTTTATCTTGCGAAGGTTACCCACGACAATATTTAGAATTGCATAGGTAGCAGATAAAAGTCTGCTGCTACCTTTAGTATAGTGGTGATTGATGATGCTTCTCCTTACATTTGGCTTATACGTGAAATGCGGTTCTGTAGTGTCCAAAACTTGGTTTGCTTGCAATGAAATTTGTAAGGAATGTTCTGCAAAAAAGGCTTCTCGCAACTGAGTCGTTTAGTGGGCTAACATGTAGTTTCTTGCCTTCTTTCTCTGGCGTTAGTGGCTTGTCGAGTTGCCTCCTCTAACTTCGCTTGCCACGATATGGCCTTCCTCGTGTATAGAAGAAGGCTTAATCGTCCGTAAAAACGTGCTTCATCTTAAAACGATTGGGGCTTAACCTTCGCGCAATAGACACTTTATTGAGTCGTTTTGCGTGTTGGGTGGGGAAACAGAAAATCTTGCTTTTTATAACAAGTTGATTTGTAGAAGTTTGTGAATTTCCTCAAAAAACGCGTATTTTCAGTCAACAATACTCTGTTAATTCTAA
>DJOD01000065.1:0-33338 GCA_002437115.1 Prevotella sp. UBA6447
CTATAAAAGTACGGCTTTTTTGCGTAATACGCAAGTAATTCACTGAATATTAGCACTTTAATTTATAGAACATCCCTACAAATATTTCTGCCATGGCCACCACTTCCACTATTGTGGTTACCACTATTACTGTTTCCTGTCCCACTCCCAGTCCCATTTCCATTTTCTGTATCAGATGGATATAGTGAACTTAGATAGTCCATCGGATTGGAATCCCATGGGTAAGAAGAGTCCATGGAAGACCAATAGTCGAACATTGAACCAGATCCCCAAGACCCGGAACCTGAATTGGAACTGGATGGAGTGACGGTAACACCTTTTAGACAATAGCCCAATCCTTCAACGTATCCGCCTGGCCATGTGTCGTTGTCAAGCATTGCCTCATACTCTTCCTTTGTGTAGGGGTTACTTGCAGACCCTTTGGCTGCTGTGCCATTGCCACTCTGCGTGCTGGCACTGTAAACTTTAAGTTTTTTCATTTTAAATTTTTATTAAAAATTATTATTTATGAATTATATTTGCTCGTGCCTTATCAGCACGCAGCAATCTTTTCTGTTCATGATGACGCGTAGGTTTGCCGTCATATACTTTTCCTGTGCGAAATGCTCCTTTGCCAATATGGCGAGTAAGCTGCTTTCCTCCACTTGCCTGTGTGGCAACATGGACAGTTCTTCGGGTACATTCCAACTTAGTATGATGAAGTGGGCGGACAGTTTTGCCAAGTTGCGCAGGGCGACAGGTTCCAGTTCTTGTGGTATGCAGGGAAGAACGTCCTTGCACACCACCATGTCAAACTTGCTGTCCACTTCCAAATCCTCTGTCAAGTCGGCCACGCCACAAGGCGTGTCGCCCTTAGGCAACAGCATGGCAGACAAGACCTCTGTCCTTGGGTTGGCATCGTATCCAGCAAACGATAGTCCGCGGCATCTCCATTGGGACACATAAAGGCCATCACCACATCCCATGTCCAATCCCGTCCTTGCGTCCACTTCGCACCACATCTGAGCCACATAATCGGCAAACTTTGAGTCGTATCTATGCTTTAGGAAACCCTTGTAAATCCAACTTCCCGTTTCTCCTATTTTTATTGGGCCATCTTGGAGCAGATATTTGTCAATCCTGTCCAACAATAGGGTGCTTACTGGCAGTTCAACCTTCCGCGCAAACAGACATTCGCTTTCGAGCAGATAGTGGAAATGCTCGCATCCTAAGTTGGCGGGTCGGTTCCCGTTCTCATATTTCCAACGGATAAACCGACGGTTCCATGACTCAATGTTTTCTTTTCCTATCAGATTGACAAGCACGGTAGCGACATAGCACTCTTCTGGTGCGAACGTCATCCACATTTGTCCGTAAAGCTTTGGATGGTGGTCTGTGTAGTCCAGTAAGGTCTCGGCAGCTTTTCGGGTGATGGAGAACCATTGCGAGCCTCCATATAAATGGTCAAAAGCGTCGGGTATGGGGCGCTTGGCTCCTTTGTCACGTTGTTCTTTCACTTGTTGCCATACCCATTTGCGAGGGTCGTCATGACTGGCAGCGTAGTCGAATGGGTAAAAGTATTGCAGCCTTCTGAAAGTGTTGTCTTCCCATTTCGGATGTGGCAAGTGTAGATAACTGATGAACTCTTTGCTTGCATTTTCTTCGAAAAATGTTAGGAAACATTCCAGTGGGCGTGTAGGGTAGTCTTGTCCGCTGAGGTGATAATAGTCTGCTGTCCCCATTTTTACCGCCATGCGCAGCAAGTGCATTTCGCTTTCCAGCACACTCGTGCCGCCCCAATTGACATCATATTCTCGGGAAACGAGTTTCACTTGTGGGTAGGCAAGTAGCCTATTCTCTTCTTCATTTCCGATAAGTCATTTCCTGTCGATGTGTATGTATACCTCGCAATCATTTTTGAAATACTCTACCAACCTGCATAATTGATCCACATTTTTGTGGGCTAAAATTAAAATAGCATGTCTCATATAACAAACATTTAAAAATTATATTGTAATTGCACCTTGTTAGTGCATTTGGTTTTCAGATTAAGCCTTCTGAAGGCGTCATGGCCTTTTGGAAAGGTTCGTTGCATCCCCTGTAGTGGGAATGGTTTGATAGTACTTTTAATAAACCGCCGCAAATATAGTTTTTTTTTCTATTTCCCTCCAAACTTTTTGAGAAATATTTTGTGGAAAGAAAAAGGCAAGCGAGACTGGTGAAAGGACGAAATGTGGTGATGAAGGATAGGATAGAAAGTCGGCGTGTCTGTTCATGTTAATGGCAATGGGGCGGTGGACTCACTTGGAAGTCCACCGCCCCATTGCTCGAATGGAAGCGAATTGTCGTTTGCCTCCGTGAAGGGCTCACAGCAGCCGCTTGTAGCGCAGCACCACCCAGCATAGTGCGCTGACGGCAAACGACATGACGAGCGTGATGGCGAATCCCCAGGGGTTGCCCTCCAGTCCGTTGGTCACGTTCATGCCGTACAGTGAGGCGATGAACGTGGCTGACATCATGATGATGGTGACCGAGGTGAGCGTACGCATCACCGTGTTCATGTTGTTGTTGATGATGCTCGAGTAGGTGTCCATGGTCGACTCCAGGATGTCCGAGTAGATGCTGGTTGTCTCGCGTGCCTGCGTCATCTCGATGTTGACATCCTCGATGAGGTCGGCATCGAGCTCGTCCACTTGCAACTTGAACTTCAGTTTCTGCAGGAGGTTCTCGTTGCCGCGGATGGAGGTGATGAAGTAGGTGAGCGAGTCTTGCAGCCTGGAGAGGCCGATGAGGCTCTCATTGTTCACTTCGTGGTCGAGGTTGTGCTTGGCTTTCTCGATGAGCGCGTTGATTTGCTTCAGCCGTTTGAGGTACCACACGGCCGAGGAGAGGAAGAGGCGGAAGATCATGTCCACATAGTCGGTGAAGCCATCGCCGCGTTTCTGCTGGTAAGACACGAAGTCTATCATCATGTTCGTCTCGTAGAAGCAGACTGTGATGGTCACGTCGCGCTTGTGTATGATGCCGAGTGGCACGGTGGTGTAGGGCGTGCGCGACCGTATCTCCTTCACATAGGGTATGCGGAGGATGATGAGCATCCATCCGTCGTCATATTCATAGCGAGCCCTCTCATCGGTATCGCTGATGTCGCTGATGAAATAATCGGGGATGTTGAACTTCTCTTCCAGTTCGCGCTGGTCCTCATCGGTGGGACAAGTCACTTGTATCCAGCAGTTGGGCTGCCACTCAGGTATGGCCTTCAGGCTCTTCTCAATGTTCCAATATGTCTTCATTGTAGCTAATCTCCGTCATTAAGGATGTTGTGGGGATTAGCCGCCTTTGCGTCTGATCCTCACGTCATAAGTTGAAATTTTCCGCGTGATAATCGTCCATTTGTTTTGTGATATTGGTCTTGTACTTGCAAAATTATAAAAAAACAACCAAAAGGCGCGCAAAAATTTCGACTTTTTGCGCGCCCTCCTTTTATTTTTATTCGTTTTGTCACATGTGGGTCTTGCTGTAGGCCTTGGCCCCCATGTGGTGAGGTCATCACTTGGTGGGCACCTGCTCGAGGGTGGCCGTGAGCAGTCGCCAGAACGGCTCGGCGGTGTCTACCTTGAAGCGCTCGCTGGTGGTGTGGGGCGAGAGCAGTGTGGGGCCGAGCGACACGACGTCCATGCCCGGATACTTGCTCAGGATGACCGAGCACTCCAGCCCTGCGTGGTCAGCCTGCACGGTGGCCTCCTCGCCGGTCTGCTCCTTGTAGACCTTCTTCAGCAGGTTGAGAATCTCGCTGTTGGGGTTGGGGTCCCATCCGCCGTAGCTGCCGCTCAGCTCAGTCTTCATGCCGGCCATGTCGAAGCAGCTCTCCAGGGTGGTGGCCACATACTCCTTCATGTCCTCGCGGCTGGAACGGGCGAGGATCTTGATGACAGCCTTGCCGGCCTCGATGTCGATGATGGCGAGGTTGGATGAGGTCTCCACGACGTTGGGGTAGGCGGGGATCATACGCACCACGCCGTTGTGGCAGGCATAGATGGCGTCCACGAGGTTGTCTTGTATCTCCCGGGGCACCAGTTCGGTGGGGTTCTCCACGTCTTCGACGAAGAACTCGACGTTCTTCTCGATGCCGCGATACTCATCCTCGATGATGGCGCGCTGCTTCTCCACGAGCTCCTTAAGTGCCTCCACCTGGTCGGCAGACAGGGCCAAGACCACTTCAGCCTTGAAGGGAATGGCGTTGCGCATGTTGCCGCCGTGCCAGCTGGCCAGGCGTGCGCCTGTCTCGGCGATGGCCTTGCGTACCAGGCGCACCATCTCCTTGTTGGCGTTGGCGCGTCCCTCGTTGATCTCCAGTCCGCTGTGTCCGCCGCGCAGTCCCTTCAGGGTGACATGCACTGCCTTCTGCTGGTCGTTGGCCACGGGCTTGTACTCGAGCGATGAGGTGACATCGATGCCGCCGGCAGAGCCGATGACAAACTTGCCCCAGAGTTCCGAGTCGAGGTTCATGAGGATGTCAGCGTGCAACTCGCCCTTGGGCAGGTCGTTGGCGCCGTACATGCCCGTCTCCTCGTCGCGCGTGATGAGCGCCTCCACGGGTCCGTGCTTCAGGTCGCTGCTCTCCATGACACCCATGATGGCTGCCACGCCTATACCGTCGTCCGAGCCCAGTGTGGTGCCGCGTGCGTGCACCCATCCGTCCTCGATGTAGGTCTCGATGGGGTCGGTCTCAAAGTTGTGGGTGCTCTCGGGACTCTTTTGCGGCACCATGTCCATGTGTGCCTGCAGCAACACAACCTTGCGGTTCTCATAGCCCGGTGTGGCGGGCTTGCGCATCACGATGTTGCCGGCGGGATCGAGGAATGCCTCCACGTTGTGCTCCTTGGCCCAATTGAGCAGGAACTGCTGTATTTTCTCAAGATGTCCTGACGGACGTGGCACCTGCGTCAGCGCGTGGAAGTTGCGCCAGATGGCCTCAGGTTTCAGGTTTGCGATTTCACTCATAGTTATTGTGTTTTTAAAAGTTAATGGATGCTTGTTTCGGAGATGGCTGTTGCCGCGCGTTTGCGCGTGAACGATAGGGCCATCCATGCGTAGACGCCAAGGAGCACCACGAGCAGGGTCTGCACCGAGTGGACGATGAGCACGAAGAACAGCGCGTCGTTGGCCCCCACGCCATAGAGCGTGAGCATGGTCTTCACGGCGAAGTGCCAGGGGCCGGCCCCATTGGGGGTGGGCACCACCACGGCGATGGATCCCACGATGAACGTGACCAGGGCGCAGCCCAGTCCGAGACCGGCAGTAGCGTCGAAGCAGAAGAACGTGAGATAATAGTGGAGGAAGTAGCTCATCCAGATGGCCAGCGTGAAGCCCACATAGAGGGGCACGTTCCTGACGTGGCGCACGGAGAGAGCGCCCTGCCAAAGCCCAAGGAAGATGCCTTTCACCTTATTATATATGGCCATACGCCGGACGAGATACCACAGCAATGCCACCACGGCAATGCCGCAAACAGCTGTCACCAACCACCCCGCAGACGAGAAGCTGGCCAGGATTTCATCGACGCGTGTGCCGGTCTTCTGGAAAAATGTGTCGAACACCTTAAACTGGCAGAGCAGCGTGGCACCCGTCACCATGAGGATGAGCAGCGAGTCGATGGCACGCTCTGTCACCACTGTGCCCAAGGCCTTGGGGAACGATACGCCGTCCCAACGTTTGAGCACGCCACAGCGCGCAAACTCGCCGATGCGGGGTACCACAAGGCTGACGGCGTACGACAGGAAGATGGAATTGACTGCCACGGACGTTCTGGGCCGTTCGCCCACAGGTTCAAGCGACTGACGCCATCGCCAACCGCGGATGGCTTGCGCCAGGATGCCAAAGGGGAACGACAGCAACATCCACGTCCAGTTCATCTCGTGGAGCAGTACGCGCTCCATGTGGTGGAAGTCGAAGTCGCGGTACATCCAGTAGAGTATGGCCCCACCCAGCAAAAGAGAGAATGCCACCTTGAGAATGTCGCAAATAATCTTTCTCATTTGGTTTACAAAGATAGTGGAATTCAGCTGAACGGCAAAGGAAAAGACATGTTTTTAACCATCCCTTTAACAAGGTGGGCCATGAAGGTGGCATGGAATGCTTCAAGATGGCAGCATTTGTGAGTGCCAAAATGTCCGTTGATGTGACAGATGTGTCATGACTTGGCGAAGACCGCCCTATGACTTGATATAGGTCAACCGCTTGTCTTGACCTGCGTCAACCGGGTTGACTTCCATCAATTAAAACGCGGAAAATGGCATGAAAAGCTCCCTCTGTTTGCGCACACAGCATGAAGTTTGTACCTTTGCATCGTCGAAAGACAAGAGATTGTAATTCAAGGTAACACCGCGCAAGCGGTAGATGAAAGGCCATCCGAAAGGGTGGTAAGTAAGAACATTAATAAACAGAGAAAGGAAAAAGTTATGAGTATGATGACATTTATTACATTCGCAGCTGTCATGTTCGTAGGTGCTTCAGCCCTGGCATTGGTTATGGATCACATGGTGGAGGGCACCAAGTAAGCGGGCAGCCGCTTTTCGGTTGATTTTTTTAAAGTTCATTTTATACAAAAAAGGACTGGGATTCCATTTGTGGAGTCCCAGTTTTTTTGTTTTAGCGAAATGTGGCCTGTTGACTATAGGGGCAACTCATCTGCGTAAGTGGCTTTTGTCAGCTATAGCTCTTTCCGAAAATTGGAATTATTCGAACAAATAGTCTCTGTAGAATCGCTTGAAATCCATCAAGCCTACTTTGGCCCGCAAATATGCGATTTTTGAGAGTTTTATGCAATTGGTTGACATCCAAGTTGTTGGGATGAAATATGGCTTGAAAAAATTCTTCGTTTTCCTAAAGTCTTGAAAAAAGGTATCGAATCGAGGGTAGATAGGCATGCTAAAGAGGCTCGATAGCTATTCCGAAGAGGCTCGATAGCTATCGAATCGTCCCTCGAATCGACACTTTCTTTGGGACAAAAGCTCACAAATTAATCGATATTGTGACTTTTGACGAAAATGAATCGGGCAAAGCCTATTCTTTTTTCTCTGGAAGGTCAACTCCAGAAGTTCCATATTTTGCGGAATTTTCAAGACAAAAACAGGTTGTTGAGATAAAGAGGCTTTTCTCTTGCCATATGAGGAGACGATATATTTTTCGCTCACTTGCCTTCTCGTCATGTGGTGAAACGGATAAAATTTCGTAATTTTGCGGAATGTCAATGGCGCGAGCGCCAAAACCCAACAATGAGAAAAAATGAAAAAAGTTAGGCCAAAGAAAAATCTCGGTCAGCACTTTCTGACCGACCTCGGCATCGCCCGCCGCATAGCCGGCACGGTGGATGCCTGTCCCGACATCCCCGTGCTGGAGATAGGCCCGGGCATGGGCGTGCTCACACAATATCTGGTAGAGAAGCCACGCGAGGTGAAGGCTGTGGAGATTGACGACGAGAGTGTGGCCTACCTGCATGCCACCTATCCCAAGCTCGAGGGCAAAATCCTGGGCGAGGACTTCCTGCGCATGGACCTCCATGAGGTGTTTGGCGGACAGCCCTTCGTGCTGACAGGCAACTACCCCTACGACATCTCCTCGCAAATCTTCTTCAAGATGCTCGACTACAAGAACCTCATCCCCTGCTGCACGGGCATGATTCAGCGCGAGGTGGCCCTGCGCATCGCTTCGGGGCCTGGCAACAAGGCCTACGGCATCTTGAGCGTGATGATACAGGCGTGGTACGACGTGGAGTACCTCTTCACGGTCGATGAGGGTGTCTTCAACCCGCCACCCAAGGTGAAAAGTGCTGTCATCCGCATGACGCGCAACAGCGTGGACGACCTGGGCTGTGACGAGGCCCTATTCCGCCGCGTGGTGAAAACCACATTCAATCAACGCCGCAAGATGTTGCGGGTGTCGCTCAAGCCCCTCTTCGGCAAGGACACGATGCCTGATGCCGCCTTCTTCGCACAAGGCATCATGACTCGCCGGCCCGAGCAGCTCACCGTTGCACAGTTTGTCGACCTCACCAACCGAGTGGCTGAAGTGATGCAAGGCAAGTGATTTTTTTTGCCCTATTAGTTGCAACGTAAGGAAATAATCCTTAAATTTGCGCGGAGAAAAACAAATCAGAAAACACATGATAGACGTAAAGCAAACATTGAAGGACGCCGAGGCTCGCATGCAGAAGGCGTCTAAGTTCCTCGAAGAAGAGTTGGCACGCATTCGTGCTGGTCGCGCCAATGCCGCCATCCTTGATGGTGTGCGTGTCAACGCCTACGGACAGAGCGTGCCCCTCAACCAAGTGGGCAACGTGTCAATTCCCGACGCACGCACCATCACCATCCGTCCCTGGGACCGTAAGCAGATCAAAGACATCGAGAAGGGTATCCTCGACAGTGGTGTGGGCATCACGCCCGAGAACAATGGCGAGATGGTCATTCTGCGACTGCCGCAACCCACCGAGGAGCGCCGCAAGGAACTCGTGAAGCAGTGCAACAAGATTGGCGAGATGGCCAAGGTGGAGGTGCGCAACGTGCGCGCTGACGTGAAAGACAAGCTGAAGAAGGCCGTCAAGGACGGACTCTCTGAGGACCAGAGCAAGGACGCCGAGGCTGACCTGCAGAAGCTCCACGACAAGTATGTCAAGGAGATCGACACCACACTGGCCAAGAAGCAGAAAGAGATCATGACGGTCTAAGGCCATGCACGGCACAGTCATCAAGAACACTGGCTTCTGGTACACCGTGCTCACCGACGACGGGCGAGAGGTGGACAGCAAGGTGAAAGGCAACTTCCGCCTGAAAGGCATACGCTCCACCAACCCCGTGGCCGTGGGCGACGGGGTGGAAATCAGTGTCAACGCCGAGGGGCAAGCCCTCATCACCGCCATCGACGACCGCAAGAACTACATTGTGCGCCGCTCGACCAACCTCTCCAAGCAGAGCCACATCATCGCAGCCAACGTCGATCAGGCTTTCCTCGTGGTCACCGTGGCACATCCCGAGACGGCTACCACATTCATAGACCGTTTCCTGGCCTCGGCCGAAGCCTATTCGGTGCCCGTGGTGCTGGTGTTCAACAAGACCGACCAGCTCTCCGACAAGGAGCGGCACTACCAGGAGATGATGGTTCACCTCTACGAGACTGTGGGCTACGAGTGCCGGCAGGTGTCGGCCGCAACAGGTGAGGGAACCGACGCCCTGCAAGAGATGCTGGGTGGACGCGTGACGCTGCTCAGCGGCAACAGCGGGGTAGGCAAGTCGACGCTGCTCAACCTGCTCATCCCCGGAGCCGAAGCGCGTGTGGCCGACATCAGCGATGCCCACGACACTGGCATGCACACCACCACCTTCTCGGAGATGATGGCGTTGCCCGGTGGCGGCTGGATTATCGACACGCCAGGCATCAAGGGCTTTGGCTCGTTTGACATGGAGCCCGAGGAGATTGGCAGCTACTTCAAGGAGATATTCAAGTTCTCCAAGGACTGTCGCTTCAGCAACTGTACTCACACTCATGAGCCCGGGTGTGCTGTTCGAAAAGCCGTCGAGGACCACTACATTGCCGAGAGCCGCTACCGCAGCTACCTCTCCATGCTGCAGGACAAAGACGAAAACAAATACAGGGAAGCTTATTAGCCGCACGCGCCCGTCGTGGCACTGGGGCTAATAAGTTTTTTTATTTTGTTACCTTTTGCTCCATTTTCTAAATGCCAGTTCGATAAGCCGTGTTTCGCTGCCAAAAAGGTAGGCTGTGATGACAGGCCGTGTGGACAAGTATCGGTATACCGTCGTACTGTCTTTTGGGTGCAATAGCACCATCTGAGAGCGTGACGCGCCGGTAGGCGTAAACTCAAGTCTGACGTCATCCTCCGTGTACGCACAAAATCATGGTGGAATCCTGCATGAGCTTGGGTTGGTTAACATGTCCGTAGATTTTCCCGTCCTGTTCTATCACAATCTGAATATGCAAAACTGCTGCTCGCCACGTTGGGTGACAAGCGGCAGCGATGATTGACGGCTATTTGGTGTGTTTCTTCTTTTGGCTGAATCGGAATGTCAGGCTCAGCATGGCGTGGCGGCGGAGCAGGTGCAAAAGGGGAAATGTTCGCAAGAAATCATGATTCTTGCTTGTTAGCATGTGGAAAATGATTAACTTTGCCGAACAACAGAAAAATATAGCGTTTGTGTGTTGTTTTATAAGGTAAGCGTTAAAAAACAATGAACTCAAAAGTGAAGGGTTATGTGGCTGGCGTGCTGGCTGCCATCTTCTATGGCACCAATCCGCTGGGAACACTCTATTTGTATCAGGATGGCGTCAATTCAAGTTCGGTGCTGTTCTATCGCTATGCACTGGCCTTGCTCTTTTTCGCTGTATGGATGATGCTGCGTGGCGAGAGTTTCCGCGTGAAGTGGGGCCATGCCGTGCGCTTCATCGTGCTGGGTAGCTTGTTTGGTCTTTCGTCCACCACGCTCTATGTCAGTTTCCACTACATGGACGCTGGCATTGCCTCGACCATACTGTTCAGTTACCCCATCATGACCGCCGTGCTGATGGTGGCCTTCTTCCATGAGCACGTCACGTGGCCCACGGTGCTGTCCATCACCTTGGCCACACTGGGCATCGGACTGCTCTATCGGGGCGACGGAAACACCACGCTGTCGGCCATAGGCGTGTCGCTGGTGTTGCTGTCGTCGCTGCTCTACGCCCTCTACATCATCGCGGTGAACCAATGGGCCACGACCTATTCGCCCGTGAAGTTCACCTTCTGGATTGTGTTGGGCGGCCTGCTTTCCATACTCGCCTTCTCGCTGGCATCGGGCAATCCATTGCAGTGGCTCCACGGCATGTGCCAGTGGGCCTGCGCTGTGCAGTTGGCCCTGCTGCCCACGGTGCTGAGCCTGTTCTTCATGAACATCGCCATCAAGAACATTGGCAGCACCCCGTCGGCCATCATGGGTGCCCTGGAGCCCGTCACAGCCGTGTTCATTGGTTGCCTGGTCTTCGCCGAGAGCTTCTCGTTGCGCCTTGCCATAGGCATCGTCCTAATCCTCGTTGCCGTCATCCTCATCATTGTGGCGCGCAGTGGCGACAAGCCTGAGGGCGATCACCACGAACACCGTCACCTGAGCTTTGCGCCCCCGCGCCTGCGCTTCCCTTTTCATCGCAACAAAGAATAAGTCTGTGCAGAAGTCGCAAGTTGTGGCATCCGACCCTTGCCAAACGACCAATCCCCCTCCTCCGCTTGTCTTGCGGAAGAGGGGGATTGACGTAGTAGAGGGGCAGGGTGCTGTGTGGTCAAAAGAAAAGATAGGCCACGGCGAGCGTCAGCGCGCCCAGGAGGTTGAGGCAGAGCCCAACGAGTGGCACGATCCAGCGGTCGCGCCTCACCTCGTCGGCCTCGGCCTGGTCGGCCAGGCTGATGGGCTGCCGCAGCAACTTGCGGAGCGAAAAGGTGACTCCCACCGTGCAGAACAGCAGGCAGCCGCTCCAGACGACATAGCCCGAGAAGCCGTCAGTTAGATAACAGGACAGGCCAACCGAAAGGCTGACGGCGATGGCCACGACCATGGAGGCCAGCGAGGCGGCCTCGAGCTTCTGCGCCAAGGACGAGAGGCCAATGGTGATTTCCACGCGAGGTGCCAAGTTGAGGTCGGGTGTCAGGCGTGCGGCTTGCTTGATTTGCTTACTGAAGTACCATTTCGCAAGAAAGAAGGCCGCCAGGAAGGCAAATCCCGTGTAGCTGACGAGGGTGGAGAAGTCGGAAAGGCAGAGGCAGATGTAAGCCAGGCAGAGACAGGCGTTCTGGAGCCGTTGTTTCCAGATGTAAAGGGCAAACTGCTGCAGGTTGACATACTCGTCGGTGTCGAGCTGGCCAGCGGGCTGCTCGCCTCGTATGGCATTGCGGGCGAGAAGCGCCACGCCCAAGGCCGTGATGACCAGGATGATGTAGAAGTGGGTGTCGTGATCGACGCTGCCGTCGCACAGCCGCGTGATGGCCGCCAACGCCATGATGGCCGCGAATGTCAGGTTGAGCGCGCGACCCGAGAGGGTGGGGCGCACCACGACGGGGCGGTTCTTGTCGCCCGTCGGAATGATGTGTCGTGTGTCTAATATCAATTGTTTCATGTCAATTGTGTGTTGGCGTGTTGGTTTGCGGGCTCTCAGCGGCCTTGTCGCCTTCGGTGTGGGGCGACAGGGCGTGTTTGGGCAACCGGCGGCTGCGGCGCAAGGCATCTGCTATGATCCATTGCAGCTGGCCGTTGGTGGATCGGAACTCGTCGGCTGCCCATTTCTCCACGGCTTGCATGGTGGCTTCGTCTAGCCTGAGCACAAAACTTTTAGAGGCTTTCGTCATGTTTGGGTATGAGCGTTTACATGTTGAGCGTGCCGGTGTTGACCACGGGTTGCGCGCTGTCGTCTCCGCAGAGCACCACCAGGAGGTTCGACACCATGGAAGCCTTCTTGTCGTCGTCGAGCTCCACCACTTGCTCCTTCGAGAGCTTGTCGAGAGCCATCTTCACCATGCTGACGGCACCTTCAACAATCTTCTCTCGTGCGGCGATGATGGCGTCGGCCTGCTGTCGGCGAAGCATCACGGCGGCGATCTCGGGCGCGTAGGCCAGGTAGTTGATGCGCGCCTCCACGATCTCGATGCCCGCCATGTTGAGGCGCTCGGTGAGTCGCTCCTCCAGTTGCTTGTTGATCACGTCGCCCCCGCCACGGAGGGTCACCTCGTCGGTGGCCTCGTTGTTGTCGTAGGAGTAGAGCCCGGCCACCTGGCGCAGGGCCGCGTCGCTCTGGATTTTCACGAAGTTCTCAAACGCGCCCATGATGCTGTTCACGTCGGTTCCCACCGAGGCGGCGGTGCGCGCCATGGTCTGCGAGTCGATTTCAAACATGGCCTTGTAGGTGTCCTTCAGCCTCCACACCAGCACCAGGCCGATCATCACGGGGTTGCCCTGTTTGTCGTTGACCTTGATGGGCTCGGCGTCGATGTTGCGCGAGCGGAGGGAGACCCGCTTGGTGGTGATGAAGGGGTTCACCCAGAAGTAGCCCACGCGCTTGAAGGTGCCCTTGTACTTGCCGAAGAACATCATGACGCGCGCCTCGTTTGGCTCCTGCTGGATGAAGCCCTTGAAGAAGAAGGCGATGAGCAGGAGAACGACGGCACTGAGGGTGCATGTTGCGGGGTCCTCTTGCGTGATGCCGAAGGCCAGCCACGCACCATCGGCCAGCGCGAGGACTACGAGGATAGTGAGGACTAAGAATCCGTTGGTGGTGAAGCCATCGAAACTGCGCTCGCCCTGGGGCGTTGCCGCGAGCCTCTCTTGAGTGGTCTTGTTGGTTTCCATAACGTTAAGCTTTAGATTGAATATTGGAATTAAAGTGATATCAATTTGATATTGCAAAGATATGAAAAATTAGTGTTCCTTGCAAGAAATTCCTCCACTATTTAACATTTATTTTGCCGCAAGCCCTAGCCCTTCATGTGCCCGCTTGTATGAGACCCTGTTGCGCTTGGAAACCTTCCTGACGGAGATGGGATGCTGAAGGTGGAAAATAATAGTCCAAATTTACGAAATAATAGCTTAAATTCTAAAAATAATAGCTATTATTTCGTAAATTTAAGCTATTATTACATGGCTTTTTGAATGGGTTGATTATCAGTGAGTTGTGCATGGCACGGGCTTGTTTGCCAGAACCTGTACAGCGATGGTTTGCCGACGGCAACCTTCCGTTATTTATTATTAAAAAGCGGGGAGTTTCGATAGTTTTTATTACCTTTGCAAGCTGTAAGAATATATTCGATTAACAAGTCATTATGAACATTTTAGAGCTAAGTGAGCAGGAAATTGGCCGCCGCCAAAGCCTGCAGGAGCTGCGCAACATGGGCATCGACCCATATCCCGCCGCCGAGTTTCCCGTGAACGCCACCAGTGAGGACATCAAGGCTAACTTCAAGGACGACGAGAAACGTGAGGTCACCATTGCAGGCCGCTTGATGGGTAAGCGCATCATGGGCAAGGCTTCCTTCGCGGAGCTGCAGGACGGCAAGGGCCGCATTCAGCTCTACATCTCACGCGACGACCTCTGCCCTGGCGAGGACAAGGACTTATATAATAAGGTGTTTAAGAAACTCTTGGACATCGGCGACATCATCGGCGTCAAGGGCTATGCGTTCCGCACGCAGATGGGAGAGATTTCCGTGCATGTGGAGGAACTGACCCTGCTGAGCAAGAGCCTGAAGCCGCTGCCTATCGTGAAGTACAAGGACGGTGTGGCTTACGACAAGTTTGACGACCCCGAGATGCGTGCGCGCCAGCGTTACGTGGATCTCATCGTCAATGACGGGGTGAAGGACACGTTCACCAAACGTGCCACCGTGCTGCGCACCATGCGTGCCTTTTTCGACAAGCATGGATACACGGAGGTGGAGACACCCATCCTGCAAAACATACCCGGAGGCGCTTCGGCGCGCCCCTTCATCACCCATTTCAACGCGCTCGACATCGACATGTATATGCGCATTGCCACGGAGCTCTACCTGAAGCGGCTGATTGTGGGCGGATTCGATGGCGTGTATGAGATTGGCAAGAACTTCCGCAACGAGGGCATGGACAAGTTCCACAATCCGGAGTTCACCTGCATGGAGCTCTATGTGCCCTACAAGGATTACAACTGGATGATGAAGTTCACCGAGAAGTTGCTGGAGACCATCTGTGTGGCTGTCAACGGCAAGGACGAGGTGGAATACCAGGGAAAGACCATTAGCTACAAGGCCCCCTTCAAACGGTTGCCTATCCTCGATGCCATCAAGGAAAAGACTGGCTACGACCTCAACGGGTTGAGCGAAGAGGAGATACGCGACATCGCCATCAACAAGCTGAAGATTGAGACTGTGGACGAGACGGCCGGCAAGGGAAAGCTCATCGACGAGATTTTTGGCGAGTGTTGCGAGGGCACGTTCATCCAGCCCACGTTCATCACCGACTATCCCGTGGAGATGTCACCGCTCACCAAGATGCACCGCTCCAAGGCCGGACTGACCGAGCGCTTCGAGCTGATGGTCAACGGCAAGGAGCTGGCCAACGCCTACTCGGAGCTTAACGACCCCATCGACCAGGAGCAGCGCTTCGTCGACCAGATGAAGCTCGCCGACAAGGGCGACGACGAGGCCATGATCATCGACTACGACTTCCTGCGCGCCCTACAGTATGGCATGCCTCCCACAAGCGGAATCGGCATCGGCATCGACCGCCTCGTCATGCTCATGACGGGCAAGGAGAACATCCAGGAGGTGATGCTCTTCCCGCAGTTGAAGCCCGAGGCCAAGATACCCCAGAGCTCCGTCAAGGAGTGGGCGGCACTGGGCGTGCCCGAGGACTGGGTGTACGTGTTGCGCAAGGCTGGTTTCAACCTGATTTCTGACATCAAGGGCCAGAAGGCGCAAGGATTGCAACAGAAGTTGGGCGAAATTAGCAAGAAGTATAAGTTGGGTTACGAGAAGCCTTCGCTTGACGACATCCAGAAGTGGATTGATGGCGCGGCGGCTGGCGAATAAGCTTTGCGGGTGGGGCCTATCGGCGGGCTCCGCCATAGTGTTACCAGTCAATTCTCCCGTTGCCGTGGGGAGCTGCTTAGAGTCTAAGGGCTTATGTACAACGTAGGAAAAACAGCTATCATAGGCGGTGGGTCGTGGGCCACGGCCATAGCAAAGATTATCGTGGGGCACACCCACCACATCGGGTGGTATATGCGACGCGATGACCGCATAGAGGATTTCAAAAGGCTGGGGCACAACCCGGCTTATTTGACATCAGCTCATTTTGATGTCGATGAGATCTGCTTTTCCTCTGACATCAACAAGATTGCCAAGGAGTATGACACGCTCGTCTTCGTGACTCCGTCGCCTTATATCAAGAACCACTTGCGCAAGTTGCGGACAAGCATCCGCGACAAGTTTATCGTGACGGCCATCAAGGGCATCGTGCCCGATGAGAACCTCGTGTGCTCCGAATATTTCCACCAGGTCTATGACGTGTCCTTGGAGAACTTGGCATGCATCGGGGGACCGTCGCACGCTGAGGAGGTGGCGCTCGAAAGGCTGAGTTATCTCACAGTGGGGTGTAAGGACTTGGACAAGGCGGAGGCTTTCACCGAGGTGCTCGCGTCCGACTACATCAAGACGAAGACATCGAGCGATGTCATTGGCATTGAATACTCGTCAGTCCTGAAGAACGTCTATGCCATTGCGGCCGGTATCTGCAATGGTCTGAAGTATGGCGACAATTTCCAGGCGGTGCTCATGAGTAACGCGGTGCAGGAGATGAACCGCTTTCTGATGGCCGTGCACCCCATCCAGCGCTCCATCTACGACAGCGTCTACTTGGGCGATCTCTTGGTGACGGGATACTCGAACTTCTCGCGTAACCGTACCTTTGGCACGATGATTGGAAAGGGCTACTCGGTGAAGACGGCGCAGATCGAGATGGAGATGATAGCCGAAGGATACTACGGCACGAAGTGCATGAAGGAAATCAACCGCCATATGCATGTCAACATGCCCATCCTCGACGCAGTGTACAACATCCTCTACGAGCGCATCAACCCACAAATAGAGATAAAGTTATTAACAGATAGTTTCAGATAACCATGGAAAACATCAAATTAGACATTACAAAAGCCGTGCAATTCCTCAACGCAGGGGTTGTAGAGGGCTATGAACCGAAGGTGAAAGAGGCTCAAGAGGCATTGGAAAAGGCTACGTGCCCAGGCAATGATTTCTTGGGATGGCTCCATTTGCCAACGGAGATAACAGACGAGTTCCTGGACAGCGTGCTGGCCGTGGCCAATACGTTGCGCGAGAAGTGCGAGGTGGTGGTAGTGGCCGGCATCGGCGGTTCCTACCTCGGCGCGCGCGCGGTGATAGAGGCCTTGAGCAACAGCTTTGCCTGGCTCGTGGGCGATAGGAAGAACCCGACAATCCTGTTTGCTGGAAACAATATTGGGGAAGACTACCTCGCCGAGCTTACCGCTTACCTCAAGGGGAAGAAGTTTGGCGTGATTAACATCTCGAAGTCGGGCACGACCACCGAGACGGCGCTTACTTTCCGCTTGCTTAAGAAGCAGTGTGAGGAGCAGCTCGGCAAGGAGGCTGCCAAGGATGTCATCGTGGCTGTTACCGACGCGCACAAGGGTGCCGCTCGCGCCGCTGCCGACAAGGAGGGCTACAAGACCTTCGTCATCCCCGACAATGTGGGTGGCCGTTTCTCTGTCCTCACGCCGGTGGGCTTGCTGCCCATCGCTGTCGCGGGGTTCGATATCAAGGCTCTGGTAAAGGGTGCGCAGGACATGGAGAAGGCTACTGCCACTGATGTGGCTTATGCCGACAACATCAGCGCCCAGTATGCTGCTGTTCGCCAGGCGCTTTACACGCAGGCTGGCAAGAAGATTGAGATTGTTGCTAACTTCCAGCCGAAGCTCCATTACATCGCTGAGTGGTGGAAGCAGCTCTATGGAGAGAGCGAAGGCAAGGATCATAAGGGCATCTTCCCTGCTGCTTGTGACTTTACGACCGACTTGCACTCCATGGGCCAATGGATCCAGGACGGTGAGCGTACCATCTTTGAGACAGTCATCTCCGTGGAGGAGCCCAACAAGAAGTTGCTCTTCCCCCACGACGACGAGAACCTCGACGGTCTCAACTTCCTCGAGGGAAAGCGCGTTGACGATGTCAACAAGATGGCTGAGCTCGGCACTCGTTTGGCCCATGTGGATGGTGGCGTTCCCAACATCCGTGTCAGCGTTCCCAAGCTCAACGAGTATTATCTTGGCCAGCTCATCTATTTCTTCGAGAAGGCTTGCGGCATCAGCGGTCTGCTGGAGGAGGTCAATCCCTTCAACCAGCCGGGTGTGGAGGCTTACAAGAAGAACATGTTTGCCCTGCTCAACAAGCCTGGCTATGAGGCTGAGAGCAAGGCCATCCAGGAGCGTCTCGCCCAGGAGAAGTAAGCAAACATTGACGTGACAGGTGACGGACCGTTGCTGACGGTCCACCGCTCCACGCAGGCATACATGATGAAGAGCCATTCCTTAACGCAAGTGTGGGAATGGCTCTTCTTGAAAACATCTACAAGCTGCCCTTAGGGGTGAAAGTTTGTGTTTTGATCTAGTTGGCAAGAACGCTTCTCGTCAACCATGCCTATTTTTACGATGATACAGGAAGCTTTAAACAAGTATTTTGACCGTGCTGAAGCGCAAGGCGTTAAGACCTCAAGGCGGTTTCGCGTGGTTCTCTTCGACATGGATGGCGTGCTCTATGACTCCATGCCCCATCATGCCATTGCCTGGCAGAAAGCCATGGCGCAGTTTGGACTGGTTATGACGGCGGCAGACGCTTACGCCACTGAGGGTGCTCGCGGCATCGACACCATACGCTTCTTTGTCAAGAAACAGAAAGGGGAGGAAATCTCGGAACAGAAGGCGCAACGCATTTATGATGTGAAGACGGCCATTTTTCATAAGATGGGAGAGACCAAGATTTTTGATGGTGTGCGTCCGTTGATGCAGAAGATTCACGATGCAGGATTGCAGATAGGCGTGGTGACAGGCTCTGGCCAGCGCCCCCTCATCCAGCGATTGCTCCATGACTTTGGCGATTTCCTGGACGAGCGGCACATCGTGACGGCCTACGACGTCAAGCGAGGAAAGCCCAATCCCGATCCCTATCTGATGGGATTGCAGAAGGCTGGCGGCTTACAGCCCGTGGAAGGTATCGTCGTGGAGAACGCTCCCTTAGGGGTTCGTGCCGGCGTTGCGGCGGGTTGCTTCACGGTAGCGGTGAACAGTGGCCCGTTGCCCGATGAGGCTCTGAGGGATGAGGGAGCGCATGTGCTCTTCCCGTCCATTGCCGATCTGTGCGGCAGTTGGGCCGAATTTTCCAGTTGTTTTCCACGTTGAATGATGACAGGAGTTCGTGAGTGAGGAAAAGGTATGTAGGTTCGTCAGCCAGGCGAACCTTTTCTTTTGCCTATGCGAACGCTGCCAGTGACCATCCGTCCCATCTCGCTTCATTAAGATTAAATAACATAAAAGATGGTAAGGAAGGCAAAAGAAGACATTTTTATATATTACTTTTGCAAAAATGAAGCGTTTAGTCTGTCTATTTTTGCTTTTGTTGCCCTCTTTGGCGTTGCTTGCCCAAGAGGTGAAGCGGGTGGCTCCAGTCCCTGACCGGGCCGTGCGTAAGTTTGTCGTGGCTGACATGGAGACGCGCGTTCCCATCCGCAAGGCCGTGGTGACCACCAAGGATGGCTACCGTGACAGCACCAATTATCGGGGCATAGTGCGCATCCCCAAGGATTTCGACACGCTTCGCGTCTACAAGGCGGGCTATCTGATGGCCAAGCTTTCGCTGAAGGAGGTGGGCGACACCACATTCCTCATTCCCAGCGGCAAGTCTCTCCGCGAGGTGACCGTGTGGGGAAAGGACGGTTCCAACCGGGCCAATGAGAACATGGCGGGCGGTTTGCAGCAGGCCATCCGGGAGGGAGCGGCTGCGGCACCCAAGGGCATTGCCAGCTTTGACTTTGCCAACATGCTTGACAAAAGGGGCAGACGTGACCGTAAGCATCTCAAGAAGGTGAAGGCGGCTTTTGCTAAAATGGAGCAGCTTGACGATGACCCCATTGTCAATGCCTACATGAAAGACCAGGAAGCCAAACGTTTGAAGGAAGAACAACGACAGGCGAAGAACGAGCGTGACTCGTTGTTGGCCGCGCAAAGGGCACAGGTCTTGCGCGAGGCAATGGCAGAGCAGGCCAAACAGGAGAAGGCGAATAGCACAGTTCATGGCAATGACTCGTTGTGTCAGGTCGTCGACACAGTACCTGCACAGAAGGCTTTGCTCCAGTCGGAAGCGTCCCTTCTCTTGCCGCAGAAGGAGCAAAAGGGGCAACCCGCCCAAGCAAATCAGTTGCGGGAAGCTACTGAGAAGTCGGTTGCTGACAGTAGGAAAAATCAAGAAAAAAACGCGGTGAATCCTGACAGTCTAACACGTAAGAAGGCACGTATGTGAGTTTCAAGATTTAGGAGGCAACCTTTGGGTCGTTTTAGAAACGGCAGAAAATAAAGGTGGGCGTATGCGATGTATCCCCGATGGGGAAGTCGCATACGCCCACTTGCTGTCTGTGTGGAGGTTTACAGGGTAATCTCGCCGGATCCGTAGCAGCGGTGGTGTTCTGCGTCATAGATGACACAGAACTGGCCAGGTGCCACACCGTGTATCTTTTCATCCGACAGGATGCGGTATCTGCCGTTCTCCTCAGGCACGACAGTAGCGGTATGATGGTCGGGTGTGTGCCTGATCTTGAAGGTTACGCGCTTCGGAAGTTGGCTGACACCTTCAGTAAGAAAGTCAAATCCGTGAATCACGAACTCTTTCTTGTAGGCATCTTGCGGGTCATAACCGTGGCTTACGAAGAGAATGTTGTGGGCAACGTCTTTCTTGATGACAAACCACGGGCCACCACCCAATCCCAAGCCTTTTCTTTGTCCGATGGTGTGGAACCACAACCCCTTGTGTTCCCCGATAACCTTTCCCGTTTCCAGTTCAATCACCTTGCCGGGATTTTCGCCGAGGTACCGTCTCACATACTCGTTGTAGTCGATGTTTCCCAAGAAACAGATGCCCTGTGAGTCCTTTCGCCGGGCGTTTATAAGATGCTCACGTTCGGCAATCTCACGGACTTCGTGCTTAAGGTAATGTCCGATGGGGAAAATGGCTTTCTTAAGTTGCCACTGGTGTATCTGTGCCAGGAAGTCGGTCTGGTCTTTCACGGGGTCAGGGCTGGTGGTGAGCCATTTGTGCCCGCTGATCCACTCGGTCTGCGCATAATGGCCCGTGGCGATGAGGTCATAGTCGTACCCCGCCTTCTCGTCGAAGGCCCCAAACTTGATGAGCCGGTTGCACATCACGTCGGGATTGGGCGTAAATCCGGCCTTCACCTTTTCCATGGTGTAGCGGGTCACTTGGCTCCAATACTCCTTGTGGCAATCCACCACTTGCAGCTTGCATCCATACTTGGATGCCACGGCGGTCGCCATTTCCAAGTCTTCTTCCGAGTTGCAGTCCCATTCCTCTTGCTCTTCGGGTCCAATCTTGATGTAGAAGCAGTCTGGATGCAAGCCGTGGTGGGCTAACTCATACACGACCACACTGCTGTCAACGCCTCCTGAGAGGAGAACCGCAATGCGCTGGTCTTTGATTTCGTCTATGTTCATTTGCTGAATATCGCTGAACGATGGCTCTTGTGGCTTACAATTTTTTGAGGTCAACCATGTCGTTATGACGCTTGTGGCGCTCCTCCACGAGCTTCAATAGCTTCATCTTCCGTTTAGGTTGTATCATGCGGCGCACAAAGATGTTCGGGATGGCCACACCGAGGGCGATGAAAAGGATAGTGAGCGAGGCCTTGATGGCCCAATTGAAAGCGAATGTCAACTCGCCAACCACACCGTCCATCTGGATGAAACCGAAGAGCGCGCGGTACATCATCACGCCTGGAATCATCGGGATAACCGAAGGTATGGCAATGACTTGATGGGGGATATGGTGCCAATGTTGGGACTGGGTGGCAATCAGGCTGGCCACGAAAGAACCCACAAAAGAGCCGATGATGATGCCTTGGTCGAGGCCAATGTTTCCATTAGAAGGGCCCAGGTTGACAAAGTTGCGAGTGCAGACGGCTATGATTCCAGTCACGGCCAGCACAGGCATGATGCGTTTCGGCGTGTTATAGATGGTTGCGAAGCCCATTGCCGAGATGGCAGCCGCGATGGCATAGTTGACAAATGTGTTGTGGGGTGTCATGCTGAGATTCTTGACGAAGTTGTCTATGCCACACACTTGTATGGCCAGCACAATCCCAAACGACATGGCGATAATCATCATCAGCGTGGTGACAGCCCTCGTGATGCCCACTTGGACATAGTCGCTCACCATGTCGCTGACGAAATTGATGAGCGGAACTCCTGGAACGATAAACAAGGTGCAGGCCATCAGTGGGTGGTAGGGCGTAGTGGAGTGCATGAAGCTTGGCAGGTGGCTGGCTATGTTCTCGTTGAGCGAGAGAAATGTGGTAAGCCAAGCCAGCAAGGTGGCAAGGAACGCACAGATGGCAATGTTCACATATCCGTTCCAATGGAGCTTGCCGAGGAACATCTTTAGGCGGAAGCCCAGGATGGCAGGAATGGACGCGTAGAAGAAGGCTGGCCAGTCGCAACCGAACTGCACACAGAATCCTCCACACGCAAAACCGGCTGCAATAGCAATCATCCATGGTGTGTACTGCTTGTGCACATGGTTCAATGCAGAGAGCTCCTCCTCATATTTGTCGAGGCTCCAGTCTTCCTGGATGGCAGTCCAAAGCATCTTGCTTACCTTCGATATGACGGTGTATTCCACGCAATGGCTGTCAATACGCTGATATTTTGAGAATGAGTGAGTCTCATCGCTCAGGTTCACCATGATAATGTTGTAATTGAGGTGGATGTGAATGTACTCGTGGGGCAATCCTAAATAAGCCTCGCACCGATGCAGGTTGCGCATGATACGTGCGCAGTCGGCGTTGCTGGCCATGAGCAAGCATCCCGTGCGTACCAGCAAGTCGAGCTTGCGGCGCAACAATTGCACATCGGTGCCCTCTTCGGTTGCATGTTGCTGTTTGTTGACGATTAATTCCTCTTGTCTCATTTGTTTTTCAAACGAAATGTCTTCAATCTCTTTCTTCATTTATGGATAATGGTGTGTGAACGAAAGGGTATGTTGCTGCGTGTTTCTTATGAAAGGAAAAGCAACACCATGATTTGTATAGATATGATGCGCAGGAACATGGCAAATGGGTAAACCGTGGCGTAGCTCACTGCAGGCTGGTCGCTGTCCGTGAGCATGTTCGAGTAGGCTAAGGCTGGTGGGTTGGTGTTTCCTCCTGCCAACACACCCATGAGCGTGTAGTAGTTGAGGTGGAAGAACTTGCGACCGATGATTCCTGCCACAATAAGGGGCACCATGGTAATGATGATGCCATAGGCGAACCAGGTGAGCCCTTGCACGTTGAGCAGCGTGCTGACCACTCCGCGTCCTGCTCCCAGTCCGACACATGCCAGGAAGATAGTGATGCCCATTTCGCGGAGCATCATGTTGGCGGAGATGGTGTTGTAGGTGACGAGGTGGTAGCGCGGTCCGAAGTAACCCATGAGAATGGCCACGATGAAGGGACCGCCCGCCAGCCCCAGCCTCACGGGTTGTGGTATGCCTGGTATGAGGAGGGGGATGTTGGCCACGAGACAGCCGAGGGCAATGCCCAAGAAGATGGGGATGAGGTTGGGGTAGTTGAGCCGTTTGAGCGAGTTGCCGAGCATCTTGCTCACCTTTCCGATAGACAGTTCGGATCCCACCACCGTCAGCCTGTCGCCGAGCTGAAGGCGCAGGTGCGGGTGTGCCACAAGGTCTACGCCCGACCGGTTGACGCGTGTCACGGTGGCGTCGAAGTTGTCGCCGAGGTTGAGCTGGCTCAGCGTCTTGCCGTTCATCTCGGGCTTGGTGACAAGCACGCGGCGGCTAATGAACTCTTTCTCGTAGGGGCTCCAGTCCACCTCAATAGGTTTGCCGACCAGTGCTGTGATGGCATCGATGTCCTTGGGCGAAGCCACGATGAGCACTTTGTCATGCAGGTGGAGCATGGTGTTTCCGTTGACGAGCTGGTTGTGCCTCTCGTCTTCATGGAGGATGATGCGCGAGATGACGAAATGGCGCTCGGCAAAGTGGCGTAGCTCCTTCACGGTTTGCCCGTCGATGCGGGGATTGGTCACTTCCAATGTGAAGCTTCTCACGGTGAGCTGCTCGAGTTGTCCCAGCCCGCGTTCGGCTTTCTCTTCCTCGGAAGTGGGCTTGATGCGCAGGATGTACCTCAGGAGGATGAACGCCAGGATTACGCCAATGACACCCATGGGGTAAGCCACGGCGTAGCCCATGGCGATGTCGGGCGCGTCAACCCCTGTCATACTGAAGTAGGTTTGCTGGGCGGCACCCAGCCCTGGGGTGTTGGTCACAGCACCGGAGAGGATTCCCACAAGGGCTGTGATGGGTGTGTTTGTGGTGTAGGCGATGACGACCGTTACCGTCAGGCTGATGGCAATGGTAATTAGCGTGAGCATGTTAAGAGCCAGTCCTCCCTTCTTGAATGAGGAAAAGAAGCTCGGCCCTACTGACAAGCCTATAGAATATACGAACAAGACAAGTCCGAATTCGCGCAGGAAATGGAGAAGCTGCTCGTTGAGGTTCATGCTGAAATAGCCGAACACCACGCCAGTGAGCAGCACCCAGGTGAGCCCGAGCGACACGTTGCGCACTTTCAGTTTGCCGAGTGCGAGACCCAAGGTGATGACAAGTGCTAAGATGAAAATAGAATGGGAGACCCCGCCACCCCAAAATTGGGGCGAACCCAAAAACAAGTTGTTTAGCAATTCCATAATAACGGGTAAACTTTGCTTATGCGTTTTGTGGTTGCAAAGGTACAAAGATTTTCCGAACCGACCAACGGAAAGGTTTCACATTCAGTTTGTCGAGGGCAAAAGAGGCCGAAAAAAACAGAGCCCCTGCCGTTGGCGGCGGGTAGCAGGGGCAACAGGGATGGTGATGTCAGAGCTTGATGAAGATGTGGCGTTTCCAAAGAAAAAACCCCATGGCCGACATGATGGTTAGGAAGAGCACGCTGTAGGCCACGCTGGCCCAAGGCTCGCTGGCAATGATGCTGTGCAGCAGGGCATAGGTGGTGTCCTTCAAATGAGTGGCCGACAGGATGATGGCTAACGCCTCTGAGGCTACATACAGGAAGAGCGGGTTGGTGCCAAAGATGAGCGCCAACTTGCCTGCCGCCTTAGGAACAGCTATCCGCCGAGCCATTTGGCGCACGTCGATGAGGGCGATGAGCATCCCTTGCAGCAGGGCGGCCAGCGCACAGGTCATGAGCACGTAGCTTGGGCTCCACACACGCTTGTTGAGGCTAATGAAACCACAGGTGAGGGCGGCCATGAGGAGGAGCAATCCGCCACCGTCGGTAAACACACGCTGGGCATGCCGGGCCGCATTGCCGAGCCGCCTGCCCAAAGCCAGTGTTGCCAAGAGAAAGCCGATGAGGGTGTTGCAGGTGGCCGCCAGCGTGGATCCGAGTCCCTCTGGATCGACAGGAGACTTGTGGTAGAGATGGTCGAATCCCAATGCCGACTGGTCGATGCGAGCCAGAAAATTGGTGGCTGCGTCGTAGTCGAAACCGCCAAGGGTGAGCAGCAAGAAACCGTGTGCGACAAGAATGAAGGTGATGAGAGCCACCATCGTTCCCTGTGCAAGGCGTGGCATGCGGCAGGCGCGCGCCGCAGAGGCGAGACTGAGCACGGTGAATGCCGTGAGTCCGTAGCAGAGGCTGAGGCGCTGCATGACCCCCATCAGGCGCAGGTGCCCCAGGTCGAAGGGGCGCCCGTCGCAGGCCATGTCAAACCAGTTGATGGCCAGCCCGATGGCAAACAGCAATAGGGTGCGCTTCGCAATCTTCCTGACGAGCGGTGCCGACCACTTGAAGCCGAACTTCTTCATGCTGAGAAAAGCTGACACCCCCATGATGAAAAGGAAGAAGGGAAACACCACGTCGGCCAATGTCATGCCATTCCACTTGGCGTGTTGCAGCATGGGGAATATGTTGTGGCCCGCCCCGTTGTTCACAAAAATCATCAGCATCACGGTGAGCCCGCGCATCACGTCGAGGCTGGCCAGCCGCTGCGCCTTTTGAGGGGCTTCCTTCGTTGTGACGCTCGGGCGCTCCAATCGGTTCGTGTCGTGGCCTTCAGTCATGGCTTGTGTCGTTGAGGAAGCTTATGACCTCCTTGGCCACGTCTACCGGCTGGCCTTCCGGTTGCGGCAAGTAGGCGTTGTGTTTCAGCGTCCATGGCTCCTCCAGGGCATACCAATCGATGTGGACATCTTGCTCCAGGGCCAACTTGAAGAGATCGTCGGTGGTCATGCCCTTGTACTTGCCTGACCCCAACTTCTCAATGTCGGGCTTCCGCTTGGCCTCCATCTGCTTGGTGAGCTCGCGGAAATAGGTGCTCCATCTCATGTGATAGAAGTCCTTGAGAATGCCCTGCCATTCCTTGTGGGCATAGTCGTGCAGTCCGCCGTTGTCGGCGCAAAGGCGGTTTCCCCACGTGGTGATCTGCACACGCGCGTTCCATTCGTACTGGTCTTTCTCCGCCGGTGTTGTTCCCAAGTTGCGTGCCTGTGTGGTCCAGTGTCCCAGTCGAAACTCTCTGCGCGTGCCCAGCAACTTGTCTTGCAGGAGCAACATGTCGAGAAAGCGCTTGCTGTCTTTGGCGAAGGCTTTGGGACGGAACGACTTGTAGTCGGCCATCGCCTGTTCATACTGCACGCGTCCTTGGTCGGCCATGGCTTGCCTCACGATGTCTACGATGTCGTACTCGTAGTTGTTGTTGCCGCGATACTTGTCGGCCACGCTGGCGAAGAGCGTGGCGGCGCGCAAGATGTCGTCGGGGTCATAATAGTTGGACATCTTCGACCAGCTCGACACCTGGAAGTTGTTGGCCGATGGCCTGCCGCAGAAGATGCTTTCGTGGGGGCCTTGCTGGTTGTTGCCCATGGGGCAGTTGTAGATGGTTGCACCCAATATTTGCCACGCCTGCTGGAGCGCCGGATCGTCTGTCCCGTAGCGTGCGCGCACGTATCCGCGCAGCCACTCCTCCTTTCCAAACTTGTTGGGGCGCCAGGGCAGCTCGCTCATCAGCTCGAACATCACGGGATTGTTTTCCGAGCCCTCCATGGTGAAGCCGATGCCCTTGAGATGCGCGGCCTTGGGGTTGGTCTTGGTCTGGTAGAAATTGTTGAGCAGTTGGTCCATGCGTCCGTGCAGGCCCACGTTGGCTCCGAAGTTTTGCAGCAGGCAGAAGAGCCACTGGTGGTCGCCGTAGCCCTCGTCGTCCTGGAAGATGGAAGCGATGCCCCACTTAGGCCGGCACTCCGAGAAGAGGTCGAGGATGAGCAGGTCGCCTTGCGGCAGGTTGTGTATGAGCGCTTCGCGCGGGTTCTCGTTCCATCCTTGTATGACCCACACGGCCTTTGGGTTGACGGCCTTCATCTCGCGCATGATGCTCTTGCCCGACGCGTCGAGGTCCACGCCTTTCGTGTTGCCGCCCTCGTGGAAGGGGTCCATCGAGTAGTAGTTGGCCTTGCCGTAGAGCTTGGTCAGCTCCTCATAGTAGAGCGACGCGATCTCATGGAAACGGCTGTCGGTGGGTTGCAGGAAGGTGGGTCGCACATAGCCGTTCCAACTGCCTCCGTCGGCCACGTTCACACCTAATTTTTGGTGCGCGTTGCTTGGCAGCATGCCGCTGTATCCAGACAGCACGGGCTCCATGCCCCATTCCTTCATTCGCTTGAGGATTTGCTTTTGCAGTTTCTCCTGTTGGGCATACCACGAGTCGGGCAGGGGGCCGCCCCATCCCTCGAGGTTGTCCATCTCCCACCAGGCCAGGAAGGCCGGCCCGGCAATGAACTTGCCCACCTCTTCCTTGGTGTATCCCAAGCGCAGCAGCAGGTTGCGCCACACACACTCCTCGCCGACCACGGCCAGTGGCAGGTTGACACCATGGAGTGCCATCCAGTCGATTTCGGTCTGCCAGCGCGTCCAGTCCCAAAAGGCCATGGAGTAGGAGAAGGTGCAGTAGTTGAAGTCGTAGCGCAGTTTCAAGTCGGTCTCCCGTCGCTCGGCCTTCTGCGGAAGGGGCAGCGTGGCGGGTAGTGTGGCTTTCATTCGGTTCCACGTCAGTTGCACGCCGGCATAGTATTTCAGGTACCAGTTGAGTCCCGAGGCGATGTTCACCCAGGTGTTGCCCTTGATGCAGGGCTTGCCGTCCTTGGCGGTGATTTCAAAGAAGTCGCGGTCTTGTTTTACCAGCTCGGTCTTGACCTTGCGCGACGCCCCGCGGTCGATGCGCTCGAGCAGGCCGTCCACAGGGTTGGCCTGTGCGCCAAAGGTAAGCATGCAGAAGAGGGCCAATAATAGTAGTTTTTTCATATTTGGTTGATGTTGCGATGGGGTCGGGTGGTGATGGACGAAGCAGGTAGTCACTACCTGGACTTTCGGCTTGTTGGTTCGTGCTTTTCTTGATGCGTGTTACAGGTCAAACTTATAACCCAATGTGAATTGGAACACTCTGTGCTTGGAATCGGAGAATTCGGTGGTCTTGGTGCAGCCGATGTTGTAGCGTGCGTCGAGCACCACGTTCTTATACTCGTACGACAGGCCGACGGGGATGGAAAAGTCGAACGATTTCACGTTGTCCACATCTCCCGAGAAGCTCTCGTCCTTGAGCGACACATTTTCGTAGCTGTTGACCTTGAAGGCAGGTTGGATGCCCAACTTGACGGCTAATCCTTTCGTTACGTAGACGTTGGCCACGATGGGAATATTGATGTAGTCGAGTTTCAAGGTTCCGTCGACGCTTCCTGCCTCCTCCGTCTTAATGTCTTCTTTGCAACCTTGCTGAGAATAGAGGATACCAGCCGAGACGCTGATCATGTCGGTAGCCTGGTATTCAAGCTCTGCGCCTGCGGCGAGGCCAACGCGTGTGCTTCCGTTTTCATTCTTGGTTATGTTTGCGAAGTTGATGCCCACCTTGGGTTGGATGGTCAGTGCTCCGACGGTGTTCTGTGCGTAGGATGTTGTGGTCGCGAGCGCTAAGGCTACCGCGAAAAAAGTTTTTCTCATGGTTGATAGTTTTTGATTGTGCTTTTGCAAAGGTATGTAAAAAAAGAATGGCTGCAAAGACTTTCTGCTTGTTTTTTCTGTTTGTTGTGATTGTGGGGAGGTTGGCCTCTGGCCAGCGGCGGTGATTGTCTATGTTTTGCAACTTTCAAAACCGCGGGAATCAGGAATAAGCGAATGTAAATGTTAAATCATTCCATCCCCTTCCAGAAAAGGCCGCGAAAACCATGGGCGCAAATTTTGACCGAAAAACGGGCTGGATTTTAGATGTTCTGTAGAACGTTGAAAAACAGCGTGTTGCCAAGTCAGCACTGGATGAGAAACGCTTTGGCATACGCTTGTTTTTGCCATTAGACCCCTATTGACTTTCAATATGGCCTTTGTCGAGGCTCAAAAGGATAGCTATTGGGAATCGAAAAGCTGCTTGTTGTGGCGCGATATGGCTCTTTTCCCTGTGGAAGGTCGCGCCTGTCGTAGGTCGTGAGGCCTTTTTGCGACCCGTTTTCACGCTGGATGAGAAATCCTATTTGTCATATAGCTTTACTTTTTGTTGATAAAAATCAAACAGCCGACATTTCTTTCCCCATGCTTCTTTTTTCTTTTTCCCTCGCTCATTTGTGTGCGTAAAAGAAAAATCCACGGTGAAACCTTTGTTTTGTTTGAAAGAATTGTTACCTTTGCACGTGAAAGGAAACCAAGGCTCCGTAGCTCAGTTGAATAGAGCATCAGATTCCGGTTCTGAGTGTCGCGGGTTTGAGTCCCGCCGGAGTCACCACAATCAATAACCATAGCACTTATGGAAATCGTCGAACGATTTATCAATTACACCAAATTTGACACCCAGTCGGCCGAAGACTCCGAGACCGTCCCCAGCACCTCCAAACAACTTGTTTTTGCCAAATACCTGAAGAAGGAACTGGAGGATGAGGGCCTCAAGGACGTTGAGATGGACGACATGGGATACATCTATGCCACCCTGCCTGGCAACGTCGGCAAGAACGTGCCCACCATCGGCTTCATTTCGCACTACGACACGGCTCTTGATGCCAGTGGCGCCAACATCAAGGCGCGTGTGGTGAACAACTATGACGGAGGCGACATCGTGCTTTCGCCAGGCATCATCTCGTCGCCCAAGAAGTTTCCGGAGCTGTTGGCCCACAAGGGCGAAGATCTCATTGTGACCGATGGCACCACGCTGCTCGGCGCCGATGACAAGGCTGGCATAGCCGAGATTGTGCAGGCCATGTGCTACCTGCGTGACCACGACGAGATTAAGCATGGCGACATCCGCGTGGCGTTCAACCCCGACGAGGAGATTGGCATGGGTGCCCACCACTTTGATGTGGAGAAGTTCGGATGCCAGTGGGCCTACACCATGGACGGTGGCGACCTCGGCGATCTGGAGTACGAGAACTTCAACGCGGCTGCGGCCAAAGTGACTATCAAGGGTGTCAGCGTACACACGGGCTATGCCAAGGGAAAGATGGTCAACGCCTCGCGGCTGGCCTGCGAATTCAACGCGCTCATCCCCGACACCGACATTCCGGAGACCACAGAGGGATACCAGGGCTTCTATCACCTGCTCGGCATCAACAGCCACTGTGAGGAGGCCAAGCTAAGCTACATCATACGCGACCATGACCGCAAACGCTTCGAGCAACGCAAGGACTTCATGGAGAACATCGCGGAGAAGATGAATGAAAAGTATGGAGAGGGCACGGTAACCGTGGAGCTCAAGGATCAGTATTATAACATGAAGGAGAAGATTGACCCCAACATGTATGTCATCGATATCGTGCTCAAGGCCATGCAAGAGAGTGGGGTGACACCCAAGGTGGAACCCATCCGTGGCGGCACTGATGGCGCGCAACTTTCCTTCCGTGGATTGCCTTGCCCCAACATCTTCGCCGGGGGTGTCAATTTCCATGGGCCTTATGAGTTTGTGTCCATCCAGGTGATGGAGAAGGCTGTTAAGGTCATTACTAAGATTTGTGAGATTACGGGCACGTACAACGACTAATGGCCGTTGTATGTGTCGGCAGCAAACATAAGGGAAGAGGGGGCGCACCGATGATGCGCCCCTCTTTGCTTTCAGGCGGGGCGAGACTTGCGCCCAGCTCCAATCAACCGTTAAAACTCTTTCCGTATGGCAGAACTTCCAAACCTTGTCAAAGACTTGGCGCTCATTCTGGTGGTGGCCGGCGTGGTGACGCTCCTTTTCAAGCGGCTCAAGCAGCCGCTCGTGCTGGGCTACATCGTTGCCGGGTTCCTGGTGTCACCCCATATGCCTTATACCATGTCGGTGGTCGACAAGGGCGACATCCACACCTGGGCCGACATCGGTGTCATGTTCCTGCTCTTTGCGTTGGGACTTGAATTCTCAGTCAAGAAAATTCTCAAGATGGGCATGGCTCCTGTCATTGCGGCCGTGTGCATCATTTTTTTCATGCTCATGTTGGGCATGGGCGTGGGCAATGCATTTGGCTGGGGGCGCATGGACTGCATCTTCCTCGGTGGCATGGTGGCCATGTCGTCAACCACCATCATCTACAAGGCGTTTGATGACATGGGCTTATTGCAGCAGTCGTTCGCACGGCTTGTCATGAGTGTGCTCATCCTGGAAGACATCTTGGCCATCGTCATGATGGTCATGCTGTCGGCCATCGCGAGTGGCAGCGATCCCGATGGCGGGCAGATGATAGGGTCGCTGGTGCGCATAGGCTTCTTCCTTGTGCTCTGGTTTGTGGTGGGACTTTATGTCGTGCCAACGTTTCTTCGCGCCACGCGCAAGCTCATGACCGACGAGACGTTGGTCATCGTGGCACTTGGCCTCTGCTGTGCCATGGCCTGGATTTCCACCGCCGTGGGCTTCAGCTCGGCCTTCGGGGCATTTGTCATGGGCAGTGTGTTGGCCGAGACGGTGGAGGTAGAGCGCATCGAACGCGTCGTGGAACCCGTGAAAAATCTCTTCGGAGCCATCTTCTTCGTCTCGGTGGGCATGCTGGTGGATCCCGAAGTGCTGGTCACCTATGCCTTGCCCATCGTGGCCTTGGTGTTGGCCATCCTAATCGGACAGGCTGTGCTCGGCACCTTCAGCTACATGCTCAGCGGGCAGCCGCTCCGCACGGCCATGCGTTGCGGATTCTCCATGGCCCAAGTGGGCGAGTTTGCGTTCATCATCGCCTCGTTGGGGATGTCACTCCATGTCATCAGCGAGTTTGTCTATCCGGTCATCGTGGCTGTGAGTGTCATCACCACGTTCCTCACACCTTATATGATAAGGGCTGCAGAGCCCGCTTTCAGAGTGGTGGAGCGTAGCCTGCCCCGCAGGTGGCACCGCCGCCTGGAACACATGGGCGTGGCACACCAGGCCACGTCCGTTGAGCAGAGCTTGTGGAAACGACTGTTCAAGAAGATGGGGGCAAACACAGTGGTGTATACCATTCTCTGTGTGGCCGTCACTACCGTCATGCTCACTTTTGTGCTGCCGTTCATGCGTCACCTGCTTCCCCACTGGTGGGCTAATGGCGTGACGGGCATGCTGGCCGTGCTGTGCCTGTCGCCGTTCATGCGTGCGCTGGTCATGAAGAACAACCGCAGCGATGAGTTTCGCGCGCTGTGGACAGAGAGCCGGCTTAACCGTCTGCCGCTCATTTTCACCATCTTGGTGAGGGGAACAATAGCTACCGCCATTCTGTTTTACATCTGCAACTACTTGGCTCGCTTCGCCAATGCTTTGGTGATTACCATTGCCTTGGTGGCCATCGTTCTCATGGTGCTGTCGCGCAAGCTGAAGAAGCAGAGCATCACCATGGAAAGACGGTTCGTACAAAACCTTCATTCGCGCGACATTGCCGCTCAAGTGAGCGGAAGGCGCAGGCCCCTGTTCGAGGGAAAGCTGATTGACCGCGACATCCACATTGGCGATTTTGACATTCCCGAGGACTCGCGGATGGCAGGGCAGACGCTTGCCAACCTGAGGCTTTCAACCCGGTTTGGCGTGTATGTCAGCAGCGTGTTGCGTGGCAGCCAGCGCATCAACATACCAGGTGGAGATGCCATAGTCTTTCCGGGCGACAGGCTGCAGGTGATAGGCAACGACGAGCAGTTGCAGGCTTTTGGAACGGCACTCAAGGAAGACCTTGTGCCCGAAGACCCCAATATCGAGGAACGTGAGATGAAACTGCAGAAGTTGAAGTTGTCTGCACGCTGTCCTTTCATCGGAAAGTCGTTGTCGGAGAGTGGCATAAGGAGCCAGTTCAACTGTATGCTGGTGGGCGTGGAAGGTGGACAACACGACCTGACGATGATTGACCCGTCGAGAAAGTTTAAGCAGGGAGACATCATTTGGGTGGTGGGCGAACGCCAGTCTATCAGAGACTTGCTGGAGGCTAACTAACCAACGGCTTTCCATGTGGATGTCCATGAGGTCGTTTTTTGCTGTAAGGGGTGGCAATGGCTTGATAAATGGCTCCCTTCCAAAAGCCCCATCTCTCTAAG
>DJOD01000065.1:33400-60376 GCA_002437115.1 Prevotella sp. UBA6447
CTTAGAGAGATGGGGCTTTTGGTACTTGTCTTAGTACCATTGCACGGCGTTGCTGTAGCCGCTGCGCTTTTCATATTTCAAAGCGTCGGTCAGCGTTGCTGCGTTGCAACGGAATGAGAAGTTGTAACTGGTGTAGGGTGCCAGCACCACCGAGCAGCTCATGCCAAAGCAATGGAGGTCACGCTGCAGCGAGGCGGTGGTCATGCTGATGGCCTTGTTCTCAAAGTCGTAGCCGCTCGAGAAGCTGATGTTCCAGCCATCACTGATGCGGAGGTTCCCACTGAAGTTGAGTGTTTGGGTGAAGCGATAGGGATAGCGCATTGTCTTCTTGTTGAACTTCTCCTCGCGCGTGTCCTCTCGCATGGTGATGCCATAGCCCACAGTCAGCGACCAAGGCATGGAGAACGTCATATAGCCGTCGGCGTCGGTCTCAGCCTTGCTGTTTCCTTTCTCGCGTTTGGCGCGATGCTGGCCTTTCACCATGTCGTCGTCCACGTTGCTCTCTATGTCGGTGTCGCGGCCTTCGTCGTCGTCGTCCTCGTCTTGCTTGTCCTTCTTGTCGTCGCCACCGCCAAACCATTTCTTCAGTTGTTCGGGGTTGAGCGTGAAGGAGAAGTTTTGTGACATGCCCTGAAAGCGTCCGAAACGGCCGCGTCCCCATTCCGTGTGGTTGCCCACGTAGGGGTGCCCGTTGTCGTCGAGCTCATAAGCGTAGGTGGCAAACACGGCATTCAAGTTAAACGTGTAGTTCTTCCACCACTTTAAGCGCAGTCTCATTGACAGGTCACTCCAGCGATGTGTGGCGGCAGCCATGTTGTAGGACATGGAGGCGCCAAGCTCATCGATGATGCTGATTTTCTTGAAGCCTGTGCTGTCCTTGTCGGTTTTTACCTTCATCTCGATGTTGTTGCTCACGTCCCATGATATGCTTCCCGTGCGACCTTTGCCCGGAACGCCATAGAGTGAGTTGCTGTAAGGTGAATATTCCACCAGTGAGACATTGCCGTCGGCATCAGTCTTCTGGTAGGTGTCATAGTAGCCATAGCGTGCCGAACCGAAGTTGGGTGCATAGCTAAAGCTTATTTGTGGCGTGAACACATGGCGGATTTGCCAGGGGTGCTTCTTGAACAAGCGCGGACTGCCCGTAAACATGCCATAGAGCTTGGTGCTTGCAGAGAGGCTCAAGTTCCAGTTGTACACGTTGTGGAAGCCGTAGGTCGTGTCAGCAACCTCCACTTGGTGTTCCTTGTCCCACGATCGCTTGATCTTGTTGGAGTACATTCGGTCTGTGAAGTTGAATGACGGGGTGATATTCAGATAATTGAACAAGGTGAAGTTGGCGTTGATTGGTATGCTGTGTTGCATGCCATTACGCCAGTCTTTGATTAAGTTGGAGTGCATCAACTTGTCTTCTTTTGTGCTGATGGAGTTGCTTAGCTGCCCTGTGTAGCTCATCGAGATTTTCTCATACCAGCGCTCATCGCCCACCATATGCTTGCGGCGGAAGGGGTAGAAGCGGCTAACGCTGATGTTGAGGTCGGGCAATGTCATGGAGATGGTGGAGTCGCGCATGTTCTGCGAGAGGTTTGCCGAACTGCTCAGCGACAGGCCAAGGCTTGAGAAAGTAGTGCTCCAGCTTACCGATGAGGTGCGTGTCGACTGGGTGAGCGACTGTGGGTTGTACATACTCGTTAGGTTGTTGCGCTCATAACTCGTTGAGGCGAAGTTGACACTGGCAGACAATGTGCTGAACGGGTTGGCCTTTGCGTCCTGACGGTGGCTCCATTGTATCTTGAAGCTCTCTTGCTCTTGGAAGTCGGGCATGCCCTTGTCGCCAGTCTTGGTGTCTTGGTAGCTGAAGAAGAAGGAACCGCTGTATTTGTAGCGCTTGCGGTAGTTGCTTGCTGCAGAGATTCCCCATGACCCCTTGGTGTAAATCTCTCCCAAGAGCTTGAGGTCCCATTTGTCGTTGATGGCAAAGTAGTATCCGCCATCGCGAAGATAGAAGCCTCGGCTGTTCTCATCGCCATATGTGGGCATGATGAGGCCGCTCGAATAGCTCTTGGTGAAGGGGAAGAAGCCGTAAGGTATGGCAAGGGGCAAGGGAACGTCGGCCACCACCAGGTAGGCGGGGCCGAAAACAACGTCCTTGCCGGGACGCAACTTGGCGCGTGAGAGGGCTATGTAGAAGTCGGGATGGTCAGCATCACAGGTGGTGTAGCGTCCATGGGCCAGGTATACGTCACCATTGGTGTTGCGCTTCGAAACTTGGCTGGTCAAGTAACCGTCCTGCTGCTGTGTGTATGCGTTGCGCACAAGACCCTTCTTCGTCTTGAAGTTGAAGGCCATCGTGTCGGTGTCGTAGCTGTCTTGCCCCATGGTGAAGATGGGTTTGCCCTTGATGCCGCCCTCGGCCGACGAGTCAGGCGAACCTGTGGCGTGCACCAAGCTGCTGTCGAGGCTCATGTATATCTTGTCGCTCTTGAGGTTCATGTTCTCATAATCGACGTTTGATGAGCCATAGAGGTGCGCGGTATTGGTGGTGGCATCGTAGACGAGCGAGTCTTGGGCCTCGTAAGCCACAGGTGCGTCGATGCCGTTCTTTTTCTGCTTGTTGAGTGAGTCGAGATGGATGGAGTCGTCAACGGCCTTGTTATGGCGGTAGATAGCCAGTTGCAGAGAGTCCATCTTGGTAGTGTCGCTTGGCATGAGAAGTGTGTCAGCGGTGCCGACAGAGTCAGTCGCGGCAGGCTTGTGGCGCTTTCGGAATTGTGGCACGGAACTGTCGGCCATGGCACAAGCCACGACGAAGAGCAATGGTGCTATAAAAGATTTCATCCTCATGAAACTGCAGAATATCCCTTGTCAATAGGTGAAATGAGCTTTCCAAAACGTCGGAGGCTCATCTCCATTGACTTGCAAAATTACTCAATAATATGGGAATATTGGGCGTTTTTCTTAATTTTAACTATCCCTCAAACAGCTTTTCCCAGGTCTTGAAGCGTGACAGGCCCTCTTCCCCAAACTTGGCGATGCTTTTCTCGGCCTGCTGGATGGTCTTTTCCCTTTGCAGGTTTGACTTGCTGTAGAACTTGTCGGCATAGCATATTACTTTCTCTTCAAGTGTCTCGGGCAGGAAATCCTGATGGGGTAGGGGCAGGTCTTGCCGCAGGATATCGTTCAATGACAATCCCGCACCTGTGTGACGCTCGCATACTCGCGCGTGCTGCTCGTACCCTTCGCTTCTCAATAGCTCGGCACCGATGCGTCCGTGGCAGATGTATGGCTCCTTGCCGTGGCAGGCGATGCCCGGCGCGTCACATCGGAAGATGCCGATGTCGTGTAGCATGGCTGCCTCTTCCACAAACTGGCGGTTCATGCCCAGCTCCGGGTGCGCGTCACAGATGCGTAGCGCGCGGTCGGCTACTTGTCGGCTGTGGCGAATCAAAATATCCCGAAGCCTGTTGGCCTCGGGATAATATTTGTCGATGATTTTTTGGTAATCCATCTTTTTACGAAGTAGCAAATGGTCTTAGTCTCTCTGGATATAAGCCAGCACGTTGCCTTTTTGAACCTTGGATCCTTGTTTGGCGTTGATTTCGACGAGCTTGCCTCCCAAGTCGGCTTTCACCTCGACAAATTCGCCCCATGGGGCTTGTATCCAACAGAAGGCATCGCCTTCCTTGTATTCCTTGCCAATGTATGGCTCCACGGCGGGCGCAGCTTCGCCGTCGCCTTGGAACTCCCAGAACACCTGTCCCTTCACGGGAGCCACGATGGCATCTGCCTTGGCGTGCTTGAAGGCAGCTGCTTCCTCTGGCGACACCTTGGAGCCGAGCTGTGCGTCCTTGGCCTTCTGCAGGTCGGCCAGCATATTCTTCTTGGCCTGCCCGCTCTTGTAGTTGCGATACTGCTCAGGGTGCATGGCCAATTCGAAGAGCTCCTCGTCGTCCTTGCCGTATCCCCAGCCGTTCTCGTCCATCTCCTTCTTGAAGTCGTCGAGAGCATTGGTGAGCAGGGTGTGAGGGTCGGCATCGGTGAACTCGCGGCCCTGCTTGGCGGCAAGCTCCTTCAGCTCAGGAGAGATTTCGCCAGGAACCTTGCCGCTCTTGCCGAGAATCATGCCCCACATGGCGTCGTCCATCATGACGAAACGCCCCTTGCCTTGCTCCAGGGTGAGCAGGTTCATCAGCGCGATGTTCTTGGTGTATTGTGAGAATGGGGTCACCAAGGGTGGATAGCCCACACGAGGCCACACGTAGGCCACCTCCTCGAAGAGCTTGATGAGCAGGTCGTCCATGGATAACTCGGCCTCGCCCTTCTTTTTCCTGATGTTGTTGATGGTGGTGCGCATACCGCCGAGGTCGGCCATCATGGATCCCATCATGCCGCCAGGAAGGCCACACGTGAGCAACAACGACGACATCAACTTGTTGCCGGGGTTGATGAAGTAGCCCAACCACTCGTCGATGAATTCTTGGGTCAGCGCGCGCGCCTTCATGTAGGCGCTCATGTTGATTTCAGGAACGTCAAAGCCGGCGTGCTTAAGCATCGACTGCACGGAGATGATGTCGGGATGAACTTTGCCCCATGACAGGGGCTCGATGGCCGTGTCGATGATGTCGGCGCCGTTTTCGCAGACCTCCAGGATGGAGGCCATCGACAGGCCGGGGCCGGAATGCCCGTGATACTCGATGATGATTTCTGGATGCTTGTCCTTGATCATCTTGGTGAGCTTGCCAAGGAAGGCGGGCTGGCCTATGCCGGCCATGTCCTTCAGGCAAATCTCCTCGGCTCCGGCTTCAATCTCCTGGTCGGCGAGCTTGGCGTAGTATTCCAAGGTGTGAACGGGCGATGTAGTGATGCAGAGCGTGCCCTGTGGGGTCATGCCGGCCTCCTTGGCCCACTTGATGGAAGGCGCTATGTTGCGAATGTCATTCAAGCCGTCGAAGATGCGAGGAATGTCCACGCCCTGCGCATGCTTCACACGATACATCATGGCGCGCAAGTCGTCGGGCACAGGATACATGCGAAGGGCGTTGAGTCCGCGGTCGAGCATGTGGGTCTTGATGCCGGCCTCGTTGAAGGGCTTGCAGAAAGCGCGCACGGCGTCGTTGGGATTTTCGCCAGCGAGAAGTTGCACTTGCTCGAAGGCTCCGCCGTTGGTTTCCACGCGGGCGAAGCAGCCCATGTCAATGATGACGGGAGCGATGCGCTCCAGCTGGTCCTTGCGTGGCTGGAACTTGCCAGAGCTCTGCCACATGTCACGATAGACGAGACTGAACTGAATTTTCTTCTTCATTTATTCCTTTTTCTTAGTGATTTCTTACCTTAAATCGTTGGCTACCAACACCCATGGCGTTACTAATAAAGGTGTTGATGCTGGGGTGCAAAATTAGATAAAAAAAATCAAAATACGGACTATCCGGCTGTTTTTTTATGATTTATAACTATCTTTGCAGCGTAAAAAGTAACATGATGAGCGTCAAGACACTGTTTATTTTTCTGTTGGCCACCGTTGCGATGACGGCGTGCCACAACGACAAGAAGCCTGTGGCCAGCCATCGGCCATCGGCCAGTTTCGACCAACCACTCAAGGGCGACAGCACTATCTACGGACTGGCCTGCGAAGGTTGTTCCGACACGGTCGTTGTGTTGTTGCCCAATGATGGCAGCGACCCCGTGACCTACAACATCATCAAGGCCAACCGCCAGCACCATGTCTTGGGGCGCATCAAGACAGGTGACTGGATTGCCGTGGTGCTCAACAAGCAAGACCGGCACGAGGCCGACATTGTCATCGACCTCGACCAGCTGAAGGGTATCTGGTGCTACATCGTCATGCCCCAGTTGCGCGACCATGAATCGATGAGCGCACAGGAGCAAGCCCGCATCGTGCGCGAAATGCCAGACTCGCTGAAAGACCTCTATTTTGTTCCACGCGAATATGGTTTCTGGCTTAAGCGACAATGGGAAGCTACCAGCGTGGGCTATGTGCAGGAATCGAGCACGCTGGCCGACGAGAGCCCGGTGGTCTATCCTCCCTTAGGATGGTTTATCGCTTGGCACATCTGGAACGGAAAGTTTGTCATGGTCAGCGGTAAGCCCAAGTATTCGGGCAAGGACAACGCGGTGGTAGGTTACAAGAGCATCGCCTACGACACATGCTCCATCGACTATCTTGACGACGACTCGCTGGTGCTCTCCGACCGTGACGGCTCGCGAAGCTATTACCGCAAGAACGACATCAACGATGTCAACAAGCGCGCCAAGGCTGTGGCTGCTATGCGCTCCAAGCAGGCACTGAAGGAAACCACGGAGTAGGGCCAGGCTTAACCTTGGAGGCCATGATGGGCAAAACGCATGCGTGCCAGCTCCTCGTAGGCGGTGCCCTTGCGCCCATAGTTGGCGTAGGGGTAGATGCTGATGCCGCCGCGAGGGGTGAAGAGTCCTGTCACCTCAATGTATTTTGGATCCATCAGTTTGATGAGGTCTTTCATGATGATGTTGACGCAGTCCTCATGGAAGTCGCCGTGGTTGCGGAAGCTGAAGAGGTAGAGCTTCAGGCTCTTGCTCTCCACCATGCGCACGTCGGGGATGTAGCTGATGCGGATTTCTGCAAAGTCGGGTTGCCCTGTGATGGGACATAGACTGGTGAACTCGGGGCAGTTGAACTGCACCCAGTAGTCGTTGCCTTGGTGCTTGTTGACGAAAGTCTCCAGCACGTCGGGAGCGTAATCCATCTTGTATTCCGTTTTCTTTCCGAGAGACTTCAGTCCCTCCTCTTTTCTGTTTTCCATGTTATATGGTTTTGATTTTCAAAACGTTGTAACTGATTCCGTTGTCGTACACATCTTCGCCCTCATGGTGTTTCATGGCCTTTACCACGCGGATGGTGACGGGTAGCACCACCACCTCGTAGGATGTCTTGAGCACCACCTGCCACAGCATGAGCAGGGGCAGCTCATCGGCGGGAACCACGCCTCCCAATGCCAGCGGGAAGAAAATGACGCTGTCGCAGCTCTCTCCGGCCACGGTCGACAGGATGGCGCGTGCCGAGAAGTGGCGTCCGCCATCGCGTATCTTCATCTTGCTCATCACGTAGGCGTTCATGAAACTGCCCACGAGAAAAGCCACAAACGAGGCGGCCGCAATACGCGGCGCCAGGCCGAAGATGGCATGGAAGCCCGCGTCGTTGTGCCAGTAGGATGCTCCAGGAATGGCATCGCAGAGCGCGCCCAGGGCCACGAACAGAAAGTTCATGGCGAAGCCTGTCCAAATGAGCAGACGAGCCTTGCGGAACCCCCACACCTCACAGACGCAGTCGTTGATGATGTAGGAGATGGGAAACACGATGAGGCCTCCGGTCAGAGAGATGGGACCCACGGCAATCTGTTTGGTTTCAAGCACGTTTGCCGCAATGAGGCAAACGCAAAAGAGTATGCTGAACAGCATGAACAGCACACTCACAGTTTGGTTCTGTTTTTTCATGTCTTGTTTTGTTAAAGGGGGTTGAGCAAGTACCCCTCGGTAAGTTTGCGGATGCAAAGTTACTAATAAAACTCCAAAGAATCCTGCTCGTGTGCAGGAAAATTGGAGCGTGGGTCTTGGCTGGCCACGAAAGGTGGAACCGGCCAAGACGCGTGTCCTCTGTTTTTGTGGCCTTAGGCGATAGCCGCGCTAACGAGATGGCACAGGTAAGCGACGAAAAGGACAGCCATCACCAGGCCTTCCCAACGCTCCACGCGACACTTGGTGAACGCGAAAAGCCAGAGCAACATCATTGAGACAACCATCACGGCCAAGTCGGCAGTGGTAATGCCCTTGATGGTCATGGGCGAGACAAGCCCCGTGAGCCCGATGATCATGAGAATGTTGAACACGTTGCTGCCCAGCACGTTGCCAATGGCAATGCCGCTGTTGCCGCGACGCGCTGCCACGACACTCGTGGCCAGCTCAGGCAGGGAAGTGCCGCAGGCCACGATGGTCAGGCCGATGACAGCGTCGCTCACGCCCAGGCTGTGGGCTATGGCTGAGGCGTTGTCCACAAAGACGTTGCTGCCCAACACCAGGGCGGCCAATCCCGCTGCCACCAGCAGCAAGGCTCGTAGGGGTGTCATGGTTTTCTTGGGCTCGCCGCTGGCTGACGCTTCGCCACTTTCTGAGGGTCCGTCGCCTTGAGACCCACGAATGGTGAACACCATAAAAACAATGAATAATATGAACATTGCCAAGGCGTCCAGCCGGCTTATCTCGCGATCCAGACACATCATGAGCAACAAGGTGGATGCTATCAGCGCGAAGGGCATATCCTTGCGCAGGGTAACTTTCTGGATGGTGATGGGAGCCACCATGGCAGCCACGCCCACGATGAACAAAGTGTTGAAAGTGTTGCTGCCGACCACGTTGCCTACGGCAAGGTCGGGCGTGCCGTTGACCGCCGATGTTAGGCTGACAAAAAACTCGGGCATCGACGTGCCCATGGCCACCACGGTCAGCCCAATCACAATTTGTGGAATGCCCATGCGCTCGGCCAGCGACACGGAACCGTCGGTCAGCCAGTCGGCACCCCATAACACCACGCGCACGGCACCCACAAGTAGCAACGCTTGTAGCCAGACGCTGGAGGGGGCGAGAGTCAATAAAGTTAAGTCGTATGACATATCGGAAGATTTTTGTATGCAAATTTACAAAAAAATCCCCGGATATTCGAATATCCGAGGATTAACAACTAACAATCACACAATTATAAATCTATCAAACTTATCTGGTTCCAATCCAAAGCCTTCCTTTCCGATAGGCTTGTTCGCTTTCGTCAGCCCACTTCGATGGTGCGCTCCACCTTGCTTTCCTCAGCCTTCACTTTGGGAAGGGTGACGGTAAGTACACCATCGGCCACGCGAGCCGCAATGCCCTGCTTGTCGACATCGTCGGGAAGGATGAGCGTCTGTTCGTATTTCAAGTAGGCAAACTCACGACGGAGGTAATGTCCCTTGTTGTCTTGCTCGCTTGGGTGCTTCTCCATCTTGATGGTTAAATCGCCGTCCTTGTTGATGTTCACGTCAAAATCGTCTTTCTTCAAGCCAGGAGCCGCCAATTCAACCGTATACTTGTCGTTGTCTTCAAGCACGTTGATTGCCGGTGCTGTGGCGTTTGTGCGAGGCATATTTTCTGTGGTGAAGAAGTCGTTGAAAACTTCTGGAAGCCAATTGTTACGTGTGTACATAATTTTTATCTCCTATATTTTTTTATTTTATTCTGTTTTGAATGTTTACACCCACTCTCCTGCAACGTTTGTGCCGATTGGCTGGTGGTGACAAGATGGCACCTTTCGGATGACACCTTGTCTTACAAGAAGGTCTTTTTTCCTGTGTGGAAAAAGCTGAATTTTGATGACAAACATGGCATCGAGACTGCTTGGCAGCTCTTGTGAGTGCAGCCAAGCAGTCTATCTGAGAAGGCTTATTTCGTTAGTGTTTGTATGTTGTTGATAGAGAGAAAGTTATGAACTAAGCGAAATAATAGCTATTATTTCACTTAGTTCATCATTTTTTGTGCCATCACATAGCGCAGATTGAAAATCAATGGGTTACGTTAAAATTATGGGTGGCTTTGGGTGGCGCAAGCAAAAAAGTGTACCTTTGTTCCATGTTTGTCCGCAAGAAACATAACAGGTCAGGTACCACAAGCGTGGTTGTTGTCAGCAAAGCAAATGGCACATATAAGGAGATAAAGTCCTTTGGCTCTTCATCGTCAGAGGAAGATATTGAATCACTGTGTAACAAAACGACAGCATGGATTCGCTCTTTTGGAGGCCAGCGGGAATTAGACTTTGACAACCGTCTCGGAAAGGAATTAGAGGATACTAGGCGTATTCTCAACAACATAGATAGCATATTAATCAACGGCACACAACTGCTACTTGGCCAAATTTACGACAGCATTGGTTTCAATCGCATACCCGATGACATTTTGCGCCATCTCGTGATAGCCAGAGGGTCACAACCCAAAAGTAAGTTAGCTACGGTCGAATATCTGAAATCCTACTATGAGGATATTAGCCTTAATCATATCTATCGATACATGGACAAGTTGTACAATACCCAGATGAAACTAGCACAGCAAATATGTGTGGAACATACGCGCAAGATATTTGGTGGTAAAATAGGACTGATGTTCTACGGTGTTACGACTCCATATTTTGAAACTTCTCAAACTGACGTATTGCGTGAACCAGGATTCTCGAAAGATGGCAAGACGGCAGAGTAACAGGTCGTGTTCGGTTTGCTGGTTTCCGAAGGCGGTTATCCCCTATCATATTCCTTGTTCAACGGCAGTCAGTACGAGGGTTTCACCATGATACCGATGATAGACGACTTCAAGCAGCGCTTCACACTTGGAGATGATTTTGTGGTTATTGCCGATTCTGGCTTGATGAACAAGAATAACGTAAAGTTGCTGCAACAAGCCGGATACAAATACATCTTGGGTGCACGTATAAAGAACGAAAGCAGCGATGTCAAACAATGGAATCTCTCATTGAACAAAGAGGACAATGTCAGCCATGAACTCAGGCGGTCCAATGGTGAACGTCTTATCGTCTGCTATTCCGAAAAGCGGGCAAAAAAGGATGCCTACAACCGTACTCGAGGTATCGCACGGCTGAGTAAAGCCTACAAGAGCGGACACATCATCAAGCAGCAGGTAAACTGCAGAGGCTACAACAAGTTTCTTGAAATCAGCAAGGATATTGATGTAAGCGAGGAGAAGATTGCTGAGGACTGCAAATGGGATGGATTGAAGGGGTATATCACCAACACTAACCTTGATGCCGAACGTGTAATAGACCAATACCACGGGCTATGGGTGGTAGAACGTGCCTTCCGCATCTCAAAAGGAACTTTAGAAATGCGTACAATGTTCCATTTTACAGAAAGAAGGATTGAAGCACACATATGTATCTGCTTCATCGCTTATAAAGTATATAAGGAATTGGAGAGACTTATTGCCATCAACAAAATTGGAATGAGTGTTGACCATGTGCTCGATGTCGCCAAAACAATCACGACAATAAAGATACGGATGCCTGAAAATGGGGCATTCTTCACAAAGACTTTGTTCCTAACCGATAAGTATCGTACTATCAAGTCACTTTTCGACCTACCGGAAGCCAATTCTTAATTTGGGTGGTGCATTGACGAAGTCAGGAGTAAGTTATGAACTAAGCGAAATAATAGCTATTATTTGACAGATAATAGCTTAAATTTTCTGAATTATAGCTGTTATTTATTGTGATACGATACATATTATCTTTAGAGCCAGTATTGATAGTGTAGGAAGGCATGTTGGCGGGAAAAAGAAAAGGCTGCTCCCACTGTATGGAGAGCAGCCTTTGGATTGTGGTGGCTTGCGTGGCCTTATGCGTTTTCCTGTTCCTTGCGGTTGTCCACGTTGTCGCCCTCAGTGGGTGCGAGGATTACCTTGAAGTCGGTGTAGCCGTTCTTCACAAGGATGTTGTACCATTGCAAGAGCTTCTTGATGTCGCTGTCGTGCACGCGATCCTGGTCGAAGTTGGGGAGGACCTCCGCGAAGTAGTCGCGCAGTTCCTTGCTTGAGCATTTCTTATAGTTGATGGAGGCTTCCTTCAGTCCTTCCTTTTCGCCAACTTTTGCGAGCACTTCCCAAAGTGCAATGTCGTCGGCATCGGTATACATGGCGATGTCGCCAAGACTTGTTACGCGGTCGGTGGCAAAGGCGGGGATGCGGCGGTGCGCCTCGTCGATGGTTTCCACTATTAGGGTTGCTTTACCGCGGCTTACCAGCTTGTAGAGTCCTGGCTTGCCTGCGATTGAGAGAATTGTTTCCATTGTTATCGTATGTTATTGATGATTGAGTAAGTTGTCTATTTGCTTTTCAAGGTCTTCCGCGCCGTCATTGCTGATGATGAAGTCAGAGCGCTTCGCCATTTCTTCTTGCGGCATCTGGCAAGTAATCCATCTGAGAGCCTGCTCCCTTGTGATGTGGTCGCGCCCCATGATGCGTTTTATTCTGACTTCGAGTGGTGCCGTGACGCATACGATGCGATCGAAGAGCACACGCTTGTCAAACCCGCTGTCGAAAAGGATGGCGCTTTCGAGCCAATTGCACCCACTTTGCAAGAAGTCGCGTGCCACGACAGGGTGCACCACGTTGTTTACCGCCTGCTTGTTGGTTTCTGAGGCCAGCAGGAACTGGGCCAGCACAGCTTTCTGCAACACCTTATTTATATAGGTGCCTGGCCCTACCAGTTGCGTGAGCGCTGAGCGCAACTCGTTGCTGTCGCGCATCAGTCGCTTGGCCGCCGCATCGCAGTCGTAGACCGCAATGCCGCGCCTGACCAGCAATCGGCACACATGGCTTTTACCGCTGCCTATGCCTCCTGTGATAGCTGTGCGTGTCATTGATGTTCGATGAGATAGTCCACTTGTGACATTTCCAGGCGCGCGTTGCTGACAAAGGAGGGCTTGGCGCGCAGGTGAAGTTGGCACTTGTCGGATGGATGGGATGCCACCTCGTTGTAGTCGATGACCACTTGGAAGTCGGATGGCTTGACGAGGCGGAACTGCCTGGAACCCACGGTGAACGTTACTTTCACGTGGTTGGGGAAGGAACGTATGGTGAGGTCGCTGGGCTTGTTGACGGTCGTGATGGGCACATCGATACTTTCCTCGGTAAGGATGTCTACCAACAGGGTAAGCCTGATTGTCTCAGGCACCACCTTCACACCAGGCATTTTCTTGAGCCTGACGGTCTGTCGCAAGGTGTCGTCGAAATTGGTGATGTTCACATATTCCGTTGGTATCTCCTTGATGCTGTCAAGCTTGCTTCTCGTGGCGTAGACAGTCACCTTTTCGGGCAACAGTTGTACGTGGGAGAGATAATAGTTTTTGGCAGGTATCACGTTGCCTATGAGTTTCACACCGATGGTTCTCCGCTCGCCGTAGTTGAAGTTGAAGCTGAGGCCGTCGACCTTGATGGACGTGATGGACGATGATGAGAACAGTTGCTGCCTGACAAGTTTCTGCAGGTCGGCTATGGGCACTTGCCCGTGCCCTGTCTGCTTGTTGGCGTAGGTGTTAAAGTTGAGCGAGATGGCCTTCGGCTGGTGACTTGACATATAGGACAGGAGCATGAAGCCCTTGTCGCGCACAGTGACGCGCACGGTGTCGCTGAGGTCGGTGGTCATCACCACATTGCCTGGGATGCCGACGAGGCGAACAGGCACAGGCAGCTCTTTCTCATAGGTCTCATTGAGGGTCATCATCAACCAAAAGATGCCGCTCAGCACGAGGAAGAACAGAAAAATCAGAAACTCCTTGTTCATCCAACTGAACAGAGAGCTCCTGACTACGTGATTTATCTTCTTCAGATCAAGCATTCGGTTGCTGTTGGGCAACATCGGCGAAGACATAGCCCTTGTCCACGGTGAGGACCACGCCATGTGCCACTTCCACGTCGACCGTGTTCTTTTCCTGGTCGATATGCTTTACGCTGCCATAGATGCCACCGCCAAGCACGACCTTGGTGCCTTCTTGCAGGGCATTTTGGAACTCACGGATTTTCTTTTGGCGTTTCTGCTGGGGGCGAATCATGAAAAACCACATGATGGCAAAGATAGCCACCATCATGATTAGCATGCCTCCCATGCCGCCGCCTTGTTGCGCTGCCTGGGCAGCTAATACGAGTGTACTCATTTTTTATATGCTTCGTTGTTGGTGATTATTTGTTTTATTGGGGCTGGTCGTTGTTTGCTTCGCCCCTGTCAGTCTTGCTGGCTCCATCCTGTTGGCCTTCGCCATTGTCAACCTTGCCGGCCTCATCCTCTTGGCTGGCCTTTGGCTTGTGCACGAACCTGACCCGGCCTGTTGGGGCGTTGTCGTCGCCCCGTGGGCTGTCTTGTTGTTTGGCGCGTGGCTCTGGTAGCTCTTTCATCATCTTTCCCGTCGACACGAGGAAACGGGCTATGGAGTCGAGCATACCGTTTACGTAGCCGCCGCTTCGTGGGGTGCTGTAGAGCTTGGCCAGTTCCACAAACTCGTTGATGGTTACCTGAGCCGGAATGGCGGGGAAGGTGAGCATCTCGGCAATGGCTATCTGCATGATGACCACATCCATGTAGGCCAGGCGCGAGAAGTCCCAGTTGCGTGATGCCTCGCTCATGTAGTGCTGGTAGGTGTCGGCGTTGAGGATGGTGGCTCTGAAGAGTTTGCGCGCAAACTCCTTGTCTTCCTCATCCTTGTACTCGGGCAGAAGCTCTTGCTTGCTGTTGCTTTTGGGGTCGAAGCGCTTGATGGTCTTCAGCACGAAGGTGTCAATGACCTCCTTGTCGTCGTTCCAATAGAGGCTTTTTTCCTCTAGCAGCGCATCAATCTCGGTGTTGTCCTGGATCAGCTGCTTGTACAGTTTTCGCCATACCTCGCGGTCAGACTCATACGAGTCGTCGCTTGCGTCGGCCATATAGTCTTGATAGGTTTGGCTTTGCTCAATCTGGTTGCAAAGCTTGCGGACAAACTCTATGTCGTTGTCCCACGTCAACTTCTTCATCTCAATAAAGTCGTTGAGCATCTTGTTGCCCTCAAGCTGTGTGGCAAACTTGTTGTTGACAAACTTTTGTGATGGCGGTTCGAAACCCTCACGTGTGGCGCGCTGGGTCAGGATGTCGTTGCGATGACGCTCTTCGCGTGTGACAGCCACAATGAGTTCGAGAAGGAAATTGTAGAGATCATAAGCCTTGGACAAGCTGAACAACAGCTCCTTCTCTGCGTTGTCCATGTTTCTGTTACCGTTTTGATAGTATGCGTAGGTTAACTGAACTATCTTGATGCGAATGAGTTCACGATTGATCATTACTCTTACCCTTTTTGTTCTGCTTAATTAGACTTAGTGATGCAAAATTACTTAAAAAACTATATATACGCAAGAAGAAAGGAGATAAAACTTGTTTTTTTTAAGGAAACTTTGCGCATTAAAATAAAAAGTAGTAACTTTGCACCGCTTTTCAGATTGGCAAAGCTTCGCAAGTGGCCTGTTTTATGGGGCGAAAGCGGGGCTTTACAGTCCAGTGTGATGGCGAATTAATTCACAATTTAATTTAGAGTAACACAATTATGAAAGAGATTAGTATTGCAGGTAAGAAGCGCGAAGCCCTTGGTAAGAAAGCTTCTAAGGCTCTCCGCAAGGAAGGCTATGTACCGTGTAACCTTTATGGGGAGAAGAAAGTGGAAGGCAAGCCCGTGGCCATGTCTTTTGCCATTGCTTTCACAGAGCTCCGAAAGCTTATCTATACTCCACATATCTATGTTGTTTGTCTCGACATTGAGGGAGAGAAGCACACGGCTATCATGAAAGAAATCCAGTTTCACCCCGTGACAGACGCTCCTCTGCACGTTGACTTTTATGAGGTCAATGACGAGAAGCCTATCACCATTGGTATTCCCGTTAAGCTCAACGGCTTGGCACAGGGTGTCCGTGACGGTGGCCGCATGAACCTCTCAATCCGCAAGATTGATGTCACCGCACCTTATCAGCAGATTCCTGAGCATCTTGACATTGATGTCACCGCCCTTCGCATTGGCAAGAGCATCAAGGTGGGTGAGCTCTCATTTGAGGGTCTTGAGATGGCGACGAGCAAGGATGTTGTGGTCTGCTCAATCAAGATGACCCGTAACGCCATGGCTGCTGCAGCTACTGCTGCTGATGACGCAGAGGAGGCTCCTGCCGCTGAGTAAGGTCAAGAAAGATAACTTCTACTCGTTAGATGGACAAATATTTGATTTGTGGCCTTGGAAATCCAGGCGATGAATACGCTGGAACACGCCACAACACAGGATTTATGGTATTGGACGCTTTTGCTAAAGCGTCCAATATTTGTTTTGAGGACAAGCGATACGGCTATGTCGCAGAAACGTCGGTCAAGGGTCGCAAGGTGTTTCTTCTGAAGCCCACTACCTTCATGAACCTCAGCGGTAACGCTGTTCGCTATTGGCTCAACAAGGAAAACATTGACCAGCAACGGCTTTTGGTCATCAGCGATGATGTGGCGTTGCCGTTGGGAGAGTTTCGTCTGAAAGCCAATGGCAGCAATGGGGGGCACAATGGTTTGGGCCATATTATTCAGCTCATCGGGCAAGACTTCGCGCGACTGCGGATGGGAATAGGCAACGATTATCCCAGGGGCGGACAGATTGATTGGGTGCTGGGCCATTACTCTGCGCAAGACATGGAGGTGCTGCAGCCTTCCATTGACACGGCTGTGGACATCATCAAGAGTTTTGTGCTGCAGGGAATCGACAATACGATGAACCAGTTTAACAAACTGGGGAAGAAAAGGTAGTCACCAAAGAAATGAAGCAAGAACGACTTCCCAAGGTGAGTGAAAGTGCGCGCATTGACAAGTGGCTGTGGGCTGTCCGTATTTTCAAGACGCGATCGGTAGCCGCTGATGCCATCAAGAACAGTCGTGTGACCATAGAGGGCAACAACGTGAAACCCAGTCATGTCATCAAGGCGGGCGACATTGTCAATGTGAAGAAACCCCCCATAACCTATTCTTTTAAGGTGCTGGCGTGTATCGAGCAGCGAGTGGGGGCTAAGTTGATCCCGCAAGTGTATGAGAACGTGACCGATCCCAAGCAGTATGAGCTGCTGGAAATGAGCCGTATCAGTGGGTTTGTAGACCGGGCGCGCGGCACGGGACGTCCCACCAAGAAGGACCGCAGGGCCATCGACGCGTTTGTTGAGCCAGCTTTGTTTGGCTTCGACGATGACGAAGATTGGGATGATGAGGGGTAGGAAGGCTTGCGGAAGCAAGTCTTTCGCCAATACAAGCGAGCCCCAACGCGGAAACGCGTTGGGGCTCGCTTGTATTATATGGGGCTCGCTGTCGTGTAGCTTGTGGTGAATGGCTTTTGTCTTTTTCACACACTGATTATCTCGGTCCGCCAAACCCGCCTCCAGGAGGCGGGCCTGGGCGGAAACCACCACGTCCGGGTCCGCCGCGTCTTGGGCCATCCTCGGGACCTCCCATGCCGCGTCTTGCATCCTTCCCGCCAAAGAGGTTGAGGCGATAGTTGACGTGAAGCATCACGTAACTGTTGATGGCATTGTACTCGGTGTCTGTTCTTTGGCTTGCGCTGAGCGACCGTGAGAAATTGCTTTGGTTGTGCAAGATGTCGTAGAATTGGAGCATCACGGTCAAGGGCTTTCCTTTGAGAAAGCTTTGGGAAAGCTGAGCGTTCCACACAAACTCGTTGGTGTTGAGCGAGGCGTCACTGTATCCGCGCCGGCTGTTCATGTGAAGGTCGGTGGCGATGGTGGTTCCCCATGGTGCCCTGACATTGAAGTTCAGGCCGTAGGCAAATTGCCATGTGTCGAGGTTCGATGTAGCTTGCAGTTCGTTGCGTGAGTGACGATAGCCCAGCGAGCCGTCAAACTCCACCTCCAGCCAGTCGTTGCGGTAGCTGGCCGACAGACGCTCGTTGATGTTCATGTCCTTGGTGGTGTTCTTTTGAGAGCTCTTTCCTTGTCCCAGTGTCACGTAACCCACGTTGTTATTGAAGGAGAAGTCGGTGAAGGTGTTCACGTTCCAGTTGCCTGCGGAATCGAGGGGCGTGTTGAACATCAGGGCGGAGTTGAGGCTCCAGTTGCCGTTGATGTTCTCTGGGCGTGTGATGCGTCCGCCCGTCTGCTCGTTGTAGGTCACGGCTTGGCTAATCGAATTGCTGGTTGTGTTAAAGCCCATGTTGGCCATGACCGCCTGTTTCGTCTTTTGGAAGTAGCTGTTGTAGAATACGAAGAAACGCTGCGTGAATGACGGTTTGAGCCCTGGGTTGCCTGTGGAGATATTTAGGGGATTGGAATCATCATAGATATCGAGCAAGTCGGATATGCTGGGTTGTGTCGTCGAGGCACGGTAATTGAGCCTAAGGTTGCTCACCTTGTTGAAGCGATAGCGGAAGTCGAAGGTCGGTGAGATGTTAAACACGTTGCGCGTTGTGTCCACACTCACGCCCTGATAGTCTTGCACATAGTGTGATTTCTGAGGTTGCGCCAAGACACCGGCGTTCATTTGCCACTTCGCTTGTATCATGCGGAACATCAGTTCGATGCTGTGCGTGTAGTTCTTGTATTCTGAGTAACGACTCAAATCGCTGTCCAGGTAGTCTGTATAGGGTTTGTCGAGACGTCCCAGGTAATTGTCCCACAGGCGGTATCCCGACTTTAGGCCAGCAAAGAAGTCTTCGCCGAGGTTTGAGAAGTCGTATGTGCTACGGTCACTCTTGCTGTAACTGTAGTTGAAGCGGTAACGAAGCTGCAAGAAAGCACCTTTCCATAAGGGCTCGCTGTATGTGGTCTGTAAGGTGTAGTTCCAACTCTTGCTGGGTGTCAGCGTATAACGGTTTGTCTGGTAGGTGGAGTCATTGCCGTAGCTGTCTTTCAGTTGGTAGAGGTGCACGTTGTTCATGGACAGGCTATTGGAATGAGAGTCGCTGTAATTGGCATCGGCTCTTAGGGTCACGTTGCGTCCTTTTGAGTTGAGGCGGCGGTTGAATTGCAGCATGCCCCCGAAGTTTTTGCTGTTGCTGTAGCTTATGGATGACCGCTGGCTTGAGTTGACCACGATGCTATCTGCGCTTAGTTCTTTCAGCGATTCTACAGCGAGCGGGTCGGTGACGTACTTGTAAGGATCCTCGTTGAACGATGCCGATTGGCTTGCCGACAACCCATCGCTGGTGCTATAGCTCATGGTTGGCCGGAACATGATGTTTGTCATGCTGTCTGGTGTCCATTCCACGCGGAACTGAGCGTTCCAGTTGTTGCTTCTCGAGTAGTTCTGGTTGATATTGTTGGAGAACGACCCCACGGTGCTGACAAAGTTTTCAGACGCGGTCTTGCTGTGCGCGTCGCCATCGCTGTGATTCCACCTGACGCTTCCGTCAACCTTGAGCGTGTCTTTTTTCTCATAGTTGACGTTGACACCTGCCATCTTCGAGGCATTTAGCCCGTTGCGTCCTCGTCCGAAGCCACCGCCTCGTCCGCCGAACCCCATGTCGTTGACATTGTTGGCGTTTCCCATGGCGAAGACCCGCCAATCACTGTTAAAGTAGCCGCCGAAGAGCCGTGAAGAGTATCGGTCCTTGGTTCCTGCGCCAACGTCTATGTTCGACATGAGCCCCTTGTTCTTTCCAGTCTTCGTCCCAAAGTCGAGTACGGTCTGCTCGTCACCATCGTCAATGCCCGTGACTCGTGCCAAGTCGCTCTTTTGGTCGTAAGCTTTCACCTTGCTGATGATGGATGTTGGTATGTTCTTCATGGCTGTCTTGGTGTCTCCGGTCATGAACTCCTTTCCGTCCAAAAGGATTTTTTTCACTTCCTTTCCGTTGATGGTGATTTTTCCGTCATCATCGACCTTGGCTCCTGGAAGCCTCTTCACAAGCTCCTCAATGGTTGAGCCTTCAGGTGTTCTGTATGCGGCGCTATTGTAGATAAAGGTGTCTTCTTTTACGGTCACTTTCAATGCTTGCGCTTTTACCACCGCTTCCTTGAGCAAGGTTGAGTTGGCGAGAACCTGCAACATCCCCATGTTGAGGTCGTGGTTGTCTTGCATCTGTATACGTTTGACGGTCGGCAGATAGCCTACACTTGTCACCTTGAGTAGGTATTTTTCGTTAGCGGGGGCTTGAATGGCAAACTTTCCGCTGTCGTTAGACAGTGCTCCACTGATGAAAGTGGAGTCCATCTTGAGCAATTGCACCGTGGCCAGGGCCAAGGGCTCCTTTGATTCGCTGTCAATCAAGTAGCCCGAAATTTCTCTCTTTTGCGCGAATGCCATTGTTGTCACCAGCAATAGGATGGCCAAGAGTAAACCTTTTCTCATAAATAGTAGCGTTTGTTTTGATAGTGCTTTAGGCTATCGTAGTTGTTATTCTTTCTAATTCTGTAGACGAAGCTAACGATAATAAGTTTAAACCCTACATCAAATTAGTTAAAGTAGGTGCCGTTTCGTTTGCACACTTGTTGACCGAAGTGCGCAAAATGACGGTCTTTAGGCTTAAAAAGTCTTAATTTGTTATGCGGATTGATGTAATTCCTATCTTATTATTCTTATTTTTGTATCAAAAGAAAACAAAGTATGCTTATGGATCAAAGAGTCGTCATATCCGAAAACTTGGAAACGGAATTGGCAATTGCCATATCCGAATGTGAGCATGATCGTATTTTTGTGCTTACCGATGAGGTGACACGCGAGCAATGCCTTCCCCTTGTGAAGGATTTCTTTTGTCTGAAGGGCTCGCAGGTTATCACAATCGGTTCTACGGATGTTCATAAGGACTTGCGGTCGCTTGCCCATGTGTGGCAGTCGCTTGGCGAAGGAGGTGCCGACCGTCACAGTTGCCTCATTAACTTGGGTGGTGGCATGGTGACCGACCTTGGTGGCTTTGCAGCCTCCACCTTTAAGCGGGGCGTTGATTTCATCAACATCCCAACGACCCTCCTTTCGATGGTTGACGCATCGGTTGGCGGCAAGACAGGTATCAACTTCAACGGCTTGAAGAATGAGGTCGGCGTGTTCAATGATTCGCGGTATGTCATTCTTGACACCCGTTTCCTCCGTACGCTTGATGACCAGAATGTCCGCTCCGGCTATGCCGAGATGCTGAAACACGGGCTCATATCCGACGAGCAGACATGGTCTGAGCTCCTTCAGTTCGACTTGTCTCATCCCGACTTGACTCGTTTGCAGGCCATGGTCGCCAAGTCGGTTCGTGTGAAGGAAGATGTGGTCAAGCGCGACCCCCATGAGAAAGGCATTCGCAAGGCTCTCAATTACGGCCATACCTTTGGTCACGCCTTTGAGAGTTTCTCGCTGCAGCATCACCGTGAAGGCGAGGCACCCATCCTGCATGGCTATGCCGTGGCTTACGGACTGGTATGCGAACTCTACCTGTCGGTGGTGAAAACAGGCTTCCCTTCCGACCAGATGCGGCAGACGGTGAACTTCATTCGTGACAACTATGGGCGTTTTGCGATTACTTGTGACGACTATGACGAGCTCATCGCGCTGATGCGCCACGACAAGAAGAACACGTCGGGCGTCATCAATTTCACGTTGCTCGATGCCATAGGCGATGTGCTGATTAACCAGACGGCCAGTGATGAAGAAATCCGCGAGTCGCTTGATTTCTTCCGCGAAGGCTAAGGCCTTGACAAGAATTCATGTGGGTGATTCCCCTCAAGTCTCTTTCATAGCAAAAAGCATGGTTGCGTTGTGTTTGCAGCCATGCTTTTTGTGCATTTGGTTAAAGGTGTCGTCATTCCTTGTTGACCTGTTTTTGTGACACGTGGATGACATAGTTTGTGACGTGTACGGTCGACACCAGTTCCCCTTCTCGATTCTTGATGTCAACCTGCCACTCGTGCAGAGTTCTTCCCTTGTATTGCAGTTTGGCGTAGGCTGTCACCATGTCGCCCTCCCTGACGGCTCTGACATGGTTTCCGCTGACGCTGATGCCGACGCAGATGCGTCCTGGACAAAGGGCCATGGAACCCACGCCTGCCGCGTTTTCTGCCAACGCCAGTGACGCGCCTCCCGAGAGAAAGCCGAATGCCTGGCGGTTGAGCTTGTCCACTTTCATGCGAGCCATCAGCGTGTCGGGCTCTGGTGTTGAAATGAATTCCATACCCAGCGTGTTTGACAGTCCGTCTTGTTTCTTGATGATTTCAATCTGTCGTTCGATGTTCATGGCTGTAAGTGTTTGGTTACCTGTGAATATTGGAAATGCCAGAGGCTTGACACGCGGTCAAGCCTCTGCTGTGATAGCTGTGCTATGTCAGCTTATTTTTTCATCACCTTGCGAGTCACGCCATTCTCCTTGACGATATATATTCCCGCGGGAAGTTGGCCGAGAGTCTTTCCTGTCAAGACTCCGTTGACGGAGTATACTGCCCGCCTGTTGACTGTTGCCTTGTGGTCGGTTACCCCCTTGATGGCAGTTTCCACGAACTGAGTGTCCTCGCTGATGGCTACCCATCCCAAGCGTTCCTCCCACGGCTTTTTGTATGAGGGTGCTGTCGCTGTGCTGGTGTCGTCGATTTGCAGACGGATGCGCGTCCCTGTGGAGTCGGCCGACTGGTAGAGACTGAGCGGACGAGTGCGCAACACGGCCAGGGCGGGGTTGTTGAGTGTCTGCATCTGGATGAGGAACGAAGCGTCTTTCAGCTTCTCGCCAAACGAGATGTCCGTGCTGAGCGTAGCCTTCGACGTGAAGCTGACCGTGGTGTCCTTCACGGTGATGAGCTTTCCGTCCTCATCTTTTGTCTGTCCTTTCTCAATGGCGACATACGAGAACTTCAGCGTGCGCTTGATGGTGTTGTTGTCGTTGAGAGCCTGTTGGCGCTGCAGCACTACCTTGCATCCGCTTGGCGTTATATCGAACACACGTGTCGCTACCGGGTAGCGCTCGCTTGTGGAGATGGCCATAATGGGCGACACCAGTACCACGGGAGCCTCTGTGAACGGCTGTGTGAAGCTGATGCTAACTGTGTCGTTGGCCGCATGGTTGGCCGACACGCCCGCCTCGTAGCTGAGGTTGCCGATTTTGCCGGTCCCCGCCTTGGCCACCAGGTAAGAGGTATAGTCTGTGAAGTCGTTGTAGAAGTCGGTTTTCATGCTCGAAGTCTTGACCTGGTTGAATGGGTAGACGCTGTAACGGAAGTATGAGAACCTGCGCTGGCCGTCGGCCTCCCTCACGGAGTAAACGTTTGACACGCGTTCCTGCGGCATCATGCTTGCCGTGCGGTTGCTGAGGCTTCCGAAGACGATGGCTGGCTGCTCGTCGTAGGATTTGTCAAAGAAGAGATAGCCTTCGTCTGACGTGCCAGTCGTGACGGTTCCGTATTGCACCGTTCCTTGCTGGTCGTCCTTGCCGATTGACGTGGTGCCCGCGATGTTGTTGACCACCTCGTTGGTATGGAGCAACCGTCCGTTGAATGTGCGGATGGCCACGCGGTACGTGTAGTAGCCCGCTGTCGTTAGGGTGTCGGTCAAGGTGTAGCTGGCCGCATCGTCGTTGAGACTCACCGTCTTATAATGTTGGAAAGTGGCGTTTTTGTCCGTTCCCACCTTGCGCTCAACCCACATCGAGTCGTTGAGCTCACCGTTCTTCTCGTTCCAGGTGAGCGTGGCTATGTTCTTGTCGGCCCTGAAGACGAGGCTGAGGCCAGTGGGGGCGTATGTGCGCGGGTTGGTGGGCACGTATGTGGCCACGCTACTGTTGTAGGCCAGTCCGGGCTGCATGGCTGCATAGCGCTTGCCTGTCTCGGTCAGCGCGCCGTTCTTGTAGAGCCTCGACGGGTCGCGCTCACTGTTCCAGTAGGCGTATCGCTCCACATAGTTCCACCCGTTCATGAGGTTGCAGATATTCATTACGGCATCAGCGTTTTGCGCTTCTGTGACACCGCTGGCGAAGGCTCCGTTCTTGTTCCAGCTGGCTCCCCAGCACCACTCAGTGACCCAGATGGGGCGTTTGGCCTTGTTATGGAGGCCGCTGAGCGTGTAGAACGACCCTGTGGCCCAATAGGCGTGCACGTCGAGGATGTCGCAACGCCAGCCGCGCGCGTCGATGGAGTCGAGAAACTCTTGGTTGAACGACGGGCTGCCGTCCCACGACGACGGCGTGCAGAGCCGTTGGCCTGTGCGCATGAGCGACTCCCAGTTGTCGAGTATTTGCGTCAGCGTCTGTGGGTGGTCGTCCGACTGGTTGCGCGGCTCGTTGTTGGTCTTCATGTTGGGCGACGACGTGGTGTAGTTCACCCCTCCGCAGGCCGCCGCATTGGGCCAGTCCTCATAGATGTGGTGGGGCACACACTCGCGGTCGACGCCCGTGTTCTCGCCCAGTCCGAAGCTGTAGCACCACTGCGTGTTGAGCGCGTTGTTGGCCTCTGCGCCCGTGTTGTTGGCCAGTCCGGCCTTCGACACGTCGTTCCACTTGAAGAGTCGGTACGACGATATGCGGTGTTGCATCAGTACTGGCAGGTTGACCTCCAGGTCGGTCTTGTCGGCCACGAAGCAACGGCTGTACCCGCGTCCTCCGGCCTTGAGCGAGAAGGTCACCATGTATCCGCGCTTCAGCTTGAAGCTCATGATGCGGTTGTTGAGCTGCTTGTCCGTGAGCGACTGCATGAATCCGCCCGAACTGTTGGTGTTGAAGTCGTTGCAGCTCTCGCCCTTGAAGTCTTTCTCTGTATAGACGGTGAGCGGCTTGAAGCCGGCACCGTAAGGCATGATGATGGCGCCCCGGTTGTAAATCTTCACCTGGCAGTTTTGCCCGTTCACGGCTTTCTCGCCGTTGATGTAGATGAAAGCCAGCTGGTTCAGGGCGAGCGATGGCTTCAGTGCGTCGAGAATGATGACGGCATGGTCGGTGTTTGTGAGGTTGATGCTTCCCGTGGTGGTGAACGGTGTTGCCGACGTGATGTGGTAGTCCACGTCCTTGTCGAGTGTCACGGCGTTGGTCACTTGCGTCACCGACTGGCTGGTGTTGTCAGCCAATGTGGGCAGGCAAGTTGCCATCAGCGACAACGCTAATGTTGAAAAACGTTTCATGTGCAATGTTCGGTTGTTAGCAATAATTTGACTGCAAAGATAATAATTTGCCATCGTATTTTTGGTAAATGCGTGGCGAAATTTTAAAGTTGAAATAGTTAAAGATGCTTTCCATCCCAATGGTTATAGCGTAAGTTTGTTACAAAAAGCTGTATAAATGATTAATTTTCTATCATTTTGCGATTTTTAAACCTAAAAAACTTGCCAGTTGGATACAATTGCTTATCTTTGCACTTGGCTAATGAGCCACAATCGACCAGCCGAACACATAAAAACAACACTAAAGCTATGAGCAAACTGATAAAGCCAGAAGGCTACCATGCCCTCCTGGACATGTGCCAAACAGAGTTGGGCATCAAGCAAATCAAGGAGTTTTTCCAGCAGAACCTTTCCACGGAGCTGCGCCTGCGGCGTGTGACGGCGCCCCTCTTCGTGCTGCAAGGCCTGGGCATCAACGACGACCTCAACGGTGTGGAGCGTCCCGTGACCTTCCCCATCAAGGACATGGGCGAGGCCCGTGCCGAGGTGGTCCACTCGCTGGCCAAGTGGAAACGCCTGACGCTGGCCGAATATAAGGTGAAGCCAGGCTATGGCATCTACACCGACATGAACGCCATCCGCTCCGACGAGGAGCTCGACAACCTTCACTCGCTCTACGTCGACCAGTGGGACTGGGAGGCCGTCATCACCGAAGGCGACCGCACGCTGGCCTTTTTGGAGAACGTGGTGCGCCGCATCTACGCTGCCATCCTGCGCACGGAGTACCTGACGTGTGAGACTTTTCCGCAGATAGAGCCCTTCCTTCCGCGCGACATCCATTTTGTGCACAGCCAGCAACTGCTCGACATGTATCCCGACCTGACGCCGAAGGAGCGCGAGGACGCTATCTGCAAGAAGTATGGTGCCGTGTTTGTGGAGGGCATAGGCGGTCGTCTGAGTGACGGTAAGAAGCATGACGGGCGCGCCCCCGACTACGACGACTGGTCAACGATTGCAGAGAACGGCCGTCAGGGTCTCAATGGAGATATTCTTATCTGGTATCCCGTTTTGGGCCGCTCGTTTGAGCTAAGCTCCATGGGCATCCGTGTGGACAAGGCTGCCCTGTTGCGCCAGCTCAAGATTGAGGGTGAGGAAGGTCGCGAGAAGCTCTATTTCCACCAGCAGTTGCTTGGTGGAAAGTTGCCGCTCAGCATTGGTGGCGGCATCGGTCAGAGCCGTCTCTGCATGGTGATGCTTCACAAGGCTCACATCGGAGAAATCCAGGCCAGCATCTGGCCTGACGATATGCGTCGCGAGTGTGCGGCCCTGGGCATGCAGCTCATCTGAACTACTTGCCTGTTGTGGCAAGTGTCACCTGGACTTTTAGCGAATCGATTATTTGCGGACAACGAGCTGGTTGGTCGCAAATAATCGATTTTTTTGTTGGTTGCATCCTATTGTATTTTGTTAAAAAATAAGGACAAAAATTCCCTCCAGAATTGCTTGAAATCAATCAAGCCTACTTTGCTCCCAAATATGCGATTCTCAGAGACTTTTTGTCAATTTGTTGATAATTAAGTAGTTATACGAAAATAAAACCGAAGAACCCTTCCATAGTCCCTAAAGTTTTGAAAGAAGGTATCGAATCAAGAGACGATATGTATCCCAAAGAGGCACGATAGCTATGCTAAAGAGGGACCATAGCTATCGAATCGTCTCTCGATTCGATAGATTCTTTGGAACAAAAGTATGCAAATTAACCACCATTATGACTTTTGATGAAAATTAATCGGGCAAAACTCGTTTTTTCATCTCTAGAAGAACCTGTCGCCATGTGCCTGTTTTTTCAGAATTTACATGATAAAATGCTCGGGGCCGAATGTAAACTGGACGAGTGCTCTTTTGATAGAAGCAAGCAGGTTGTATCGTGTCAACATTCTGACAACGGTTACAGAATACTTATCGTCTTCGAAAACATGATGTACATTGACAAGTGGGGAGTAAAAGGTGTTTTCAGGATGATACCTATGCTAAAAGTCTTGTGGAAAGGACGTTTGGGGGAAAAGAAAGAGGCATGCCACTAAAAAGTAGACGAAAAATTTGTGACTTTTCAAGTTTATGTATAAATTTGTGGCGCATCATTACCAATGCACGCTATTAATCAGAAACTTCATTTTTCGTTTTATGAAACAACCTGCAATCACCATCATCCTGTTAGGCGCGCCGTCAGTCCTCTTGGCGCAGAGTGTCCCGCAAAACTATGTGCAGACGCAGACGATGCTGGACGCCCGCGGCGGCAACAAGGTGACGTACCAAGATGGCCTGGCTTATGCGGACGGCGTGAAGCTGAAAAC
>DJOD01000027.1 GCA_002437115.1 Prevotella sp. UBA6447
TGCCGAGCATACAACCAAAAAGCCGTTCCTCTTCACTATGAAGAGAAACGGCATATATCCATTTGGCTTATCCTTCGCAAGGAAAGGGCAGCCAAGGGTTATCGGAATGAGCCAACGCTTAGTCGCAGTTAGCGAGCTTGTGGTCAGAACCGAGCACGTCCTTGATCTTCTCCTCGTACATCTCGGTCATGTAAGCACGAGCCACCTTACCATACTGGCGAGGATCGAAGTATTCAGGATGCTCAGCCAGCGTCTCACGCACACCAGCGGTGTAAGCCAAACGAGAGTCTGAGTCGATGTTAATCTTGCAGACGGCACTCTTTGAAGCCTCGCGGAGTTGATCCTCGGGGATACCAACAGCGTCGGGCAGGTTTCCGCCAAACTTGTTGATGATATCGACATACTTCTGAGGAACAGAAGATGAACCGTGGAGCACGATGGGGAAGCCAGGGAGCTTCTTCTCAATCTCATGCAGCACGTCGAAAGCCAATGGAGGAGGAACCAAGCGACCAGTCTTCGGGTCGCGCGTGCACTGCTCGGGCTTGAACTTGTAAGCACCATGGCTTGTGCCGATAGAGATGGCCAGGCTGTCGCAACCAGAGCGCTTGCTGAAATCGATGACCTCCTCAGGCTTGGTGTAGTGGCTCTCCTCAGAAGCGACCTCATCCTCAACACCGGCAAGCACACCCAACTCAGCCTCAACGGTAACGTCGAACTGGTGAGCATACTCAACACATTTGCGGGTAAGCTCAATATTCTCCTCGTAAGGCTTGCTTGAGCCATCGATCATGACGCTTGAGAAACCGAGATCCACGCAGTCCTTAACCAGCTCGAAAGTGTCACCGTGGTCGAGGTGCAGGGCAATCTCAGGATGGTGGCAGCCAAGGCTCTTGGCATACTCAACAGCACCCTGTGCCAGATAGCGCAGCAGTGTGGGGTCAGCATAGTTGCGGGCACCCTTGGAAACCTGCAAGATCACCGGGCTGCGAAGCTCAGAGCTTGCCTTGATGATAGCCTGGAGCTGCTCGAGGTTGTTGAAGTTGAATGCAGGGATAGCATAACCGCCATTGACGGCTCTCTTGAACATCTCGCGAGTGTTCACGAGACCCAGATCTTTATAATTTACTGCCATTTTATATAAATGTTTAAAAATGAATAGTATTCTCTAATTATCCACCTGCAAAAGTAGCATTAAATTTCTTTCCCAACAAATAGAAAAGTGTTTTTTAACGTTACATTATCATTATAAAGGTTAATTTTTCGCCACTTGGAAACGGGCATAATAATTTTGCAACCTTTATTTTACATTCTCGCAAGAATGTTTTTCTCATGGGGTGGAGGCACGCCAGCACCCCATGGCCAAAAGCAAAAAGCTCCTTTCAGTCTTTCATGTTGACGATGATGGTTATGACCGCATCGCCACCATGACCGTTGCCCTTGTAACGCAGGTTGTAGATGCGGTTTTGGCGGTTCCCCTCAACGGTGAAGACCATTGTGGTGTAGCCATCGGCTGTGGACGCGACAACATCTTTCTGCCTGGTGGCCTCTTCCTTGAACGTGTTGACGAACCGGCTGGTTTGCAAGCCCGATATGGTGAGTCGTTTGACCACTTTTTCCACCTTGCGTGTCTTGGCATTGCGCTTCACCGCCGTGACAAACGAAGAGCCGCCCATGGTAGAGTAGCGCTCCACGATGCGGTCGATGCTATTTTGGGCAGAGGCCATCATGCAAATGAGCGCCCACAGCATTGTGAGCAAATATCTTCTTGGCATAATCTTATTCACTTAAAAGTCGTTCTAATTCTTTTCGTTGACCAGCTGGCACGCCATCAAGCACTTCTTGCTCTGCGGCATCAATGACTTGCTGCGGACGGGAGTGATCCTCAATGCGGTTGGCATCGGCCAACAGCGTGCCCACCGCATCCTTGACCTTGGCCTCATCAGTGACTCGTTTTCCGTCCACGAGCATATAACTACCAGCATAGGTCTTTGCCAACAACTGGCTGTCCTGTCGCGCATGAAGCCACGCGCCGCCCACGACAAACGCAGCAACGACAGCGGCAGCGGCAACCCATCGCCAAACCCGCAGGTGGGCGTGGCGCGGCACATCGCTCACAGGAAGCGTGGCCATGTCGCGAAAGAACTCGGCATAAGGCTTTAGTTCAGGAGGCACAGAGCTTTGCTGAAAACGGCGGCAGAGCAGCCGTTCCTCCTCAACGGTTGTCTCACCGTCAAGGAACCGGTTGATAAGTTCATGAGTGTTCATGGTTACAATAGGGAATTGTTGTATTGTTGGAGCAGCGTGCGGCGCGCGCGGCAGACCATCTGGCGAGCTGACGATTCAGATATTCCCATGAGTCGCGCAATGTTCTCATAGGCCAAGCCCTCGACATGGCGCAGGCGAAACGCCGTCTGCCAATCGTCGGGCAAGCGACCCATGAGCTGGGCGATACGCTCGTAGCGTGGATTGTCGGGGGTGTCGCCATCCACGGCAAAGGCCAGTCCGTCAATGGCCACATGGGGGCGTAGGTGCCGCAGCCTGTCGATGGCGAGATTGCGCGTGAGCACCTGGGCCAGGTTCTTGACATTGGGTCGCAAGTGGTCGCTCATCTTCCAGAGACGGACAAGCACATCCTGCACCACATCCTCCGCCTCGGGCGTGTCATGCAGATAGCGCCGTGCCGTTGCCAGCATGCCGTCTCGCAAGTTGGCCGCCACCTGTTGAAACTGCGTCTCGTCCATCCGCCCGAGGTCGCCTAATCAGTATTGGTTCAAGTGGCTGGTGTCGATGGAGGCCATGCCGCTGTTGTCAATGTTCGTCTTGTCGGCTTGCCCCTTGAGCTTCAGGGTGGACTGGCCGCTGTTCTTGGCTTTCACCTCATCGCAATCAAGGTCAATCGTGGTCATCCCCACGCCACTGTTGCTGATGTCAGCCATCTTGCCCTTGAACTTGATTTCGCTGTTTGACACGCCCGACGCCTTGACATAGAGGTTGTCTCCCTCAATCGAGGTGTTGACATTGCCCACACCCGAGATGGCGATGTGCGTGTCGTTGCACTTCAGTTGGTCAACCTTGAATTTGCCTACACCTGACAATCTGAGGTCAAAGTGCTTGGTGTCGAGTGTCTTGGCCTCAAATGTTCCCACGCCACTCACCTTCAGCGACGTGAGTTTCGGAGCCGTGATGTAGAAGGCGCAGCCCTCGTTGACGCGATTGCGCTCCTTGCCGACACTCTTCACGTAGAGACATCCGTCTTGCACATAGAGTTTCACCCGGTCCAGGTTGGTGGCAGTTCCCTTGCCTTCCACCGACCGCTTGGGGCCTTGCGTGAAATAGATGTTGGAAACGCCAGACAGTTCAATCCTGTCAAACGACCCGAGATCATAGGTGCGCTTCGACTGCGCATCGGTATCATAAGTAAATGTCTTGGCATTCGCGCGCTGCGTGCTGCATGAGCCAAAGCCCAAGGCGAGCAAGGCCGCCAGGGCAAAAAGAAGGATGTTCTGCTTGTTCATACGTTTGTTTTTAATGAATATTCTGCCTTTAGTACGATAAAGCAGGCTCGTTTGTGACAAGAAAAAGAGGAAAATAACAAAAAAAAAATTGGGAGACCTCGTCGGTTCTCCCCCTCTCCCAACGCACGAGACCGCACCTTGACGGGCGCGGCCTCATGCCATAAGGGTCAATCCCACGGATTTCGGGGCTTCGGCTTCGCCATGCCGCTGTTGAACTTGTAGGACAGGTGGAGCATGGCATAACGCGGCAGGCTGTTGCGCCAGGTCTCCGTGCGTCCCTGGGAATTGAGCGTTATTTCGGTGCTCTTCAACTGGCCGAGGATGTCGAAGGCATCTATTGACAACGTGAGTTTCTTCTTCAGGAAGCCACGCGTGAGACGCGCGTTCCACACCCACTCGCTGGTGTTCATCTGGTCGTCGTTGTATCCGCGGCGGTTGTAGGAAGTGAGGTCGGTCGACAGTTCAAAACTCCAGGGCAGGTGCACCATGCCCGAGAAGCGGAAGTTGTAGTTCCATGCCGACACTTTGGTGAAGTCCTCACGGTCGCTGGTGGCGCGACGGTAAACCACCGAGGGCGAGAAGTTGAGGCGCAAGCCCTCGCCAAGCTGATAGGTCAGGCCTACCATGCCGTTGGCCGTCGTGTTCCGCACGTCACTCCGGGCGTTGGCCATGCCCTCCACCGTGGTGAGGTCCACGCTGTTGTCATAGTTCACGTCGATGAGGGCTTCGGCCGTGAGATGTTTCTTCTTGTCCACCGCACGTTGCATGAAGGCGTTACCGCCCACCTGCCAGTTGCCATTGATGTTGCGCGGCTGGCTGGTCGTCATGCCCGTCTGCTTGTCATAGGTCACGGCCGTGGCGATAGCATTGTGCGTGATGCTGTAGTTGGCACTCAGCGACAGGAGCTGCTGGTCGCGCAACTTGAACTTGCCCCATCGCGCCGAGACGCTGTGAGTGCGGGCGTTCTTCAGGTCGGCATTGCCGAGGGTCACATAGAGAGGGTTGGCGTCGTCGCGGATGTCGAGCATCGAGGTCATGCCGGGCTGCGACTCGGAGGTGCGGTAGTTGACCGAGGCGTAGACATTGCCCGTGGAGTCGTTGAACTGATACATCATGCCCACATTGGGCTGGAAGAGCACGTCGTGGCGCGACGTGTTGTAGCTACGCTGGCGATAGTAGTCCAGGCGGTCGTACTTGAACGACAGGCCCAGGTTGCCGTGGACCATGAGGCGCGGGCGTTGCACGCCGTCGCCCGAGTTGAACATCATCATGACGTTGGCATTTTGCGTGCGCGTCAGCTGGTCACTCCAATAGCTGTTGTTGCCATCCTTCACGCTGAGCAGTGCCTCGCGCGTGGAGGGCAACACGCCCATGCCATACGAGGCGGAATCGTAGTCGGCCAACTGGTCGAGCCGGTAGAGGTCATAGGTCTGCGAGCTATAGCTCTGGCTGTAGTCATAACTCGGACGCACATACAAGTTGCGCACGCCGGCGGAGTCGTTGATGAAGAAATGGGTGTATTCGGCAGATGCCTTGTAATCATAGCCCTTGCTGGGCGACTGCGAGAACTGGTTGCGGTCATCCTTCTTGCCTGTCGCCAGGTAGTCGATGCGGTTGAGCGCAAAACGGTCGTTGGTCGAGCGTTGGTAATTGGCGTTGGCCTCAACGTTGATGTTGTCCATCTCCCAGAAGTTCTTGCCGCTGCCCAACTTGAACCGATGGCTGAAGTAAGCGGAGAAGGCTGTCGACTCGCCTTGGTACTTGCTGACGTTTCTCACGCGGTTGATGACCGTCTGCGTCAGGGTGCGGTCGGCATCGGGCCCGAAGATGCTGTCGAGGGCCGACATGCCCCAGGGCTTCTGGCTGAACCTGCCGCTCAAGCTGCTGCTCCATCCCTTGTTGTGCGTGTGGGTGGCATCCGCATAGCCATACATCATGCTACGCTTGAACATGCGTGAGAACTCATGGCGAGTGAACAGCGTGAAGTTCTTCGAGCGGTTGGCGTCGGTGCTCAGGTTGTAGTAGTCACCACCCGTGAGGAACGTCTGCTCATTGGTCTGCGACGCGTAGTCGTTGTCTGTGGCGGTGTACGAGTTTGAGGTCTTGTAATAGTCGTCCTCCGTCTTGCCCTCATAACGATAGTCCAAGCCAAACTGTTTGCGGGCAATAAGACCACTGCCAGCATCAGGCATGTCGCCTGTCACATTATCCTGCCCAGGCACCCGATAGTTGTTGACATTGTTGATGTTGCCGGTCAACGTAAGGCGCGACTTCTTGCCATAGAACATGGAGAACAAGCGAGCTTGGTATCGGTCGCTGGAGCCAAGCGCCAGGTCCACATTGCTAATGTTGCCATGCTTGTATTGCTTCTTGAGGTTGACATCGAGCACCAGGTCCTTGTCGCCCAAGTTCACGCCCTGGAAACGGCTCTCGCGCCCGGCCTTGTCGTAGACCTTGATCTTGTCTACCGTGTAGGCCGGCAAGTTTTCCAACGCCTTGGAGGCGTCACCGCTAAAGAAGTCGCGTCCATCCACCAACAATGAGCTCACCGTGCGGCCGTTGACCTTGATTACGCCGTTCTCAAGCGTGGCACCCGGCATCTGCTTTACCAGGGCGTCGAGCATCGAGCCCTCGCTGAGGTTGAAGGCCGAGGCGTCATAGACCACCGTGTCTCCCTTCATCACCATCTTGATTTTGGTGGCCTTCACCACCACCTCACTGAGCTGACGGGCATTCTCCTCAAGCACAATGTCGTCTATCCTTTGCTCATTGGCGCGAGCGGCCATCTTCACATCCACCTTTCTATATTGAGTCTTGTAGCCCAACATGGAGACGCGCAGTAGATAGCTCTTATTGTTGTCCACATCTATCTCATACATCCATTGCTTCCAACCCCACATCTCTACCTCCTTGGTTTGCGTGACACGAATGACGGAACTGTCGGTAACAGACAACAATTCGACAGTAGCTCCCTCCAAGTCGCGATGGTCGGTGCCAACCACCCTACCGGTGATATGGCGAGCCTGAATGGAGGTGACGACCATCAGCAACAGTAAAAAAGATGCAAGTTTGCGTAGCATGATTGAGATGTTCAGTTAAGATGTAGATTTAATAAAACATTTAGTAAACGTTGTGCAAATATATGAAAAGAACACATAACGGCAAACGAACATTAATATCTTTTAACCAAAAAACAAGCGCATAGCCATCTCTTCATACCCGCCTTATGCACACGCAAATGCAAATAATCTGAGAAACACCAAACATTTCTTGCTTGTTAGCCAAAAATATTGTTACTTTGCACCCAAGTAACATAATAGGCAATGAAAGTATTCACATCAATTGTTGACCTTCAGAACGAGCTTTTCCAGGTTCGTCACGAAGGAAAAGAAATTGGCCTGGTGCCAACCATGGGCGCTCTTCACGAAGGTCACGCCTCGCTCATCAAGCGAAGTGTCAAGGATAACGGAGCCACCGTGGTTTCCATCTTCCTCAACCCCACACAGTTTAACGACAAAGGCGATTTGGAACGTTATCCTCGCACACTTAAGGCTGACTGCAAGCTCTGCGAGGAGTGTGGCGCGCAGTATGTCTTCGCTCCCTCGGTGGAGGAGATGTACCCCACTCCCGACACACGCCACTTCGAGTTTCCGCCACAATCGACCGTCATGGAGGGTGCCAAACGCCCCGGACATTTCAATGGCGTGTGCCAAGTGGTAAGCCGCCTCTTCTACATCGTGAAACCCAACCGCGCCTACTTCGGCGAGAAAGACTGGCAACAAATTGCCGTAGTGAAACGGCTCATTAGCTACATCGGCTACGACAAGATAACTAAGATTGTGGAGTGTCCCATCGTGCGCGACGCCGACGGCCTGGCCAAGAGCTCGCGCAACACGCTGCTCTCCCCCGGTGAGCGCGCCATTGCTCCTCACATCTACGAAGCGCTCAGCCAAAGCGTCGCTTACGCCAAGAACCACACAGTGAAGGAAACCCACGACAAGGTGGTGGCCGACATCAACGCCATTGACGGTCTGGAGGTGGAATATTTCGAAATTGTTGACGGAAACACACTGCTCGACGTGGATAACTGGGATGACAGCAACTACGTGGTCGGATGTATCACCGTGTACTGCGGTAAAACGCCCATCCGACTGATTGACCACATCAGCTACAAGCCTTCTAAGGAAAAACAATAAAATTTCAAGGTAAGCACAAAACAAAAATCATGCAAATACAAGTACTCAAAAGCAAGTTGCACTGCGTGACCGTCACCGATGCCAACCTTAAATATCTGGGAAGCATAACCATCGATGAAGACTTGATGGATGCAGCCAACATGATTGCAGGCGAAAAAGTACAAATCGTAGACAACAACAACGGAGAACGATTCGAGACTTATATCATCAAGGGTGAGCGTGGCTCAGGTTGCATTTGCCTCAATGGCGCGGCTGCCCGAAAGGTGCAGATTGGAGACACCGTCATCATCATCTCATACGCCCTCATGGACTTTGAGGAAGCCAAGACCTTCAAGCCTACCATCGTGTTCCCAAAAGAAGGCAACAAACTTTAGAAAAAAAGCTCTATCATATCGTGGTATCAAAGCAAAGAGGATGTGGTTTTTACATCCTCTTTGCGCGTTTTACAAACAGGCCACCCGCACTGCTTCCAAACGACTGTCGGCCATCGTCAACCGAACAATGTTTTTCAATCAATAGCTTTCCTCAGCGGTGGGGAAAGTTCCGCCTTTCACAGCCTCAACATACGCTTGCACGCCATCGGTCATGGTCTTTCCCATGTCGGCAAAGCGGCGCAAGAACTTGGGCTTGAAGCCCTGCGTCATGCCAAGGGCATCGGCATAAACAAGAACCTGACCATCTGTGTCGGGGCCAGCGCCTATGCCTATCGTGGCGGCCTTCACCTCTCGAGTTACTTGCGCAGCGAGCTTGGACGGCACCTTCTCAAGGGTGATGGCGAAACATCCCGCATCGGAAAGAGCGTGGGCATCGGCAAGGAGCTTCGATGCCTCAGCGGTTTCCTTGGCGCGCAGACCGTAGCCACCAAACTTATGTATGCTCTGCGGTGTGAGCCCCAGATGCCCCTCCACGGGAATCCCTGCGGCAATAATGGCTCGGATGGTGTCTACAATCTCTGAGCCACCTTCCAATTTCAGAGCGTCCGCACCTGTTTCTTTCATGATGCGGACAGCATTGCGAACGGCATCCTCACGACTAACTTGGTACGAGCCGAAAGGCATATCACACACTACAAGGCAGTGGTGGCACGCACGGACGACACCGCGAGCGTAAACAATCATCTCGTCAACTGTGATAGGCAATGTCGTCTCATTACCTGCCATCACATTGGAAGCAGAGTCGCCAACAAGAATCGAATCAATGCCAGCGCGGTCTACAATGCCCGCCGTGGTAAAGTCATAAGAGGTAAGCTGGGCTATCTTCTCGCCAGCGGCTTTCATCTCTGCAAAGGTCTGTGTTGTAATCTTTTTCTTGTCTGTTGTTAAATATCCCATTACTTATAGCTGATTTGATGTTGCAAAGATATATAAATATTTTGTAACTTTGCAGCTAATGAGCCAAAGTCTTAACATAACACTTCATGTATAACATACGCTTAGGAATATGCTAAAAGGAAAAAAGATTGTATTGGGCATCACAGGATCAATTGCGGCCTACAAGGCTTGCCTCATCATCCGAGGCCTCATCAAGCGCGGCGCGGAGGTGCAAGTGGTCATCACGCCTGCAGGCAAGGAGTTCATCACGCCTATCACACTGAGCGCACTCACACACAAGCCCGTCATCAGCGAGTTCTTCTCGCAGCGTGACGGCACATGGAACTCGCATGTAGACCTCGGACTATGGGCGGATGCCATGCTCATAGCTCCATGCACAGCCAGCACGTTGGCAAAGATGGCCAATGGCGTTGCCGACAACATGCTCATCACAACCTACCTGTCCATGAAAGCGCCTGTGTTCATCGCGCCTGCCATGGATCTCGACATGTACCAGCATCCATCGACACAGTGCAACATGAACACCTTGCGAAGCTTCGGAAACCACATAATAGAACCTACAAGCGGGTTCTTGGCTTCCGGACTGGAAGGGAAGGGACGCATGGAAGAACCCGAACAAATCATTGAGGCACTGGATCTCGAACTGAGTAAGGAAACTAACGATGGAACCACTACTGCCGACATTCGTCCCTCCCTATCAGGCAAACACATTCTCATAACCGCTGGCCCCACCTACGAGAAGATTGACCCTGTGCGCTTCATCGGCAACTATTCGAGTGGCAAGATGGGCTTTGCGCTCGCCGAGGAATGTCGTAGGCGTGGAGCAGATGTGACATTGGTAGCTGGTCCCGTGGCTTTACAATGCCACCCCGACATTCATCGTATCAACGTTGAGAGCTGTGAGGAAATGTTCCGGGCCACAACCGCAACATTCGCAGACAAAGATGCCGCCATTCTCTGCGCAGCGGTGGCCGATTTCAAGCCGGCCAAGGTACACGACGTGAAAATCAAGCGCAAAGGAGACGGATTGCACATCGACCTTGTTCCGACGCAGGACATAGCTGCCACATTGGGAAAGATGAAGACAAGTCAACAGTGCATCGTGGCCTTCGCCTTGGAGACCGACAACGAGGAAAAGAACGCTGAGGAGAAACGCAGAAAAAAGAACGCTGATTTCATTGTGCTCAACTCCACGCGTGTACCAGGAACCACTTTCAGGAGCGACGACAACAAGATAGCCATCATCTCGGACGAAGGAAGGATAGACTATCCCAAGAAGAGCAAGGACAAGGTGGCTGCCGACATCATTGACCAATTGCAGTTGCGACTGGCCAGAACCTACAACACCACACGACAATGAACATAGCCATTGGAATTGACGTGGGAATCTCCACGACAAAAATTGTAGGCATTAGCGATGGGAAAATCATATCACCCGTTTGGATCAAAGCCACAGACCCTGTCACATCACTCTATGGCGCTTTCGGCAAGTTTCTGCACGACAACAACATAAGCCTCAATGAAGTGACCCACGTCATGCTCACGGGGGTGGGAGCGGCCTACATTGACCGACCCGTATATGGGCTGCCTACACATCGGGTCGGAGAATTTGTGGCCGACGGATTGGGCGCTGCCTTCATGTCTGGGCTCAACCGCATGATTGTTGTCTCAATGGGCACAGGCACCTCGCTGGTGTCATACGACAATGGAGACATCCACCACATCGGGGGCATCGGCATCGGAGGGGGAACACTCAACGGATTGAGTCGTCTGCTATTGCAAACTGACAACATTATTCAAATCTCCGAGATGGCCCTTGATGGTGACGTGTCAAAGATCAACCTCAACATCGGTGACATTTCCGCACACCCACTCCCTGGACTCCCCATGGATGCCACCGCCAGCCTTTTTGCCAACGCCCAAGGAAACGCCAGGCGAGAGGACATCGCAAAAGGACTCATTTTCATGGTACTGCAAGCCATCGGGTCAGCGACCATTCTCAGTTCACACAATAGCGGCATACGCGACTATGTGCTCATTGGGAATCTCTCACGACTGCACCAGTGCCAGGAAATTTACCCCAAATTGGACAAGCTCTACAACGTGAGGTTCATCATTCCTGAAAAAAGTGAGTTTTGCACGGCAATAGGTGCGGCGTTGAGTGTTCCCGCAACCTCAGACAAGCCTGAATAACAGCAACACACAAATGAAAATTGTATTAATAGGGGCCGGGAACTTGGCCACCAACCTTGGAAAAGCCTTGAAAGGGGCTGGGCATGACATCAAGCAAGTGTACAGCCAAACACAGGCCTCTGCTAAAGTGCTGGCCGACAACTTGGGCTGCAGCGCCACCAACTCCCTAACACAGCTTGACGACGATGCCGACGCGTACATCATCGCGGTCAAAGACTCGGCCTTAGACCAAGTGGCCGCGATGGCCTGCAAGGGTCGGAGCAAAGGTGTGTTCATGCATACGGCAGGCTCCATGTCCATGAGCGTGTTCGAGGGGCGCGTACCCCATTACGGCGTGCTCTACCCCATGCAGACTTTCTCAAAAGCCACCGAGGTGGATTTCTCCATTATCCCCACATTCATCGAGTATAACGACATCGTCGCGGAACAAGCCATCAAGGCATTGGCCAAGTCCATCACGAAGTGCTGTTACACACTATCCTCAGCCGACCGCAAGTCACTGCATCTCTCGGCTGTTTGGGCTTGCAATTTTGTCAACCACTGCTACGATGTCTCCGCCCATATCCTAAAAGCCCACAACATTCCCTTTGATGTCATGTTGCCACTTATAAACGAGACTGCTCACAAGGTGCAATCGCTCTCGCCACACGAGGCGCAAACAGGCCCCGCCGTGCGCTACGACGAAAATGTCATCAACGCTCAAGCGCAACTAATGGCCGATTATCCAACATGGCAAAAACTCTACAAGTTGCTGTCTGAGAGCATACACGAGACACACTGCAAACAATAACCCCACCGAGTGTGACCATAAACATAAGGGGGAGTTCAATTGAGCTCCCCCTTATGTTTATGGTTACCCCTATTAGATATCAGAGCATCAAGACTTGACTCTTCCCCTTGCGAGTAAGCTCAGAAGCAAAAAGCAACACGATGAAATAGCCAAGGAAGGGGATAATGAACGGAAGGCTCTGCATGCCCGTTGTGTCGGCCACAAGACCCATGAGCAAGAAACCGCAACCGCCGATTGGGGTCATCATCAGCAATGAAGATGCACTTTTGGTGAGGTTCCCCAATCCACGCAAGGCCAAAGAGAAAATAGTCGGAAACATGATGGCTTCGAAAAGGTAATTACACACAAGAGCCACCATTGACACACGCCCAAGGTTGAGCAACACCAAACCAATACACACCACACTACCGACCGCACACGAAAAGAGCATGACTTCAGCCTTTACACGCCGCATAATCCAGCTCCCCAAGAACCTTCCCACCATGAAGAAGCCCAACGCCACCGTAAGCACAACAGAGGCTGTGTTATCCGACATCCAGCCCTTTCCTGTGACGAAATTGATGAAATAACTGTTGATTGATATTTCGGCAACCTCGTAAGCCAACAGGGCGAACAACCCGAAGACGAACATGGGATGATGTTTGAACAGCTTCTTGATACGAGTGTCGCTCTGCCGATCTTCCTCGGTCTCTGCATGTTTGATTTCTGGAAGGTTCACACGCGAGAAAACTATGGCAATGATAAGCACCAAAGCACCCAGGATAGAGTAAGGCAGCACGATGTCGTTAGCCTGGCTGTCGCCACTAAAGAGAAACTGTCCGACAAGGAATGTTGCCGAAAGCGACCCCAGCCCATTGAACGACTGCGAGAAATTAAGGCGTGCCGTAGAGGTTTCGCGGTCGCCCAGCTCTGTAACGTACGGGTTGGCAGACGTTTCCAGGAACACCAAGCCGCAGCCAATGATAAACAACGCTCCCAAATAGGCGTAGAACGTCCCCGCCAAGGCACTGGGTATGAAGAGAAATGCGCCAATGGCAAACAACATCAACCCAAACACCACACCCAGCCGATAGCCACGGCGATTGATAAACCACCCAGCCGGAATGGCCATGAGAAAATAGCCCAAGTAGGTGGTAACCTGGATGAGCGACGACTGCGTGATGCTAATGTCAAGCTCATTTTGAAAGTGCTTGTTCAGCACGTCGAGAATGGCGCGGGCAAATCCCCACAAAAAGAACAGCGACGTGACAAGGATAAAGGGAAGCACGTACTTCTTGTTGGTTAATGACTGACGAATCATCATATAAAGGTTTATTTAATTCTAAACTTAATAACGAGGGGGATATGCACATTATTATAGTTGAAAAAGGAAAAGTTTCTTGAGCGTACTTTACTGTCAGCCCTTCATTTCCATGCGTATCACCCTCTTTCACGTTAATATCTTCCGCAAGAGATATGTGGCATTTTGATTGCGCGCCACGCCAGGTGTCACCTTATACGAATAGGTGACACGTTCGCCCAGCCCAATTTCGAAACAGTAGTTGTGGAACCGTGAGGGTTCGCGTTCTGCCATCTCCGAGAGTTTCAAGTCGTGTGTGGCAATGATGCCCGCCACTTGCCTTTGGCTGATGGCCTCAAGAAACATTCGACTGCCATTGAGCTTGTCGGCCGAATTGGTTCCTTTCAGTATCTCATCAAGAATGATGAGCGTGGGCAAAGGCTCGCCCTTACCATCCTTGACATCGTGGTCACAAAAGTCAATGAGTTGCTTGAGCCTCAGCAATTCAGCGTTAAAATAGCTAATGCCACGGCTAAGGTCATCCGTGGTGCGCATACTGGAGAAGAGCTTGAAACTACTGACGTTCAGCCGCTCGGCAAACACAGGCAATCCTGCCCTTGCCAACACGTAGTTTACCCCAATGGCCCTGAGGAATGTGGACTTCCCTGCCATATTGGCTCCTGTTACAATATAGAAATTGCGGTCTTCAATTCGGAAGTCATTGCGAACGGCTTTCTCCCCCAAGAAGGGATGCCACAAGCCCTGTGCCATGTACACAAGTTTGCTTCCCTGCACCCACTCGGGCCACGATGTGCCTGGATGGTTGTAACGGAAAGTGGCCACCGTCACCTCCACGTCCTTCCGCACCACACGCGCCATCCATTCTTCCACCTCATCGGCCTCATGCATGCGCCAAGTCACAAATCTCCACACCACAATAATGTCGCTCAGGTAAAACGCGTCTGTGAGCAACAGCCCCATGATGTTGCCACGCTTGTCGAGATCATCAAGCAAACACCTAAGCCTTTGGAATGACGGCACTGGCGTTGGCGACATGAGAGCCACAACCTCCATGAACTGCCGCAATTGCCCTTGCAACTGGTTGAGCACACTCCCAATGCGACGCAATGGGGCATTGCACAAGACATAAGCTGCAAAGAACTGGAGTGTCCCCCACCACACGGGCAACATGGCGCTGATCTTGCCCATAACTGCCATGACCACACAGGCAAGGAATGCCAGCACATCCGCCCACACCAACACGCGCACCCACGGCGAGGTAAACAAGGTAGGCACAGGCAATTGCCTGACAGCGGAGAGCGCCTGGCTGATGGCATCCGTGTCAATCCTTGCCCTGGCTCCTTTGGCCAAAAAGGCCATGCGGAAGGGCTCGTCATCTGCCAACCGGTCCACATCCTCTGGCTTGGCACAAATCGGCTGCAGGTTGCAAAGCCGTTCGGCCAGGGCATCACTTCCGCCCTTGGTCACCGCGTGGCACAGACGTTGGTACACGCCGTCAGGCCCAAAGAGGTCAAGGTCGTAGCTAAAAGGATGATGGGCATCCACATAACGGCGGCCATCATCGAAAGCATGATAGTCGCCTTGCTGCGCCTGGGCCTCCCGTTCATAAACGGTTTGCAAATCCTCTAAGTCGCGCACGCGCTTCTCGTTGCGCACGTCAGACCGACGCGCAGCCAAATAGCCAGCGAAAAACGCCAATCCCAAAACCACACCTGCAACACGCCAATGCGCTTGCACCTGTGTGGCTACACACAATGATCCGACAACGGCCACAAACAACACGATTTCGGCCATGACAAAAACTCGGCCGCGCGCTCGAAGCGACTGCGCCTGCCAGCCATACGACTGGGCTTTCTGCTGATAAAGCTGTTCAAGGTTCATAATGATTCATTTGCATGACGACACCTGGTTCTCAGGCAACAGGATGGCACCTTCTTGCTTCATGCCGTCCATCATGATGCGCAACGGGTGGTCGAAACGCACATGGCGCACCCATTGGGTCTCGTCAACGGCGGGCATCTCATCGAGAATGTCCTTGCGCAAGAGACCTCCCTCGCCAGGATGGTTGGTATCGATGGTGAAATAACCCACGCCAAACGACGTGAGGTTCTGGAAGAAGTGGGTGCCCTGGCTGGGGTCTACACGATAGTTGCGCAGCACCACCTCGACAATGGCACGCGCCGCCGAGATGTTGGGCCACTTGACAGGCACGCCGAGCCAAGGATCGCTCGATCCCCAGCGCCCAGGACCGACGAGCACATAATTGCGTCCCTCGTCAAGGAAGCGGCGGTTGATGCGCTCAATGTCGGAAGCCACCGAGGGGTTGTTCATCGCCGTGAACTGGTCGTCGTATTTCACGTAGACCACGTCGGTCACGTCGTCCGTGATGCCATGGCCCAGCGAGTTGTGGCAACGCAACAGGCACTCGGCATCGGGAAAGGCGGCCACATCCTCCACCAGCGTCTGCTTGGAGTCGACAATAGGACGGATTTGCAAGAGGTAGAACTCACCAGTCTTGTCATCGTTGAGATTACAGGCAAACTCTATCTCCACAGGCCGACGCATGGCCTCAGCACCATACTTCATCGACATCTGCAGGATTTGTGGCAGCGGGAACACGTCGTTTTGCAAAACGCCACAGAAGGAGATAACCTTTCGCCCGCCCTCGTAGAGCCCGTCACGTATCACCTGGTCATAGGGATCAAAGGTCGACGCTATGTAGCGGAGCGACCCGTCCTTGTCGGCTTCCTTCACCTTGAGTTTCAGGATGTTGAACCCGTCATCCACCTTGAAGTCGGTCCCCACGTGCTTCATGTCGAGCGCGTAGAAGCGGGTCTGAGTCTCACGCAGCGCCATTTCCATCTCGCTCATCTGCAACACCTGGTGGGGATGGTAAGGCGACACGCGAAGGGTCTGGCCACCGTCCACGATATACTTGCCCAGTCCCAGAGCCAGCGACGCGATGCCCTCCTCGGCGGTCTCGTCGCCAATGGGGTAATAGTTGAGACTACGCAACACGCCAGAGATGTTGGGATAATAATGGTCGCCATAGGTCTTGCCCACCACTTCCTGGAGGATGACGGCCATCTTCTCCTGGTCGATGACATTGCTCGTGGCAGTCATGTAAGCTTTCGAGTCGCGGTAGAACACCGAGGCGTAAACGCCCTTGATGGCGGCGGCCAACATCCGCAGCATCTCATACTTGTCAGCGAGATAGGGTATCATGTAGGTGCTGTAGATGCCTGCAAAAGGCTGGTAGTGGCTGTCCTCGAGTAGCGAGCTGGAACGAATGGCGATGGGGCTTTTCGTGGCCTCAAAGAAGGTAAAGAAATCGTCAATGTAGCTGTCGGGCAACTGCGCTTTGAGGAAGTGCTGCAGGATCACCTCATCTGGAGCGTCGCTCAGGGCGATGTCGTAGAGGTTGTTGTGCTCCATGAACTGGTCGAACACGTCGGTGCATAGCACCAGCGTCTTGGGTATCTGCACAGTGGCGCCAGCATACTGGTTGAACTGCGGGTGGGTCTTCACCACATGGTCGAGAAAGGCCAAGCCACGGCCCTTGCCTCCCAGCGAACCTTCGCCAATGCGGGCGAAGTGGGCATAGCGGTCAAACTTGCCACGGTCGAAGACGGCCACCACGCCGATGTTCTTCATGTGGCGATACTGCACGATGGCGTCGAAGATGATTTGCCGGTGGGCGTCGACATCTTGCAACTTGTGCCAGGTGACGTGCTTGAGGAAGTTGGACACGGGAAAGATGGCGCGCGCCGTGAGCCAGCGGCTCATGTGGTTGCGCGAGATGTGGTAGAGCATGGAGTCGCGCGGTATCTTGAAGATGTTGTCCTGGAGTTCCTTCAAGGTGCTGATGCGCATGATTTCGGCGTGGGTCTTCGGGTCGCGAAAGATGAAGTCGCCAAAGCCCATGTGCTCTTCGAGCAGGTGACGCAGGTCAACGCTGAGCATCTTCGAGTTCTTGTCCACAAAGCGGAAGCCCTCTTGCTCGGCGCGCTCCCGGTTGGCGGCCTCAGCGCTCTCCATGATGAGCGGCACATACTCGTCCTCGCGCCGGATGGCTTCCAGCAGCTTGAAGCCGGCCTCGGGGTCTTTCTCGACCGACGAGGCTCCCGCCCCCACGATTTGCGACCGCTGGGTGGCATGGAGCGGGAACCGCACGTCGCTGATCACGCCCAGGCAGTTGTCCTTGTGGCGCTCATAGATGTTCATGGCCTCCTCATAGGTGCGCGCCAGCACCACCTTGGGCCGCCCGCGCATGCGCAGGTTGGCGGCGTGGCGGTTGAGGGCCTCGGTGGCGAAGTTTTGGCTCTGCTTGAGGATGTAACTGTAGAGGTTGGGAAGAATGGAACTGTAGAAGCGGATGCTGTCTTCCACCAGCAGAATCATCTGCACGCCGGCCTCCTGGATGTCGTGGTCGAGGTTCATCTTGTCCTCGATGAGCTTGATGATCGACATGATGAGGTTGGTGTTGCCCAGCCAGCAGAACACATAATCGAAGATGCTAAGGTCCTCGTCTTGCATGCGGCGGGTGATGCCATGTGAGAAGGGCGTGAGCACCACGCAGTGGATCTCGGGAAACTTGCCCTTGATGGCGCGCGCCACGGCGAAGGCATCGTTGTCGGCGTTGCCGGGCATGCAAATCACGAGGTCTATTTTCATCGTGGCCAGCACCGCCTCGGCCTCGGCGATGGTCGACACCTGCGTGAAGGTGGGTGGGTAACGAAGTCCCAGTTCCATGTATTCGTTGAAGATTTTTTCCTCAACGCGACCGTCGTCCTCAAGCATAAACGCGTCATAAGGGTTGGCCACGATGAGCACATTGTATATGCGGCGCATCATCAGGTTGACGAACGTCACGTCTTTCAGTATAAACTTGTTCCACTCCTGTGGAATTTTGCTCTCCATGTCGTGTTGTGTTAGGTTGGGTATTTTGCTTCGACTTGCAAATATAGCTCATTTTTCCCACATGGCCATGACATCGTGCCAAAATTAAATGGCTGGCGACAGGAAAATGCTTTTGGAAAGATTATTCTGAAAAAAGACGCTCCTCCACACTGTGGCAAATAGGGGGCGAAACGGCCGTCATCGGCCTTTCGAGAGGGAGGGGAACTCCTTTTCCCGACGGGTAAAGGGCTGCGCAGCCGGAGATTAGGCACCTGTCGAGACACGGGAGCTGCCCGGTCGGACCACGGTGGCTAAGGCATCGTCGCTCGATAGCTATGCTTTCGAGTCACGATAGGATAGCTTCTTATGGGCTGTCGGGCTGTCGGGCAGCGTCAGCAGAAAAGAGAAACCTACAACATCCTATCGTTCAACCAATTACAAAAACCTAAAAATCAGCGTTTATTTACGTCTTAATGCTCACCCATTCGCAGCGACCCCATTCTCGGAAGGCCTATCGTAAAGATTGTTGACATTCCCACAGTGGGTGCGGTGGCTCACCCTAACGCTATCAATCACGCGACGTGGGACACGTCGCCCACTAAATCGCACCGATTGGCTGTAAAGTGGGAGGAGAACTGCATTTTTTCTGGTGAATACCAACTTTCACAAGAAAAAATATGTAGGGATGTTCTATAAATTAAA
>DJOD01000030.1:0-2397 GCA_002437115.1 Prevotella sp. UBA6447
AAATTTTAACGAACTATTGATAGGTAAGAGTACCAAAAAAGCACACGCCGTTTCAATCCACGCACCCGCATGGGGTGCGACCTAAAATAGTCCGCTTCGCGGCTCGAGAGGCAGTTTCAATCCACGCACCCGCATGGGGTGCGACACAATTCGGGCAACCAACCGACCGCTTAAAAGTAGTTTCAATCCACGCACCCGCATGGGGTGCGACCTAGCATCTCTTGTATACCAGTTTGCAAAAGCCTGTTTCAATCCACGCACCCGCATGGGGTGCGACATAATATATACGAGTTATGAAATTCTTTGCAAGTTTCAATCCACGCACCCGCATGGGGTGCGACACAAGCATTTCTTGTATACCTGTCTGCAAAAGACGGTTTCAATCCACGCACCCGCATGGGGTGCGACTCGCGTTTATTATGTTAATTGTTCCGCCCCTTGGAGGTTTCAATCCACGCACCCGCATGGGGTGCGACATACGGCGGAGGTTTAGGGCATTAAGGGACGAAATAGTTTCAATCCACGCACCCGCATGGGGTGCGACGTGCAACGTGTCCCTTTACAGTGTAGAGGACGAGTTTCAATCCACGCACCCGCATGGGGTGCGACCCAAGGGGCGGAACAATTAACATAATAAACGCGAGTTTCAATCCACGCACCCGCATGGGGTGCGACCGATTTAATGTAAGGGTAGTCGTCTTGGGTAAAGGTTTCAATCCACGCACCCGCATGGGGTGCGACCTTACGCGCGAGCAAATCGGAATCGCTGCGCAAGTTTCAATCCACGCACCCGCATGGGGTGCGACCTCCATGCGGCGGAGGTTAAGAGCATTAAGAGCAGTTTCAATCCACGCACCCGCATGGGGTGCGACTTGCGAAAATAGTCCGCTTCGCGGGACGAGAGGTGTTTCAATCCACGCACCCGCATGGGGTGCGACTCACTCGTCCGTCATTAGTGAGTTTGTTGACTGGTTTCAATCCACGCACCCGCATGGGGTGCGACGCTCACGCGTGAGCAAATCGGCATCGCGGCTCAGGTTTCAATCCACGCACCCGCATGGGGTGCGACGCCATGTTGGCGAGCTGGGCGGCTTTTTCTTGAGGTTTCAATCCACGCACCCGCATGGGGTGCGACCGATTTAATGTAAGGGTAGTCGTCTTGAGAAAAGGTTTCAATCCACGCACCCGCATGGGGTGCGACTATCGCTTTTTTAAAGTTTATCCTAAATTCGTGCGTTTCAATCCACGCACCCGCATGGGGTGCGACTCCATGCGGCGGAGGTTAAGAGCATTAAGTGCAGTTTCAATCCACGCACCCGCATGGGGTGCGACCTGTTGATAGAGAAGGCTACTGGGATAAGTAAAGTTTCAATCCACGCACCCGCATGGGGTGCGACCGGAGGTTAAGGGCATTAAGTGACGTAACAACAGTTTCAATCCACGCACCCGCATGGGGTGCGACCATACCTGCCTGAGATGTAAATTTGCGACCAGCCGTTTCAATCCACGCACCCGCATGGGGTGCGACTAGGTGATATAGCCGTAACAGTCAGTACATTAGTTTCAATCCACGCACCCGCATGGGGTGCGACTGGGCACACTGATTAGGGATTATATGACCAGCAGTTTCAATCCACGCACCCGCATGGGGTGCGACACGGAGTTTTTTTAAAATAGTCGGCTTCTCGGGGTTTCAATCCACGCACCCGCATGGGGTGCGACTTTGTTTTGGTGTCATCAACCACCATAAGGACAAGTTTCAATCCACGCACCCGCATGGGGTGCGACTTGCGGTGCTATTACTATATTGATAAAGCAAAGGGGTTTCAATCCACGCACCCGCATGGGGTGCGACCGGCCGAGATGTCAAAACGGTTACGCGACGGGCGTTTCAATCCACGCACCCGCATGGGGTGCGACACATCACAAAGGCGGACAGGCTCGAAACCAAGAGTTTCAATCCACGCACCCGCATGGGGTGCGACTCTATCAAAAAAAGATTAGCACCTGTAGTATGTCGTTTCAATCCACGCACCCGCATGGGGTGCGACCGAAGATTTAGGGCGTTAAGTTGGGATAGTATGGTTTCAATCCACGCACCCGCATGGGGTGCGACCTCACTCGCGAACAAATCGGCATTGCTGCCCAGGTTTCAATCCACGCACCCGCATGGGGTGCGACCCGTATATAGCACGCCATTGATGTATGAGGGATGTTTCAATCCACGCACCCGCATGGGGTGCGACAAGGCGGCCTATATAGACCGCTGTAAAAAGTGGGTTTCAATCCACGCACCCGCATGGGGTGCGACTTAGAGGCATACCGCCAAGAGGTAGCCCGGGAGTTTCAATCCACGCACCCGCATGGGGTGCGACGCTTAAATGTGACGGCGGCAAA
>DJOD01000030.1:2576-34277 GCA_002437115.1 Prevotella sp. UBA6447
GCACCCGCATGGGGTGCGACATCCGCATTCCAGTAAACAAACTCACCAACGATGGTTTCAATCCACGCACCCGCATGGGGTGCGACACAGGATTCTGAAAATCGTAACGATCAAAATGACGTTTCAATCCACGCACCCGCATGGGGTGCGACTTTTGATATGCCAAAAAAGGCAATATCGAAAAAGTTTCAATCCACGCACCCGCATGGGGTGCGACCGCTAAAAATGCAGGTACTGCCGCGTATAACGCGGTTTCAATCCACGCACCCGCATGGGGTGCGACTGCACTAAGATTGGAGTATAAAACAGCTCGCAAAGTTTCAATCCACGCACCCGCATGGGGTGCGACCGAGCATTTCTTGGATACCTGTTTGTAAAAGGCGTTTCAATCCACGCACCCGCATGGGGTGCGACAGTAATAATATTTAATAGGGTAAACCATCAACAGTTTCAATCCACGCACCCGCATGGGGTGCGACGGACGCTTCAGCGACAGAGGACAGGGCATTAGGTTTCAATCCACGCACCCGCATGGGGTGCGACGCGCGGTCTTAACTTTATGTATTGTTTTGTATAGTTTCAATCCACGCACCCGCATGGGGTGCGACACAGAGTCAGGTTTTTGGTCAGATACCGCATTAGGTTTCAATCCACGCACCCGCATGGGGTGCGACATTGCGGCGCGAAGAACGTTTGCCATTGACCGGGGTTTCAATCCACGCACCCGCATGGGGTGCGACTATACCGATGGGCCGACGAAAAAAGCCTTTATGGTTTCAATCCACGCACCCGCATGGGGTGCGACTGCCATTTTGTAAACTTCTGAATATCAAGGTGCAAATATAAGAAATATGCGATAAATAGCAAAAGAAGCAACAGAAACTTTATCAAAATAGGCAAAAAAATGCATCTGACTGATAATCAGCCAGTGCGAATCTCTCCACTATATGTGCAACACTAAGGGTTCGCATATCCATAGTCAGATGATTAAGTCTCCTTCTACATCAATTCCATTGTCTTTTCCCATGATCTCAACTTTTCTTTTCCAGTTATTACCCAAAAGGTAAAAACGAATGCTATCTTGATCCTCATCAATTATCCCATGTAGCTGTGCTTTCAACTGTATGAACTGAGCTTCTGTTACAACACACTCAAATACTGAATTTTGTACTCTCTTTCCATAATTCATGCACGATTTTGCCACATTCCGAAGCCGCTTGCCCCCTTGCGTTGACGTTATATTAACATCATATGTTATAAGTACGAACATAATTATTATCTGATTAGAAAAACAGGATAGTCATCTATATCTTCCCGAATGAACCTTGCCAACAACAAAGCCTGTATATAGGGCAACAATCCTATATTAACCTTTTCATTCAAGTATGGGTGCATTATTTGTTCTCTCTTTCTATTTTGCCACGCAGAGAGAATTACCTTTCTTCCCGAGTCAGTCATAATGATTCCCTCATCTCCTTGCTTTAAAAATTCCTTGATAGTGATTTGCCGTTTATTGATAAGCGATAAAACTAGCCGATCACCGAGATATGCTCGGAGTTCTTCCATCATATCCAAGGCCAGCGATACCCTACCAGGTCTTAACGTATGAAGGAAACCGACATAAGGGTCTAATCCCACTGTCTCCAAGGCTGCCGCCATATCATTGCATATTAACGTGTAGACAAATGACAGCATGGTATTAACAGCATCTTTGGGCGGTCGACGGTTGCGACCTTGAAAAACGAAATCCTCTCCTTGATTCAATATTAACTTATGAAACACACCAAAATATAGACTGGCAGCCTCTCCTTCAATTCCTCTAATGCTATCTGTAGAATCGGCATTAAATATTTTCTTTTTGCAGTTCTGAAGTTCATTTGCCACGCCTTCTATATCAGCATCCGCACCATTATCACGAACAAACCGGCGCAAGATATTACGGTAGTTTTGCACCTTACCTCCAATAAATAGTTTGTTAAGATGGAGAGCATAGCCACTTTCATCAGCATGCTTGTACTGTGCTTTCCTCAACAATACATTTCCCCTTGTACATCCTTGCGACCTTGCGATAAACCTTCCCTGTGGAGACAAAAATGTCAGAAACACACCATTGTCAGCACACAGTTTCATAATGCCAGGACTGGCACCCACATATCCAAAAGTCACTATTTGTTCGATGTTGTGAATGGGTATGCGGAATATTTCTTGTTGTTTCACAGAAACGACCACGTTAAGCCCATCCTTACTCAAGTAAGCATCTGGAGTGGTAACGTATAGCGTATTAAGTAGTTTCCTCATATAGGTTCTTCTCTAGATATTTTGAAGCGCGCAAACAATCGGCTACCTCGGGCAAACAGATATTCACCAAGGAACACTTAGCACAATGTCGATTCCAAGAAGCTTTTGGCATGTTGCCCGTCTTGAAGATAGCGTGCATCTTGCGAGCGCAATCAATGGTGATTTGCCTCAGTGTTTCGGAAATGGCAACTATCTCTCTTCGTTTCACCTCATTATAAAACAATGCGCCACACGATATTCGTATACCATACATTTCCTCGAGGCACATCGCTTGCGCAGCAAGTTGCACTTCGTCGGTTTCGTTAGCCTTACTATGCCCTCTCTTATATTCCACGGGAAAAGGCTTCCAATAGCCACCATACCGGTTATGAGAAATGGCGTTCTCTGGCGTGTCCGACGGGATTAGTTCTACAGCATCGGTTATACCATAAAGCCCAAGTTCCCTTGAAGCGACATGTAATGATCGCATCGTGATCACGTCACCGTTTTTTTGGCGGTAAAAAGGGTTGTCCACATTCTTGTGCAAAAGTTGGCCTTCAACCGTTAGTCTGTTTTCCTCCCATTGTTGCTCAATATGTATCAATGCCCATTGTCGAGGACAAAACATGAAATGTTGTATCCCCGACAACATGAGCATCTCGTCATCTGCATACATACGGACTTTAAATGAGATTTTCTACTTTCACACCATTTGGCACACCCGCCTCGTCGATTGTAACCTGATAATCACCGAATGACCTTGCCACGCCTTCTGTTGTCTTGCTTATTTTCACAAGATCAAACAACTTGTTGGCTGGAGCATTTCCAAGTTCTGAGTCGTGATGAAACACTATCAACTTTTGCGCGCTCATCAAGCCTCGGGCCGCCGAACGGTCTACGTCAAACATGTTTTTCAGAGCGTCAAAGAACACCTGTAAGTCTTCCTCTGAAAAACCTGTTTGCTGGGCAAGCTTGGCCGAGACGAATCCATGACACACGTAAAGCCCATAAGGAATGGTAGCCTTACGGCCCATCGTGTGATTTTCACCATTTTGCTTTTCGGCTTCCTTGTCGGTAGCCACCGCCACACGCGTGATGGAGTGCTCAGCTGTGGCAATCGGATCAACCGAACGTGCAAACGTAAGTTGTATAGGGCCTCTGACTTGACCTGCGTTCTTGCCAGTCGACATAACGGCACCGAATGTTCGCACATCATAATAGGTACGACACATGTACTTACGCGCTGCAGCCGTCTTATCTTTAGCACTGCTTACTTCAGGGGCTTCATGTGCCTTATCTATTTTGTTGTTCAGCACAGCTTTCTCGCGAATAAAAATGTCATAACCGTTGGTCTGTCCTTTTGCTACTTGTACATAGTTGCGCACCTTGCGTTTCAGACACACGTCAGTAACCAGCCCCATACCCGTCTCAGCATCTATACGGGGAAGATTTCCTGCATCGGGATCACCATTTGGATTACCATCAACAACATCAAACAAATAAACGAAATCAATTCTATTTTTCAACTCAGCCATAATATGATTGTTTTTGTGTGTAGGTTATTACTTATGAACAAAATAATTATCCGGTTAATCTTTCTTCTTGAAAAAGTCCTGACGCTGGTGATAGTAACCTATAAAGAAACGCCCTTGATCTTGCAAATCAAGGTGAGCTGGAAATCCAGTAGCAGGAATTTTGTCTATTATTTCCTGTTTCAACTTCTCGTAAAACACTTTTCTTCCCTCACTCGGCAATTTCTCCAAATGATGTGCAGAAAGATTTAAAATTGTGGCAAACACTGATGCTGGTGTTGCACTTGCGGCATTCATGTACCGCTCTCGAATACTGCTGATACCATTGGCATCTTCCTGCATCTTATCGAGCACGGCAAACAGACGTCCGCAGAGGTACCCTTGATTGGTGTTACTTGGATCTAACATAACTTTTATTTTTTTTTGGTTTGTTGTTCTGTTCAGATATGCCTTTAGAATAGCTGCTCTGCCGATGTTAACAACATTTTTTTCTCCCGACTCTGCCCTGACACGGCGGATACAGGCTGAGAACAAGGAGTATGGGTAAGGTAAACCTTGAAAAATGCTTTTGATCACTGCTTCTGGCAGATTAGGAGTAGCCTCCGACTGCTTACCACCAGGCGTCACTGCCGCGAGCATACTTTTTAGTCCTGCATATGGCTTCTTGTTGACACGATAGTCCACAATCTCCATGTCATCAAAATGTCTGACTATCATACCAGCAAACTCCCTCAGTGAGTCATCGAGCCAATAGACCACAGCAATGCGAGCTGCGTTGGGAGCAAGGCCAAGGATATAAAATCTGTCGTCAAGTCCTGTACCCAAATGTCCTGAATGGATGGATTGAAACACTTTTCTTACGTGCTCTATCTTTTCATTCGGGTTATCAGTCATATCATCTGCATAGCCCAACAAATTAAAAAGGCTTTCCTCTGTTTGTGTGGCTACCTTGTCTTTGAAAGAAGCCCAGAATACAAATGTACGGTTACCTACGTTGAACTTGTTATGCGAATCCCTTCGCAATAGGACATTTAGAGCTGTAGTGTACGCAAACTCGGCTTCTTTGGAAATAGGTGCATTGCTACATTTTTTCTTTCCATAAGAGTCATAACCCGAATTAACCTGAAACGACACCAGCTTTGCCTTGGCTTGGCTTCCTGGTATCATGGTTGCAGCTGTCGTTTCTACCGTTGTCCCACTGCGGCCTGTTACAAGGCACAAGTTGTCTACCTGTTTTTCTTCCACATTGTTGTCAAGTTGCAAGATTTCTCGTTTTTCTGCAATGATTTTCCTGTCACCGTCAATCCTAAAAGAAAATATAGAATACTTCTTTGATAGGTTCTTTTTGATGTCTTCCCATAGGGAATCCCTTGAAACTTCCGACAAAATTGTTTCCTTATTTTGCTTATAAAAGCTACAAAGTGACTGAAGATCCGCATTGTCTGGGTAAAACTTTTGAATCCTTTCCGTCTTTTCTACAAACGCAGCCAAACATTCATTTTCTTTGTCCTGACGTTTCCGTAACAACTCATCCAGAGCGTTCTGAACTTCTTGAATGGCCTTTGCTGATGGTGAGTCACTTTCCTGTAGACTTTTTTTCTTTGATTCGAGTCTCGCAACTTCCTTGTCCACATCAGCATAGCCCAACACATATGTACTATTGTCATATAAGTAGTTGGGCAATATGCCACTTGAACGGTCGACATGAATCCTTACTAAGAACGTCATCGCCTGATTTTTTCCTATTCGGCAATCTTCAAAGCGCACAAACTTTCCTTCCTTGGAGATTACGATGATAAATCCTATTTCTTTTTTCTCCATTCCAAAAGTGGGAAGATTGCCACATCTATCATAATAATCACATAGAGCTTTCAGTATCATCTTAATATATCCTCACTATTTACGGGTGGAACAATTATCACTCCTTCTTTCATTTGTGCACGATAAAATAAAGGTATGATGTTCTTCTGATTAGAGAAATCCATGTCGTAGAGCATGATGCCCAAATCTTTTGTGCCTCCCTGGTCTGCCGTTATGGTTGGCTCTAACGATTCTGACGCCACATCTACCAATCTGAAGGAAGCCGAGAATTCGCGTACACCAAGATAAGGTTGGGTGAAGCACTGACCCTTACTTGCCCTGCGCTCAAACATTCGGTAATACTTCATGGGGTTTTCATCCAGTCCTGGCTCATGGACAAACAGTTCGCCAGCAGCTTTTCTTTTTGCAACTGACCGGAACTCCAACTTGGCCCAAATTCGGTACTTCACATTTTTTAGGAGCAAAGAGTTTTTCTGTTGCCTTTTTTCTTCAATGTAAATGACAGATTTACCTGCAACTGCACCCACTTCATTTCTTCTCACCGAAGTCCACCTAATAGGCTTCAGTACCTCAATCTTTGTAATCTGCCAGTGGATGGCAGGTTTCCAAAAAATTGCTTCAAAGATTGCACGAGCGGCCGACGGCGTTATCACATCGTAGCTCACGCGCTCTACTTTAAACTCTGGACGAGTGAAGCAAGCCATGTCGCCCCACACCTCCAGGCAATATTCCTTGTCTGTGTACTCCATATTGTTGTTGATTCGATAGGTTCTTAAACGGTCAACACTTCGTTTGCCCAATTATTGTCTATTCTCAGTCCAATATGCGCGTCATATTGTTGTTTATAATCCACAACAAAAAGGCCTTCTTTCCTTTCGCTGACTACGCCTAAACTCTGCAGTACCTTGAAATCTGGCTGGTGCACGTTTACCATATATTGCGAGAGCTTTTTCATCAATTTGTACGACGGACCTTCATCCAGCAGTTGTTTAACAAGCTCCATGCTATTTTCCCAACACACCACAACGGAAACGCCCTCATCTTCAATGAGGCGAAACTCATGTGCTGCAGTAGCAAAGCACAAATCGTTTGGATTATAGAGATACTGCTTGATGTTTTTCTTGTCAAAAGTATCTCTCCTGCTATAAAGCTGACGGAAATAATTTGTCATGGTTTCGGGCGAAAACCAATCATGCCCTTTGCCAAGGCTAAGCCTTGCAACGTTTGCTACCTGTATGTCTCCACGTGGTAGGTTGTGCTCTTTTGACAAACTGAACACATAGGTTTCTCCTATTTTTTGGGTTCCCTCGCGATTGCAGCGACCAGCAGCTTGCAAAACTGAGTCGAGCCCAGCTTCTTGACGGAAGACGACTGGAAAATCCATGTCCACGCCAGCCTCAATGAGTTGTGTTGAAATTACCCGCACGATAGTCTCGTCATTGTTTTCCAACGACTTTTTGATGGATTCTATAGTTTTTCTGATATGAGCAGGACACATCATCTTGGACAGGTGAAAAACCTTGCCTTCATTAGGCAAACGGCCATACAACTCCTTTGCATCATTTCGTGTGTTCACAACACAAAGCACCCGCTTATACCGACACAATTGCTGAGCCACCTCGTCAAAACTCTTACCAGTGTCATCAAAAAAAAGCTTCACGCGTCTCAACCGCTCATGCAACTTAAGTTCATTGGGTACGAGCTCTGTGACATGGCTCATTCCCATGAAAGACGCTTCTGGATTGCAACCTTCTATCAGTCCACTTAACACAGGTTGACTGGCAGTAGTTAACAGAACTGATACATGAAATAGTTTATTATAAGTCTTTAATGAGTTGACAACTGGTTGCAGGAAGTCCATCGGTAGGGTTTGCACTTCATCCAACACAATCACGCTGTTAACTATGTTGTGAAGTTTACGACACGAAGATGGTTTGTTGCTATATATCGACTCAAACAACTGCACGTTTGTTGTTACCACTATTGGGTAATCCCAATTCTCTGCCGCCATCCGAAGCTTTTCGCGAAGATGAGAATCCTTCACAAGTTCTGGATCCACTTGGCTGTGATGCTCAAGCACGTTGTCATCACCAAAAATTGCTCTCAGCACAGCGGCTGTCTGAATGATGATGCTCGTGTAAGGTATTGCAATGATAATGCGCTCCTGGCCATTTCTAACGGCATGCCTAATGGCCCAAACCAAAGACGATAGGGTCTTGCCGCCTCCCGTAGGAACTGTCAGACTGTAAATACCTACTGGTGTATCAGCTTTTGCAGTACACAAACTCAAAACCTCGCGGCGTACGTCATTCACTGTTCCGGATTTGGCCTTAGCTTGAAGATATGCCATATATCGTTCCAACATTGGCAACAATGTACGTAAAGAGGTATCATGCTTCCTGAGCTGCAAGGCCTGGATATCCATGAATGCCTCTGTGTCAAGGTAATCAGCATCTACAAGACAAGAATAAAGCATACGTGACAAGTGATGAAAGTCTTCCTTGCAAACGGATTTGAAATTAGCTCTTTGCAATACGATTTTAGGGACATCCTGGTTAACCTCCGTAGGAATCGCCTTTTGTATAATTCCATCTATTTCGCTGGAGTCATGTAAACCTGTATGATGGGAAGCTATCTGATTTACTAAGAGATTGTCTGCAGACTTGCCATACATATGGCGTGCCAATATTCCTCCCACATAGGCATGATGATAGTCTCCATCTACTCGGATTGATGGGTCAAAGCCACTTTCCTTCTTAATATGCTGCTGAAAAGCATGGCTTTCTTTTCCTTTATCGTGTAATAACCCTAATACTTTCCCCCAAGATGCCATGCCGAACTTGTCTGAAAAACGAGAGGCCAAATGGGCAACACCCAAAGAATGTTGATCATTGGTTTGAATTTGCCAACGACCAGTCATTTTATCCTTATATAAATGCGATATGACTAATCGCTTTTTGTCCTGAGTAGCCATAAGGAAGGATTATTTGCATAGGTTATACTTGGGCTTTTCCAAAAGTAGATTGGTTAGCCGTTTTATCACTAATAGCAAAGTTATGAAAAATAGTTTAATTCAACAAATTATCCTGCAAAATAATATCAATTACATGACTTTTAGGCTCAATCGTTGCTATATTATAGTAATGCCTACCTTTTATACCAGCTATATTTCGGATTTATACTAAACTTACATAAAGAATACGGATTATACTGAAAGAAAAAATTGAAATTCCAGAATAATCCGTATTCAAAAGTATGCATGTCTTTGTCTCAGATGAGCCTTCCGGAGAACATCACCTTCTTGATGTCGTCCTCGTGGTCGAAGATGAAGCGGGCCACGATGGAACTGAGGATGGCCGAGGTGGAGAGCTTCTCGGGCCCGCAATACTTCATGCGGTCGAGCACGTTCTTGAGCGACTCGTCGATGTAGATCGTGGCGAGCTTGCCGCCTCCGTCCTTATACTGCTTGGCCATGTCGAGGAAGAGGTCCCAGGAGTCGCGCGAGTCGTCCTTGACCACGGTGTACTCCTTCATGGTGTTCTCCTTGGGCCGGCGTCCTCGTGGCGCGCGCTCGGTGGCGGGCTCAGCGGCCAGGCTGCCTTCAGCGGTTGCGGTAGCCGGGCTCTCCCCCACCCCGTCTGACACGGGCTGCTCCTCCTGCGCGGACACGGGCTGTTGGCTTACCTGTGGAGCCGTTTGCGCCTCCGTCGTTTCGGCATGTGGTTGCTGCGCGGCGGGAGCGGGAGCGGCTTTGCCTGTTTCTTTGTTATTGTTATCGTTTTTGTCGTCGTCTTGACTGATCTTTGTCACGTCCACCTGCGGGGCGATATTGGGTTCAGCGGTGCCGTTCTGCAGGGTGTGCACCAGTCCCTGTATGCCGCCTGGCAGCACGACACGTGTCTTTTGCTTGTTGGCCATATTCTATTGGAAATGTATTTTTTCAGGTTGATGTTTTTTGTTGTTCGGCAGAGAAGTGCGCGAAGGCACCGCGTTCACTCCTTCATGCGACGTATCATGAAGTCGAAGGCCGGCTTCACAGCCTCGCGCTGGGCGGCCGTAATCTCCACGGTGTTGATACGCTTCAGGGCCGCGCGCGCAGCGATGCGCGGTGTCACGGAGCCGAGCTGCTTGAAGATGGCATCGGTCTGCTTCCACATGTCGAGCTCGTTCTTGGTTCCGATGCGCACGTCGATGCGGTTGGGCACGAAGAAGAGCTTGGCCGTCATCTCTGGCGTGTGCTGCCTGAGGGCGTTGATGACCTGCACGAAGGTACCCGTTGAGTCGAGCGTCTTCTCCTCATACTCATAAGGGCAGACGATAAAGTCGGCATTGGTGAACATGGGCACAAGGCCGTCTTCCGACACGTTGCCCGGCGAGTCGAAGAGCACGTAACCCTCGGTGTCGGAGGCCGAGTCCATGAGCTGCTGCATGGTGTCGGGGTCTTGCACGTCGAAATCCTGTATGACGTAAGGCTCCTCGGGAACGTCGTAGAGCTCCATGTCCTTGCGCCGCTGCATCATGATGGTCTTCTGCAGGTCGGTATCGATGACGCACACATCTTGCTTCTTCCAGGCGAGGTAGTTGGCAAAGAGAATGCAAAGCGTCGATTTCCCCACTCCACCCTTCTGGTTGGCGAATATGATCTTTCTGTTCTTCATGGTCGTTGTCAATTGTCAATTACAGTGCAAATATACATATTATTATTTATCCAAGCAAACATTTCTTTATTTTTTTGATTTTAAATTTAAAAGGTTATTAATATATAGGTATTTTTATATATTTATATGTTTGTTTTTTTTAATTTTTTCCATTTGTTATATCTTTATATGTATAGTTTTTGACATGTTTATATATTTGTTTTTATGTACTTTAATATTTTCTTTTCTTTATTTTTGTATTTACTTATATATTTATTTAATATATAAAAATAAAGATATTTTTATTTTTGTATGTACGCCTTTAATTATATATATATTTAGGTATTCTAATATATAATCCTTCAATGGCTCTTTTAAGATAAAAGAATAAATATGATAACATAAAATGAAAAACTCCAGAGAAAGAAAATAATAAAGACTGACGAAACAGAGTGTAAGAAAGAAAATGAATGCTGATGACATGGAATAGAGAAGACCTAAGAAAAAAGATAGTTGATATAAAAAAACATAAGTAATTAGTTAACAACACATTATAGAATATATATTTATATATTCAATTATTTAGATATTATTTCTTTAAGAGAACAAAAACGAACAGGAATTTCTGTCGTTACTTAAAATATACCAAATAGGTTGGTAGAAATGGGATGAAAAGCCAAGAAAGCAGAAACATGAAAGTTAATGGAATTGAGGCTCTTTAAGAAGGGAATGAACAAGGAGGAAAAGGATTCACAAAAATATAAATATATATAGATATAAAAAATATAATATAATTGTTTGTTTGTTTATATATTTGTATATGTTAATGTTTGTATGGATATACATATAATGGTTTATTTATTTATACCTTTCTTTTTTAATATAGATATTTGTTAGTAACTTTTTGATTGTTTATTTGTTTATATGTTTATGCTTTTGTATTCACAGACTTTTATTTAGTTTATTAGTTATATAATATATCTTTTATATATATATATTTATATGTTTATTATTTGTTCTATATGATTAAATAAATATTGATTGAGATAAATCTATTTATAGATATATAAACGTATATTTATTAATATCGATATATATTGCTTTATTTTGTTATATACGTTTTTATATATAGAATCTTTTATTTATTTATACATGTAGACTTTTAAATACTTTAAATAAACATACATTTATAAGGAGGAGAAGAAGCATTACAAATATAATATGGAACGAAATAAAAGGGGTAGAAAGAGGAAAAAGAAACCAAGTAGAATAAAGAGATACATTGACAAAAAATACTTAGATGAAAAAGTCAACCGACAATTCATGTGAAATGGAAAGAGGTATGGAAAAGGTACTGAAGAACATAGGAAGATAAAAAACTTCAACAAACTATAGTCCAAAACATGAAGCAAAATCTAAGTCGAACCATTAAACTTAAAATACAGGAAAATAAAGTAGTTTATGTAAGAGGCTAATAATCAAAAACTTACAAAATAATGTGCTTGATTAAGTTCATTAATAAAGCATTTATCATCACTTAAAAGGTCTTATTGATTAGAAATAAAGGCCTAAAGGAATCCTAAAAAAGCCTTTATCGAGCTTAGATAAGGGCTTAAATAACATATAATTAGGGCTTAACCTCGTATTCAAAAGATTCTACTACTGGTTTTAAAAAGGAAAAAAAACTTATATACGCTCTATTTCACTTGAAATTCAGAACAAACTTTTCTGCCAAAGTTTTTGACAGGAAAAAGTTCAATACGTCTATTAAAAAAGAACCTAACCAAGAGGAAGTATAAATAGTATCCAAGGGTACAATAACATCATTCTCAAAATAGAAAGAAGAAAAGATCGATCCTTAAATTACATAGATGAAAACACAGCAGATAATGATATTGAGAACTGTAATTATGAAGCATAAATACAATTTTAAAGGCTGAACAAAACTGAAAACAAAATATATGCTGATAAAAGACAAAAGGACTAAAGACAAAAGAAATAAAAATGAACATCTCTAATATCATAAAAAAATAATTTAGAAAGTAAAGAATAAAAATGTCAAGAGAGTTAGATTTCATTAGTAATATCATTAGTTAATCATGATATTAGTAGAGGCGCGTAACCTATTGATTTACAGTGATTCATAGAGACTACTGGCGACAAATTAGTAAGGTGGTGCGACAAATTGGGAAGTTGGGTGCGACAAATTAGTAAGTTCCATGCGACAAATAGGGAACTTCTTTCAGAAGAGCGCGACAAATAGGGAACGTTGCTGCGACGGATAGGGAGATTGTTGGGAAAAAGATGATAGATAATTGACAAATATTCATATTAATCATCGTTATCCTGGATAGGGTAGGGTAGAATGTGAATAATCTTATGATAGAATAGTAGAATATATATATTTTAATATCAATAAGTTATGTTAACCTACGACAAAAATGGAAGTTGTTGGTATTGGTCTTTTCTACAGAAGGCTGACAAATAGGGAGTATTTTGAAAGACTTAGACAATATTTTGATGTCGCAACCGCTTCTTAACTGCTACCTTTTTCTTGTACTTGCCTGATACTCACGTTCATGCACCATTTACAATGGCTGTTTTTACATTCAATCGGTGCATCCACTGTAACGTTGTCTATCATTGTCTCCAATGTGGTAGATTGACTACTGTTTGTTTTCAGACGACAATTTAGACAATGGATGACAACACGCCTCTTGTTTTTTGAGTTCAATGAACCTTATATTTTCTCGTTTATACCTGCTTTGTTGTCGTTTATGCCGTTTGGCGAAAAACACGCATTGATAATTAGAGGTATTAATGCTAATTTTGCCATAAAAATTATCAGTATTAATTTCTTGCTATATTTACATGAAACACAAGCTTACCTATTTTCCATTTTTGCTGATGGCACTCTTTTGCATGTTGATGTCGTTGGCTTCTTGTAACCAACTCAAGGACTTGATCAACCCCGATGACCCCGACGACCCTGATGAGCCGCCCACGGTCAGCATGGTGTCGTCGAACCTCTCGGGCGTGGTGCGCGACACCGCAGGCGAGCCGCTGCAGGGCGTGGAGGTGCTCAGCGGCACGTCGGGAACGTTTACCAATGAAGGCGGAATGTTCAACTTTTCCGAATTGGCTGTCGAAGACAACCGTTCGGTGGTGCGCTTCAGCCGTGAAGGCTATTTCGACGTGGTGCGTTCCGCCTCGTTGACAGACGGCGACATCTGGGAAGTGGTGATGTGCAAGAAGGAGAACAGCGATTGTGTGGCTGTAGACGAATATGCCTCGTCGTCGGAGAAGACCCTGCAGGCTGGAGGCATGACGATAGAGCTGCCGCGCAACGCCTACAAGGTAGACCAGACAGGCGCGGCCTACACCGGTCGTGTGAAGACGGCGATGCTGTATCTCAGTCCCAACAACGAGCACTTTGCCGACATGATGCCCGGTAGCGACCTGGCAGCCGTTCGCACCGACCAGTCGAGAGCCACCTTGCTGTCTTATGGTATGGTAGACCTCAACATGACCGCCGACACCGGCGACAAGCTACAGCTCAGCGAGGGCACGACGGCCAAGCTGACCTTCCCCATCCCCAAGGGCATGGAAGACACGCGCCCTGCCACCATTCCCCTGTGGAGCTTCAACGACAGCACCGGCCTGTGGGAAGAGGAGGGCGTGGCCACCCTGCAAGGCGATGTCTATGTGGGCGAGGTGAAGCATTTCTCGTGGGTCAACCTCGACTATCCCGAGAGCCAGGCCACGGTGGAAGGCTATGTCAAGGACGACCGTGGGCAGGCTCTGCAGGGTGTCAGGTTGACCGTGGGTCAGTTGCTCACCAAGATTACCAACGAGAACGGATATTACTGTCAGGAGGTGCCGGCAGGCACCGACTTCAAGGTCTCGGTGAAGTCGCACCATTACGGCAACTACAGCCAGGAGGTGTCGGTCAACGTTCCTGCCCTTAGTCCGCGCGAGGTGCGCCGAGTAGACATTGTGCTGCCACACAGGGTGCGCGTGTACGGCAAGGTGGTCGACAAGACGGGCGCGGGCGTGCCATCGTCGGTGTGGGTCAAAGTGGGCGACACAAGCCTGAAGTCGGTGCAGACCGACCGCAACGGCAACTTCTCCATCTACATTCCCGACGGTGTGAAGGGCGACGGCGAGGTGCGTGCCCGCACAAGCAACAACACGGAGCTCTCGAAAGACATCATCGTCGACAAGGAGGACGTGTACGTGGAACTGGCCGCCACGGGAGAAGGCGGCTCGGGCGACAACCTGATCCACATCTACTCTGTCCTGGGCAACGAGGCGTGGCTTGTGCCCTCGTCGACGAGCCTGGAGAGCGGTGTCATGATTGTCGATGGCGAGCTGATGCTCATGGCGGGCGAAGACGAGGCCGTCACGCTGGCTCTCCAGATTCCCAACTACAGCAGCGACCATGCTGACTACGGTGACGGCGTGAAGCTCTCCATTTACAACAACGACGAGCAGGCTGGCTTCGGTGTACAGGGCACGGGGCAATACACGGTGCGCCGTGTGGGCGATGCCTACTCCTTCTCGTTGCGCGCCCCCGGCACGTTCTACAAGAGCGCGTCAGGCAGCTTTGACGAGGGCGCCACGGCCACGGCCGACGACATGCGGTTCAACTTCTTCTTCGCCGGAAAGTCGCTGCGCAACATCGTTCCTCGGGAGGCGGGCTTCCCGTCGTTCACGCCGCAGCTGGCCACCAAGGCACCCTTGGCCTTGCTGATCACCGAGAGCGCGCATCTGGGCAAAGGTGGCATGGTCTATTACAATGGCGGTTTGGCGGAGTACCAGTCGTTGAGGAATGCCGCCGCGAAGTTGGGGTACAACTGTCTCGGCGAGGACATTGACGACGAATACCGCGAGGTGGTCTTCTACTCGGCCAAGAAGCAGGCGTTTGTCATGCTGGAGTATGACAGAGACCAGCCAGGCACCGGCAGCGACACGTCGTGGAGTGAGGCCGAAGCGCCCATCACCGTGACGGTGCTCGACGGGCTCAGTGAGGAATACCTTGAGGCCTTGTTTGGCGACGACGACTACTCGGCGGCGAAAGTCGCTGGCAAGAAGAAGTTCCAGCAGGTGAGGCGGCTACTGAAAGCCAACAGCAGGAAACGGTAACCCGCTGTGGTGCCGTGGGCACCGACAAAAAAAAGAAGAGACGGGCTGTCGCGCTGAGGGCTTGGCAACCTGTCTCTTCTTTTTGAACCATTACCAGAACGTCGTTATTACTGCAATGTTGTCTCTCCTTGTCTCCATTGTCGTGAAACACTGAGGCAGAGGGCGTTCTTGAATCCCTTGACATCCCACAGTCACCTAAAGAATAGAATTTTTCTGTTTTCGCTGAAAATAAAATCCAGAGATACGGGAGGGTAGTTTCGTGTAAAATGCATATCTTTGCATGGTAAATTACCATTCACCATGACAAGCGACAAGCAAGACAACACTCCGATCACCCTACACGACCACGACCAGCAACACAAGATAGGAGCCTGGCGGACCCTCAGCTCCGACTATATCATCCGCCGCCCGTGGCTCACCGCGCGCCGCGACAAGGTGCAACTGCCCGACGGTCGCGTGGCACCCGAGTTTTATGTGCTCGAGTATCCCGACTGGATCAATGTCGTGGCCCTCACCACCGACGGCAACATCATCCTTGAGCGCCAGTGGCGCCACGCCCTTGACGAGATCTCCACGGAGATACCCGCCGGTGTCATTGAGGCTGGCGAGACACCCCTCGAGGCCGCTCGCCGCGAGTTGCAGGAGGAGACAGGCTACACCGGTGGCCAGTGGGAATCTATCATCACCGTGGCTCCCAACCCGGGCTTGATGACCAACCGTTGCCACTGTTTCCTCGCCACTGGCGTGAGCCACACCAGCGGCCAGCATCTCGACGCCAACGAAGACCTGCAGGTGTTCTTCCGAAAGCCAGCCGAGGTCAACCGGATGCTCCACGAGGGTGCCTTCTCGCAAGCCCTGATGGTGGCTCCCTTGGCGCTCATCCTGCCGCGCTTGCTGGCAGGTGAGGACAAGAAATGAGAATAATGTCCAAATCAATGCTAATGTTGTCCAAAAATGCGTCAAGAGTTCCCATTCTCATTACCTTTGCACAAACAAGCAATCCAGTGTGCACACACCGCGTGTGCTGGAAGGCAAGGACAACCCAACCATATTTTGTGAAATGAAGAAGACAACCCTCATGGCTCTCTGCCTTGCGGCATCGCTCACTGCCGCCGCACAGGGAGCGAAAATCAAGACCGTCACGCCCGTGGCCGTTACCACACAGGCTGGCCAGGTGCCCATGCTGCCCTACCGTCTCTGGGTGACTTACAGCGACGGGCGCGGCGAATACCGGCAAGTTAAATGGATGAACTCCTCGCTCGAGACAGAGCAAGAAGCCGCTGATGCCACCAAGCACCCCGCCGGGTCGGCCTACGACGTGCAGGGATACATCATCGGTGACAACAAGACGGCCGCCGGATACCCCATCACCGCGCGCGTCAGCGTGGTGGCCGCCGGAACGCCTGCGCCGCAGCCCACGCCGCAGGCTGAGCCCCTGCCCTTAGGCAACGTGCAGCTCATCGGCAACAACCGCCTGACCCATAACCGCGACCTTGACATCGACAACCTGCTCTCGCTCGACCCACGGCAGCAGGTCTACAACTACCGCGACACCTACGGTCTGCCCACCGAGGGCTATCCCGTCAGCGACGGCTGGGACTCGCCCACCACGAAGCTCAAAGGGCACGGCACCGGCCACTACCTCTCGGCCATGGCCATGGCTTATGTGTCTTGTCCTGACAAGGCCAAGCGCCAGCAAATCAAGAAGAACATCAAGCTCGTGGTGGATCAGATGCGCGAGTGCCAGGAGCGCACCTTTGTCTTCGACAAGCAGCTCGGCCGCTATCGAGAGGCACGCGACCTTGCGCCCGACGACGAGCTCAAGCGCATGGGAGGCACTTGGCAGGACTTCGACCGTTACAAGGCCGACTACGCCCACTACGGCTACGGCTACATCAACGCCATACCCGCGCAGCACTGCGCGCTCATCGAACGCTATGCGCCCTACAACAACGAGGAGGGCGTGTGGGCTCCTTATTACACTGTGCACAAGCAGCTCGCTGGGCTCATTGATGTGGCCAACCTCGTCGATGACAAGAAAATCAGTGGCAAGGCGCTCACCATCGCCAAGGACATGGGCCTCTGGATATGGAACCGATTGCACTACCGCACCTATGTGAAGACCGACGGCACCCAGGCCGAGCGGCGCGCCAAGCCCGGCAACCGCTATGAGATGTGGAACATGTACATAGCTGGCGAGCTCGGGGGCATACAGGAGTCGCTCTCGCGGCTCTCGGAGATGGTGGCCGACAAGACAGAAAAGGCACGTCTCATTGAGGCCGCAGGGTTCTTCGACGCGCCTGCCTTCTATGAGCCGCTGGCCAAGGGCATCGATGTCATACGCGACCGCCACGCCAACCAGCACATCCCCATGATCGTCGGTGCGCTGCGCTCCTACCGTTCCAACCACAACCCCTACTATTGGCACATCGCCGACAACTTTTGGGACCTGGTGCAAGGACGCTACCGCTATGCCATGGGCGGTGTGGGGAATGGCGAGATGTTCCGTCAGCCTTACAAGCAGATGGTGAGCATGGCCACCAACCCGGCAGGTCCCGACATCAACGAAACCTGCTGCGCCTACAACCTCGCCAAGCTCACCAAGGATCTCAACGCCTACCATCCCAACGACGCCCGCTACATGGACTACTATGAGCGCGTGCTCTACAACCAGCTTGTTGGTTCCATCAACCCCGACCATTATGCCGTGGTATACCAGTATGCCGTCGGCCTCGACGCCAGCAAGCCTTGGGGCAATGAGACACCGCAATCTACCTGTTGTGGCGGGACGGGTGCCGAGAACCACGTGAAATACCAGGAGGCGGCCTATTATACGGCCAGCGACACGCTCTGGGTGGGCCTTTACCTGCCCACGCGCGCCACATGGCAGGGGGTCACCTTCAGCCAGCAGTGCGCCTTCCCGGCCGAGCGCTCCGTCATCCGAATGGAAAAGGGTCGCAAGGCCTTCACCATGAAGCTCCGCGTGCCCTACTGGGCCACCAGCGGCTTCTCCGTGACCGTCAACGGACAGGAGCTGGCCGCGACCTACCAGCCTGGCACCTATGTGACCATCGCCTCGCGACAGTGGCAACCGGGCGACAGCGTGGTGGTGACCATGCCTTACGGACAGCACCTCGACTACACCCCCGACAAGATGGACATCACACGCAAGCAAACCTACAAGCCCCTTTGGGCGGCGGCTTTCATGCGCGGACCTCTGGTCATGGCGGCCAAGGACATCGATACCTGGGACGAGGCCACGCTCCGCAGTCAGGCCGATGCCGACCGCTTGCAGTTCGTGCCCGACTATGCCGCTGACCGCCACATCACCCATTACTTCCGTCTCGACGCGCCCATTGAGGACACCGCTTACGTGGACACAGCCACCATCACCGAACTGATGCGCGTGGCGGCCAAGAGGCTGCAGGAACAGCAGGCCTGGGACGAGATGACCACCAAGGTGCCCGAGTATGCGCCTTGGGCCAAGAATGGCCTGGAGGCCATGCGGTCGCGCTATGAGGCCATGCGGGCGTTCCTCAACGACCGCAAGGGCAACGGTGCCGCGCTGGCCAGCGAGCTCAACGCCGCGTTGAGCATGATGCGCCCGGGCAACCTCGCCGAGCCGTCTGACCTGAAGCCGCTTCTTGAGGCGCTCGACGCGGCCAAGACCGTGGCTGCTCCCTCGCAACGCCTCAAGGACGCCATGGACTATGCTGAGATGGTGAAGTCCTATGTCAATGATGGCAGTGGCACCAAAGACCTCATACGCCGTGGCCTCACGGGCCTGCGCGCCGCCATGCCGGCCAACTGAGTTGCACCAACCAAGCCAACTGGCCAGCCACGCGCACACGTAGAGAGAAATGTCGTGGCTGCCAAGAGTAACGTTAGAGGCACGAATCGCAGAAGGTGGTTCGTGCCCTTGTTGTGTGCTTAGAGATTTTTTTACTCGAATACTTTTTACCTAAATCTTTATTACCTAATATTTATTTTATGTCAACAAACAAGGCTCTCCTTGTAACCATAACAGGATTGTTCTTTTCGCTTAGCCTATATGCCCAGCGTGTCATTATCAATGACGACTGGCAGTTTGTGCGCTTGACAGAGGAGCAAAGTCAAGGAGAAATCCAAAACCAGGGAACAGACTGGAACTCTCAGTACAATGTTAAGCACGTGAACGCGGGAGGCGGCTCGCTTGCTGTGAGTCCCGCTGTGTTGCAAAAGGAATTTAGGCAGTTGTCGAACAGCCAGTGGCAACCTGTTAAACTGCCGCACACATCCTTTGTCGAGCCCTTGGTAGTGCAGCACCAGTGGCAGGGCATTTGCTATTATCGGAAACAACTTTCCATTCGCCCCAAAGACGAGGACAAGCTATTGTGGCTTGAGTTTGGAGCCGCCATGCAGTTGGCCGACGTTTGGGTCAACGGCCAGCATCTGGCACAACATGCAGGTGGATACACTCCGTTTGTGGTGGACGTGACGGGTGTGCTAAAATCGGGACAACCGAATGAGATCTTGGTTCGGTTGGACAACAGAAACAATTCGCTCATCCCACCGGGAAAACCACTTGAGGAACTTGACTTTTCATTTTATGGCGGGCTTTACCGCGATGTCAAGCTCATCGTCAAGAATCCTGTTCATATCACCCATGCCGTGATGGCCAATGAGACGGCGGGGGGAGGAATATTTGTGACCTATCCCAAGGTGTCGGAGCAGGAGGCTGTGGTCCAAGTGAAGACCCAGGTGGCCAATGAGAGTGACGACGCTCGCGACGTGGAGCTCTGCCAGACATTGTTGGAGTGGAGCAAGGAAAAAGGTGTTGGGCGGAAAGTGGCCACAGAAACAAGACGGTTGACAGTCATGGGACATCAAAAGGTGAGCGAAATTCAACACATTGATGTGCCTTCACCCAAGTTATGGAGTCCTGATTCGCCCCATCTCTATGTGCTACGAACGGTGCTGAAGGAAGGCAAGAAGGTGCAGGATGTGGAAACTACGCGCATAGGCATCCGACAGATAGAAATGTCGCGAGAGAAAGGGTTTGTCATCAATGGAAAGCCACTGCGTTTGGAAGGTTCCAACAGGCATCAGGAGTACCCTTACGTGGGGTATGCCTTGTCGCGTGAAGCACAGTATCGCGACATCTACCAAATCCGTAACAACGGATTCAATGTGGTGCGCTTGGGCCATTATCCGCAGGATCCGTCGGTCTTGGATGCCTGTGACGAATTGGGCCTCCTGGCCATAGAGCCTATTCCCGGATGGCAGTTCTTCAATCAATCCAAGACCTTCATAGACAACACCTACAGGGATATTCGCGACTTGATACGCCGCGACCGCAACCACCCTTCCATTGTGATGTGGGAAACAACCCTCAATGAGTCGTGGCCACCCACAGAATGGAAAGACCAGGCCGTCAAGATTGCCCACGAGGAATATCCAGGGTGCTATGCGGCTGGCGACAGTTATGGCTATGACGGTTTCGACGTGTGCTACAACGATTGGGAAGAAGGCTTTAATCGCCCGAACAAGACGAGCAAGCCTGGTTTCATCCGTGAGTATTACGATTATGAGTTTGGTGGACATTATAGCACCACGCGCAAGCGGCGTGGCGATGGCGACCGAGGCCTGATGCAAAATGCGTGGAACGCGCAATGGAGTCACAACCGTTACAGGGCCTACTATCCCTGGACGATGGGACAGGCCGTGTGGAGCATGTACGATTACAATCGTGGTTGCTGCGATAACATTTGCCACAGCGGTGTGGCAGACATCTTCCGCTTGCCAAAGTTCAGCTTGCATTATTTCCGTACCCAAACAACAGCTGGCAGTTATACGCCCTCGGGTTCTATGCCCTACGAAGTTTTTGTCAACTCACATTGGTTACGCCATTCTTCCGACACATTGCAAGTGTATGGCAATGTGGATGAAGTGGAACTTCAGCTCAATGGCAAAAACATTGCCCGCAAGAAACCCGACAACGGCCCTACGACACAAGCTTACGTGGCCCAACCTGATGGTGGAAACGCTACCAATGTCAAGTATCCTCCTTTTACCTTCTTCCACGTGAAGTGGCAAGAAGGAGAACTGAAGGCAATCGGCTATCACGGAGGCAGGCAAGTGGCAGAGCACATTGTTCGTACGCCAGGCAAGGCAGACCATGTCAGCATTGATTATTTTGAAAGTGGGAAGCCCGCTTCGAAGGATGATGTGCTGATTGTGTATGTTCGCCTAAGGGATAAACAGGGTACGCTGTGCTTTGGCGACAACACCACGAAAGTTAAGCTTGAGGTGTTGCAAGGAGGACAGGTCGAAGGTGCTGATAGCATAGCAGCTGAAGGAGGAATCGCTTCGTTTGTCGTATCAACGGGCAAAGGCAAAAAGCTCGTTCTAAAAGCAAATGCCGATGAGCTCTCTGCTGTTAAGGCAATACGATTGGCAAAAAAGCGAACAGACTACTGATATGAGTGGCATGAAGAGGGCGTGTCAATTGACACGCCCTCTTAACTGTTGGCCTGTAATGTGGCATTCTCGCTCACCTTATTTCTTGTCGAACACTTTCCAGTAGACCACGGGCAGCACCGTGGCAATGAGCACCATCGAGATGAGTGTGCCGAAGAAGATTATGGCGCCCATGGGTGACCATAATGTGTTGTTTTCCATCATCATGGGCAGCACGCCCACGCTGGCGGCGGCAGAGGTGAGGAAGATGGGGCGCATGCGCCGCTCACCCGCATGCTGGGCGGCCTGCCTCACGGTCATGTGCTCGTCGCGCCGCAATTCCTCTGCGTAGTCGAGCATGATGATGCCGTTTCGCACCAGGATGCCCATTAGGCTCACCAGTCCTAAGATGCACGTGATGCTCAAGTCGTATCCAGTCACCACCAGTCCCATGGCGGCACCAAACACACACAAGGCCATGGCAGAGAGGTTGATCAAGGCAAGGCTGATACGCTTGAAATGAAACAGCAAAATGAGGAAGATGATGACGATGGCCACTGCCACGCCTGAGACCACCATTGGCAGCGTCTCGCCGTCTTTTTCATACATGCCGCCCGTGGTCACTGACAACGAGGCAGGCAGCTGAAGACGTTTCATCCCCTTCTGCACCTCTTCGGTGAGCCTGTCCACATTGTAGCCTCGCATCGGTTCGGCCACCACGGAGATGGTGCGCACCCCATTGCGCCGCACGATGCACCCGTCGGTCCAGTCGGGACGTACGTCAGCCACCTGACGAAGGGGCACTGTCTGCGTGCCGCCCATGATGGGGATATACTCGTTGGCCAGCGTCGCGGTGGCGCCACTGTCTGGACGCTCCGACCGTAGCACCACTTGAACAGGATAGTCGCCCTCCCACATGGTGGTGACTGGCACCCCGTCGCCGTAGTGTATGGCCAGGTCTGTGGCCAGCAGCGCCTTGTCGAGCCCCAGCCGGTTGGCCTCTGTAGCGTCGGGCGTGATGCTGATGCCTGGCATGGGCTCCTCATAGTTGGTGCGCACAAGATTCAGCCCTTCCGTGTGACGCATGACATCGGCAACTTTTCTTGCTGCTTTTTCCAAATCCTGGATGCTGTCTCCGCTGATGCGAATTTCGATGGGGTAGGCCGCATTGTTGTAGTCCATCTGTTTCCACCGGACGTAAGCACTGGGGAAATAGTCAGAATACTTGTCGGCATAGTCGTCGAGCACGGCGGCTGTGCTCTCATTGTCCTTGGTGTTTACGATGAACTGCGCAAAGTTGGTGCCGCCAATCTGTGGAGCGTAGGTCACGTTGAACCTTGGTGACCCTTGTCCGATGAAATTGGTTACGGCCGTCACCCTTGGGTCGCGTTTCAGGATATGCTCCATGCTGTCGGCCACGGCGGCAGTCTGTCGGGCGGGGGTTCCGTTGGGCAGGTAGAACTCCACGGCAAACTGGTTGCGCTCTGCCAGCGGCATCATGCGCTGGGGTAGGTTAGCGAGCGTCACGCCACCTACCGCAACGAGTGCCACCGCAACACTTATGGTGGCAGTGGGGTGGGCGAAGCAGCGAGCCAGTAGCCATGAGTAGCCAGCCTGAAGGTAATCGAGAGGTGACTTTTTCTTATCTGCCTTTGCGTTATCATTGCCGTTTCCCCCTTCTTTTCTGGCAGGGTATATCAGCTTGTATTGCAGATAAGGCGTGAGCAAGAGGGAAACGCTGAGCGAGATGCTCAGGATGATGAACATGGCCCATGGAAACGACCTCACGAAGTCGCCCATATCGCCGTGCATGGTGAAGAGAAAAGGAAAGAAGGTCAGGCTGATGGAAAGCGTGGCCGACAGCACCGACATGAAAAACTCTCGTGGAGCAGCTATCGCGGCATCCCAGCGGCTCAAGCCATGGCTGAGCTTCTCCATGTAGTTGTCGATGATGACCACCGAGTCGTCAACAACCATGCCCAACGTGACGATGAGAGCCGCCAGCGTGACGGTGTTGAGCTCCATGCCGAAGATGTAAAACAGGCCGATGGAGCAGAAGATGGTGATGGGTATCGACATGGCCGAAACCTCTGCCACACGCCGTGGCATGAGCAAGATGACCACGATGATGACGGCAATTACGGAGATAAGCAACTCGCGGAGGAAGTTTACCACCGAATCGCTCACCACTTGGCTTTGGTCGGTGATGACATGGATGTGCACGTCGTCGGGCAGCGTCTGGCTGAAACTGTCGATGATTTGGTGTACCTCACGTCCCATCTTCACGATGTCGTTGCCCTTGCGCATCTCCACCGACAGCAGCACACACTTTCGTCCGTCGCTGGTGATATACTTGTCTTGTTTGGGATATTCCCTTACCACCCTGGCCACGTCCTTGAGCCGCAGCGTGCGGCCTTGGGGGTCGTGGTACACGATCTGTTGCGCCACATCGCGCTCAGAGCTGTAGGAGTCCTTGATGTGTATGGGCGACAGCGTACGCCCGTTGTCCACCGTGCCGCTTGGGCTGGTAATTCCCTGCAACCCCAAGTCTTTTATCAAGGTGTATGGTCCAATGCCGTATTGCGACAGCTTGTCTTGGTCGAGATATACCGTAACCTGCTCGTTCTGCAGCCCGTAGGTGCGAAGGTTGGAAATGGCGTCAATGCGCCGCAACTTTTCCCTGAGGTCGTCCAGGTACTGCCGCAACTCGCGGTAGGTTTTCTGGCTGCTGTCTATCGTGATGAGCAATGCCGACGTGTCGGCTATGTCGTCCACGGCCTCTACGGCAAGCACCCCGGCAGGCAGGCTGCTCTTGAAGTTGGCCAGTCCGTGCTTGAACTTAGACCAGAAGGCATCCTTGTCTTCCACGTTGTCGTTCAGCTCCACGTAAATGATGGCCATGCCGTCCTTGCTCTTCGAGTAGGTCTTCTTCTTGTTCACCTCCTTGTAGGTGAAGACAAAATCCTCCAACTGCCGTGTTACGCGCTCTTCCACCTCGGCCGACGTGGCGCCGGGATAAACGGCCACCACGGCACCCTGCCGAATGGTGAATTCGGGCATTTCCTGCTTGGGCATCAGCACCAGTCCGGCTATGCCCGTGAGCACCAGCATGGCAACCAGCAGGATGACGATGTTATGGCCGACCATGGCCGACTCAATGAAACTCTTCTTCCTCATCTTGTCGTCACTTTCATCCCGTCACTCACTTTCTGCATGCCCTCTGTTATGACGGCCTCGCCCGGCTGAAGTCCCTGGGTCACTACGATGCCGTCGCCCATGAAGTTGCCAACCGTGACATGGCGTTGCCGTGCCTTTCCAGCCTCGACCACCCATACAAACCGTCGGCCGTCGGTGTCCAGCTCTACGCTTTGGGCCGGAAGGACCATTGGCTGCGCCTGGGCGGTTTCGCCCTGCTTTTCCAAATCCACATTGCACACCATGCCAGGCATTAGTTTTCCTTCAGGGTTTGGCGCGGCGATTTTCACGTCGTAGGTATGCGAAAGGGCGTTGGCCACGATGCCCTTTTCACTTACGTGCCCGGTGAGCGTCACGTTGCCAGCCGCCTTGACGGTCAATAGGGCCGTCTGCCCTTTCCGGATGGCATATATCTCGTCTTCAGGCACGTTAATCTTGATTTCCACCACGCTCACATCCACCAACCTGTAGATTTGTTGTCCGGCGATGACATTCATGCCCGGGTCGGCGTAGCGTGCGGCTATGACGCCACTGAACGGTGCGCGCAGCGTGGTGTGCCCCAATTGCTCGCGCGCCATTCGCTCAGCAGCCTCGGCTTGTTGGAGCTTGCTCTCCACGTCCACCCATTTTATTTCTGAAATGACCCCTTGGGCGTGTAGTGGCTTCATGCGCCGATAGGCATCCTGGGCTTGCCGCAGGGAGGTCAGCGCAGCTTGGTGGGCATCGCGCAGCGTGTTGGGCTGGATGGTTCCTATCAGTTGCCCCTTTCCCACCTGGTCGCCCTCCTGTGCCTTGAGCGCGGTCACGTTGCCTGGCACCTCAAAGCTCAACAAGGTTCCGTTCTTCTCTTCCACGGTGCCCACATAGGCTTGCCCATCATCTGTAGGCAGAAAGCCCACCTGGGTCACACTCACCGCCACGGGGGGCTTGGGCTTACTCTTCTTCTCATCCGTGCAGCCTGATGCCAACACGGCACACAACACGGCGCACGCCATCATAGCAATACTTCTCATCCCTTCGCATGTTTTGGTTCTACACATGGTTAAAATACGGTTGCAAAGTTATATGATTTTTGTCGAACCTCAAATTCGCGACCTACAAAAGATAATGGAATTTCGAAATGGCAATTGTGATTAATTTAGTTGAAAAGGTTCATGCACACAAGAACTTCTCCGTATGCCTTCCCGCCATTTGGCAGGATGTGAGTGACAAGTAATATTTTTTAGATGTAGGGACTTGCACCCATTAGGCAACACACATGTTAGTCAAACAAAAAATCCCAGCCCACGCTTTGGAGCGTGAAGCTGGGAGGAAAGTTGTAATCTTAAGGGGAATCAATTACCACTCAACCTTTTCATTCAGTATCACTCCGTCGGTGGCATCATCAGTCGTGAACGTGTTGCCGCGATACTGCACGCAGAGCATTACCAGCGGTTCGGTGCCGTTGTTTCGGACAGAGCGCTTTGCTGCTGGAGCTACCCTCACGACGCTACCCTCGCCCACGGGGAACACGTTGCCGTCTACCTGATACTCGCCCTTGCCGCTGAGGAAGAAATAGAGTTCCTCGTGGTTCTTGTGGGTGTGGAGAAAACCGGTCTCTGTGCCCGGGGCGAACGACTGAAACGAGAATTCGCCGCCCGTTGCGCCTACCAAGGCTCCGCCAAACACCTTGCCGGGGATTTTCACCTCGGGGCCGAGCTCCAATACATATTCGCCCAACTCACAGAACTTGCCGAAATCTACGGCTGTGGCATTAGCCAGCTTCACAATTGTCTTTGCTTCTTTCATTGCTTTTGTATAATTAGTCTATAAGATTTATTACTTTTGCCGTAAAGCAGATTTATTTTCACGCTGCAAAGTTACGCTTATTCATCTTGTCCTGCAAGAAGGTACAAATGGGTAAGATAGTTACTTGCAGGTAACCATTGAGGAAATGAAGCACCTCGCCAAACGCACGATTAACCAACATTAACTTTTTTCCGTTTGTTTCTTCTAAAACCATTAGTTACTTTTGTAGCCTAAAAATGAATGTAAAGCATTTAAGTGCGTATAACATAAAAACAATCAACCAATGGCAAAGGCTATCAAGGAAACCGTTTTCTCCGACTGCCCCATACGCAACATCCTTGCCAGGATTTGCGACAAATGGTCGCTGCTCGTGATGTACACCCTCAACCGGGGCGACAGGCAGCCGATGCGCTTCAACGAACTGCGCAGACTCATCCCCGACATCTCGCAGAAGATGCTCACCAGCACGCTGCGCACCCTCGAAACCGACGGGTATGTGACGCGGCGGGTGTTTGCCGAAGTGCCGCCGAGAGTGGAATACAGTCTGACGGAACGAAGCATGACGCTAATACCCATAACAAACGCCCTCATAGGATGGGCTTCGGAGAACATGGCTAATATCATGAACGACAGGAACAAACACAAAATAGCACTATGAACGAAACATTAAAGACTCTTGAGACAAGGCGCAGCGTGCGCGGTTTTGACCCGGATTGTATGCCGAGTGACGAACTGATAAAGGAAATTGTGAAAGCTGGAGAGTATGCGCCAACAGGTATGGGAATGCAGTCGCCAAGGATTATCGTGGTGAAGAACAAGGCCGTGCGCGACCGTCTCTCCGAGCTTAACGCCGAGGTGATGGGAACCACTTCCGACCCGTTCTACGGGGCACCGGTGATACTTATCGTCATTGCCGACAAGACACGTCCGACTTACATATATGACGGCTCGCTCGTCATGGGCAACCTGATGAATGCCGCGCACGCCGTGGGACTGGGCTCTTGCTGGATTCACCGCGCAAAGGAGGTTTTCTCGTCAGCCGAAGGCAAGGCGATGCTCAAGCAGTGGGGCATCGAGGGCGACTACGAGGGCATCGGGCATGTAGCCTTAGGATACGCTCTGAAAGAGCCCGCAGCACCGAAGCCGCGTAAGGAGGATTATACGGTGTGGGTAAAGTAAGTGTGCATCCTCTGAGCATCCCTTTTCAAAACAAGGCCACCAAGCGTTCCAAATGGCTCTTTCTCCATTAGTTGCATCAATATCTTCATCATTCAATGTTGTTCCATCCACCTTATATGTTATATTGGTGGTGGATTCAGCATTGAGCAACGTAGAGGCACTGCCAAGTTGTGATTGATACTGAAGCCTAACAACGCAGTCATGTTCGTTCGAAGATCATGTATCACAATATGAATGTCCGCTTTGTCTGTTGAAGGGGCTTTCAGCTTGAATCAACCAATCTCACCCATGAACCATTCCGCGTCAAGAATTTCAAAAGCGCTGGCTTGCGCAGCTTTGATTTCAGACAAAAGCCTTGTAGATTCTTCACCAGAACAGTCTATTTGCTCTTTGTGATAGAAATGAGGGCGGCGCTTTAAACTCCCAATGGCTCTTGGAAGCAAAATGTTACCACATCCAATGCACCTATATGTGTGCAGCCGACGACTTCCACTTGTTTAAACTATTAATGTTTACAAGCTCACCTCTTTCGTCTAATGAAAATCGGTATTTTACTTCAGCCATAATGGGTACACTAAAATTGCAACAATATCACTTCTTGAATCTTATCTGTAAGTTCAGCTTAATATAGACAGTACCGTCCTCCCCACGATACAGCTTGCCGAACCCATAGCGTGTTCTGCTCGCTCTTTCAAATCGAGTATTTTTATACAGATAGTCTTCAACATCATTCTGATTGTAGAAGTGGTAGCAAACAATCTCTCCATCCTTGCGAACTACGAGATAGCCACCATTGGCATCATACCGTCCTGTCCATTCCTTGCCTGGTACCATGCCAAGAGCTGCGCTAAGAAGCAAAACCTTCATCTTGTGGGCATAGAAATCCTCTATGTTTTTGCCTTTATAATCAAACGGATTTTTCTTTGCAACTTCTGCCACACAATAATCTATTGAAGAATTGGAGCCTTTGCTATCCACCAACAGACAGTCTGCTATAAATTGTGGCATACATATATCCAAGAACTGGAGGTTGTTTCTGAAAACCGGGTTGTCTATATCGCTATACTCCAATGAGCATCCCTTTTCAAACAAAGTAGCCAAGCGTTCCAAATGACTTTTGACTTCATTTATTGCGTCAATGTCTTCATCACTCAGTGCCGTTCCAACCACCTTATATGTAATATTGGTAGTTGCTCCAGCATTGAGTAGCGTAGAAGCACTGCCAAGTTGTGACTTAATGCTGAATCCCAACAATGGGGTCATGTTCGTTCGGAGATCATGAACAACGATATGGATGTCTGCCTTGTCTGTAGATGGTGCCTTTAACTTGGAACAACCTATCTCGCCCATGAATTGCTCTGCTTCAGGAATCTCAAAAGCACTGGCTTTCGCAGCTTTAATTTCAGACAAAAGCTTTGTTGATTCTTTAACAAACTTATCCATTGAAATTCGAGCATACTCATTGCCGTTTTCATCAATCACAACGATATTTTGCTCTGTATTTGGCTTATACTCGTATCGTTTACTCTCTTCCCGAATGATGTTCAGAATTGGATAATACAATTCCAACTTATTCATGTCGGCATCGCCAGCATGAACCTTGCCGTCGCCTAACAATTTGAAAAGAGTGTATATCTCACTCCATTCTCCTTTATTTCCAGTTAATGCCATATTCCTTTATGTTACAATGTTACCAGTTACTGCAGGCTTACTTTCAGCTTCTTCAAAAGTTAAATTTTTCAAGTCTGCTATTAATTTGTCAATTTGTGATGTTGTACAATCTATAAATGAATCTAATCCGATGATCTCACCTTTGGTTATTTTCTCGTTTGCCACAGCTGCCTCTTCAGGTGATATTGTCAAGAGATAGCATTTAGAACGTCTATGCACATATTTCAAGGCTACTGCTTCCAAGTCATCCTGTTTATACCGTTCTCTAAGACTTGTTTTAAGCGATAGGCTTACAGGTTGCGACTGATTGTATAAGATGGCATCATATACAATGTTGGGTACATAAGTCACCCTTGCTTGGGTATAGAATGGCTTTATGTTTTCTCGGTACAACAGCGTGTATATAATGCACTCGAAAATGTTGCCATTCAAACTCGCTCCACCATTGGGATAGATTTCTTTGTATGCATCCCAATACTTCTTTATATAGTCACATGGTGATTCATAGTCAACATCAAGAAACGTCTTGCCCTCAAACAGGCCTTCAAAAACAATTGCAGTTTTTGTTTCTTAATGATTTTGCAATCTTTTAATACTCCAGTATATTCAGAACCTTTTTATTGTCCAACGTTTTAAGCAATTGCTTTGCTGTTGCCTGTATTGCCGGAACCGCCACACTGTTACCGAACTGTTTATATGCCGAAGCGTCAGCCACAACAATTTTGAAATTGTCTGGATAGCCCTGTAAACGCGCCCACTCGCGAGGTGTCATCTTGCGCCAGCCTTGGTGATTTACTTCACCTTTGATTCTTGTGGTTGGCGTAAGATTCGTTTGGCGAAAGTCAATGACAAGGTTACATTCTCGTCCCATGCCACCTACTACAATAGCATGTGCTATGCCGTCATCAGGAATAATGTCATATCCAAAGCCATGTCCCTTTGCCTCATGGCGTGCTTTGTGACGTTTCAGTGTTTCTATATATGTTGTGGAAAGGTAATACTTTGCTGGAACTGGGTTTTCCTCACGAACATCAATCCACTTCTTTGTTACTTCTCTTTGCTCTGGGTAAGTGAAATCTTCTTTCTTTATCCCCAAATCCTTTCTGAAACCAACAATGTAAATTCTCTCGCGATGCTGCGGCACACCAAAGAACATTGCATTGACAATCTGTGGGTCTGGCACTACATACCCGACTTCATCCAATGTATTAAGAATTGTCTTGAATGTCCTTCCTTTATCATGGATTACAAGCCCCTTCACGTTTTCGAGGAAAAAGGCTTTCGGTTGATAACGGCGCAATATCTCCGCAACATCAAAGAATAATGTACCGCGCGTTTCCTCGAAGCCTAATCTCTTTCCTGCGAGGGAGAAGGCCTGACATGGGAATCCAGCGCAAAGGATGTCAAATCCTTTAGGTATTTTATTCTTAGTGCTTTCCTTTGTTATATCTCCAAACGGCACATCACCGTAATTCGCATAATAGGTTTTCTTGGCCTGTTCGTCCCATTCTGACGAGAATACACATTCTCCTCCAAGATTTTGAAACGCCATTCTGAAACCGCCTATACCAGCAAATAAGTCTATAAACGTAAACTTTGGATTCTTTGGAGCTTGAAACGGTGCTTCAAACAAGTCTGGGAAAAGATATGTTTGATAACCGATTGGCGACTCTGAAACTCCTTCAAAATCTTTCGGCTTGCGTTGTTTTTCTCCCTTAATAAACTCATACCACAAGTTTAATATGCCTTTTGCTTGCTGCTCATAAGGCAGATTTATATCTGTTTTTCGTAACTGTAAATAGTGGGTGATTAAAGCTGCTTGATCCACAAAAGGAATGACGTTTTCCTCTTCGTCAAGTGTCTCTTCGCCATATATTTGAACCTTGTCTGCTTTCCTTTTACAAAAGTCAAACAAGGAGAAATCTTTCTTTGATTTTGTCGTTGCCATTTCAATGAGTTTATTTCTGGGGCATCCTTATAAGTTCAGTTACTGTTATTTTCCACCCTTAGAAAGATGG
>DJOD01000030.1:34369-35683 GCA_002437115.1 Prevotella sp. UBA6447
ACTTTATGGTGTCTAAACATTTAGTTGACAACTATTTAAGAAATAACTGTTATGAATGCAAATTTAAGCAAATTGTCTGAGTTGGCAAACAAATTGAGTGTTAAAAGTTCGATTGGCACCAATTTGTTCACGCTGATTAACCGTTTCAGATTGGGGCATCTTCTCTGCCGTATGTCATTGGAGAAGGAGCAGGCTGTATCTGCAGTACAGCTCATACTGTCCCTTTGCATTTTTCGCATAGGGAGTGAGAGCATACATTCCGTATATAATCATTATGTCTAGTCTCTTTCTCACCCTGGCCTCCTTGTCAGGGGGCTGGTTCTCACGAAGGCTCGGCGTGAACGAGGCTTGGACAGGTTGGAACCAATGTTCTTGCGTGCGCAGGACCTGCACTATCCAATCGCAAAATTGGAAAACTTTGGGTAAATATAAAAGGAAAAGAGAAGATTTCTGAAAATTCACCTCGTTTCCTTTTCTTTGCTAACTACAGCCCACGATTGCGACAAACACTTGAATTTAAAACCTAATAAGCCGTGGTGAATTCCTTGATTTTTGTTAAAAGCACGGTGGAAATTTGGCAGAGAACAGGATTATGCTTATCTTTGATGACATACAACTGACAGGCAGGCTTGCATCAGTAAGCTGAAACCAAAATTAGAGGCAAGTTCGACTCTGTTCTCCTTCGCCTCGGGTGACATTGAGTAAAAGTTAAAAACAACGCAGCCCGTCAAGGGCAGACGCATTTCATTCATAACAAGGCGCGTATGCGCATCAACTTTTAAAAGCCACTTATATGAAAAGAACACTGAAAATCATGATGATTACCATTTGTTGCCTTTTGTCGTGCAACAGCATGGCTCTTGCGGGCAACGACAAGCCCGTCTCCGTGAAGTCGCTTCCCGCGAAAGCACAAACCACGCTCAACAGCCATTTCAAGAGCCAGAAGGTTTCGCTCGCCACCGTCGAGACGGGTGTCCTCAGCAAGAGCTATGACGTGGTGCTGCAGAATGGCACGAAGCTCGAGTTTGACAAGAAGGGCAACCTGACGGAGGTTGACTGCAAGCGGGGCGCGGTGCCGGGAAAACTGGTGCCGCAAGCCATCAAGAGCTATTTGCAGAAGCATTACCCGAAGCAAAGCGTGAAGAAACTGGAGATCAACAGCAACGAATATGAGGTGGAGCTGTCTAACGACATCGACTTGACCTTCAACAAGAAATTCCAATTGGTTGATATCGATTGATGAGTGTGCCTTTCGGAACTACCGATAAGGCGAGTCTTTTTTTGATGACAATAGAGACAAAGAGAGACAACAGG
>DJOD01000030.1:35768-81364 GCA_002437115.1 Prevotella sp. UBA6447
CCTGTTGTCTCTCTTTGTCTCTGTTGTCGTTAAGACGACTAAAATTGATTGCTTTCTGACGACATTTTAGGCATCAAGCTTCGTATGGCTGTTGTCGGCAGGCATCTTGATGTATGCTGATAGGGCAAGAGTTGGCAAGCATAGTCATCAAAAAGCCGTGGCTCCATTTCAAACCTTGTCGCCGAAGCAGAGGTCTCCAGCGTCGCCGAAGCCTGGAACGATGTACTGGTGCTCGTTGAGTCCCGGGTCGACGGCCGCGCACCAAATGGTGGTATCCTCAGGGAAGGTCTTGGCCACGTGGTCGATGCCCTGTGGAGTGGCGATGACGCACACCACGTGCACTTTCTTGGGCGTTCCCTTGGTGAGCAGGGCCTTGTAGCCCATCTCCATCGAGCCGCCAGTGGCGAGCATGGGGTCCACGATAAGCAGCGTGGCACCGTCGAGGCTCGGCGTGGCCAGGTATTCCACGTGTATGCCCACCTTCGTGTGGGCCTCGTCGGTGTATTCGCGGTAGGCACTTACAAAGGCATTGGCCGCATGGTCGAAGATGTTGAGGAAGCCCTGGTGGAAGGGCAGGCCGGCGCGGAAGATGGTTCCGAGCACCAGGCGGTCGGTGGGCACGCTGACGAGTGACGTGCCGAGTGGTGTCACGACCTCACGCTCCTCGTAGTCGAAAGTTTTGCTGAGCTCATAGGCGATAAGTTCGCCGACGCGCATGATGTTGTTGCGGAAGAGCAGGCGGTTGCGCTGGTATTCGCGGTCGCGCATCTCGGCCATATACTTGTTGATGATGGAGTGTGTCTTGCTGAAATCGATTACTTTCATGGATATGTTGTTCTTGGGCAGGGCGGTGGCATCGTTAGGTCGCGGCCGCCCTGTTGGTTAGTCGTGTTTGTAGTCGCGATGACGAGGTTCAGAACCTGACGGTCTTCTTCTCGCCCGAGGCAAGGATCACGGTGACAGTCTTCTGGTCTTTCGACACCTTCACGGCCTTGACGGGGCGCAGCTCGCGGTCGGCGAACGGCGCGCCCTTCTTCCAGAGCTGCAGCGTGACAAACACGCGCGCCCCCTCCACGTGCTGGTGTAGGGCAGGCAGGGCGCAGACCTTCGTCACGGGGTGGAGCCCCTTGGGGAAGATGATGTCGGCAGGCTTGTCCCATCCGTACAGGGGTACCATGGCGAGCGTGTAGGTGCCGTTGCCAACGGTCTTCACGCGTTGCTTGCCCACGGTCCGCTCAGCCACGTCGGCCTCCTTGCCCTCGGGTAGGGAGAGGGTGTAGTGGCCCAGGGTGATGTCGGTAGGCTGGCCCACCGACACCCGGTCTACGCGCAGGATGCCGTCGGGCAGGGTGATGTCGGCCAGCTGGTAGCGCACGGTGGTGTCGGTCTCAAGCACCGCGTCGCGGCGGTAGACGCCTTCCTTGTAGTCGCGGAAGGTGTAGAGGCGCAGCACCTCCCATTCACCTTTGCGGTTGAGTGTGCCGTAGTTCATAGAGATTTCACCCTTCTTGCCGTCGGCCATCCAGGGGAATTCGGTGTTGTAGGCGAGCTTATTGTAGTTTTCCGAACTGCGGAACTTCTGCCAGTCGTTGGCCACCGACTCGTGACACCAGGAGCGCACCTCCGAGCCGCCGCAGTTGGGGTAGTTGGTGATGAGCAGCGTCGAGGCAGGCTGGAACTTGTTGTAGACCTTTCCTTTCTGTAGTTGGTCTTTCCAGGGACCCTCGGTCTCAGTGGCCGTCCAATACTTGGCGTCGGCGGGCAACAGCAAGCTGAGGAAGGCTTTGCCGATCCAGAACACGCTGCCCCGGCAGCTGTATATCTGTACGGCGGGGGCGAAGGGGCCGTAGAAACCCATCGTCGGTATGCCGTTCTCCAGGAAGTCGGGGTGGGTGAGGAACTGCAGGAGCGAGGCGGAGGCGATGTGGCGCATCCAGCCATAGTCGACATCGCTGAAGCCAGCATACTCGAGCAGCGGCAGTGGCGTGACGGCTGCGAAACGGTAACAGATGCTGCGACCCCACATGTTCATGCGGCCGTCGCGGGCAAACATGTATGGATAGTTGGCCACAAGGTCGTGCTCGTTGGCAATGAACCGCTTGGCGATGTCTGGATACATGCGGTTGCCGAACATCTCGGCCCACAGCGGCCCGTAGCTCTGGTAGGCCCACATGCTGTAGTAGTCGTAGGCAGGAGCGTCATTATACCATCCCTCGCCACGGTAGCGGTCAAGCAACTTGTTGAGCCAGTCGACGAGTTTTGCCTCGTTGACCTTGTACCCCTGGTCCTTGAAGAAGCTAAGGATGTAAACGTTGAAGAACATCCAGTTGGAGCCGATGGTGGGTCCCTCGCCGTAGCTGAGCATGAGCGAGGCCAAGGCATCCTTCTGCGCTTTGGTGAGCGGGTCCCAGAGCACGTTCTGCGCGCCTTTCATCGAGATGCAGAGCGAGCCCAGCTCGAGCAGCGTCTGGCTGGGACCACCCGTGCGATGAGCGATGTAGCTACGGCTGTTGGGGTCGGTCAGCCCCACGAGCTGGTGGCGGTAGTAGTCGGCCACACGTATGCCGTTGATGGTGAGGTCAGGATTGTTCTTCAGCAATGGGGCCGCTATGAAGAGCGTGCGTGCCAAGCCTTCAATCTTGGCCACGGGAATTTGGTCCTCGTTGCGTGGGTAAGTCTTCTCGAGTTCCTTGGGGAAATACATCTGGTCGTCGAGACAATGGATGTAGCTGAAAGCGCCCTTGAGCAGATACTCGCCCGCCTCAATCCAGTGTTGCCGGGTAAGGCCGGTGAAGGGGCTGCGGGTGTAGTTGGGGTTGCTGACGTGGAACACCTGTCGGTCTGGTGTGTCGGCCTGACCGCCTAAGGCAAAGGCCATACAGAAAAGGAGCAGAAGTGTGGTTCTGAATCGTTGCATCATAATGGTTTGTTGTGTGATATCTGAGCAAAAATACAAATAAATATTCAGACTGATGGCGTTTTCGTCTGTATATTTTCTTTGCGGCACCGCTTTTCCTGAGAAATGTGGTACATGGAAGTTGGTTTAGAACGGCGAAAGCCCACGGTAGGGAGCGTAGCTCCTGCCGTGGGCTTTCTGGTTGTCGTGTGCGTGTGGCGAGACGTTCCTTTTTCGCCTCGCTTACTTCTTGGCGGCCTTGGCCTTGGCCTGCTGCCTGTCGTATTTCTTCCAAGCTTTCTCGGCCTTGGCCTTGAGCTTCAGCGTGAACTCATGGTTGGCCTTCTCCTGTGCGGCCTCCTCCTCGGGCGAGGCGAAGGCGTGGCGGTAGCCCTTCACGTCGTTCCAGTGACCGCGTGTGAAGTCGGGAACGGCCACAGGCATGCAGTTGTGGTCCATCGACAGCGAGCCCAGCTCGGCCAGCGAGCACCACTCGGCGAGGTCGTACACGTCCATGTCGAGTGGCAGCCCGTGTTGCAGGCAGTAGACGAGGCGCGAGTCTTCGATGAAGTCCATGCCACCGTGTCCGCCGACCTCCTTGGCCTTGGCGTTGTACTTGGTGATGATGGGCGACTCAAACTTCTTGTTGAGCGCCGCCATGTCGGTCGGGTTGAGGAAAGCCTCGCCGTTCTGGTAGTTGGTCGAAGCCTTGATGCCCGCCTCCTTGAGGGCGGCGTCGTTGAGGGCGATGCCCTCCTGCGGATACTTGTTGGCCACGCCCTTCGTTCCCACGAGGTGGAACATGCGGCTGTAGGGTTGCGGTGTCATCACGTCGTGCACCACCTGGATGACCTTGCCTTGCTCGGTGCGTATCATGGTGTTGGTGAGGTCGCCCTGTCGGAAGTTGTCAACCTTCTTGCCCAGTCGCTGCTCGGCCTTCTTCACACCGAGGAAGCTCTTGGTGTCCATGGCCGAGAGCACGGCGAAGCGATCGCCACGGTGAATGTTCATGACCTGTGCAACCGGACCCAGACCGTGGGTGGCATAGATGTCGCCACGATACTTCATGTTATAGTCTAGACGCCATCCCAGCTTGTCGTTGGCATCGCGTTTCCAGTAGGCATCCCAGAAGGGGTCAAGGTCATGGCGGTATGCGCCCTGTCCGAAGATTACATCGCCGAAGAGGCCTTTCTGCGCCATGTTGAGGGCGTTGAGCTCGAAGAAGTCGTAACAACAGTTCTCAAGCATCATGCAGTGTACGCGCTTCTGCTCGCTGAGGTTGATGAGCTTCCAGATCTCTGTGAGGTTCATGGCCGACGGCACCTCTATGGCTACGTGCTTGCCGTGTTCCATGGCATACTCGGCCACGGGGAAGTGGTGTTCCCAGTCTACGGCTATATAGATAAGGTCTACATCGGGGCGCTCGCACAGTGCTTTGTAACCCTCCTCGCCGCTATAGAGCGCTGCGGGCGGCAGGCTGGCCTTCCGGAGCAGTTCGTTGGAGGCTTCGGCGCGGTTGAGCTCATGGTCGCAGAGCCCCTTGATCTCGACACCCTCCTGGTAGCACCAGCGGCGCACGGCATCGTGGCCGCGCATGCCCAGGCCCACGAAGCCCACGCGCAGCACGGGCAGCTTGGCCGTGGCCAGGTTGAGCACATTCTTTTGTCCGGCGGGTCGTTCGGGCACCTCTGTCACGATGGTGCCATCCTTAACCTGGTAAGGCCAGTTGAACTGAGCCACTGCCGTGGCGGGCAATAGCAAGGCAGCGCAGACCGCCGCCATGAATGTTTTCTTGAAGTTCATGTTGATTGGTTATTAGAATAATTGTGTTGTTTGTCTTTTCATTCTTTTCGGTCTTCTAAGCATCACGTGAGCCAAAAAGCTCACGGTGCTAATTGGCCCGGCCGTTCTCGCTGACCTTTCCTGCAAGCTGGCTCACAAGCTGGCGCAGCATCTTGGCAGCTGGCTCGGCTCCCCGCTTGGAGAGCTTGATGTCGTCGCCCATGCCGCTGAGGATGGAGAATTGGTACTTGGGATTCTTGTCGAGCATAGTCACCTGCTCGATGGCCTGCTGGCACTGTGACGCGCTGCTATGGGCGATGAGCGTGTGGGCGATGGCGCACATGTCGGCCACCTTTTCCACATAGGGCTGCAGTTCATGCCAGAGCAGGCGGTCAGACGCGTTGTCCGAGGCGGCCATCTCGCTGAGTGCCTTGGCGTCGGCCTGCAGGCTTTGTAGTTCGTTGAGCAGGGCCTGCGTGGCACGCTGGTCGCTTGGTTTCGCCTTCCACTGGCGGATGCGGTCGGCCAGAGGCGTGTTGGTGTCGTAGTGGCGCACGAGGGGCAGCAGGTGGAAGGCGTTGTCGGCACGCTGGCCGAAAATGGCGCGCAGCGAGGCCATCCATGAGGCGTCGTTGTCGAAGGCGGCGCGGTGCCAAGCGTAGTCGGCAATGCTGTAAAGGGCTATCTTGCTGATCTCGCCCTGTTGCATGGGGTTGCTGATGAGCGTGTTGACCCCTTTGAGGTTGGGGTCGAGTGTGGCGTTGCGGTCGATGTGCGCCTCGTCGTCGAAGTTGCGGTAAGTGTCGAGCGGGAACACCTTGTTCATGTCGTTGTCGTTGCAGGGATAGTTCCACCACCATGCCACGTCGCGCCCGAGCCATGAGCTGACGAGGGTCGGGTCCTCCGAGTTGGGCACCGTCCACACGGCCCGTCCGGTGATGTAGACACACACCTTCTTTGGCGTGGTGCTGAGGGCGCGGAAGAAACGCTCGCCCTGCTGGCGGCTCACCCATGAGTAGGCGTAGAGCTGTGGCACGAAGTGGAGGGGTTTCACCGTGTCGGCGGGCAGCGCCTTGCGTCCGTTCCACTCGTGGTCGATCATCTGTTGCAACTGGTTGACACGATTGGCGTTGAGGGCCAGTGTGGCTGAGTCGGAAGGCACGCCCACGTCATCGACGAAGACACCAAACTGTCGCACGCCGAGGTCGTGCATGAGGCGCAGCTTGCCCATCACGCGGTCGAGCACATCGGTCTGCGCCTTATCGGTGAAGGCCGCGCCCGGGTGGATCGCCCAGATGAAGTTGACCTTGGCGCGGTGAGCGGCATCGGTGAGCTGGCGCATCATTCCCTCGGTGAGCATGCCCACCTCTTGTTGTTCGGGCGTGATGGTCTTGGGGTAAGCCTTGTCCCAGTATTGCGAGTGGTAAGGGTCGCTCTTGGCTCCATACATATAAGTGTTCATCTTGTAACGGGCCATGAAACGGAAGAGGTCGGCCGTTACCTCAGCCGAGTAAGGCACGCCGTAGTATCCCTCGATGACACCGCGATACTGCGTGTCGGCGTAGTCGTAGATGTCTGCGCAGGGCAGTGTGCCGTCCTGGGCCTGGTCGAGCATCTGCTCAAGCGAGGCCAAGCCGCAGAACACGGCGTCGGTTGTCTCGCCCACGATTGTCACGTTGGCCGCCGTTCCTTGCTGGCGCACGGCGATGGCATGCCGGTCGTAGCCTTTCTTGGCGAACACGTCGCGTTTCAGCCCGACGCGTTTTCCCTCGCGGTCGGCCTGGTCGCCGCTGGCGTTGACGCCGAGGTAGAGCACGGGCGCGCCTTTGGCAGCCTTGCGTGCCACGACGGGTGTCAGGCCGTGCTCAGTGAGCACCTCCTTGGCGCGGTCGATGGTGTAGGTGTCGATGGCAGGCCCTGCCACCACGTTGACGCGTCCCGTGAGTGTGGCTTTGCCTTCAACGCGCTCCTGCTGCTGTGGTACGGGGCGTATGTCGTAGACGTTGCCTGCGGTGCCCATGGCCGCTAACAGGCAGAGAATTACTCCCAAAATGGTTCTGTGAAATGTCATAACGTTGCTTAGGTTATAAATATGTGTGCATGGTTAGAGTTGCTTGCAAAGTTAGGCATTATTTTCGTAATCGATTACGGATTTCCCACTTATTTTCAATAATATTGCATCCTTTTGCAATCTGCTTTTTGGGTTGTCAAGATTATTGTCAGTCTCTCTGCTTCTTTGGGTAGGTATTATTTCGAGTGAGGGCAAAAAATATAGTGTAAAATTTGGCGGTAAGCGTGTATTTGCCTACCTTTGGCCGCCGCAAGAAAAAATGTCTTGCCGTCTGTAAGTATCAAGCCATGGCATTATCGAACATCGAAAAGCACTACAACAAGCACCCCGAAGACCTTCGCCTCTTGCGAAGGCACGGACAGGTGGAGTTTGCCACCACCATGCACCATCTCCATCGTTTCCTGCGCCCAGGCATGCAGCTGCTCGACATCGGCGCCGGCACGGGTCGCTACACGTCGGCCCTCATGGCCGAGGGTTATCGGGTGAAGGCCGTGGAACTGGTGAGGCGCAACATCGACGTGTTCCTGAAGCGCGAGCCCACGGCCGACGTGGTGCAGGCTGACGCGCGCGACCTGGCGTTTTTGCCCGCCGGCTCGGCCGACCTCACGCTCTTGCTTGGCCCGCTCTACCACCTCATTGGCGATGGCGAGAAGGTCAAGGCTCTGGCCGAGGCCAAGCGTGTCACCAAGCCAGGCGGACTGATTTTCGTGGCTTATCTCATGAACGAGTACAGCATCCTCTCTTATTGTTTCGACGAAGACCGCATCAGCGACCTCATGAAGCGCGGAGCGGTCGATGCCGAATACCACATACAGGCGAGTCCTGAGGAGCTCTACGACTATGTGCGGTTGTCAGACATCGACCGCCTCAATGGCCTGGCGGGTCTGGAACGCGTCACGGTTTTCTCGCCTGACGGGCCGTCCGACTATATGCGCACGCGGCTCAACCGCATGAGCGACGAGACGTTTGCCCGCTTCATCGATTACCAGAAGCGCGTGTCGGAGCGCCCCGACCTTCTCGGGGCTGGCAGCCACGTGGTCGACGTGGTGCGGGCGGGCGGCCAGTGCGGATAGCTGTCCCTATAGCTCCAGCCAGTTTTTCACAATGGTGCTGCCCTCGGGCGTGAGCACGCTCTCGGGGTGGAATTGTATGCCGTGTATGTTGTAGTTGCGGTGGCGTAGCGCCATGATTTGCCCCTCGTCGCTCATGGCCGTCACCTCCAGGCAGTCGGGGAAGCCCGTGCGGTCTACCACCCAACTGTGGTAGCGCCCCATGACGATGCGCCTGGGCAAGCCCTCGAAGATGGGGTCGTTGCCAAACTGCGTGCCTTCTGTGGCCACGCCGTGGTAAACCTCGGCAAGGTTGGTCAGCCTCGCCCCGAAGACCTCGCCGATGGCCTGGTGGCCCAGGCACACGCCCAGCATGGGCTTGCGTCCGGCGTAGGTGCGTATCACGTCCATCAGCAGGCCCGCCTCCTCGGGGATGCCTGGTCCGGGCGAAAGGATAATCTTGCTGAAAGGCTCCAGCTGGTTGAGCGTGAACTGGTCGTTACGGTACACGTCGACCTTGGCTCCCAGTTGCTTGACGAGATGGGCGAGGTTGTAGGTGAACGAGTCGTAGTTGTCGATGATCACCACTCGCTGTCCCCCAGCGTTTTCGTTTTGGTTATCTTCATTCATCACTTTCAATTCTTTTTTTTGTCGTTTGGGTTTGTGGGAGGGCCGACCATGCGGTTTGTTTCCTTCCCACTGTGCCAGGCCATGAGCCCGGCTACAGCTTCTCTGCAATCTTGATGGCCTTCATGAGCGCGCCCAGCTTGTTGTTGCTCTCCTCCAGCTCATACTCGTCGTTGCTCTTGGCCACGACACCCGAACCCGCCTGAAACCACAGCTCGCCGTTGCGCGAGACGAAGGTGCGGATAACGATGGCCTGGTTGAGGTCTCCGTTCAGGCCGATGAAGCCGATGCACCCGCCGTAGGCTCCCCGGTTGTGGGGCTCCATCTCGGTGATGAGCTGCATGGCCCGCACCTTCGGCGCGCCCGACAGGGTGCCGGCGGGAAAGGTGTCGAAGAACGCCTTGATGGGGTCGGCGTCGTCGTTGAGCGTTCCGCTGACGCGGCTCACGAGATGGATGACGTGGCTGTAGAACTGCATGTCCTTGTAGAAGTCGACCTTCACGTCGTGGCAGTTGCGGCTGAGGTCGTTGCGTGCCAGGTCCACGAGCATCACGTGTTCGGCGTTCTCCTTGGGGTCGTTCCTGAGAAACTCGGCGTTGCGCCGGTCTTCCTCGGGGTTGCCTGTGCGCCGCGTGGTGCCCGCGATGGGGTCGATGTAGGAGCGTCGTCCCACGATGCGGTTGTGGGTCTCGGGCGACGATCCGAAGATGCGGAAGCCACCGAAGTCGAAATAGAAGAGGTAGGGCGAAGGGTTGATGCTCCGCAGGGCGCGGTAGAGCTTGAAGTCGTCGCCCTCGTAGCGTTGCACGAAGCGCCGCGATATGACAATCTGGAACACGTCGCCACGCAGGCAGTGTTTCACGCAGCGCCTGATGTTGGCCTTGTGCTCCTCGTCGGTCAGCGTCGATGTGCGCTCGCCCACGGGGTGGAAGCTGTAGGGCTTCACGTTGTCGCGCGCCGCCGCCATCTCCAGCCGGTCGAGGCGCAGGTTGGCGTCTTCGCCCTCTGCAGCCAGCGTCACGAACACCATGGTGTTGTTGAAGTGGTCGAAGACGATGAGGTCGCGGTACATGATGTAGTAGATGTCAGGTGCGTCGTTCTTCGCCATCGTGGTGTCCTTCACGTTGATGTTCTCGAAGTAGCGCACGGCGTTGAACGCCGTGTAGCCGTAGATGCCGCAGAAGGCGGCCTCGTCGCCCTCCACGCTGAAGCACTTGAGGAATCGGCCAAAGGCATTGGCGATGGCCACCTTGCACGCTTCGCCCTTGCCGGGGCCTGTGGGCGGCAGCGTCTCCTCGGTGCGCGTGCCGTCGGGGTAGGTGCAGGTCACGCGCCCGTGGGCCACGGCGATAGATGCCATGGGGTTGATGCCGATGAACGAGCGCGCGTTGTCGTTGCCGTGGTAGTCGCTGCTCTCCATGAGCGCCGACTGCGGGTAGAGGTCGCGCAGGCGCAGGTAGATGCCGACGGGTGTGTAGAGGTCGGCCAGGATCTTGCGCGAGTGGGTTTTGTACTTGAATGTTTCCATGTCTTGCTCTGATGTTAGAAGTTGCCGTAGGCGCCGGCCATTTGCTTGTTGTTGAGATAGGTCTCCACGTCCTTGTCGCCGCGCCCCGACACGGTGAGCACCACCACGTCGTCGGGCCTGAACCGCAGTTTCTTCAGTGCCGCCACGGCGTGTGCGCTCTCGATGGCGGGTATGATGCCCTCCATGCGCGTCAGCTCATAGCCGGCGTAGATGGCCTCGTCGTCGTTGACGGCCAGCACCTGCTCGCGCCCCAGCTTGGCGAGGTGCGCGTGCATGGGGCCGATGCCCGGGTAGTCGAGTCCGGCCGAGATGGTGAAGGCCTCCTCGATCTGCCCGTCGTCGGTCTGCATGACGAGGGTTCGCGCGCCGTGTATGATGCCCTCGGTGCCACAGTGTATGGTGGCCGCCGTGTGGTCGGTGTCGATGCCATGGCCGCCAGCTTCCGCCAGCACGATTTTCACGCGGTCGTCGTCCACATAATGGTAGATGGTTCCGGCGGCGTTGCTGCCCCCGCCCACGCAGGCGATGAGGTAGTCGGGGTAGTCGCGCCCCACCTTTTCTTGCAACTGCCACTTGAGCTCCTTGGAGATGACGCTCTGCATCTTGGCCACGATGTCGGGGTAGGGGTGTGGGCCCATAGTCGAACCGACGATGTAGAATGTGTCGTCGGGATGGCAACACCAGTCGCGTATGGCCTGCGAGCAGGCGTCGCTGAGTGTCATGTTGCCCGTGCGCACGGGGTTGACCTTGGCCCCGAGCATCTTCATGCGCTCCACGTTGGTGTGTTGGCGCTCCACGTCTGTGGCTCCCATGAATATCTCACACTCCATGTCCATCAACGCGCACACGGTGGCCGTGGCCACGCCGTGCTGCCCGGCGCCCGTCTCGGCGATGATGCGCCGCTTGCCCATCTTCTTGGCCAGGAGTATCTGTCCGATGGTGTTGTTGATCTTGTGTGCGCCCGTGTGGTTGAGGTCTTCGCGCTTGAGGTATAGCTGGCAGCCATACTTCGCGCTCATGCGCTTGGCGTGGTAGAGGGGCGAGGGCCGCCCCACGTAGTCTTTGAGCAGGGCCGCATACTCGCGTTGGAACTCCTCGCTCTGCAGGATGGGCAGGTAAGCGTCCTGCAGGTCGTGCACGCACTTGTAGAGAATCTCGGGCACATAGGCTCCGCCAAACGGGCCGTAGAAGCCCTTCGCCGTGGGGTTGATGGTCTGCCTGCCGGCTTCGGCCTGCGGTTGGCCAGTTTGTGGTGTGGGTGTTATGTCTTTTGTGTTTGCCATGTCTTGTCTTGTTTTGTCGTTTTGTGTTGGGTGGTCTTGGCCTTCGCGCGTGGCCGTCGGGACTTCGCGCTGGCCTGGCGGCTCATCGTGCGAGCGCGTCGTAGAGCTTGTCGATGGCCTTGTCGGGGTCGCGCGTCTCGTTGAGGAGCGTCACAAACTTGCTGCCGATGATGGCGCCGGCGGCGTTGGCCTGCGCGCTCTGCAGCGTCTGCTTGTTGGAGATGCCGAAGCCTATCATGCGCGGGTTGTGCAGGTTCATGGCGTTGATTCGCTCGAAGTAGGCTACCTTCTTGCGGTCGAAGTCGCTCTGCGCGCCGGTGACGCTGGCCGACGACACCATGTAGATGAAGCCGTCGGTGTTGTTGTCGATGAAGCGCACGCGCTCCTCTGATGTCTCAGGCGTGATCATCATGATGACGCGCACGTCGTATCGGTCGGCGACGGGCTTCACGACGCTCATGTAGTCGTCGAAGGGCAGGTCTGGGATGATGCATCCGCTGACCCCGCTCTCCACGCAACTCTTGAAGAACGGCTCGATGCCGTAGTGCATGATGACGTTGAGGTAGCCCATGAGCACCAGTGGGATGGTGACCTGCGGCTTGATGTCTTTCAGTTGCTGGAAGAGCAGCTTGAGTGTCATGCCGTTGCGCAGGGCCACGGTTCCGGCTCCCTGCACCACGGGGCCGTCGGCCAGCGGGTCGCTGAAGGGTATGCCGACCTCTACCATGGCGATGCCGCGCCGTTGCAGGGTGAGGATGGTGTCGGCGGTCATGTCGAGTTCGGGGCATCCCGCGCAGAAGTATAGTGACAGCAGTTTGCCGGGGAGCGAGGGTGTGGCCGCGCCACGCTCGCCGAGGGGCGAAGCGAAGAGTTGGTTGATCTTGTTCATGATGGTTGTGTTGTGAGGTTGTTGTCGTGTGTTGTTGTCGCGAGCCTGTCAGGCTCTCACCTGGCTGATGAAGGTCCTCAGGCTGTCGGGGTCTTTGCGCCCCGGCTCCGTCTCGAACTGGCTGTTGAGGTCTATGCCGGCCAGCATGGGGTGGCTGAAACGCCTCACGCGGTCGGCGTCGTCGGGACCGATGCCTCCGCTGAGGAGGAAGGGCGTGTGGCCGTCGTAGGCCGCAAGCAGGTCCCAGTCGAACTGCCGTCCGCTCCCGCCCACCGTGGGGCAGCGCGTGTCGAAGAGGAAAAGGTCGGCGTGGCCCTCATAGGGCTTGTAGCGCGCCACGTCGTCGGGGGTGGCCACGCTGAGTGCCTTAATGACCTTGATGTCGGGGGCTATGTCGGGAATGAGCGTGCGCTTGAGGTTGTCGATCATTACGGGACTCTCCTCACCGTGTAGCTGTACGTAGTCGAGACGGTAGTTGTAGATGGCTGTGATGATGGTCTGTGGCATCTCGTCTACGAACACGCCCACGCGTTTCAGCCGTCTGCTTGCCGCAGGCGCGTCGTCGGTGCCTTGGCTGGCTTGGCGGAGCCGCTCGGGGCTGTAGTCGGGTATGAGGCCGGCCTTTGAGGAAATCATCTTCACGCAGCGTTTGCTGCCTTTCCAGAAGATGAAGCCCATGAGGTCGATGTCGAGCTTGGCCACCTCGTCGATGTTGTCGGTGTCGCGCATGCCGCACACCTTGATGAGCAGCCGGCGTTTGTTTTGCTTGTCGTCCGAATAGTTGGGGTTCATGGTTGGTCGCAGGATGGTTGGGTTTGTGGGTGTTTGCTTTTACTGCAGTTGGCCGATGAAGCGGCGCAGTTCCTCACCGGGGTCGTCGGCCCGCATGAAGTGCTCGCCCATGAGGAAACCGTTGAAGCCCGCCTGGCGGAGCTGAGTGACGGTGGCGGGGTCGCCCAGGCCGCTCTCGCTGACCTTGCAGGTGCCTTTTGGAAGCCGCTCGGCCAGGCGGAAGCTGTTGGCCACGTCGGTGATGAAGGAACCGAGGTTTCGGTTGTTGATGCCATACATGTCGGGTTCCAGGTCGGCGTATTCGAGGTCAGTGTCGCTGTGCATCTCGAGCAATGCCTCCAGGCCAAGCTCATGGGCGGTGCTGAGCAGTGCGCGGCAGTCGGCTTTGCTCAGGTCGGCGGCGATGAGCAGCACGGCTGAGGCTCCTGAGAGGCGCGCCTGCAGCAATTGGTACTCGGATATGACGAAGTTCTTGTAGAGGATGGGAATGGTAACCCCCGAGAGGCGCGCCTCGCTCACAAACTCGTCGTATCCGCCAAAGAACGCCGTGTCGGTGAGGATGCTCAGGGCCGTGGCGCCAGCCTGCTGGTAGGCCAGGGGGATGACCCCCGCGCGTCCCTCGCGCTTGATCCATCCTTTCGAGGGCGACTTGCGCTTGAACTCGGCGATGATGCCCGTCGCTGAGCCCATGAGAGCCTGGCTCATGGAGGCAGGCGGCTCAGTCTCGTTTTTCATCTTGTCTTCGACAAGGGCCATGAGGCGGCGCGGCGGAATGTATTGCATCCACTCCTCGAGCTCCTTGCGCTTGTGGGCCACGATGTCGGCCAGGATGTCTGTCTTCGCGGTGTTGTTGTCCATGGTGATGGTGGTTGAGGGTTAACTGTTGATTTCCACAAAGTGTCGGAAGGTTGCCAGGGCCTTGCCCGAGTCGAGGCTCTCGCGGGCGATGGCCACGCACTCGTCGATGGGCTTTTGACCTTTCTCAACCACCTGAATGGCGAAGGCTGCGTTGGCCACGACGACGTTTTTCTGCGCGGGGAGTGCCGTGCCTTGCAGCACGTTGTCGAAGATTTGCGCGGCCTCCTCCTCGGTGGCCCCGCCCACGAGCTCCTCGGGCCGGGCGTCGCTGAAGCCGAGGTCGGCGGGCTTGAACACGCGCTCATAGTGGTTGGTGGTTACCTTGAAGTCGCCCGTGAGCGAAATCTCGTCGTAGCCGTCGATGCTGTTCACGATGCCGTAGTCGATGCCCAGGCGCTGGTAGACCTGCTGGTAGAGGCGCATCTGGTCGAGATTGGCCACGCCGAGCAGTTGGCACTGCGGCTTAGAGGGATTGATGATGGGGCCGAGCAGGTTGAAGAACGTGGGGAAGGGCAGGGCCTTGCGGATGGCCCCCACAAACTTCATGGCCTTGGCGAAAAGTTGGGCATGGAGGTACACGATGCCACACTCGTCGAGCGAGCGGTTGAGCTTGTCGGGGTCGGCGGTGAACACCACGCCATGGTTCTTGATGACGTTCGACGCGCCGCTCACCGACGTGGCCGAGAAGTTGCCGTGTTTGGCCACCTTGTAGCCTGCGCCAGCGACAACGAAGCAGGCTGTGGTCGATATGTTGAACGTGTTCTTGCGGTCGCCGCCTGTGCCCACCACGTCGATGTAGCGGTCGCAGTGGAGAGGGACGGGCACGCCCGTGGCGAGGATGCCGTCGCGGAAGCCCAGCAACTCGTCTACCGTGATGCCGCGCATCTGGATGGCCGTCAGTAGGGCGGCTATCTCCGCGTCGTTGAGTTCACCTTGTGTGATGGCTACGAGCAGGCCCTTGGTCTCCTCGCGCTGCAGCTCTTCGTGGTTGAGCAAACGGTTGAGAATTTGTGTTACGTCCATGTTTGTTTATATATTTAATTGTTTATATATTCATTTATAGCGTTTTCGCATCCTCGTAGTGTCAGTATATTTAATAAGGTGTATCATTTGTCTTCCGTATGAAAAAAGGCCTGTCGTAAGAACGGCAGGCCTTTCGGTTTTTATCTCCTTGGAGTTATCCACACGGCTGAGCGACTCACGACTGTTGAAATCTTGAGCTTTGCCACCACCAATATGCAGACACTTGATTCTTCATTGTTTTGCTAATGATTACGGCCGCAAAGATACACAAAAACTAACAAACTGCAAACTTTTTGGCGAAAAAAGTGACTTGACATTGTTTTTTAACTTTCCGAGTTAGACAAAACGGGCTGCGCCTGGCTTTGCCGCTTGCCTACGGTGGTGGTTGGCGAAAGTCCAATGGGAAAGAAAAAAAGCGACAAGCGACCCTCAAAAAAAAGCCGCCATTTCCTTTCACGCCTTCTGCGGGAGTGTATGCGTGAATTTTCGGGCAGTTCTTCGTAATATGCACATATTGAGTGGGTTATGTGCTTTTTGGTGAGCCTTTTTGGAATGTTCCCTTTTTGTCGCACCCTTGAAGTTCAACGATTAGATACCTATCGTCTGTCGATTCGATAGCTATTGTCGCTCGTCATGACCTTTGTGGCTTGGAGAGGAAGCCCCTATCACCGGTCAATTCGATAGCTATCGTGGCGTGCGCCGCCCACCGCGCCGCCTTGGCCCAGCTCCGGGCGCGCCAAGGCGAGCGCGAAGCGACCCGTTTCCGCGCTATTTGGCAGGGATGGGAGGAGCCTGTTCTTTCAGAATGTTTTTTACATGCCTATGCGTTTCCGTCTGCGAAAGCCCGTTTGGCGAGCTGTTTTTTTCATTTTGTGGGGTCTTTTACCCAAAATCGGCTAGTTTTTTCGTATCTTTGCACCAAGGAAAAGAAAAAAACTGTATCAGATGAACATAGAACAAGAGATTAGCTCTGCGGCCTTGGCCGTCGTGAAAGAGCTTTACGGAGCAGACGCCGAGCCGTCGACGGTCCAGTTGCAGAAGACCAAGCCCGGCTTTGAGGGCAACCTCACGCTCGTGGTCTTCCCGTTCCTGAAGCTGTCGCACAAGAAGCCCCAGGACACCGCCGCCGAGATCGGCGAGGCACTCGTGGCTCGCTCGGAGACCGTGGCTGGCTACAACGCCGTGGGCGGCTTTCTCAACCTCGTCATCGCCCCTGAGGCGTGGACAGGGCTGCTCGACGCCATCGACGCCGATCCCGACTATGGCATGAGGAAAGCTGGCAAGGACGCGCCCCTCGTCATGGTCGAATACTCGTCGCCCAACACTAATAAACCCCTCCACCTCGGCCACGTGCGTAACAACCTGCTTGGTTGGAGCCTCGCCAAGATTCTGGAGGCTAACGGCAACAAGGTGGTCAAGACCAACATCGTCAACGACCGCGGCATACACATCATGAAGTCGATGCTCGCTTGGCTCAAGTGGGGCAACGGCTGCACGCCCGAGTCGACTGGCAAGAAGGGCGACCACCTCATCGGCGACTTCTATGTGCTCTTCGACAAGCACTACCGCGACGAGGTGGCGCAGCTCAAGGCCCAGTATGTGGCCGACGGCATGGATGAGGAGAAGGCTGAGGAGAAAGCCAAGCAGGAGGCTCCCCTTATCCAGGAGGCTCACCGCATGCTCGTCAAGTGGGAGCAGGGCGACAAGGAGATACGCGACCTCTGGGCGAAGATGAACAACTGGGTCTACGCCGGTTTCGACGAGACCTACAAGGCCCTCGGCGTCAGCTTCGACAAGATTTACTATGAGAGCAACACCTACCTTGAGGGCAAGCGCAAGGTGATGGAGGGCCTGGAGAAGGGCCTCTTCTACAAGCGTGAGGACGGCAGCGTGTGGGCGGACCTCACCGCCGACGGCCTCGACGAGAAGCTCCTCATCCGCTCCGACGGGACCTCGGTCTACATGACCCAGGACATCGGCACCGCCGAGATGCGCTTCAACGACTTCCCCATCGACAAGATGATCTATGTCGTGGGCAACGAGCAGAACTACCACTTCCAGGTGCTCTCGCTCCTGCTCGACAAGCTCGGCTTCAAGTGGGGCAAGGACCTTGTGCATTTCTCCTATGGCATGGTCAACCTGCCCAACGGAAAGATGAAGAGCCGCGAGGGAACGGTGGTCGACGCCGACGACCTCATCGCCCAGATGGTTCGCGAGGCGCGCCAGACCTCCGACGAGCTCGGCAAGTTCCACGACATGAGCGAGGAGGAGAAGCAGGAGGTGGCGCGCATCGTCGGGCTGGGCGCGCTCAAGTATTTCATCCTCAAGGTCGACGCGCGCAAGAACATGCTCTTCAACCCCGCCGAGTCGATCGACTTCAACGGCAACACGGGTCCCTTCATCCAGTATACCTACGCGCGTATACAGAGCATCAAGCGCAAGGCGCAGGAGGCGGCGATCCACAAGCTCGCGGCAGACGATGCCTATGCGCCCAACGCCAAGGAGGTGGAGGTCATCCAGAAGCTCGACGCTTTCAAGGTGGCCGTCAGGGACGCGGGCGAGAACTACAACCCGGCCGGCATCGCCAACTATTGCTATGAGCTGACCAAACTCTTCAACCAGTTTTACCACGACTACAGCATCCTATCCGCCGACACTGATGCCGAGAAGGCCTTCCGCCTGAAGCTCGCCGCCAACGTGGGCAAGACGCTCCGCAACGGCATGGGACTGTTGGGCATCGAGGTGCCCGAGCGCATGTGACCCATGGGAAGCTCACAACCCACATGCTCCGCCGGGCCGTTGCAACTGCCTCCCGAGGTGACGCCCAACGCCTGGGCCGTCGACGCGGCCTGCTCGGGCAACCCGGGACCCATGGAATACCAGGGCATCGACCTGGCCACAGGGCAGCAGGTGTTCCACTACGGTCCCGTGCACGGCACCAACAACATAGGAGAGTTCCTGGCCATCGTGCATGCCCTGGCGCTCTTCGACAAGCAGGGCATCACCGGCAAGACAATCTACTCCGACTCCTACAACGCTATCCTCTGGGTCAAGAAGCGGCAGTGTCGAACCAAGCTTGCGCGCAACGCCCAGACGGAGGAGCTCTATCGAGTCATCGCAAGGGCCGAGCAGTGGTTGCGCACACACTCCGTGCGCGCCAACATCCTGCAGTGGGACACCCGGCGGTGGGGAGACATACCGGCCGATTTCGGTCGGAAGTAGCTTTCCTGTTTTTTGCGCCAAAACATGCCCAAATCTTAAAAAATCTAAAAATACACATTGCTGAACGGTAAATCCTCCCTCGTTTCGAAGAAATGGTGTATTTTTGTCATTAAATCGTGAACCAATTTGCATTCTTCTTAAATCAATAACATAAAAAATCGTATGAGAAAAGTATTACTGCTCTCGCTTGCGACCGTGTTGGCAGCGCCAACATTCGCGCAAGATCAGATTGGCGATGACTGCACCAAGTACATCACCAACGCTGGTTTCGATGAGGACCTGACGTGGAACATCGACGGCTCCACGAAGCCCATCATCGACAAGTCTGTGAACCTTTCTGACCGTAGTCAGCGCTGGATGGCTGCCGACGGCACAGGTTACGCCTGGGGCGGCATCAGCTCAAAGAAGCGTCCCGACGGCCTCGAGTGGGGCTGGAACGGCTTCTTCGGCCAGGTGAAAGGCTGGAAGGCCGAAAACGGAAATGGCAACAAGGTTGCCGAGTGGACCTATTTCGGAACGGCTCCTTATGGACTCGCCGAAAAGGCTATTCCAATCTCTGATGACGGCGATGGCTCGCTCGTAGCCCCTGCCACCAAGCCTAATGAGGCGCAGGGCGACGACAACAAGGGATTCCTCTACCTCCGCGCCGGTTGGGGCGGATGGGCTACCTACTCGCAGACCGTGAAGGTGCCTGTCGGTAAGTATACCTTGTCTTACTGGGTTTACAACCTCAACTATGCCAACAGCTCGAGCAACACCAAGGCGAAGAACCTGACGAAGGTCATCTGCCGCCGCGATACGGTGTATGACACGGATGGCTTCAACGCCCAGGAGTGGACGAAGCATGAGCTCGACGTGACCGCTACCGACTCACTGACGCTCGTCTTCGGCTTCCAGTCTGACGGTGGCTCGGCAAAGAACCCCTATGTGGTCATCGACGATATCCGCCTCGTCAAGACGGACGACGTGACACGCCAGGATGTCATCTCCAGCGACATCGACGTGCTCATCAGCGAGATGGATGAGTATGAGAACCAGCTGATTGAATACCAGGGTGTGACGGCCGAAATCGAGGATGCCAAGGTTGATGCCCTGACAGCCCAGGAGTCAGACGACATCGCGGTCCTGGAGGCTGGCTATGATGCCGCTGCTGCTGCTGTGGCGCGCTTCAAGGCTGTGGCCGAAAACATCAAGAAGGTGGAAGCGCTTACGAAGAAGGCTGGGACTTTGCATGAGCTGGCTTATCCGGGAACAGATGCACTCCAGACAGCTGTTGGAGCTGCTGAAGATGCCATCAGCAACGGCTCTTGCGCCGACATTGAGGCTCAGATTGCTGCCATGGACAAGGCCATCAAGACCTACCTCTCAAGCAAGGAGGCCACAGAGGCTGATCCTGCCGACTTCACTTACTACACGCAGAATCCTTGGTTCATCAAGGACGGTCTGGAGCCTACGGTCAACGCCGACGGCACTTGCACCTATCCCAACGCCACCAAGGAAGACGGCTCTGCCAACTACACCAACGGAAGCGGTAACGCCGACTTCACGTCGACAGGCTGGTACAAGGGTTCATTCACCTCTGGTGACCAGCGCCTCAACTTCGCGCAGGGACGCTCTTGCTGGAACGCTTGGGGAACCAGCTTCGCTGAGATCAGCATCAACCAGGACATCACAGGCCTGCCCAACGGTTACTATAAGGTGAGCGGCGACCTCATCACACAGGCCGAATGGGTTACAGACCAGCATGTCTATGCCAAGAGCCCGCTCGAGGAGGCTATCTCTGAGCCTCTGACAACTGGCAACTGGGATGGTACCAACAACAATGGCACATGGACCACACTGACTTCAGGCAAGGTGCTCGTCTCTGACGGCCGCCTCACCATCGGCGCTGCCGGCACGGGTGCCAACGGCAACCAGAGTGGCTGGTTCTGCGCTACCAACTTCAAGCTCTACTTTGTCGGTGCCGCCACCGACGCTGAGATTGCCGCTGCTATCGCCAAGAAGGCTGAGGATGCTGTGGCGCTTGCTGACACCATGCATTACGCTGCCGACAAGGCTGCTGTCAATGACAGCATCAACGCTTACAAGGCAAGCCAAGATATCGATGTGCTCAACGCTGGCATCAAGCTTGGAAAGGCTTCTGAGGCTAAGTACGCTGAGGTCATGGCCGAAGGCAAGACCATTCCTACCGTGGCTGCTAAGATCAGCGACGAGTCTTCTTACGCTCCCGTGCATGGCATCGCTGCATACGCTTGGGAGAAGACCAACGGTTATCTCACTTCTGCCGAGGCCACTTACACGGCCGTTGACGGCAAGATCAGCGAGCTCAAGCGCTATGTGGAGACCTACTACAACGCTGCTCACAATGTGGACTCTGTTTCCAACAGCCTGACTTCTGCTTCTGCCAAGGAGGCTCTCAAGAACACGCTCAATGAGCAGGTGGCTGTCTTGAAGGCTGGCGACTCTATCCAGAGCGCTGCCACTGTCACTGCTCTCGTAGCTCAGCTCAACAGCGCCATCAGCGTGGCTGAGGCCCAGGAGGCTTACGAGAAGAATCCTAACGCTACCGACTACACAGGCAACATCCAGAACCCGGACGCTGCAGCCGAGACTGGCTGGAACATCACCAAGGGCAATGGCGACAAGGCCAGCACAAGCGGCCAGTATTACCTCAACACACAGACGAGCCACCGCTACTTCGACTCTTACAACTGGCAGGCTGGCGCGCTCAACTTCTATGCTGACCAGAAGGTAACAGGTCTGCCTAACGGTAAGTACAAGGTGACCGTTTACACCCGTACGTCGGGCACAGGCTCTTATGTCTTCTCCGCCAACGGCGAGGAGGCTGCCGACACCACATGGCAGGAGATTCCTACCCATACCTTCAACTGGACTAAGAATGACTTCGGCATTGGCGGTGACACCGCTGCCGACGGCTCTGACTCGATTGTTGTTGCTGCCGACAAGTTCGGTCCACTGTGGGAAGAGGCTATGAAGGCCTACAAGAATGATCCCACGAACGACGCGCTTGCTGCCATCACATCTGCCAACAACGGCCAAGGCTTTGGCTGGCAGGTGCAGAGCTGGACGGCTGAGGTCGTCAACCACGAGCTCACCATCGGTATGACTTCCGACTCTACTCGCACAGGCAAGGCTGGCTTCACCGGCACTTGGTTCTCAGTGGTCGACTGGGGCTTGACGCTCCTGGAGGCCGGCGACAACAACGGCTGGAACGGTCCTGTCACTGGTGTGACCGAGATCAACACCAACAAGGTTGTGAAGACCGATGCCATCTACAGCATCAACGGCCAGCGTGTCGCTTCGATGGCTAAGCCTGGTCTCTACATCGTTGTCGAGAACGGAAAGGCTAAGAAGGTCTTGAAGAAGTGATCATCAGCGATAAGCTGAAACAATAAGGAGAGGCTCCCCAGGCGGCATATGCGGCTTGGGGAGCCTTTTTGGTTTGCTTAATACGTCTTTTTCCTAATAGGCTTAATCGGCCCAATATGCTTGATATACCTATTATGCCCGATATGCTTATTATGCTCAGTAGGTCTAATGACCAATTAGCGGCCGTCTATTCTTTTCTTGCTTTTCCTCCTTTCTTCTCCCATTTATTCACTACCTTTGTCGCGACAAAATCAGGAACAGCTATGACCCAACAACAACTTGACGAGCGCTACATGCGCCGTTGTCTGCAAATCGCGGAGGGCGGATTGCTGACCGCGAAGCCCAACCCTTCGGTCGGCGCGGTCATCGTGTCGGCCGATGGGCGTATTATCGGTGAAGGCTTCACCTCTGTTTATGGAGGCCCCCACGCCGAGGTCAATGCCTTCGCGTCGGTGCGTGCCGAGGATGAGGCCTTACTTCACCAAGCCACCATCTACGTCTCGCTGGAGCCTTGTTCTCACTGGGGGCATACGCCTCCTTGCTGCGATCTCATCATCCGAAAGGGCGTGAAGCGTTGCGTCTGTGGCTGCGCCGACCCTTTTGCCAAGGTGCAGGGGCGTGGCATAGCGCGCATGAGAGAGGCGGGCATTGAGGTCAAGGTGGGCGTGCTGCGCGAAGAGTGCATGGCGGCAAACCGCGCCTTCATGACCATGAACGAGCACCATCGGCCTTTCATTTTGCTCAAGTGGGCGCAGACAGCCAACGGTATGGTGGGTTACCGGCCTTTCGAGGGCGAGCCGGCCAGGGAACCGTTGTGCCTTTCCTCTCCCTTCACGCAGATGCTGGTGCATCGCCTCCGTGCCCGCTATGATGCCATTCTCATAGGCCGTGGCACATTGGAAACCGACCACCCGCAGCTCAATGTGCGCGAATGGCGCGGAACTTCGCCTGTGCGTCTGGTGCTAACAAGCCATCCAGAGTGGGTGCCAGAGGGCTTCAAGGCTTTTGCAGACATCCCATCAGCCTTGGCTTTCCTGGTCGACAGCCAGCGCCAGAGCCTCATTGTGGAGGGAGGTCCGACAACGCTCCGGGCTTTCATCCGGACTGGGCTCTGGGACGAGATACGGGTAGAGACGGCTCCGTTCACCATAGCCGATGGCGTGTCGGCTCCTTCCTTGCCTTCCTCTGCCACGCTTCGCGAAACCGCTTTTTACGATGGTCGTTGCATCCGAACCTTTGGGAGAAGCGATGGTTGAAGCTGCTTTGCCATGTTGTTGCGCTCCTGGCGGCAGGTTATCTCAACGCTCGCGAATGGCCGCCCCGTTTGTCCCCAATGGTGAAAAATGCTTAATTGGAAACTGAATACGCGTGTATAAGCCGAATATCTTTTGTGTTTTTCCGTACCTTTGCATACCAATTTGAATAATTCGTACGACGAAATGAAGAAATTTATCACGTTTGCCTTGCTGGCTCTCGTCACTTTGCTGGCACAGGCGCAAATGGTAAACCCTGTGAAATTCAGTGCCCACCTCAAGACCAACGGATCGGCGGAAGCTGAGATCGTGTTCTCGGGAAAGATAGAAAAAGGTTGGCACGTCTATTCCACTACCCTGGGCGACAATGGCCCCACATCGGCCACGTTCAATGTCAACAAGCTCGACGGTGTTGAGCTCGTTGGAAAGCTCATGCCACGAGGACATGAGGTGAGCAAATACGACAAGCTCTTTGAGATGAACTTGCGCTACTTTGAGGGCAGCGCGCAGTTTGTGCAGAAAGTGCGTTTCACCAAGCCCAACTACACCATAGATGCCTATTTGGAGTATGGAGCGTGCAATGAGCAGAACTGTATGCCTCCCTCTGAGGCGGCCTTCAAGAGTTCGGGCAAGAGCCCGGCTGTGGCAGCCACCGCTGGCAAGAATAGTGACAACAAGGCTCTTGCACCCAATGCTGAGGCTCTCGCGGCCTTGCCTTCAGCCGATTCGGTCCTTTCACCATCATCTTCCGACTCACTTGCCACGACCGCGCAAGCCGTGGACACGACTGGTTTGGACGAGACGCAGCTGTGTAAGCCCGTGGTGAAACAACTGCAACAGATGACAGGCGGTAGCGACATTGCCAACATGTCGTTGTGGTATATCTTCCTCATGGGTCTTGTGGGCGGTCTCTTGGCCTTGGTCATGCCCTGCATCTGGCCCATCATCCCCATGACGGTCAGCTTCTTCCTCAAGCGGGCCAAGGACGACAAGCGGCGCGGTCAGCGCGACGCCTTGCTCTATGGCGTGTCGATCATCGTCATCTTCTTGCTCTTGGGCATCGGCGTGACGGCTGTTTTCGGCCCCAGCACGCTCAACGCGCTGTCCACCAACGCTGTGTTCAACGTGTTCCTCTTCCTGCTCCTTGTGGTCTTTGCCATGAGCTTCTTCGGTTGGTTTGAGATCAAGTTGCCCGACAGCTGGGCCAACAAGGTCGACACGAAAGCTTCCAACACCAGTGGCTTTGTCTCCATCTTCCTCATGGCGTTCACCCTTGTGCTGGTTTCCTTCTCCTGTACGGCACCCATCATCGGCTTGCTCCTTGTGCAGACAGTCACTTCGGGCGATTGGGTGGCACCGGCTGTGGGCATGTTTGGCTTCGCCTTGGCGTTGGCTGTACCGTTCTCGCTCTTTGCCATGTTCCCCTCGCTGATGAAGAAAAGTCCGAGGAGCGGCGCGTGGATGGACCAAATCAAGGTGGTGCTGGGCTTCGTGGAGCTGGCTTTCTCGCTGAAGTTCCTGAGCGTGGCCGACCTGGCTTACGGTTGGCACATCCTCGACCGTGAGACATTCCTTGCCCTGTGGATTGTCATCTTCCTTGCCTTGGGTTGTTACCTCGTGGGTTGGCTCAAGTTCCAGCAAGACACGATTGGCGGCGACATGAGCAAGCCCATGCCTGTCCCGGCCATCATGTTAGGGCTCTGCTCGCTGGCCTTTGCTGTCTATATGGTTCCTGGCTTGTGGGGGGCGCCTTGCAAGGCCGTGTCGGCTTTCGCGCCGCCCATCAGCACCCAGGATTTCAATCTCAACACGAAGGTGGTCGAAGCCAAATACACCAACTATGAGGAAGGCATGGCAGCCGCCAAGGCCCAAGGCAAGCCCGTGCTGCTCGACTTTACGGGCTTTGGCTGCGTGAACTGCCGCAAGATGGAGGCATCCGTCTGGACAGATCCGCAGGTGGCCAGCAAACTTGAGAACGACTACGTGCTTATCTCGCTTTTTGTGGACGACAAGACGCCGTTGCCCAAGCCCATCGAGATCACTGACGATAGCGGCCAGAAACGCACCCTGCGCACCGTAGGCGCCAAGTGGAGCTGGCTGCAGAGCCATAAGTTCGGCTCCAACACACAGCCGTTCTACGTGGCTCTCGACAACCAGGGCAATCCACTCACGGGAGCCTACTCGTTCAAGGAGGACATCCCGGCCTATGTTGATTTCCTCAACAAGGGCCTGGAACATTACAAGTGACGTCCCTTTCACATGGCGAGTGGGCGGTGAGCATCGCCGTTAGCCCCTTGTCCCATCGATAACAACAAGCCAAACGGCCTTCCCCATCCTGTCGGGATCGGGAAGGCCGTTTGGCTTGTTTGTGTTTGGTTAGCAGGCTTGCCGTTGATGCCAGGGCGAGCTGTGAGTGCGTTTTAAGGTTTTCTCGTCACCGTCCCAGTTCCTTACGCATCTCGTGCCCGAGCTTCCCCCAGTAAGGCAGTCGCTTCAGCGTAGATCTCACGGTACCCACATGCCACAGCATGAGCATCAGCATGAAGGCGCATCCGCCCAAGCAGGTGACACCATAGAGTTGCTTGATGCCCGTGAGTAGGCTCTCGGCAGGCGTGTATGGATGCGCGCTCACCAGGTTGTCCATGACGTGGTAGCGCAACAGGAAGTCGTAGACCCCCTCGGTGACGGTGGCCATCAGCCCGTTGCGGATGAATCCGCAGATGGTCAGTCCCATGAAGAAATGTTGGAAAGGCATCAGTTCCTCCAGGTAGAGCGTCAGCGTGGTGAAGAAGATGGTGTATCCGAACGACCGTAGGAAGGTCGGCACGAAGAGCTGCTCCAACGGCAGTCCTGGGAACACCATGAAGTACATCATGACCTGGTAGGCAAGCAGCAGGGCGAAGCCCACGGTGAGCAGGCGTGTGTAGGGCACGCGCGTCATCTTCATCCACCAGAGGCAGAAGAGGCAACCCGTGATGTTGCCCGCGAACGTGATGAGGTTGAGGGGCGCGAGGGTCATCATGCCCCAGCGCATGACCGCCCCTGTGTAGGCGTTCTGCAGCACTTGCGGCGTGGCGTTCATCACCTCCGCCACGGCAAACATCAGCAGGATGGGCACGAGCGTCTTGTAGGCGAACGCCTTGGGGTCGAGGTAAGGGTGGCGTATGTGCAGCATCCGTCCCACCGTCAGCGCCACCGTCACGACCTCTGCCACGACGACCAATCGCCACAACGCGCTGTCCGCCCAGTTGTAGTGTTCACCGTAAAGGAAAATCCAGATGGCTGTGAGCAGCGCTACCGACCACATGGCGAGCCCCAGCCAGTCGATGGAGATGAAGGGCAAGGGCTTCATGAAGCGGAAATGGCGCGTGCAGGCGAACATGAAGAGCAGCACCAGGGTGAGCAGTCCGATGACGAGCCACGGCATCGACTGCCATGCGCCCGTATGGTAGGTGAGCAGCTGGCTGAGCCAAGTGCTTCCGCTGATGTCGCCCAGCACAATCATGTAGAGCAGGGGGAAGAAGATGCGGAAGTCGCGCCGTGGCGTCATCCACAGTTGTATGTTGCTCATCACCTCGAAGGTGGCCATGAGTTTCATGAAGCCGCAGGCGTATGAGAGAAGGCATAGTAGCGGCATCGTCTGGTGCACATCGGTGCAGGCGAAGAGCACCTGCGTGAGCACCATGCACGCCAGCATGCCACTGGTGGCGAAGAGCTCCAGTTGGCGGTTGGTGAAGCGAAACTTCAGCCTGAATAGGAAGGGGAAGGGCATGGCCACGCCCACCTCGCCGCAGATGAAGACAAACATGATGTCTTCCTGCATGAGCTGCGTGGCACCCATCATCTGTTGCATGGAGCCGAGGTAGAGCGTGTTGACAAGTTGGAAAACGACAGCGCAAGCCAGGTAGAGCCAGGGTTGCAGCGCCTTCGGCAGGAAGGGCTTCACCATGGGCATGGCAAACGGCTGTCCGATCATGGGTCCGGGCATAGGCTATGTGCTACGTTAAGGGTTGTAAATCATGTGTCTTGAGCGGTCAGTGGCTGACGCGCGCCTCCACGTTGAGGCCGCTGCGCAGCCGTTTCACATCGTCCGCCTTGTTGCCGGGAATCAGCTCTATGCGCACAGGCACGCGCTGCTCCACCTTCACGAAGTTGCCTGTGGCGTTGTCCACGGGTATGTGGTCCATGTCGGCGCCCGACGCGGCCGAAATGGCCACCACGCGGCCCTTGTAGGTCGTTCCGGGCACAGCGTCGCACTCAAACGAGGCTTCGGCTCCCACGCGAATGCGTCGCAGCTGCGACTCGCGGTAGTTGGCGATGACCCACACCTGGCTGTCGTCCACGATGTCGACCAGCAGTTGGCCTGGCTGCACCAGCTGGCCTGTGTGAATGTTCTTCCGCCCCACGTATCCGTCGCAGGGAGCCGTGATGACAGTGTAGCCTAAGTTGAGCTCAGCCAGGCGTATCTGGGCCTCGGCCACGCTCTCCCCGGCACGGCTCTGCCCGAGCCGTTGGCTCTGCTCGCCCGTCAGACTTGCCGTGGCGTTGCGGCTCGCGGCGGCCTGCTCCATGCGGGCTCGGGCGGCCTGCCAGCGCGAGTGGGCTTGCTCGAAGCGCGTCTTGGCGTTGTCAAACTGCTGCTGCGTGACGGCACCCTTGGCCAGCAACGCGCTGAAGCGGTCGTAGTCGCGACGCGCATTGTCCATGCCTTCCTTGGCCTCAGCGATGCCCGCGCTTGCCACGCTGATGCCCGCGCTTGCCACGCTGACGTTGCGTCGCGTGGTTCCCAGGCTTGCCGTGACGGCGCCGCTGCCGCTCTTCTGTCCCTTCAGGCCGGCCTCGGCTTGCGCCAGGGCCAGGCGATACTCGGCATCGTCGATGACGACCAGCGTGTCGCCTTTCTTGACGTGCTGGAATTCGTTGAACCTGATTTCCTTGATGAAGCCCTGCACACGCGTGTTGACGGGCGTGAGGTTGCGGTGCACCATGGCGTTGTCGGTGAACTCCGCGCTGCCGAGATGCACGAAACGGCTGCACACGTAGATGACCCCGAGCACCAGGAGGGCAATGACCGCGATGTTGTAGGCTCTCAATATTTGCTTCTTCTTGTTCATAATTCTCCTGCGATAAATTTCATTTTATAATAAGCGTAAGCGATGTTGATGCGCGCGTCGGCCTCGGCCAGCTCGGCGTCGAGGCGCGTGTTGCTGGCATCGAGCATGTCGGTGACGAGTGCCAGCTGGTTGAGGTAGCGGTCGCTCACCACCTGGTAGTTCTCGCGGGCGAGCTCTACGTTCTTCTGCTGAGTCTCGAGCTCGGTGTAGCTCTGCTGGTAGGCCACCCAGGCCGCTTGCATCTGGTTGTCCACCTGCTCGCGCGCCACGGCCTTGTGGTAGGCCGCCTCTTGCGTCTGCAGGCGTGCCTGTCGCACGCGCTTGTTGCTCTTGTAGAGCGACGACAACTGGTAGCTGACACCCACGCCCACGTACCACACGTTGAGGTTCTTGTTGACCGGCGGCAGCTCGAAGGTGATGGGACCCTCAAAGTTGTTCGAAGCCACCAGGGCCACCTTGGGGCGCATGGCGCTGCGGGCCACGCGCAACTGTTGGCCGGCCACCTGCTCGTCGATGGAGGCCATGCGCAGCTGCGGGCTTCCCAGCGTTGCCGCCTGTTGCCAGCGGTCTTGCCCGTCGCGCCCCAGTTGCAGGGTGGCCACGTCGTCGGCCGGCTCCACGCTGACCTCACCGCTGAGGCCGAGGGCGTTGCAGAGCTGGTGGCTGATGACGGCGCGTCGGTTGCGCGCCTGCGTCAGGTGGAGCCGCAGCGTCTGGAGCTGCAGCTCGTAGCGCGTCACGTCGTTCTTCAGTGCCACGCCTTGCTTGTGTCGCTCGTCGATGTGAGCGGTGAGCTGCTCCGTCAGGGTGATGTTGGCCTGTAGCACGCGCTCACGGTTGGCCAGCTTTTCCAGGTCGAGGTACAGGCCGAGAGCGAGCAGCCGTTGCTGCTGGCGTGTGAGGTCGTTGGCGGCGAGGGCTTTCTCCAGCCCCAGTTCCGACAGGCGCACGCCAGCGTCTATAGCTCCGCCGGCATAGAGGGTCTGCTGAACGTCGACCGACAACTGGTTGCCGAGGTGTGGCGAGTGGAGCCCGTGCACCTCGCTGAAGTTGCGGTCCATGAGCAACACGTTGCCGATGAAACTGGCCGACAGGCGCGTCGACACGTCGGGCAGGCGTTGGCTGCGTGCCGCACTCACGCCCTCGCGCGCCGCCTCTACGCCCGAGTGGCTTGCGCGTAGGTTGCTGTTGGCCTTTTCCAGGAGCTCAAACATCTCGCCGATGGTGAGCCGACGGGTGGTTTGAGCCATGCCAGCAGCCGCCAGGGCGACGGTGAAAACCGTCACCAACAATAGTCGTTTTAACATGCTTTATGGTATTTTTCTCTGTTATCGGGTGCAAAGTTACGGAGATTTTACAGTCTGTCGAATGATGAAAAAACGCTTGCTTTTGACAAAATGGGAACAAGCCGACAAAAAAATGCTATCTTTGCAGACGAAATGGAAACACAGCTTGCACACATCACCCCACACAACCTCCGCGCCCCCCAGCATGCCGTGGGCCATGGCGCGTTGCTCGTCTGCCTCGGCGGCCAGGCCACCGTAACCATCAACTTCGACTCGTGGCCGTTGCGCCCCGACAGCGTCATCATCTTCTTCCCCGGCGACGTGGTGCGCTGGAGCGACGTGAGCCCCGACTTCGAGGCCGACATCCTTCGCTACTCGCAACAAGTGTTGCGGGCGGCCAGCCTCCACATTGAGCATGAGGTATACCTTGAGCTGCGCAAGGACCGCCTCTGCCACGACGAGCCCCTGGTGATTGGTGTCGTGAAGAGCATCTTCAGCATCCTCGGCTTCTACTTCGGCGACCCCTACACGCCCTCCCTCCAGCGCATCGTCACGCTACAGCTCCAGTCGTTCTTCATCGGCTTTGCCGACTATGTGCGCTTCAACCCCAGGAACCACGGTGAGCGGCCGTCCGACTCGCAGCGCGTGCAGCAGCTCTTCGCCCAGTTCATGCGGCTCATCGAGGAGCGCCACAAGGAGCTGCGCGAGGTGTCGGCCTATGCGCGGCTGATGAGCATCAGCCGCAAGTACCTGAGCCGCGTGTCGCTGCAGCACACGGGTTACCCGCCCAAGAAAATCATCGACGACTATCTTGTGGAGCAACTCAAGCTGACGCTCTACAACACCCACCGCAGCCTCAAGGAGGTGGCCGCCGAGTATCATTTTCCCGACCAGTCGGCCCTCACCCGTTACTTCCGCCAGCACTGCGGCACCACGCCCAAGCTCTTCCTCGCCCAGGCGCAACCGCAGATTGGTACTGCAGACAATAAGCCTGGGCGGCCGACTTAACAGCGCGTATTTGCGCCCCACTGCCCGTCTGCTGGCCAGCGCGCGATTCTACGGCAACGCATTGTCGCTATTTTTCATGCCTGCAGACAAGGTTGGGCAACAAAAAACTCGCAAGTGTCCACTTGCGAGTTTTTCGAATGGCATGGAAGAAAAGCAGAAGGCTTTAGTCTCCTCCCCAATTGTCCGTGTTGTCATACCAGCTGCCGTCTGAGTCGTCGGGGTCCTTGCTCTCATGGACGTCAAAGTTGTCGATGGTTGTGTCGCTGGTAGAGCTTTTGACGGAGGCTGTTGTCAATCCGCACAGGTCATCCTTCACGGTGATGGCTTGTATTTGTGGTGCTACATATTTCTTTTTCATTGTGATTTTTCTTAAGTGTTTGTTATTTGACGATTACTTTTCTGCCTTTGATGATGTAAAGCCCACTGGGCAAGTTTTGCGTTGACGAGCCTTTGCGCACCATCTGCCCGTTCAGGTTGTAGACGGCATCCATCGTCGGCTTGTAAGCGACAACAGGGGCGAAGAGGTCATCGTCGATGATGTCGTCGATGCCCGTGGCTGTGTCTTCCCTCGCGCCGTCCAGCCAAAATGTAACATCCTTGGAAGGAGAAGTCTTGGTGGCATCTTGGTCGGTGAGGTCGGTGAGCCTGAACCAGCAGCGGAACGCTTTCAGACCATATTGCTTGGTGTCGGGCACTTTCCACAGGCTTCCGTTGTTCATGAAGTAGGCCCCCGAAAGGTTGTCGCGGCTCTCCTCCTGGTTGTCAACTTCATCTGTGTAGAAATATCCCTTTTTGTCTTTGGTGTAGAAAGTCTTCACCAAGGTTCCCTTGCATACCATGTCTTCGTTTTCCGATTTCATGGTTGTGATGGACACACCGTGCTGGTCTATGTATCTTTTGAGGTCGTCCCTGTTCAGCGTGATGCTGGAGATGTCGTAATGGTTCGCGGCGATGGTGACTTGTCCGCCTGTGTAACGTGTTTCTCCATCCTGGGCGTTTGTGATGCCCTCGTTCTCTTCCAGCCAGTATTGGTTGCGCGATTTCCTCAGGCGAGGTGTCGTGTATTCACTGTTGTATCCCGCCTCCTTGGTCGGCTTGATGATGTAGGGGGTGAAGGCGTGTAGCATGACGGTGCTGTCGTTGGGTGCATCCACACTCTTGAACTGCACGCTGTTGGCGGTGAGCTTGTACAGACCCGCCAAGAGCACGTCGTCTCCGAACGTGCGTTTCATCTGACCGTAGGTGAGGTCAACGGGGAGGATGATGCTGTTCCACTTGTTGAGCGTGAACTTGCGGTTGAGGTGAAGCACGGTGTTCTTGTATTCGTCCGAGGTCTGGGTGAGGTAGCTCAGGTCGGGGTTGTCCTCGTCGAGCACGAGGTTGGGCTGCTCTGAGTCGCCGGCATAGAGCATGCGGAAATTGTCGAAGGCCGTCCATTCGTCGGTTGGCGTGGCGTTCTTGTCGCCATCGACCTCGATGCCGAACAGGAGCCATCCATACTTGTTTTTGATGTCGTCTTCAGTGACATGCACCATCACCTGGTTCTCATATCTTCCGGCGTAGAAAGCCTTGCCCGCTTCCAAGAGATCCTTGGGGCCATCTTCTTCCAATGGGTTGAGCAGGTCCGACGCAAGGATCGTGCCGCTGTTATAATAATCCATGTAAGTCGTGACGAATATTTTGGCAAGGCCTTTGGTGTTGCTGAATCCATTGCACCTGAATATGAACCAACCTGGCTTGTTGATTACAATCTGTTGTTCCACGAGGACGTTGTGGCAGTTTTTGATGTCTGCGCAAAAATACTTGCCATTCTCACAGAGATATTCCTTGTCGTTGACCTTGTCGCCTTGGTAAGCATTGTTGCCAAACAGGGTGTACTTATAGAATCCTTCTGTGCCGTAGCGCACAGCATTGTTGTGCCCTCCTGTGGCGAGCCAGTGGCCTTCATCCGTCAAGTTATATTGGAAATCAGGATTTATGAGCAGGAAGGTGGCTCCGATGGGCGCTGTCAAGTCGGAAGGTGATTTGTAGAACAGCTCGTAATATTCCTGGACGGTTATCAGCTTCCATGTTTGGTAGTCGGCCTTCTCGGGAGCGTCAGCCGTGGCCTCGCAGAGATTGCCATCGGGATCGTTGGGGATGGCGGTCAAGTACCGGTTGCCATAGGTCGATATTTTATAGACCTTGTTGGTTGAGGCGTCGTAGCCGTCGGCTTTCTCGAATTTCCAGCCGAAGCTCCGGCTGTTGTCGTTGGGTTGCTGGTCGAGATAGACGCCATTCTTCAGTCCGTCGTTGTCTATGTATTGCACATAGCTGTCCTTGTTGTCCTTGTTGGTTGTGAGATAATTCTGGCGCGTCCTGATGTTGTAGGTGCCCTGGGTGGCCGAGTTGTTGAATATCCAGAGGTAAATGCCTGCTGAACTCAGGCTGGCGTGGCGACCGTAAGAGCCCCCGATGTTGAAAAACTTCTGCGCCCCCACGTTGAAGAGCAGGAAGGTCTTGCTTCTGGCCGCACTGTCTTTCGGCGTCTCGCGGTAGGTGTTGTCCGTGTTGATAATGTCTGCTGGATCAGAACCGATCAAGTGATCGACATCGATGTTAATCTTGTCTTGTGCCATCGACTTGCAAAAGGCAAGTCCACAAAAGGCTGCAATAGCCCACAATCTCAGCTTGTGCCCTCCTTTGAGGTGATGCTTCTTCTTCTTCGAATTGTTCTTTTGATTCATTTCCTTTACAATTTTGCCTATTGTGTTAATCCTATTTATAAAGTTTATCCTTTTTATTGGTGATAACTGCTTTTTATACGCATTGCAAAAATACTAAAAATCCGTGACGCGCCGTTTGCAAAAAGGTTTATTTTGCAAACGGCGCGTCACGAATTTGATTTATGTCAAGCGCGATTACTTGTCGTTGAGCAACTTCACCACTTTCTTGACAACAGGCTTGGCCTTGTGCTGCCGGTCGAAGAAGAGCGGGTAGTTGGTGCGGCCGGGAACAGGCCACCCGTTGAGCCACGAGGTCTGGTCGTAGACACCCCAAAGGGTGACGCGATTGACGTGCTGGGCATATTTCTTGTAGAGGCGGAAGAAGTCGAGGTAACGCTCGGTGAACTGCCGCTCCACTTTCTTGGGCAGCCCCTTGCGGTAAGGGTCCACCTGGTGGCGGTAGGCGCTGCTCTGCTCGATGGCCGCGCCGCTGAATCCCTGTGGGTTGGGTAGCACGTTCATGTCGAGCTCGGTGAACTGCACCTTCACGCCCGAGGCGATGAACGCCTGTATCGACTTCTCATACTCGCCGAGGTCGGGATAGCCGAGCCCCACGTGGCTCTGCATGCCCACGGCGTCGATGCGGCAGCCGGCGTCTTTCAACATCTTGACCAGCCGCACCACGCCTTCGCGCTTGCGCGGCTGGTCGAGCGAGTAGTCGTTGTAGTAGAGCTCGGCATCGGGGTCGGCGGCGTGCGCGAAGCGGAAGGCCAGCACGAAGTAGTCGGGTCCGATGATGTCGAGGTAGGGCGTGTGGCGGTAGGAGCCGTCGTCGTTGAGTGCCTCGTTGATGACATCCCATCCCTTGACGCGCCCCTTGTAGCGTGTCACCACGTCGGTGATGTGGTGGTACATGCGGTCGATGAGCACCTCGCGCCCCACGCGCTTGCCCTGGCCGTCGCAGAACATCCAGGAGGGTGCCTGCGAGTGCCACACGAGGCAGTGGCCGATGACCGCCATGCCGTTGTCTTGCCCGAACTTCACGGTCTGGTCGGCGTCGGCCCAGGCGTAGCGGTGCTCCTCGGGGTGTATCTCGGCCGCCTTCATGCAGTTCTCGGCCACGATGGAGTTGAAGTGCCGCTTCACGATGTCGGCCGCGGGCGTGTCGCGCTCCCACACCACGTCGGTGTTGACGGCGGCTCCGATGAGAAACTGCCCGGTGGCGGCCTCCTTTAGCGTTTGGCCCTGTGCGGGCAGCAGGCTGGCCACGGCAAGGGCCAGCGCGATGAGAGTCTTCTTTATGCTTACGAGTTTCATGGCGATAGCTGTCATAGTTGGATGGTGTACATCACGAATGAGTGGGGCTTGACTTCCACGGTCATCTTCTTGCCCACCTTCACCTGTTCGGTCACGGGCGCGACGGGTTGCGCCTCGTAGTTGTTCTCGTCGTCGGGTTGCCCGGCAAGCGTGGTCTTGGTGGCCTTCGCTTTTAAGCCCTTGAAACGCGAGAGGTCGATGGAGACCTTACGGCTGTCGGCCGAAGCGTTGCACACCTTGACAAAGAGCTTGCGTGTCTTGGTGTTGAGCACCACCGATTGCTCCTGCAGGTTGGTCTGCTTGCCGTCGAAGGTCACGCAGTCGCCATAATAGTAGTTGCCCGACGACAGCCCGAACATCTGCTGCACGTAGTAGCTGCAGGTGAGGTAGGGTCGCTCGTTGTCGAAATAGATGAGGTCGGGGTTCCAGTTGGTGGCGTTCTTGCGCGCCAGGAGGGGTGCGTAGCTCGTCATCGTCACAACGTCGCCGTTGCGCTCCACATGGAGGAGGTATAGGGCCTCGGCCAGCGCGTCGGCCAGCTTCTTGTCCTTGGCGGCATACTCGCCGAGATACACCTTCGTCTTGCGGTCGCGCGGGTAGGCGTCATACTGCCGGTTGGTCTCAAAGAACGCGCGCGGCTCGTAGTAGTGCTCGTCGAGCACGGGTATGCCCAGCTCGTCGGCCAGCTTCCAGCCGTTCTCGTAGTCGGGGTTGCCGGGGTGAGAGCCAGGGCCGGCGGTGCCCACGATGACAATCTCTGGGTGTGCCTTCTTGACCTTCTCGTAGATGTACTTGAACCGCTCGGCAAACTCGGGCGAGATTTTCTCCTCGTTGCCCAGCCCGAGATACTTGAGGTTGAAGGGTTTCGGGTGACCCGCCTCGGCGCGCACCTTTCCCCATTTTGTCGTCGCGTCGCCGTTGGCCCACTCGATGAGGTCGAGCGCGTCTTGCGCCCACTCGTCCATCTGACTCATCGGTACCGCGTCTTGCGCTTGCTCGGGCCACAGGCCCCAGCCGCCGTTGGCGCCCTGGCAGCTCACGCCGCAGGGCAGGATGGGCAGGGGCTCCATGCCCATGTCCTCGCACATCTGGAAATACTCGAAGTAGCCAAGCCCGACCGACTGGTGGTAGCCCCAGGTGTTTTTCAGTTGCCGCCGCTGCTCCTTGGGGCCGAGCGTGGTCTTCCAGCGGTAGGTGTCCCAGAAGCCGTCGCCCCCGCCATGCACCACGCAGCCGCCCGGGAAGCGCATGAACTTGGGGTGTAGGGCCGCGAGGGCCTCGGCGAGGTCGCGCCTGAGGCCATGGCCCTTGTAGGTGTCGTGGGGCATCAGCGAGAAGGCGTCGACATCCATCGCGCCCGTGTCGAGAGCCAGCACGCGCAAGGCCGCGTTGCGGCAGTCGTCGCTTGCCTGCAAGGTGCAGGCATACTTGGCCCACTGGTTGCTGCCCACGGTTATCGTCGTGTCGGCCAGCACGCGTTGCTCGCGACCCGGAGCCACGAGGGCCAGTCGCACGCGCTTGTCGCCGCCCTCGACGTTGCGGGCGAAGAACGACAGGTCGTACCTGCCGCCCTTCTTCAGCGTGATGCCGTCGAAGCCGTTGTTCTCAAGCCCGAAGCCCTTCCAGCCGTTGTAGTCCTTGAACTCGCGCGTGCGCTCGATGTTGAGGCGTATGTAGTTCTTGTTGTTCTCGTTGATGGGGTTGGCCTGCAGGGCCTCGGCCTTTCCGAGCGAGTGTCCGGGGCGGATGACACGCCAGGCGGTGCCCGGCCCCCATCCGTCGCGCTCGGCCATGTTGAACTCGAACGCTCCGTTCTGCAGCAGTTCGGCGTAGAGGCCGCCGTCGGCCGATGAGCTGATGTCTTCGAAGAAGATGCCAATCAGGTTGTCGCTGATGGCCTTGCCGCCAGCGGGTGGCGTGATGCTTTTTTGCGCGTGTAGGCCCAGGGCAGAGGCCATCAGCAGGGCGACAAGCGTGGTTTTGCGAATGTTCATAATGTCTTTTTAGTTAGGTTGTTTCTAATGTGTTATGGCAAAGTTAGGGCTTTTTGTCGGATTGGCCGTGTACGCACCGCGAAAAATAGGCTTTCTGTTATGAAAAAAGGTGTCTGGAGATTCTTCAGACGGCACTTTCGTGAGCGCGGCAGGCAAGTTGCTCAAAGGCTGAGCACGATGTCGTCGTGCCCCACGTGGCCCCAGTTGAAGGCAGGAACGAGGTCGCGTGCCGACACGGCGTCGGGCGTGGGCAGCAGGCCGGCGGCGTGGGCCAGGAGGCCGATGAGCTGCTGGGGGGTGAAGTGCTGTCGCAAGCTGGCCATGTCGAGGCTGCGGTCGCGCTTGGAGAGTCGCTGGCCGGCGGTGTTGCAAAGGAGCGGGAGGTGGATGAAGTGTGGGGGCGTGAAGCCAAGCAGGCGCGCCAGGTAGATTTGCTGGGGCGACGAGAGCAGCAGGTCGCGACCCCGCACCACCTCACTGACACCCATGAGCGCGTCGTCGACCACGACGGCGAGCTGGTAGGCCCAGGCCCCGTCCTTGCGCCTGACGATGAAGTCGCCGCAATGGGTGGCGAGGTCCACGCGTTGCATGCCGTAGTGGCCGTCGGTGAAGGTCACAACGCCCTGTCCTGGGTCGGGCACGCGCAGGCGCACCGCCGCAGGACCCTTTTGCGAGCCGGTCGGCAGGTAGCGGCAGGTTCCGGGATACACCACGCGGCCGTCGCTCTCGTGAGGTGCTTGCGTGGCCATGATGTCAGCGCGTGTGCAGTAGCAGGGGTAGGTGAGACCCCTGCGTGTCAGCTCGCTGAGGTAGTGGGCGTAGATGTCGCCACGCTGGCTCTGCCAGTAAGGACCTTCGTCCCAGTTGAGCCCGAGCCACGCCAGGTCGTCCATGATGAGGTCGGCGTAGGCCGGGTGCGACCGTTGCGGGTCGATGTCCTCGATGCGCAACAGCCATGAGCCATCCTGGGCCTTGGCCGACAACCACGACAGCAGTGCGCTGAAAACATTGCCCAGGTGCATACGCCCTGTTGGCGAAGGTGCGAAACGCCCCTTCACGGGGGCGGCGGTTGGCGAAACGACTGTCTTGTGGTTGGTCATGGTTGTTGTCTTTTTGTGCAGTTACGGTTGCAAAATTACATGATTTCGGGATAAAAGGAGCTTGGCCATACAAAAAAACACCTGTTGTCTCTCTAAATGTCGTTGGGTGGCGAAGATTCTTATTTCTGTAGGACGAGTATTGCCTGTTCAGAAGAAAAAGCGTAATTTTGCATCAGGAAATTCAATAGATCAATATAATTATTTATTAAGGTAAAAAGATTATGTTACTCGAAAACATCCAATCGCCTGCCGACATCAAGCACCTGTCGGCCGACCAGCTGGAGGCGTTGGCCTCCGAGATACGCCAAGGCATCCTGCTGCGCGACTCGCTCCATGGTGGGCACGTGGGACCCAACCTCGGTTTCGTGGAGGCCACCATTGCCATGCACTATGTGTTCGACGCGCCGAGAGACAAGTTCGTTTTCGACGTGTCTCACCAGATTTATCCCCACAAGATGCTCACGGGCCGTGCCTTCGGCTTCATCGACCCCACGCGCTTCGATGAAGTGTCGGGATACTCGTCGCCCCATGAGTCGCCCGAGTACGACAACTTCGAGATAGGCCACACCTCCACCTCCGTGGCCCTGGCCACCGGCCTGCAAAAGGGTCGCGACCTGCAGGGCGGCAAGGAGAACATCGTGGTGGTCATCGGCGACGGATCGCTCAGTGGCGGTGAGGCCTTTGAGGGACTCGACATGGCTGCCGAACTGGGCACCAACATCATTGTGGTGGTCAACGACAACGAGATGTCGATAGCCGAGAACCATGGCGGACTCTACCGCAACCTCGCCCTGCTCAGAGAGACGAAGGGACAGGCCGACTGCAACTTTTTCCGCGCCTTGGGCTTCGACTACCACTACGTGGAACGGGGCAACGACACAGAGACCCTCATCAGTGCCTTCCGCGAGGTGAAAGACACGCCGCGACCCACCGTCTTGCACGTGCACACCGAGAAAGGACACGGTTACCAGCCCGCCATCGACAACAAGGAGGCTTGGCACTGGAGCCTGCCTTTCGACCTGAAGACGGGCAAGAGCACCGTGGGCCATATGCCCGAGAGCGCGGCACAAGCCCTGGGCAACCACCTGCGCCAGGAGATGAAACGCGACCCCAAACTGGTGTGCATCTCCGCTGCTGTGCCCGCCAGCGTGGGCTTTGGGCCTGCTGAGCGTCGTGAGGCTGGCCCGCAGCATCAGGATGTCGGCATAGCCGAAGAGGAGGCAGTGGCCATGGCCAGCGGCATGGCCAAGCGCGGTGCCCATCCCGTGTTCTCCACCTATGCCACCTTCATCCAGCGCACCTACGACCAGATAGCCCAAGACCTCTGCGTCAACGGCAACCCCGCTGTGATCAACGTCATCGGCGCGTCGGTGTTTGGCATGAACGACTTCACGCACATCTGCTTCTTCGACATCCCGATGCTCTCGCACATCCCCAACCTCGTCTACCTTGCCCCCACCACCGTCGAGGAAATGATAGCCATGGAAGACTGGGCCATCCGCCAAGACCGTTACAGCGTGGCCATCCGTGTGCCTGAGGGAGAGGTGCACCACAGCGACGAGGACTATCCCACCGACTACAGCGACCTTGACCGTTACCACGTGACCCACCGGGGTAGTCGGGTGGCCATCGTGGCACTCGGCAGTTTCTTCGACAAGGGTCGCCGCGTGGCCGCTTTGCTGGCCGACAAGGGCATCGACGCCACGCTCATCAACCCGCGCTTCATCACGGGCACCGACGACGAGCTGCTCACTTCGCTTCTCGACGACCATGAGCTGGTGGCCACCCTCGAGGACGGGTCGGTCGACGGAGGCTTCGGCGAGCGCATAGCCCGCTTCTACGGACCCACCGACATGAAGACCCTCTGCTTTGGTGTGCGCAAGGCACTTTATGACCGCTACGACGCGGAGCAGCTCCTGCGCGACAACGAGCTCACCGACAATCAAGTGGCCGACCGCATCCTCAACACGCTGAAGTGAAGTTCCCCTTACGATTGGCCTCTCCCATTGGTGGCGAGACCAATCGTTTTTTGCATATGGCGTGGATAATGTTGCAAACTGAAAGCTTTTACAAGAAAAGATAAGTTAAAGAGTTACGATCTTTATGCAAAATTCGCGCAAAAACATTACCTTTGCAATAACAATTAAGATTAAAGCGAATTGTTTCAGGTAACACACGAGAGGCAATGCGCGTAATGCTTGCCAACTTCTTTTTTTCCGTTATACGTTATTATTAATTATCACATCACTTATGAAAATCAGATTCTTGCAAGCGCTGCTTGGATTGATGATGATGGCGCCTACCGTTGTGCAAGCGGCGGAGGGCGACAAGGTCATCGACATGCTTGTGCTGAAGATGACTGACGAAAGCACGAAGCTCTTCGCGCTCGACAGCCTGCCCACCATCACGCTTGATGGCGGCAAGTTCTCGGTAACGTCAGGCAGCGTCACGACCGACTATGACCAGTCGGAGGTGGCCGAGTATTATTTTGAGAAGGTCGACTCCACCACGGCCGACTCCGTGACCGCCGTCGCGGGTCCCGAGGCTTCGCGCTTCAGCCTGACCTATCTCGACAACGACCGCGTGATTGTCACTGGCACCAAGGCTCCCGCAGCCCAGCTCTATACGCAGGGCGGCCAGCTCCTGGCCACAAGGCCCACCGCCAACGGATCCGTCACCGTGAGCCTGACGACCCTGCAGCCCGGCATCTACGTGCTGCGCCTGGTGGGCGACCACACGTTCAAAATCATCAAGAAATAACAATCCACAATTCATTCATGAAGAAAACATTACTCTTCCTCATGCTCCTGCTCTGTGTGGCCCTAATGCCTGCAAGCGCACAGCAGAAGCTCATCAAGAAACACGCCACCCTGTCGCTCATCAAGAAGCGCGCCCTTGGCGTGAAGGCTCGCGCTGGCGAGACCTCGGCTCCCCAGCAGCTCAACAACGTCGTGCTGGCGGCCTATTATCCCGCGTCGGCCTCGGGAGTTGACGGCAAGGAAAACTATTACCTCGTGCTCTCCGACAAGAGCGACGTCAACTATAACATCAACGAGGGAACCATCACGGCAACCAACGCCCGCGTGGCCATCCTCGACCTCTACGCCCCCGATGGAAACGGCAACACGCTGCCCACGGGAACCTACACCGCCGACGGCGAACAGCAATATGACGCCGACCTCTCGTATCTCACTACCTATGATGACAAGGGCAAAGACGATGGTGGCGTTGACCTTGATGGCGCCATCACCGTCACCAAGAAAGCGGCAGCCAGTTCCGACGAGGCCGATACCTACACCGTGACCTTCAGCGATGCCGAGGGCAACACATACGCCTTCGAAGGCGAGCTTTCCTTTACCAACATGGCTGGCGGGAGCAGTACGGTCTACCCGCAGATTACTATAGACCTCAGAGGGCTCAAGTTCACGGGAGGACTGGCCTATTACCACGGCAACCTGATGGAGTCGAACACTGGCAACATGATCATTGACCTCTTTACTGGCAGCTATAATGAGAATGGTGGGCTCACAGACAAGGGCGAGGACCTCTGCATCAACCTTTACAATCGCCTCTTTGGCGATTCTAAGACGGCCACTCTCATACCTGGAACCTACACAGTGGCTCGCAACTTCAAGGTCAACACCTTCTTCCCTGGCATAGAGATCGACTACATGGGCGTCACCATGATCATGGGCACCTATGTGAAGCGGCGCAAGTCGATGACGGGAAGTGACGATGTGGACTACGACTACTGCTACATCGCCGACGGTACTGTGACCATCGAAGAAGGCGACTCCGCGGGCACGTTCAACGTGACCGTGGACCTCACAACCGACCGCGGTCACAAGGTGACTGGCACGGCCAAGAACATCAAGTTCCCCGTGAGCGACCTCTCAACGTCTAACACCAAGGATGTAGACTCAAACCTCGACCATGACGTGGTTCTCGACTTTGGGCGCGTCAGCAAGTCGCGCATCTACTCGCTTGGCGTGCAGAACGGCGTGCAGATCTTCACCGTCGACCTGGGCTCGCCCAGTGGAAAGGACGACCCCGAGATCATGGGCGACCAAGACCTGCTGCGCATGGAGTTCCAGGCTACGGAGGGCAGCGCCTACCTGCCTGAGGGAACCTACCAGCTCATGGAGGAGAGCCACCTCTACACCAACCTCTACAAGCCCTACCAGCTCACCCGTGGCTACTTCGACGAGCTCGGCGGACGCACGGGAACGAAGTATGAGCACTTCATGAAGTGCGAGTATCCGAAGGAACACACCTGGGTGGTCGACAGCTTCGCCACCGTCTACTCGGGCACTGTGGGCGTCAGCAAGACCGACAACAACCACTACAAGTTTGACATCAACCTCTTCGACGGACAGGGATTCAAAATCTCGGGCACCTTCGACAAGGAGATGGAATACTTCTACGACCCTGCGGCCATCACCGCCATCGACGGCGTGGCCGACGACCGCAAGAGCGCGCCCTGTCGCGTCTACACACTGGGCGGACAGCTCCTGCGCACGGCCAACGGCACACCAGCCGAGAGTATCAGCGCGCTGCCAGCGGGTATCTACATTGTCAAGAACAACAACACTACCACAAAAATCATCAAGAAATGAAGAAAATCATAGCAGCTGCCGCCCTCATGCTCATGGCGGCCACAGGCGTGAACGCGCAGACCAAGCGCGTGATGACCGTCGTGCAGAAAGACGGCACGACCACACAGTATAAGGTGAAAGGCGTGGAGCGCGTGACCTTCACCGACGTGGAGCTTCCTTCGCTCCGCAACCAGATAGCCTTCGACGACGACGTGCAGGGCATCGACAAGGTGACCATGCTCGAAGCTGCCGACAGCTACACGTTCGGCCTCTACACGGCCGAGGCCGACACGGCCAACGCCGTGCCCACACTGACCATAGTCTTGCCCAAGGACAGCCTGGGCAAGCAGCTGACGCTCGGCACCGACGGTGAGAGCGCTGTCGTTGTCAAGTACAAGGGCCAGGCCATCGCGCTGCAAGGCTCGCTGCAGGTGCGCTTTGGCCGTACGGGTCAGGTGGTGGTCAACCTGGAGACAGAGACAGAGGCTTTCAACGACCTGCGCTGTCGCTACACCTCCAACTATTCGCAGGTCTTTGAGGCAACCAACCTCATAGGCGTGGAGAAGGAGGGTGCCGACACCAGTCGCGTGGCCATCAGGTCGGCCTTTGTCGTGAAGCCTGCCACCACGGGCGAAGCCACAGCGTTTGCCTTCGGCGACGCCACGGGCAACCTGCCCGACAGCCTTGTCAACGGCACGATGGCCGTGGCCGTGAGCATCTCGGCCTCGAAACTCTATGGCGACACCATCGACATGGCCATCGACAAGGACAGCTACACGTTCCAATACTACGACTATGGCAAGCGTGAGGTCTACGACAAGGTGACTGCCGGAACCATCGTCACCAAGCATGACGCTGAGGACAACCTCTACATCGACCTCGTGGCCACCCTTGACGACGGCCGCACGGTCAGCGTCAACTACTACGGAGCGGTGACTGCGGCCGACTCGCTCGACGGCATGAAGCCTGCTCCCGTGGCTGCCAATGAGTACAAATACTACAACGCAGACGGCGAGCTCAAGATTGACAGTAAGCTTGGCACTTCTTATATCGACACCGACAGCAAGGGCAACACCACGTTCTACCTTGTGCCCGATGGCGATAGCAAGTTCTCTTCCAGCAAGGTGGTGCTCAAAGTGAGCGAAGACCTCATCAATGCCGGCGAGGTGCAGTTGGCTGACCTCGGCCAGACGGCTTATTTCGATCTTAAGTTCTCGCAGGGTGGCATCGGCCTTCAGTCGTACGCAGCTGGCCATGGCTACGGCAACACGCCCGACAACGGCACCATGACCGTCAGCAAGGCTGGCGATGGCACCTACACCATCGCCATTGACGTGTATAACAACTACAATTCGCCTTGGAGTACCAAGGGTGGCGACAACACCCACCTCGTGCTCAACTACACGGGTACGTTCGAGAAATATTAATTTAGTAGGGGGCTGCTTGAGGCTAAAGTGGCTTAATGGGTCTGTTAGGCCTAATATGCCTAATATGTCTAATATGTCTAATATGCCCTATTAGGCCTAATGGGCTCAACAGGCCTAATAGGCTCAATAGGTCAAGCGCCCCTCTCTTAAACCACAACCAAGAAAAGACTCTTATAATTTTCAATGAACAAGAAAACATTCCTTTTCGCAGCCATGCTCCTCATGGGTGCGCAGGGCTTCGCGCAGAAACTGTCGCCCAGCACCAGCGTCTTGTTGCAGGAGGTGAGCACCGGCAAGCGGAAAGCCAAGGCGGCCAATGGGGCCGACTCTACCGTCAACTGTTATGTGACCGTCAAGAACGCTGAGGTTTTGGCTCAGATGGAAAAGCTCGGCGCCAAGGTCAACAGCCGTCTCTCGGAGACGCTCGTCACCGCCACGCTGCCCGTGTCGGCCATTCAAGCCGTTTCGGAGCTCAGTGGTGTCGTGTCGTTGTCGGTGGGCACGGAGGCACGCCTGCTTATGGACGAGGCGCGTCGGCTGCTCTATGTCGACGCGTGCCACCAGATGACCGAGCACAACGGCCCTTACACGGGAAAGGGTGTCGTGGTGGGCATCGTCGACAACGGGTTCCAGTACGACCACGTTGATTTCCTCAACGCAGACAAGACCGACACGCGCATTAAGCGCATTTGGAATCAGAATGGATCGGGTAAGGCTCCTGCCGCCTATGGCTATGGCGTGGAGTACACCAACTACGAGGAGATGAAGGCCGCGCGATACGACATGACCAGTGGCTTCCATGCCACCCACGTGTCGGGCATCGCTGCCGGCGGCGACCGCTCAACCAAGTATTATGGCGTGGCTCCCGATGCCGACCTGGTGTTCGTGAGCTTCAACTCGACAAACGCCAACATCGTCGATGGCATCAAGTATGTTTTCGACTATGCGGAGAGCGTGGGCAAGCCAGCCGTGGTGAACATCAGCCTCGGTTCGCACATGGGACCCCACGATGGCACGTCAGAGACCGACCAGGCCTTCGCCAAGCTCGTGGGGCCGGGGCGCATCATCGTGGGAGCCGCCGGCAACGAGGGCTTGGAGAAGCTCCATGTGTCGAAGGTTCTCACCGCCTCGAGCAAGCAGCTCAAGACGATGTGCGACTACACCAGCGACCAGGACAACAGCCAGTACAAGACGGCTTACGTTGACGTGTGGGGTGCCAAGAACTCGCAGCTCTCGGTGAAGGCCGTGGTGGTCAACACGCTGACGGGAAAGGTCATCGCGCAGTCTGACGAGGTGAGCAGCAACGGTGAGAAAGAGGTGAAATGGGTGGCTCCCGATGGCAGTGGCGTCGTGGCAACCATCGGCTTGTCGCTGCAGGTGAACCCCACCAACAACCGTTCCAACGTGCTGGTGATGAGCCGTGCCACGTCTATCAACACGGGATTTGCCGTGGGTCTTGTGGCCACGGGCGAGGCTGGCGACACTATTCACATGTGGAACAACGCCACAGGCGGTGTCTTCGCCAACTACAACAAGCGCGGCTGGACCGACGGCGACCATGCTTGCACCGTGGGTGAGCTCGGCGGCGAGAGCCCCGACGTGATTTCCGTGGGCTCCTTCAACTCGAAGATGGAGTTCCAGCCCATCAGCCTGCAGGGCACCAACAATGTCTACCAAATCAACGAAGACCTGGTGGGAGCCTATCTCGGCCACTCCAACTTCTCAAGCTATGGCCCCTCGGCCGATGGGCGCGTCAAGCCCGACATCACCGCGCCGGGCTGTATCATCGTGTCGGCTGGCTCGCGCTACTACGGCAGCTGGAGCGACGATACCAACGTGATAGCCCGATCGGGCAATGATGTCTACACCTACGAGGTGGGCACATCCATGGCCTCGCCTTTCGTGGCGGGGGCCATCGCCCTCTGGCTGCAGGCCGACCCCACGCTCACGCCAACTAAGATACGCGAGATCTTGAGCAAGACTTCCATCAACGACGACAAGTACATCAACACGGGCGACAGCATCTTCCCCAACAACACGTGGGGCTACGGGCGCATCGACGTGCAGCGGGGTCTGGAGAGCATCCTCGGTGTGACGGGCGTGAAGGAGGTGCAGGCCGACGATGCCATGTTCCGCATCGCCACCGACCGCGCTGCTCGTACGGCTACGTTCTACTTCGGCAATGACAAGGCGCAAGTGACCATCTACAACACGCTCGGACAGGCCGTGCTCGCCACGGAACTCCACTCAAGCGGCCAGGTGGTGGACCTCTCGTCGCTCGGCCATGGCACCTACATCATCAAGCTGCGCCAAGGCGGCAGCCTGCAGACAGTGAAGGTGGCCCTCTGAGCAGGCGCACCAAACAGCTTCGCCAACAAAAGACCCGC
>DJOD01000030.1:81423-93955 GCA_002437115.1 Prevotella sp. UBA6447
GCGGGTCTTTTGTTGGCGAAGCCACGGAGGGATGGATAGCCCGTCAACCCAGGGAAAGGACAAACAGATAACTCTTTTTGCGCCTTCCCTATCTTCTTGGCATAGAGGCACTTGCAAAACCGCCGACAGATGCTTGCGGGTCGGCAGACTCCTCGTTGCGTTCTTTGGACGGCTGGCGGCTCCCTTGTGTTGACGTATGGGCCCCAGGGATGCAAATTGGGCGCTTTTTGTAATGTGGCTGTAACTAAAAGGTTGGAAACATTTGGATTATTCGGGATAAATATTTAATTTTGCAGAAAATTGTATCTCGCAATGGATGCCAACCAGAAGATCATTGATACATTCGCCACACGCGTCAGGCAGATGATTCTCCAATACCACGACGTGGTGAAGGAGAACGGCGAGTTGTATGCCATGGTCGACGAGCGCGACGCGCAGATTCGCAAGCTCGAAGGACAGGTCAGGCAGTTGCAGAACGATTACAATTCCTTGAAGACAGCCCGCGTGCTTGAGGTCAGCGACCGCGATCTCGACGAAACCAAGCGCAAGGTGAGCAAGCTCATCAGGGATGTCGACAAGTGTATCACGCTGCTCAGTGAACAACAGTAACAAAAGTGGTGATGGCAGAAGCAGAACAGGACAAGATCAACATACGGTTGCATATCTATGACACCGACATCATGGTGAGGGTGCCGCGCGACGAGGAACCGCTCTACCGAAAGGATGCCGAACTCATCAACGAGCTCCTCAATGCCTACTATGCCAATTTCAAGGGCATGAAGGGCGACAAGGAAATCAACTACTATGCCATGATAGACCTTGGGCTGAGGCTCCAGAAGGAGTTGCAGCGCAACGACACCAAGCCTTACGATGACCTCCTCACCAAGCTCACCACTGAAATCACCGACATGCTGAAAGGCAAGTGAGCCCACAGCCAGCGCGCACACAAACGTGAGAACATGAATCAACAACTAACAACATTCTAAATGATAGCAATAATCGTGACCGCCATCGTTGCCCTGGTCATCGGGGGAGTGGCGGCTTATCTTGTTTTTCGGTACGTCTTGACCGGGAAATATAAGGAGATGATGGAAAAGGCCCAGAAGGACGCCGAAGTGATTAAGGAAAAGAAACTGCTTGAGGTCAAGGAGAAATTCCTCAACAAGAAGAGTGAGCTGGAGAAGGAAGTGCAGGCGCGTAACCTGAAGATCCAGCAGAGCGAGAACAAGCTCAAGCAGCGCGAACTTTCGCTCAACCAGCGACAGGAAGAGCTCGGGCGTCGCAAGCAGGAGAACGACCAGGCGCAGCAGCGCATCGACAGCGAGAAGAAGATGCTCGCCCTGAAGCAGGCCGACCTTGAGAAGATGCAAGACCAAGAGCGTGCCAAGCTCGAGGAGCTGTCGGGTCTCTCGGCCGATGAGGCCAAGAACCGCCTCGTGGAGAGCATGAAGGACAAGGCCAAGATGGATGCTGCGAGCTACATCAACGAGATTGTGGACCAGGCCAAGCTCGACGCCAACCAGCAGGCGCGCAAGATTGTCATACAGACCATACAGCGTGTGGCCACGGAGACGGCCATCGAAAACTCGGTCAGCGTCTTCCATATCGAAAACGACGAGGTCAAGGGTCGCATCATCGGCCGCGAGGGTCGCAACATCCGCGCCCTGGAGGCTGCCACAGGCACCGAGATTGTCGTGGACGACACACCCGAGTCGATCATCATCTCGGCCTTCGACCCTATACGCCGTGAGGTGTGCCGACTGGCCCTTCACCAGTTGGTGGCCGACGGGCGTATACACCCGGCCCGCATAGAGGAGATCGTGGCCAAGGTGAAGAAACAGCTCGATAACGAGATTGTGGAGACCGGCAAGCGCACGGCCATCGACCTCGGCATACACGGGCTACACCCGGAGCTCATCCGCATCATCGGAAAGATGAAATACCGCTCTTCCTACGGGCAGAACCTCTTGCAGCATGCCCGCGAGACGGCCAACCTCTGTGCCGTCATGGCCGCTGAGCTGGGGCTCAATCCCAAGAAGGCCAAGCGTGCCGGACTGCTCCACGACATTGGCAAGGTGCCCGATGAGGAGAGCGAGCTGCCTCACGCCCTGCTCGGCGCCAAGATGGCCGAGAAGTACAAGGAGAAGCCCGAAATCGTGAACGCCATCGCTGCTCACCACGACGAGGTGGAGATGCAAACGCTCCTGGCTCCCATCGTGCAGGTGTGCGACGCCATCTCAGGCGCCCGTCCTGGCGCGCGCCGCGAGATTGTGGAGGCTTACATCAAGCGTCTCAACGACCTTGAGGCCATCGCCATGAGCTATCCTGGCGTGACTAAGACCTATGCCATCCAGGCTGGTCGTGAGCTCCGTGTCATTGTCGGGGCCGACAAGATGAGCGACGACGAGAGCAACAAGCTCAGCTCCGAGATTGCCGAGAAGATTCAGAACGAGATGACTTATCCTGGACAGGTCAAGATCACGGTGATACGCGAGACGCGCTCCGTGGCTTACGCCAAGTAAGGGAAAAACCAAAAGGCGGTGTCGTTCCTTTCCACGCGGCAAGTGGAAAAGCAGGACGGCGCCTTTTGTGTTTTGTTGATTTCTATGAATAATTGAAGGACGTTCCTGAAAAGGAATGGAAAGGCAAAGTATGGTTGGTTTTCCTTATCTTTGCGGACGTAGAAAGGATATGCGTCTTGCGAGAAAGCAACCAACGCATAATCAAGGAAACTGCTTTCGGGGTACTTGGCTATCCCATATACAATTTTAAACTTTTAGGCTTAGTGCCCTTTAGAGAGCAGTAGGCTTCCGCTTTTCGCTTGTGAGATGCTCGGGGGGGGGGAATCTTGCATTGCCAAAAAGGGGAAGCCTTTTTTATCGTTTTTGCCTGTACCATCACCCCGATTTGCCGGTTGCTTCTCAGAATTCACAAAATGGTCTCCAGCACCACGCCCGATTGTTTACCTGCCACATAGCGCATGGGTACCTTCCCCTCAGGGAGGAGGTTGTCGAGGTAAGCTGGCTCATGGTTGATGAAGAGGTAGCAGGTGAACGTGTCGCCCGCGTGGAGCTTGGTGTTCTCCGCTTTCACGACGCGAAACATCCCATTGCCGAGATGCTCTAAGATGCAGTTGCGGTCGGGGAGCCAGCTCATGCGTAGTCACTGTCCAACGCCGTGTACTTGAGATACCCCACGTTGAATTAGGTGGTGGGTTGATTATGGTTGGCCGATATGTCGTGATGTAGAAGGCAAATCCTCCCCCTATGGTGAGAAGGAGCATGGCGGCGATGCCCGCGTGTATCTCCCGTCGCACGTTGCGCATGGCCTTGCGCAGCGCGGCGATGTCTTGGTATCGTCTGTGTATGGGTGCTTGGCACCGTTTGACCACCCGGCGATAGCATCGCCTGAGGTCCATGAGCCTCATGATACAACTGATGCTGTAGATGTCGTTGCGGCAGTCCGGCGTGGCACTCATCGTCTGCTCGGTGGCTATGAATCCCTCTGTGCCGGCAGGTTGCTTGAACACGGAGTAGCTGTCGGTTTCGGCCAGGACGAAGTCAATCAGTTTCACCTTCTGTCCATTGCGCGTGATCATCACGTTATCGGGTTTCAGGCCCTTGAGTACACCACCATTGCTCGTCGCGCTTGGCCCGCAAGAGCATGGAATGGCCTTTTGATGGCATTTCCTCAAATTGCTCAAACTGTGTTGAGACGTTAAGCTCGGTGGGTGGAATGAAGTCGGAACTGTAGTTTGTCATGGTTTTCATTGAAATAAGTCTCTGTATGCAGAGATACCACATTTCCCTGTGACAGGGAAGGCTTGTCTGTTATTTTTGTTAAGCAACTGGAAAAAGCGCAGGGCTGTCCCTTCTTGTTCTTTCATCATGTTTTCCAAGTGGTTGTTGACATGCCTTCCTACACCATCTTTCCCTTTAAAACGATATTTCTCTGCAGAAACATCCTTTTCAGGCTGGTTTCCCAACGAAAAAACGCAGAAAACCACTTATTGCACCCTAAATTACGAATAATTCTACATCTGTTCTCCTTGAAAATACGTAATTTTATACCTGTCAACAGGCGCCTACCTGTGTTGAGACATACCTAAACGATAACCTGAAGCGATAGAATATGAACAATCACCGGATTTGTTGGCTTTTGTGGATGCTGTCAGCGTTGCTGTCACTGTTAGTCCTTCCTGTGCGTGCGCAGTTGCAGGACATGAAGTTCCAACCCCTCGGCAACCTGTCGAAAGCCATACCCATCAATGAGATCAACACCCTTTACCAAGACCGCCAGGGCTTCGTGTGGATAGGTGGTGGTAACGGGCTTTACCGTTACGACGGCCACCACGTTCTGACCTATCGCAATACGCCCCTCTTTCCCCACCTGCTGCCGTCGAACGAGATAGCCTGCCTGCAAGACGACGACAAAGACCGCCTGTGGATAGGCACGCGCGAAGGGCTCTGTCGCATGAACCTGCGCGATGGCTCAACGCGGAGCTACCATTTCACGGAGTTCGACAACAGCAACGCGGTGAAGTGCCTCCTCTTCACGAGCGACCGCAATCTTTGGGTGGGTACCGAGGGAGGGTTGTACCGCTACGTGGAAAAAACCGACTCCTTCGTGTTTCTCTGCGACAAAAACGGAAATTCCAAGGTGCCCCACGCCTCGATAACAACCCTGCTTGAAGACCACCAGGGCTACGTGTGGATAGGCACCTGGGACAAGGGGCTCTACCGCTACAACCCCGCCGACAAGGTTTTCTACGAGATGCCCACCTTCAACGCGCTGCGGTCGGCCCAGACGGTGTATGAGAGCAACGGCGTGCTTTGGGTGGGCACCTGGGGTTGCGGCCTTTACAAGATCACCAACCCTTACGACACCGGCAAGCCCCTCTCGTTTACGGCCTACACCCGCGCGAACACGGGTGGACAGCTCGCCTCCGACATTGTGTGGCGCATTGACCGTGACCAGAACACTGGGCTGCTGTGGGTGGGCACCAGTGGCGGCCTCACCTTCGTGGAGCATCCCGACAGCCCGGGATGTCTGCTGTCGGCCCTGCCCGCGTGGCTCAATCCCGAGCCCGACTATTTCGGGAAGGGAGCTATGGGCTTCTTCTGCGATCGCGACAACCAGATGTGGGCCATCGCCTCGCAGCGCGGCGTTGTCATGGCGCAGTCGCGCCCCATGCTGTTCAACCAACGGCTCTTGCCTGCACCTTATTTATATAGCGACTACATCACCACTCTGGAGGCTCTGCCCGATGGCAGCGTGTGGGTGGGGTTGCGCAGCAATGGCATCCTCATTTTCCCACCAGACAAGAAGGCTTCAGTCCGCCACATCCCCATGCCCTCGCAGGTGTGTTGCATCGCACCGATGGAACTGGGCAAGATGTTGGTGGGCACGGAGCACCACGGCCTTTCGGTCGTCGCCGACGGCCAGGTGACAGGCCAGCTTAACCGCGACAACGCGCCCTACCTTGCCGACAACTGCGTGTATAGCCTGGCGCAAGACCGTCAGGGCAACTGGCTCATTGGCACCTATCGGGGCTTGAGCGTGCGATATGCCAACGGCAAGGGTGTGCACGTGGAGGGCAAGCATCTCGGCGTGTTGGCAAACGCCCAGGTCAGGGACGTGGCGTGCGGGGTTGACGGGCGCGTATGGCTGGCCACGCGCAACGATGGTGTGCTCTGTCTCAAGGGCGACATCCGCCGCCCGTCGGCGATGACCTTGCGCCAATACAACAGCCTGGGTAATACGGAGCTCGACCTCCACTATGTCTATCGCTTGCTTGTCGACCACAGGAACCGCGTGTGGGCTTGCTCTAAGGAGCTCGGTCTGCTCATCTACTCGCCAGAGACCGACAGCTTCGTGAGTGCTAACAGCCGTTACGGTCTGCCCGACGAGGAGGTGTATAGCATCGAGGAGAGTGCCGACGGCAACCTGTGGGTTGCCATGCGCAATGAGCTGATATGCCTGATGTTCAACGACAAGGGCGAGACGAGTGGCATGCGCACCTACCAGCGCCATGCGGTCGTCGGCGACCAATATTTCGGCTATGGCCTGTCATCGGCCAACAGCTCGGAGACCATCACCTTCGGCTGCAACAACGGCTTCGTGTCGTTCCCCGAAGTGCGCCCCAAGCAGACCGGTCGCGAGCTGCGACCCGTCGTCACCGACGTGCTGGTCGATGGTGTATCGGTAAGCCAGATGGCGGAGCGGGACCGCCAGGGCGTGAGCGAGCTGCTGCCGCCCTATGCCACCACGCTCACCCTGTGCCCTTCGCAGCGCGAGCTCACCCTGCAGTTCTCGTCGTTCGGCTACGACGAGCAGGAATGTCCGCGCTTCTCCTACCGACTGGACGGTTACGACCGCGATTGGGTGTATCCCGAGGCCAGCCAGAGCCAGGTGTCGTACAGCAACCTGCCTTCGGGCACCTACACCTTCCGCCTGCGCTGCACCGACGAGGCTGGCCAGTGGCGCGAGGCTGAGCAGGTTATCCGTGTCACCGTCCTCGCGCCTTTCTACCTCCGGTGGTACGCGTGGCTCTTCTACGCCCTGCTACTCGGTGGAGCCGTTTACATGATGGTCAGGTACTTCAAAAACAAGAGCGAGGCGGCCCACCAGTTGCAGCTCGCCCACATGGAAAACCGCAACATCGAACAGCTCAACCACAAGAAGCTGCAGTTCTTCACCAACATCACCCACGACCTCATGACGCCCCTCACCATCATCTCGGCCACCATCAGCCAGCTGGGGCAGGTCTATCCCGAGGCCAAGGCCGATTTCCGCACCATCAACAGCAACGTGAACCGACTAATGCGCCTGCTGCAGCAAATCCTTGAGTTTCGCAAGACGGAGACTGGCAACCAGCACCTCCGGGTTTCGTGGGGCTGCATCACCGACTTCGTGCGCGGTGAGGTGGAGAGCATCAAGCCCCTTACCTACAAGAAGAACATCCACCTGTCCCTGACCTGCCAGCCAGAGCGGCTGGAGGGCTATTTCGACTCCGACAAGCTCGACAAGATACTCTACAACCTCATATCCAACGCCACCAAGTACAACCATCCCGAAGGCCATATCTGGGTGACGCTCAACAGCGACGACGGTCGTGTGGCGGTCATCCGCGTGCGCGACGACGGCGCGGGCATCGCCGCCAGCAAGTTGCCGTCACTCTTCCAGCGTTTCTACGAGGGCGAGCACCGCAAGTTCAATACCTATGGCATGGGCATCGGCCTCTCGCTCGTCAAGGAGCTCACCGCGCTCCACCATGGCACCGTGGCCGTGGAGAGCGAGGAGGGCAAAGGCAGCACCTTCACCGTGACGCTGCCCGTGAACCGCGAGGCGTTCGAGGAGACGGAAATCGAAGACTCGCGCCAGATGATGATCGACAGCATCGGCAAGCAGCAAGAGGCGGCACCCCAGCCCGCCGACGACAAGGTGAAGGCCACCATCCTGGTCGTGGAGGATAACGAGGAGCTGCTCCTCATGCTCGAGCGTCTGTTGTCCCCGACCTACCGCGTGCTTACGGCCTACAACGGCCGCGAGGCCCTGGAGGTGATTGACAATGAGGCCGTGGACCTCGTGCTCACCGATGTGATGATGCCCGTCATGGACGGCATCGAGATGACCCACAAGTTGCGTGGTCGCCAGGACGCGCTCGGCTGCCCTGTCATTATGCTCACCGCCAAGCACGACGACGAGGCGCGCGCTGAGGCCTACCAGGCCGGGGCCGACGCCTACATCACCAAGCCTTTCAACACGTCGGTGCTCTTGGTGCGCATACAAAACTTGCTCAGCCACAAGGAGAAGACCGACCGCGAAATCTGCGACAGGCTCTTCGGCGGCATACGCGACGTGAAACTCTACGGCTCCGACCAAGACTTCCTCGACAGTTGCATCAAGGTGGTGCAGCAGCACATCGCCAACGCCGACTTCGACCTGCCTACCTTCGCCCAACAGATGAACACCAGCAAGTCGACCCTCTACAAGAAGCTGCGCATGCTGACGGGTCTGAGCACCTCGGCCTTCATACGATCCATCCGCATGAAGTCAGCCAGCGAACTGCTCCTCAAGAACCCCGAGGCTCACATTGCCGACATCGCCTATGCTGTGGGTTACAACGACCCGAAGTATTTCTCGTCGTGCTTCAAGAAGGATTTTGGATGCCTGCCGTCCGAATACGTGGTGAGCAAGAAGAAAAGCGCGCTTAGCTCCAAGCGCAATGGCAACCAGAAAGAGTCCCTGAAGGGAGATAAGGAGAAAGGCTAAGGAGGGGGGGGTAAGTTGTGAATTTTCTTGAATAATGTTTTCGCCATTTGAAAAAGTTCCTCGTCCAATGATAAATATAGCCTAAAAAACGAAGAAAGAGTATGAATAGTAATATGTTGACAGTCAGAAACTTACGAAACAAATACGGATTTTTCGACCCGAAACAGGCGTTTCGGCTGGAGATAGATGTCTTATCGTGGCTCAATAAGGGCTTAACCTTCGCTCGAAAGGGGCTTAACCTTCGTCCAAAAGGTACGCTTTCTTCGCTTAAGGTGACCCTAAAGTGGGTAATAGTTGTCCACATCAGGAGGGTGATAAGGAACTTGCAGCTTTGGGATGTTCCTTTTTGCCTTCCAGTTGTCTCTGCCAGCAGGTGCGTGAAATGAGAAACTATCTTGACAAGAACCGCCACGACACGAATCTGCAAAATAAGGAATTGGTAAAGCAGGTCGAAAAATACGTCATTCATGCTATGTGGATGCGTGTGACGGATTTTTAAACCAGGTAATGACGAAGGTAGGATTATCTTTGCCGTAGAAACCTAAATCATGAAACAAGATGAAACCAAAGAAGACCTTCTTGATATGTGCGCTTCTTTCCTGGGGACTGGCAGCGCTGGCTGCTGTCGAAGTGAAGAACAACCTGACCGCCCCGGTGGCGCTCAGCGGTACCGATGAGTTGCACCTCACCGCCAAGGACGATGTCATGGCCAAGGGTGCCACCGTTACCTTGGGCTCTGCGGACGCATGGCTTTTCTTCGACCATGTGAAGCCCAACGATGTCATCAAGCGTTACGCCTCACAAATTCTCATAGGTGGCGAGGCTTTCGATCCCGAAAGCAATGGCCGCATCGTTGTTTATAAGCAAGGCGCGGTGGTCATGGCTCATCCGCGTGGAATGTGCGTTCTCAAGGCCATCACCGCCCAAGGCAAACAGGTGGCCTTCGAGCCCGAATACTATTACAGCAACCAGCCCTCTGCCTATGTGCCGTCGTCGTTGGCCAAGCCCCTTGCTTGCGACAATGCCCTCACGCACATCTCGCTGAAGCGTGGCTACATGGCCACCTTGGCTTGCGAGCCCGACGGGATGGGTTACAGCCGCGTGTTCATTGCCGACGACAAGGACCTTGACATCGCCCTGCCCACCGAGCTGCGTGGCAAGGTGAGCTTCGTCAGGGTGCTGCCCTGGTTCTATCCTAATAAGAAAGGGTGGGCAGGATCCGTTTGGAAGACGATGCCCGACGGGCTGAAATACTGCTTCCAGCAGTGCGACTTGACCAACAGTACGTGGTATTACAACTGGGGCATGAGTCCCACGACCGACCCCGCTCGTCCTGACGACAAGAACTACAACCAGGAGTTCGTGCCCGAGAAATGGGGCGCGGGTGGCAACCCGACCACGATGTTCACTTTGCCGGGTGCCCCGCACCTGATAGGCTTCAACGAACCCGACCACACGGAACAGTCGAACGTGTCGGTGGAGACGGCCATCAAGGAGTGGCCGCTGCTGTTGCAGACAGGTCGCCGACTGGGCTCGCCAGCCACGACCGACTTCAATTGGCTTTACAACTTCATGTCGCAGTGCAAGAAGCGCAACTACCGTGTCGACTATGTTGTGGTGCATGCTTACTGGGGAGGCAAGTCGGCTTCCGAGTGGTATCGCGACTTGAAGGCTGTGCACGACCGCACCAAGCGTCCCATTTGGATTAAGGAGTGGAACAATGGTGCCAACTGGACAAAGGAAACTTGGCCTTCTGGCCAGGCCGACCAGTACGCCAAGCAGCTGCGCGACCTCCAGGCCATCGTTAACATGCTCGACACTTGTTCGTTCATCGAGCGTTACTCCATCTACAACTGGGTGGAAGACAAGCGCATGATTATCGATAGCAAGGGCAAGCTGACACCTGCGGGCGAGTTTTATGCCGACGACCAGCCTTCCTATTTCTTCAACCGCAGCAAGGAGGTCGTTCCTGTTTGGAACATCCAGGAGGCTCCCGTGCTGGCCTACGACTCGGTGGCTGGTGGTCGTCTCCACTTGAGCTGGACGGATCCCAATGGCGAGCAAATCGACCGCTATGCCTTTTACAAGGACGGGCAGATTGTTACCGACACGCTACATGGCCTGCATGCCAGCCTGCCTGTTACCGAGTTTGAGGAGTTAGGCACGTCTTCCATACTGAAAGTGCAGTCAATACCCGAGGCTGTACAGAATGGAAAAGAGTCGAACTCGGTGACAGTCAGCTCCATGGCCGACAGCCAGTCGGACGTGGTGTTTGGCGAGTCGCTGGTGTGGCAGGATTGGCAACCGATGATCGCACAGCGCACAACTGTCGCCGCACCCGTCACCCTGCTCGGAACGGCTACTTACCGCAACAAGATGCCCTTGTCGCCTGTGGTGCGCAAGGATGACGCGGGTCATTTCGATTTCTGTCTGCGCCCATGGCTCTACCAACAGCATCCCTCGTTCTATGCTCCCGACACATTGACCTACGTGCGCTTGCCAAGAGGCCGTTTCCAGTGGGGTGCCATCAAGGGTGAGGCCAATGATGTAGATAAGGTGGACAACACGTGGGTCAAGGTCCGGTTTACACATGCCTTCGATGTTCAGCCCATTGTGATAGCCACAGCTCACCTGTCAAGCGACACCACTGCCACGGCGGCCGTGAGAAACGTCACTAAGACGGGCTTTGAGACGTGCTTGCGCTTTGAGGGCAAGTTGCGGGGTGCCCGTGGAATTGGCAAGGTGGCTTATGTTGCCGTCACGCCCGGCAAGGGCAAGGTCGGAGGGCGCGTCGTCGTAGCGGGGCTCACACCCGACAGGGCTGTTGCCGATTACCTCTCGGGTGGTTACCGGCTCAAGTATGGCGAGACCTTTGCGGAGTCTCCCCTTGTCTTCGCGCAGGTGCAGACGGAGAACGACATCTTCACCGCCACCTTGCGCCAGGACGAGAGGAGCAGCGAGTCGACCCTTCTCTTCAAGGATCGCGAGAAGAGTGTGTCGGGTGTGGCGGTGGAGCCCGAACAGGTGGGATTCATCGTCGTGGGCCGACAGCCGACGGCCGATTTTGTGCAAACAATCGTGGCGGAGGGCTCGCCCTTGACTTATACCACAATGGCGGGCATAAGCTTGCCGTCTGCTCCTAAGACGCGGGGAATGTACATCGTGCAGTCGCAAGGCGTGACGGTGAAGAAATGTATGAGATAATGATGCACTATCATTTATAAGAGAACTAATTACCTAACTTTTAATGTTTAACCCAATGAAGAAATCTACCTTTCGATTGTCTTTGCTGTCTGCGCTGATGGCGTTTGGCAGCATTTCGGGAAGTTCCTTCGCGGCTGTGAACGACAGTGACCCCACGGTCATTCGTTATGTCAATGCCCAGGGAGCACCCCTTCTCAGGGCCAACACCACCCTTCCTGGGGTAGTGAAAATCGATGGGACTGGGGCTTCGGCAGTCATCACGGTCGAGAGCAAAGGCCTGGAACAGGATATCAAGCTCTCCGTCACGTCGGGCTTTACCGTTTCGCAGTCGTCCATCAAGGCGGGCAGTGATCCCGTGCAGGTAATGGTCACCAACGTGTCGAGCCTGAAGGCTCACACAGGGCTGTTAATCCTGCGCAGCGGCGACATTCGCACCTATGTGAACCTGGAGGCCCTTGGCACGCCGCTGGAGGTCAAGGACATTGCCGCCAACCCAGTTTATGGCGGCGGCACCGATTCCGAGAAGGTCTATGCCGGCGTGGCCGACGCGCCCAACGGCTACACCCTGGAGTTCAAGGCGAAAGTTGACGACGCCTCGCAGCAGGTGTTCCCGTTTGCCGTGACGGGCAAGCGTGTGGGCTTCCAAGGCTACGTGACCTCGACGGGCATGGGCATGAGCAACAGCTCCGACGTGTTCGTGTCCAACAAGGGCATCAGCAACCCGGCCAACGGTGGCACGTTCTACAACACCGACGGGCTGTACCACACCTACCGCTATGCCGTGACCCCCGACGAGCGCGTGTTCATCTACCGCGACGGCATGCCCGTCGACACCTTCCGCGTGGCCGACCTGGCGTTGCAGCCCGGCTGGAGCGTAGAGAACGGCAAGCAGACGCGCAACCTGCTGAAGAACCCTGGTTTCGAGGGCGAGTGGGACTTCTCGAAGAGCCGCAACGTAGTCGACAGGATTGAGGGCTGGGACGTCTATCCCTACGACCAGTACAACTCGACGCAGGAGATCGTGAACGAAGAGCGCGACAATGACGTGGACCAG
>DJOD01000052.1 GCA_002437115.1 Prevotella sp. UBA6447
ATCCGATTGCCTTCATTTAAATTGAACATGTCTTTTTTTGAGGCAAAGTTCGCATGTTAATGGGATATGGACAAGACGGCTAATTTCGGATGGTTACTCGCATGTCCGCTCATGTCGTACGCCGTCAGTCGGTAATCGGCTCATGCATGGCCTCAGAGAGATTGCGGGAGGTAGCGTGTGGTATGTCCTGGAATGTGGCTCGTGGCATACTCTTCAGCATTTGCCGTGATATATCCTTTGGTGTTTTCCGTGATATACCCTTCGGTATTTATCATGATATATCTTATAATATCATAAACAAGTTACCTTGTTGGATACCCTATAATTTACTTGCGGGAAATGCCGTTTCTTTTATTACGAGATATATCGTCGTGTGTTCCATAGATGATCTACGAAGTAAATTACGTAATATTGTGTACGCAATAAGATAATCCATCGTTGCTATTGCACATATTGTGTTTCGTCCGTAAATTTATGAAATGTCTTATAGGAATACTTATGGTATACATCGTGATATTAATTTATAGTATGTATCGTGAAATATTTACGTTATATACTGTAATATATCTACGTTATAGTTGTGGCATGTTCTATGCTATATATCATAAAACACCTTGGCTGTTACCGACGAAATACACCACGATGTATATCGTAATATCTTTCGGCAAAAGACGTCACTTGCGGGATACTTCATCGAATGCCCCTTGCTTTCCAGATGGTTTCCTTTGCGGCGTTGATTTCCTGGAACCTTTTCTCCGCGGCTCTACGCACGTCGTCGCCAAGAGAAGCCACGCGGTCAGGGTGGTTTTGCAGGGCGAGGCGGCGATAAGCGCGCTTCAGCTCGTCGTTTGTGACGCTTGCGTTCACGCCAAGCACCTTGTAAGCGGCGTCTAAACTGCTGCTGGCGTCATGCAGGTTGAGCATGCGGTCAACCTCTGCAGGGCTTAGTCCGAGCCCTGCGGCGCAACGCCTCAGAGCGTCAATTTCCTGGGCGACAACCGAGCCGTCGGCTTGAGCTATCATGGAGAGGAAGTGGAGAAGCTGCAGACGTTGCTCGTAAGCCATCATGTCGCGTAACTGTTGGCAACATTTTAACACGGTTTCTTCGTATGTGGCTGCACCCATAACTTTCTGTTGCTCAAAGAGCCTCGTCAATACTTGCTCGCCTTCTCGGACAGCCTCTTCGCCAAAGTTAGTGCGTAGCCATTGTCTCACCAAGTCCATTTCCGAGTGCATTACCTTGCCGTCGGCGCGTATGATGTATGAGGCCAAAACAAGCAACGAGAAGCGGAACGCGTTACGTTCGCCTTCCTTTGAATGCTCTTGGTGCTGTCGATACTGCTCTTGTTGCGAGCGTCCGTCGCCATAGCTGCCGTCGCCGTCGTAAATTCTCTTATTGTCTTTGTCCGACTGGCCTACGCCGTCAAACAAAGCACCCAGTATGAAACCTGCGAGAGCACCAATCGGCCCTCCTATCTGAAGGCCTAAAAGGCCCAATATCCATTTGCCAAATGCCATGACGTGTCTTTGTGCGTTGATTAAGTGATAAGGCCTTACGCGGCCTTAAAATGCGGTTTTCGCGCATTTTTCGTGTGCCCCTATGCGGGCTTTTCCCGCGAAAGCTGATAATGATAAATTGTTACGCGCTGATGATACGCGTGCCACTTGCGTTGCGTGCGTTTTTCCCTATGCCGTGTTTGTTGCGTGCGCTTGTGGCCTATGAGACGCTGCTGTAAGTGGTTGTCTTTGCAAATTTAGCAAAAAAAAACATCTTAGTGGCCCCTGTTTAGCGAAAATTCACTACCTTTGTGGCAAATTAATCATTATTTCACAAGCGATCACAATGAATATAGCATTTGCTTTTATCCTCTTTTTGGGGGTGTCCCTGTTGGTGTGGGGCATCGTCGAGGCTCACTACAAGGATTTTCACTATGAGGAAGACAAGCCACACCATCCTGACCCAACTGCTCAACAAGGCTCTCATAAGGAATTGAGCGTGCGTGACATTATGCGTGAGAACAGCACCAATGGCTACAATGCGGTAGGATAGTGCGGTTGGCATGAATCTGTGCTGTCGGGCGCGAAAAGCCGTCTTTGCTCTTTGGCAAAGACGGCTTTTCGCGTTTTGGGAAGGTCTTTTCCCCTTCGATTTTCACGTTTATCTGTCATAATTCTTCATATCTTGGAATATGGTCTAAATATAAACATTCTTTACGCTTATAGTCCATCTTGCAACAGTAGTGGGTAAGTCCGTTTGAAACCATCAGGTAATCCACATGCAACAGGATGTTATAGGCGGCTATCTGCTCAAACACATGCTGCGTGATAGCTATCTTGGGTGCCTTGTATTCTATGACCATTTTGGGGCGTAGGCTTCTGTCGTAAAGCACGCTGTCTGCGCGAAGCTGCTTGTCTCCTATCCTCAGGGGAACCTCGTTTGCGAGGAGGGCCTGTGGGTAGCCCATGTGGTCAATGAGATAATGGATGAAGTGTTGGCGCACCCATTCTTCGGGTGTCAGAGCGACGTAGCGGCGGCGCAGCGTGTCAAGTACGCGGGGATGCTCACGTGTTCCCTGTAATTTTATGTCAAAAGAGGGGAGGTTTAACGGAATCATTTTGCTATCTTTGCATATAGTTCTTGTGCAAAGATAGTCATTTGCCACGAGATTCGTCTATAATCAACTGAAAGAAATATGCCGGAGAAAAGGCCAACCATCACGTTTGACGCCATCATGAAAGACTTGAAGGCGGAGCATTTCGCACCTATTTATATATTAATGGGCGAAGAGTCGTATTACATTGACCAAATCAGCGATTATATACAGGAGTATGCGCTGACCCCTGATGAGCAGGCATTCAACCAGACCGTGGTCTTTGGCGCTGACACCAACGCAGCAAAGATTTCCGACCTGTGCATGTCTTACCCCATGATGGCTAACCGTCGGGTGGTCATTGTGAAAGAGGCCCAAGGACTGCGGTCGTTTGACAAGCTGGAGAAATATGCCGAAAAGCCATTGGCCTCAACTGTCCTTGTGATTTGCTACAAGAACGGATCCATCAACCGGCGTCAGCGCTTTGTGTCGAATGTGGAAAGAAATGGCGTGGTGTTTGAAAGCAAGAAGCTCAAGGATTTCCAGTTGCCGTCTTTCGTCCGCGAATATCTGAAAAAGAAGAATGTTTCCATTGATGACAAGAGCGCGAGCATGCTGGCCGATCATGTCGGTGCTGACTTGAACCGCATGATGTCGGAACTCGACAAGTTGCTGATTTCGCTTCCGGAAGACGATAGGAGAGTGACCCCGGCGGTGGTGGAGAAGAACGTGGGCGTGAGCAAGGACTTCAATACCTTTGAGCTGCGAAATGCCATAGTCAACAAGGACGTGTTCAAGGCCAATCAGATAATCAAATATTTTAACAGTAATCCCAAGGCTGGGTCGCTTTATGCTTTTCTCCCGTTGCTTTTTGGTTTTTTCCAGAACCTGTTGATAGCCTATTACGCGCCGAACAAAACTGATCCGCAGAGCCTTTCCGACTATCTCGGGCTGCGTTCTGCATGGGGCACGAAAGAGTATCTCGCGGGGATGAGAAATTACACGGGAAGAAAAACTCTTCAGATTTTGGAGAAACTACGTGAGATTGATGCCAAAAGTAAGGGCTTAGACAACCCAAATACCGATGCAGGCGACCTCATGAAGGAGCTGATTTTCTTCATTCTTCATTGATTTTTTACAAAAAACAGGGTGTTTTTCCCTGGAAGGGTAGTGGCTCACGACCCTGTTTTTTAGGCCTAACTCCATGAAAATAGGTGAGTTTGGCCTCTTTTAATACCCTCAAAAATCTCGTATTTGAAAGCCTTTCGAAGGCTGGTCGGAAATATCTCCTGTTTTTATGTCTTGCGCGCTTCAGCCGACGCGTAATTCACAATTAACCTTTGTTATCATTTGAATTGACGAAATTCGAATAAATAAATAATAATCCGCATGGTGTGACTTTGTGTTTTTGAATTTAAAACTGTGTATATTTGAAGCCTTGAAGCGTGAAATAAAATAATTTCACACTACAAATAATCGAATTTCAAAATCGTCATTGATTTATATACAGAATTGTTTGATTGTATGTAAATATAAGAAAATCAATAAGATATACAGATTTTAAGAAGTAAATCACATGTTATATAGCACCGTTTTGCTTGTTTATGATGCATAAACTTCGTTTTTCACCATATCAATATATATATACTTTATTTCAAATCAGTTTTTTGCTAAAAAACGTTCTAACAAGGCTTTATGGTATAATTAGGTGTCTAATTTGAATTCTAATATCCGAACCAAGCCTGTCGTAAGAATCGGATTTGATAATATGAAATATAAAATTATGAATCATAAATTTATTAATCTAAATTCGTCCACTATCAGTTGGATAATTCAAATATATGTTTTAACTTTGCAAATTGTATGGTGACAGGCTCTTTTGGGGTCAAAATCCATGGTAACTACAAAACGCAGGGTATGAAAGATAGAATTAAGAAAATCATGGAGTCAAATCACATGACTCAAAAAATCTTCTCTCAGTTTACAGGAATCTCAGAGGGGTCTTTGAGTGGAGTGCTCAATAACAAAACGCGCCCCACTCTCCAAATGGTTGATGCCATTCATAAACATTTTCCTCAGGTTTCCCTGGAGTGGCTCCTGTATGGCGTTGGCTCCATGGAAGAATCACAAGTCTCCCAAGATGGTGAGCATCCTGGCGATCAGGTGCCCGCTACCCCAGCTGACACGTCGGGCTCTTCACCCCTTCTTTTTGACGCGCAGCAGCCAACTCTTGAGATGCGTCATCTAGGAGAGCCCATTGCTTCTTCACAAAATCAAATCAAATATATTGACAGACCACAAAGGAGGATAACCGAGATAAGGGTGTTTTATGATGACCAGACTTGGGAAACTTTCACCCCCAAGAAATGACCCAATAATCGAGTTCTAGACGCGTTTCTTTCGCCCTAAGATGCCACTTGCTTCGACCTCACGTGAGGTTTCTTGTTGGTGGGCACCCGCGGCGCTTTCTGTTTTTAGCACCTGTGTTTTTCTTGTTTTGGGCTCCCGGGAAGAGCCCTTTTACCTGTCTTTTTTTGATAGAGGGCTTCGTGTCTAACGGTTGACGTTTTGGCCTCTTGTTGACAGGTCATTGAGGCCATGCGCGTGAGTCGGAGAATGGCGCCAGATGTGGCTCGGCACCCATGTGGCCTTTTGTCCAATCCTGTGTTCTGTATTACTTATGTTGAGTGCCATTGGACACTACGCCCTCGTAGGCATGTATGCTGCTGGTAATCTGAAAGATACGCAATGCGCAAAATAATAGCTTAAATTTTTAAAATTTAAGCTATTATTTTTAAAAATAAAGCTATTATTTTGTGTCGTTCAGTATCTGTTATGATAGGATTGTGCGAAGGGGTGGTTATGATAACAATCGGAGTTGGCTCGCATAGGCATGGCAACTAGGCTTGTATAAGTTTGCTGCGCGCCTTTTAGATTAAGGATTGCGCGTACCTATTGATAATGAATGGGCAAGGTGCTGTGAAGTGTCAGGCAGAGGATGGGAAAAGGGAAAGCGACACAGAAACGATGGTCAGAAACGAAGAATTTGTGAAGGCCAGCAACATTTTGCGCACTGTTCCCATTGGTCTCACATAAATCCGTTACCTTTGCACAGTTAATCACCATACAGATAACTTATGAAGAAATATTGTCTTGACCTGCATGTCAGAACCGTGGAGCGTTTGAGCGCCAAGCACGTGTTGCTCAAGCTCACCCATGAGAAGCCTTTGCCGGCCATGCAACCAGGTCAGTTTGTTGAAGTCAAGGTGGACCATTCGCCCTCCACATTCCTTCGCCGTCCTATTTCCGTCCATTATTTGGACGAGTCGCGTAATGAGTTGTGGCTTTTGGTGGCCACCATTGGAGAGGGGACCCGCCAGTTGGGGCTTTTGCAACCCGGCGATACGGTAAACTGTTTGCTCCCCTTGGGGCGAGGGTTTTCTGTGCCCGAGTCGCTATCATCGCGTGTCCTTCTGGTGGGAGGCGGAGTTGGTGTCGCTCCGCTGCTCTATCAGGGAGCCGCTTTGCGCCAGGCTGGCTTCAAGCCCGCATTCCTTTTAGGTGGTCGCTCGGCAGGCGACTTGCTGGAGCTGGAGCTCTATCGGAAGGAAGGCGACGTGTACGTCACCACAGAGGATGGATCTTTGGGCGAGAAAGGGTTCGTCACCAACCACTCTGTTCTTCAAGGCGAGCATTTCGACTTCATACAGACTTGTGGACCCAAGCCCATGATGATGTCAGTGGCTCGCTATGCCAAGGAACATGGCATAGCCTGTGAGGCTTCGTTGGAGAACCTGATGGCCTGTGGTCTGGGGGCTTGCCTCTGTTGTGTGGAGAAGACTACGGAGGGCAATTTGTGTGTGTGCAAAGAGGGTCCAGTGTTTAATATTCAGAGATTGTTATGGTAGACTTAAGTGTAAAGATAAATCAATTGTGTCTTTCCAATCCGGTGATGACCGCAAGCGGAACATTCGGTTATGGATTGGAGTTTCAAGACTTGGTGCCGCTGGAAGAGATTGGAGGCATCATTGTGAAGGGCACCACGCAGGCACCACGCCAGGGCAACGACTATCCGCGCATGGTGGAAACGGCACAGGGAATGCTTAATTGTGTGGGGCTGCAAAACAAGGGCGTGGATTATTTTTGCGACCACATCTATCCACAAATCAAAGACATTAGCACCCATTTCATTGTCAATGTCAGCGGCTCTTCGCCCGACAATTACGCAGCTTGTGCCGCTCGTATCAACGCGCTCGACCGCATCCCAGCCATAGAGCTCAACATTTCGTGCCCTAATGTCAAAGATGGGGGTATGGCCTTTGGTGTCACTTGTGAGGGCGCGGCCAGTGTTGTGCGGGCCGTGCGCCAGGTGTACCACAAGACACTCATCGTGAAGCTCTCGCCTAATGTGACACATATTGCCGATATTGCCCGTGCTTGCGAGGTAGAGGGGGCTGATGCCGTGTCGCTCATCAACACGTTGATGGGTATGGCCATCGATATAGAGCGCCGTCGAACCAAGTTGAGCATACGCACGGGTGGGCTTAGCGGTCCGGCCGTGAAACCAGTTGCCGTGCGTATGGTCAACGAGGTGTTTCACGCCGTGAAGATTCCCGTCGTTGGCCTTGGTGGCATCATGACAGCCGAAGATGCCATTGAGTTTATGATGGCGGGGGCGTCGGCCATTGAGATTGGAACCGCTAATTTCGTGGATCCGACAGTGACCTTAAAGGTAAAGCAAGGCATGGCCAGCTGGCTTGAACAGCATGGTTGCAAGCGTGCCAGCGAGATAGTGGGAGTGGTCTGACCGTCCTTTTTTCTCATCCGTCGTCGCCGTGTTGGCCGCCAGTGTTGGTCACATCTTCACGGTCTTGTTCGTAAGCCAATTGTCGAGGATGACCATGGCGGCCATGTCCTCCACGATGGGAACGGCCCTGGGTGTCACGCAGGGATCGTGGCGTCCGCGTGCGTTGATGGTTGTAGCGTTGCCCTCCAGGTCGATGGTGGACTGAGGTTTCAGCAGGGTGGCCACGGGCTTGAACGCCACGCGAAAGCTGATGTCTTGCCCATTGCTGATGCCTCCCTGTATGCCCCCGCTATGGTTGGTCGTCGTGCATGCCGCGAGTCTTCCCTTGCTGGCAGCTACCCCCGTGCTGTTGGGCACGAAGACATCGTTCACTTCCGACCCGCGATGGGAAACGATGTCGAACCCATCGCCATACTCGAATCCCTTCACGGCATTGATGCCCAGCATGGCCGCACCCAGTTGGGCGTGCAACTTGCCAAATTCGGGTTCACCCAATCCTGCGGGACATCCCTTGATGACGCACGTCACGACCCCGCCGATGGTGTCACCGTCGGCCTTTACCCTCATGATGAGTTCTTCCATGAGCTTGGCCTTTTCTGGGTCGGGACACCTCACGATGTTGCTCTCAGCCGTTGCCAAGTCGTAGCGATGGTAGTCGCGGTCGGTGGTTATGTTGCCCACCTGCGACACATATGCTTGTATGCTGATACCCAAGGGGCGCAAGGCCAGCTTGGCCAGGGCACCGCCCACGCAGCGGCTGATGGTGACACGCGCCGAGGAGCGTCCTCCGCCCCGATGGTCACGCACCCCATACTTTTGGTAATAGGTGTAGTCGGCATGCGAGGGGCGGAACAGTTGCCGCATGTTGTCGTAGTCGCTGGAGTGCTGGTTGGTGTTGCGCACCAAGAAGCCGATGGGCGTTCCCGTCGATCTCCCCTCAAATATTCCACTGAGCAGTTCCACGTGGTCGGCTTCCTTCCTTTGCGTGGTGATGCGGCTCTGTCCAGGTTTTCTCCTGTCCAGCTCATGCTGGATGAAATCGGTGTCGATGTCTATTCCGGCAGGCATGCCGTCAACGACACCGCCCACAGCTTCGCCATGGCTTTCGCCAAAGGTGGTAAGGGTAAAAATGTTGCCAAAAGTGTTTCTCATGTTCAGTGTCGTGTGTGTTGTTTAATTCTCATGATGGCAATGGCCGCAACCGCCGTCCTTGTGTCCGTCGTGATGGCAGTGTCCCTCATGCCCATGGTTCTTGCATCCACCCTCATGGTGGCATCCGCCCTCCTTTTCGCAGTGGCCGCATCCGCATCCTTCGCCGCTTGCCTGCAGCGAGTCGACAAAGGCCTGTATCTCCTCGTTTGTTGCCTCGTGTGCCTCAAGGATAGATCCCTTGAAGGTGAGGGTTCTTCCGGCTAAGGGATGGTTGAGGTCTACCTTCACCTTGTTGGCCGTAACGTCGGCCACAATGCCATTGAAGCGGTTCCCGTCCTCGTTTTGGAGTGGAATGACGGCCCCTTTCCTCACATGCTCTGCATCGAACTTGCCGTCAATGACAAACATTTCCTTGTCGAGGTCGATGACATGGCTGTCCTCATATTCGCCATAAGCCTCCTCGGGCGTGAGCGTGAAGTCGAAGTTGTCGCCAGTGGCCAGTTTCTCCACCTGTTGCTCAAAGGTGTCGAGGGCTATGCCCATGCCGCTGATAAAGGTGAAGGGGCGGCCTTCTTCGGTTTGCTCCACAAGCGTGTGTTCTCCGTTGGTGGTGTCGTAAAGTTGGTAAGCGAGGCTGATAAGCCGATTTGTCTTGTTGTCCATTGTCATTGATACCTTATATATTATATAGTTGCAAAGGTACGACTTTTTTGTCCAATTCAGCTGCGATGGTTGCCAAAAGAACGTACTCATTTCTTAGTATTTCCCCCAAACCACAATTTTTAGGTATTGCAATCTTAGCAGAAACGTCCTATCTTTGCAACCGTAAACCAACAAACGAAGTAACGATTATGAGTAAGACAGTTGTTGTGTACGGTTCCACTACCGGCACTTGTGAGAGCATAGCAAATACGATAGGCGAGAAGTTGAACGCCGAAGTGATAAATGTTTCCGACTTGACGGCTGATGCCTTGGCCTCTGCCGACCACATTGTGCTGGGCACCTCCACTTGGGGGGCTGGCGAGTTGCAAGACGATTGGTATGATGGTGTCAACGTTGTCAAGTCGGTCGACTTGTCGGGCAAGACGGTGGCCGTCTTCGGCTGTGGCGATTCTGCCAGTTATCCCGACACATTCTGTGGCGGCATGAAAGAGCTTTACGACGCGGCTGTTGCCGCTGGTGCCACGTTGGTTGGTGCTGTGCCGACCGATGGTTATACCTTTGACGACTCGGATGCTGTTGTCGATGGCAAGTTTGTGGGCCTTGCGCTCGATGATGTCAACGAAGACGACAAGACCGAGGAGCGCATCAACGCCTGGATTCCCACCCTCGGGTTCTAACCTAATTGCTCACCCGTGCCTTTGCCTTCGGGCAGAGGCCCATGATCCATCAGCCCATGACCGCACAACCCATAGAGATGAAGGTACTGATGAACCACATTTACGAGTACCAGAAAGGTGTTCGCCAGATGGTGCTCTACACCTTCAACCGTCGTTACCTTGAATATGCCGAGCAGCGCCTGCGGCGGCAGCAGATAAGTTATGTGGTGCAGCCGGCAGGCTCAGACACGGTCAACCTCTTCTTCGGCAGCAGGGAGTGCATGGATGCCATTCGCCTGATGGTGACGCGCCCGCTCAACGAGCTCACGCCAGAGGAAGACTTCATGCTGGGCGCACTCCTGGGTTACGACATCCGCCGCCAGTGCGAGCGCTATTGCCAGCGCAAGTGTCGCGGTTGTGCATGCTCCGGGTGTTAAGCCATCAGTGGCTTCACGCCAGGCTACAGGGAACAATGACTCTTGTTCGCTATATAAATAGAATTTGTAATGTTTTTGTATAATAAGTAGAAGGCACGCTGTGAAGCGGGCCTTTTATTTGCTTCTTTTTTTGTGTGACAAGGCAAAATGTAAATTCTAATCAAGCACCTTTTCCGAAAATAATGCTATCTTTGCATCAATCAATGAAAAGGTTATATCCATGAAAAAAATCAGATTATTCTTGTTGAGCATGGCAAGCCTTCTGCTCATCTCCTCTTGTGGAACCACGGAGACAGTGCCGCTCACGGGGCGCAAGCACAAAGTGTCGTCCAGTTTTTCCAATGCTCAGATGCTGAGTCTTGGCACCCAGGAATACACCAAGTTTATGTCAACGGCGCAAAAAAGTACCAATGCTGCCAACACGGCCATGGTGCAACGTGTGGGCAAGCGCCTTGCCAACGCCGTGACCACCTATCTGACCGCCCACGGTTATGCGGCCGATGCCAACAGCTTCGAGTGGGAGTTTAACCTTGTGCAGAACAAGGAGGCCAATGCCTGGTGCTTGCCTGGCGGAAAAATCGTTGTCTACGAGGGCTTGCTTCCCTACACGGAGAACGAGACTGCGCTGGCTATTGTCCTTGGCCATGAGATTGCGCATGCCGTGGCTAAGCACTCGGCCGAGCAGCTGACCAAGCAAAACAACCAGAGCGTTCTTACCCAAGTGATTGGCACGGCTGGCAAGATGGTGGGAGGCACGGCTGGCTCCATTGTGCAGGTCGGCGCGTCGGTGGCAGGCAATTATGCTTTCCCTCTGATGAATCTCAAGTACAGTCGTTCCAACGAGAGCGAGGCCGATTACATGGGGCTCATCTTCGCCGCTATGGCAGGTTACAATCCTGAGGAGGCTATCCCGTTCTGGAAACGCATGGCCTCGGGCAGTAGCAACAGCTCCGACTTCCTCAGCGACCACCCCTCCGACGAGAAGCGCATCGCCGCTTTGGAGAAAGAGATGCCTGAGGCCAAGAAGTATTATGACGCTGCCGTAGCTGCTGGCAACGCGGCCATCAAGACCACGACGAAGACTTCAACGAGTGCTTCCAAGAAGTCGGCGGGCAAAAAGTCGACCACGAAGAAGGCAAGCAAAGGTACGTCGAAGAAACGCTCTGGTAGCAGACGAAAGTAATCCACAGACCATTCACCCCTTATCCTTGAAGACCATGAATATATGCATCGTTTGTGGAGCTCGCCCCAATTTCATCAAGGTGGCTCCCGTCATCCGCGCCATCTGTGCCGCCAAGGCACAAGGCCACGACATTGACTATCGCCTGGTTTACACGGGCAGTGTTGACGACCCTACCGTCGAGCCGTCTATCTTCGGCGACTTGCGGATAGCCCGTCCCGACGAATACCTTGGCGTGACCTGCTCCAACCTCAATGAGCTGACGGGTCAGGTCATGTCGAAGTTTGAACAGTATCTCCGTCGCTATCCCACCGACACGGTGATTGTGGTTGACGACCTGGCCTCCACCATGGCGGCAGCCATTGTCACCAAGAAGCAGGGCGTGCGCCTGGCCCACATAGCCGCTGGCACCCGTAGCTTCGACATCACAATGCCCAAGGAAATCAATCGCTTGGTCATCGATGGCCTTAGCGATATCCTGTTCACCGCTGGCATCAGCAACAACTCTATCGCCAATCGTGAGGGAGCTGAGCTGTCGAAGGTTTACATGGTGGGCAATGTGCTGATAGACAACTTGCGCTTCTTCGCCAGCCAGCGCGACGGGTGCGAGGCGGCCCAACTGCCATTTGACTTGCCCGACCGTTACGTCGTTTTCACCCTGAACCGCAAGCAGCTCATTGCCGACCGCGCCAAGTTGCAGGGGCTGCTGGAGGCCATTGTGAGTTCCGTGGGGGCTGTTCCTGTTTACGCGCCGCTTCACGGCTTGGCTCATGAGGCGGTCTGCGAGTGCCTGAAGGCCATTGGTGGGAGCGCGGTATTCCAAGTGGTGGCTCCTGTGCCTTACTTGGCTTTTGAGAATATGCTGCGCAAGTCGGTGGGTATCATCACCGACTCGGGCAACGTGGCCGAGGAAGCCACATTCTACCAAGTGCCTTGTATCACGCTCAACAGTTACACCGAGCACATCGAGACGGTGAAGGTGGGCACCAACGTCTTAGTGGGCGAAGATGATACGTTGCTGGCCAGCGAGGTGGCTCGCATGGTTGCCGGCCAGTGGAAAGAGGGTGGCATACCCGACCGTTGGGACGGCCGTTCGGCAGAGCGCATCGTGCAGATATTGATGGAACATTAGCTCGTATGAGGCAAGGCGATATGGTTTCCACGACACTTTATATCAAGAATATGGTTTGTGACCGTTGCCGCATGAGCGTCGATCAGGCGTTGCGCGACAACGGCCTACATCCCGTCTCTGTGCAGCTTGGCGTTGCGCAAGTGGCTGGCAAGGTGACAGACGAACAGCGCGCCCAGTTGGCCAAGGCTTTGCGCGCGCTTGGTTTCGAATTGCTTGACGACCGGCGCGAGCAGGTCGTGGAGCAGATCAAGGCCGCCGTGATAAGCCTGGTTTTCTATCACGACAACCGCTCGGCACTCAACCTTTCTGATTATCTTCAGCAAGAGCTCCACATGGAATATTCCTCGCTCTCCAAGTTGTTCTCTGAAGTCACCTCCATGACCATTGAGCGTTACTACATCGAGCAACGCATCGAGCGCGTGAAGGAGCTCCTTACCTACAACGAGCTGACACTCACGCAGATTGCTTTTCAGCTCCATTATTCGAGTGTGGCCTATCTCTCCAGCCAGTTTAAGATGGTGACGGGCATGACCCCATCGGCCTTCAAGAGCCTCCAACACAAGGAGCGCCGACCGCTTGACCAGATTTAGGGTGCGCTCTCTGTTGGTGGTTGACCTATTGAATAACTTTCTCTTTCCAAGCAAGACCATCGGCGTTTCCGACAACAACACAGACACATTTATGGGAAAAAAGCAGGTTGCCTTCAGGCACGCTTTCCGTGCCTCCCTGCCCATCATGGCAGGTTATGGTTTCTTGGGTGTCACCTATGGCATCTACATGCACGAGTTGGGGTTCAGCTTTCTCTACCCGATGCTCTTGGCGATAGTGGTATATGCCGGCAGTGCCGAGTTTTTGCTGGGCAACATGTTGCTGGGCAGTTTCCATCCGTTTCAGACTTTTCTCATTATTCTCATGGTCAATGCCCGCCACCTTTTCTATGGGCTGTCTATGCTTGACCGCTACAAGGGGCTGGGCTGGAAGAAGTTTTTCCTCATCTTTGGCATGTCCGACGAGACGTTTGCGCTGACCAGCAGCACACGGGTTCCAGCCGAAGTGGATCGAGGTTGGTATCTGCTTTGGATAACGTGGCTCGATGAGACCTATTGGGTGGTGGGTGCCACGGTGGGTGGCTTGCTGGGGCCGTTGCTCACTTTCGACCTGCGTGGTCTCGACTTTGTGCTCACGGCCATGTTTGTGGCCATCTTTGCCGACAACTGGTTGCGTGAGAAGAGTCACTTGAGCAGCCTCTCCGGTCTGTTCATCTGTGGCTTGGCGCTTCTCATCTTCGGACCTGACCGCTTCATCATCCCCAGTATGGTAGTCATCCTTGTGTTCCTCACCCTGATGCGGTGCAAGTTTGAGAAAGGAGGTGCCGCATGACCCTTCTGCAACAAGCGGTGCTCGTGTTGGCGAGTGCCGTTGCCACTATGCTCACCCGTTTCATCCCATTCTTGGTGTTTCGGCCTGGAAGGCCCACTCCTAAGTATGTCATTTACTTGGGTCGTGTGTTGCCAGCCTCGGTGTTTGCCTTGCTGGTGGTCTACTGCATCAAGGACATCTCCTTCGTCTCGTCCTCTGGCGATGCGTCTTCCTTTCCGTTTTTCGGTGTGCCTTTTGACACCGTGGCGCGCCTCTTGGGTGTGGCCTTCACAGTGGCCATCCATGCTTGGCGCAAGAGCCTCATGTGGTCCATCGCTGCAGGAACGGCACTCTACATGGTCCTCATCCGTATGGCGTGATAATATTAAAGTCATCTTTCGGATTTAGCATGACAAGTAGCCTCCACTATGCGATTTGTTTGGGCTTTCATCCCGTCCACATGGTTTCCACTGTAATGTTGTCTCTCATGGTCTCTATAGTCGTAGACCGACTAAATGTTTTTATTTTTCTGACGACAAATTAGACAACAGCTCTGCGTTGCTTACGTTTATAAGCTTGATTACTAAATTCTTAACTTAAAGGATGTTTTTTAAGAACCCATATCCATAAACTTTAACTTCAATCTTTTTTGCAAGCTTCTTAAGCTGGTCTCGCAGGCTTGTTATGAGTGAGCTGTAAGTTTTATCCAAACTACTATTGTTCATCTTTCCTTTTTCGTTTATTCCTTGGAAGTGGACGCGGATGTCGAAAAGTGCGGCGTCAGTGATGGCATCGGGTTGTTTATGGTAATATGTCCATAATGCTTTTCCTGAGTCCAAGACAGCTTGGGCTTCATGGCTGAAAGTTATGGGTTCACCTTGTTTTGTGGTAGTTGATATGGTTTCTTCATTGGCCATACTCTCTGCCTCTAACCAATTAGTTTGTTTATTTGGGTCTTTCTTGGATCTTTGCTTACCATGGATATAGTCACTTATAAAATGACTTTTGAAACTATCTTTGGCATCCACTTCTTGCTCGGTGAATGGTATCCAATGATTGGTGCCTCCTTTGACGCTGATGCGATTCTGCATGGAAAATAGCATATAAACAAGGCAGTCGTGCTGAAACTCAAAGTCTTTATCCCAGCCGTCATTGGGGGAAAGAAATTGATCCCTGTCATTGAGCCAAGTCGATTCTATGCAAAGGCGGACGGCAAAGTAAATGCTTGACTCCAAGAAGTTATTGGGTGTAATCCATGTCCCTTTTACTTGTTTCAAATCATTAGTTGATGGCTGGAGTGTGACAAACACTCCTCTGTTGTTCTGGAAATCCGTACCCAAGTATCTTAGATAGGCTATTTTTTCACCAATCTTGTCATAATAATGTCTGAACCAATCAATAATATACTTTTCGTTATTATAAGAATGTATTATCTTGTTTCCGATATAATTGGCCTTGCTGTCATACACGTCGCTTTCGATGCCCTCAAACTTTTCCTTCACATCCGTATGGTAAATTTGGAAGCCTACGGGGAACTTACCGCTAACATTGTCGAACGTGTTGGCAGGAACCACAAAAATTCGACCGAGCTTCGCTCGGTATCTTTCCCTAAATCCCGCGAAGTTGGGTCCTTGCAGTGTTTTCAAAGTTGAAAACACTGCAAGGACGCATGTAGGGATTTCGATGATAATTCGGGCAAAGAATTGAGCAAAGATTTCATTGCCCGCTCTTCCAAGCTCTTGATTTAGCTTATCCTTAATGCTGGTGCTTGACACCCCTCTCCGATTGCTTCCTGTCCCAGTAACAGTTCGTACGTTGCTTGCTTCTGCATACGGTGGATTGATGTAGATGACGAGATGCTTCCTCTTTTCATTGTCTTTCAGTATGTTAATGAGCGATTGGGGCAGTTTACTCTCTTTCGGCTTATCGAGGTTGAATGGGTCGTTGAGAAAGTCGAATTGGAACACGTGGCTGTCAAGCAAGTTGCTGCCACCATGCTCGCCATAAAGAGCCTTATTCATTGTGGAGATACGAGTATGCATTACTTCCACATCTGCTTTGTCGAGCGTGGAGGCGTAAATGTTATATTTGTTTGTGAGGCCAGCCAACAAGTTGCCTGTTCCTGCACAGCAGTCCCAAATGTAATACTCCTCCTGCCAATTTTCCCCTAACTCTTTGGCGAGATATTCCTGTGAGAGCTCCACCCACTGTGGTGGAGTGAAGAAAGACCCCTTTGTCTCCCTTACATCTTGTGGGACGAGCAAATCGCGGCGTTCCACTATTTTGTCCCAATAAGCGCGTCGTGGTGGACGTTTGTATCGATTCCAAAACTGCTTGTGCGCTTTCTGTCCATCCTGAAATACGGCCTGGGTGTAGTGCTCTAAGCCCGCGTCGTTCACGCTTCTGTCAAGCACGTATCGGTCCGATTTTAGCAATACGAAGAGTTTGTCTTTCAGAGTTGTGTTATTGCTGGATAGAAGGTCGGCAAGATAGAAGTCCGCATCGATGATGCCCACTTCTTTCATCTTGTCCCAATTGCAGTTGATGGAAGGTTTCACTTCAACACACCATTTCCTATAAATGTGGCTGAAGTTGTTGATGGTCACTTGGATTTGCCTCAAGCCATCCCGGCCATTATGAAAGTTTTGTTTGATGAATTTTCTTAATTCATTCTTGTCGGAAGCATAATAGAAGATTGTTAGTTTATTTTCCATCAAATTGGAGAGCAGGCCAAGCAATTGCTTGAATTCCTTGGACTGGTGGTCTGATGGTGTGACATTCCAGTTGAAATCATTTTGGGTAAACACACCCATTACCTCGTGATAAGGAACGAAAGCTATCTTTTCCGCATCGAAGGCTCCAAGAAAAGCTGGTGGAAGTTTCTTTTCGAATGTCTGAGCTTTTCCGATAGTGAGAATGAGCTGGATGAATGATTCGAGCAAGCTATGCGAGGTGCCCTGTTTAGCTTCTGCCCAAAGCAGGTATTCGGTTTCTGTTATTGGGCCATGAGGGGCTGTCGCAACGGAGAAGTCGATTTTCCCGATGATTTGCGTCGTGTCGTATGAGGCAAACCATTCTGTAGCCACTTTGTTTTTCAGTTCCTCTTCCAATATGTTTCCGTAGTAAGATGCTGTAACTATTCAGCGGTAGTA
>DJOD01000062.1:0-53398 GCA_002437115.1 Prevotella sp. UBA6447
AAATTAATAGAACCTACCTAAAACGTCTTTGTCAAGGCTTCTTATCCCGAACTGGAGTAAGCAATTTAGGCATACTGGTGTGCTGGAAGATAACAAAAAAAACGAGCTATCCTTGTTCGTTTCTGAACGAGGATGGCTCGCTTGCGTTATGGCGGAGCCCCGCAGGGAGGCTCTGCCTCAGATGTTGATGGTCATTAAGCTTGCTCCACGGCAGTGGCGGGCTGCTCCTTGATCTTGCGCCCCATCACGAGGTAGGCGATGGGCGACGCGAGGAAGATGGAGCTGAGCGTGCCGAAGACCACACCCAGGGTCATGGCGAAGGCGAACGGCTGGATGCTCTTTCCGCCCAGGAAGAGGATGCAGAGCAACACGACGAGCGTGGTGACTGACGTGTTGATGGTACGGGCCAGGGTCTGGTTGATGGAGTCGTTGAACAGTTTCTGCAAGTCATCCTTCGGGTGGAGCTTCAAGTTCTCGCGGATGCGGTCGAATACCACCACCTTATCGTTGATGGAGTAGCCGATGACGGTTAGCACGGCACCGATGAACGTTTGGTCAACCTCCAGAGAGAAAGGCAGCAGGCCTTGCAGCAACGAGAAGAAGCCGATGACGGTTACCGCGTCGAATGTAAGGGCAATGGTAGAGCCCAACGAGAAGGCCACATTGCGGAAACGAAGCAGGATGTAGAGGAAGATGGCGGCGAGGGCGATGACCACGCTGATGACTGCGCTGCGTGTGACGTCCTTGGCGATGGACGGACCCACCTTCGAAGAGCTGATGATGGAGCCACCCTGACGGATGTCCGGGTTCTTGAAGGTCTCCACATTCTTCTGGCTGACGAGGCCGGCGTCCTTCAAGCCCTTGAAGAGCATGGTCTCCACCTGTCCGTCTACCTTGGTATCGGTCGACTCAATCTTGTAGTTGGTGGAGATGCGGATGGTGCGGCCGTCGTTGCCCAGCGAGATGGCACTGGTAGTGTAGCCAGGGAAGGTCTTTTCCAAGACGGTGCGCACCTGCTCAGGCTCAGTGGCCTTTTCGAACTGCACCACATAGTTGCGACCGCCCGTGAAGTCGATGCTCTGAGCCAAGTGGCGAGTGCCGAAGCTGACGATGAAGACCACAAGGGCGACGGCTGCGAGCGTGAAGCTCTTCTTGTAGGCTGCCATGAACTTGAAGTTGGTGCCCTGCATCATGTTCTTGGAGACGCTGGTCCATAGTTTCAGATGCATCCACTTGCCGTGGTTGAGCTTGTAATCGTAAACGAGACGAGTCAAGTAAACTGCCGTGAAGAACGAGCAGACGATGCCGATGATCCATGTGGTGGCGAAGCCGCGGATGGGACCTGTGCCGAAGAGGTAGAGAATGACACCAGTGATGACTGAAGTCAAGTTGGAGTCGAAGATGGCCGAGAATGCGTTGCTGTAACCGGCGTTGATGGCCAGCCGCATGTCCTTTCCGGCGCGGAGCTCCTCCTTGATGCGTTCATAAATCAGCACGTTGGCGTCGACAGCTGTACCGAGCGACAATACCATACCGGCGATGCCACTCATGGTGAGGGCGGCCTGGAACGAAGTCAGGATACCCAGCGTGAAGAACACGTTGAGCAAGAGGGCCAGCACAGCCAGTGATCCGGGGATGATGTTGTAGACCACAAGCATGTAGATGACCAGGAGCACGAAGGCAATGGCAAACGAGATGATGCCTTGCTGGATGGATTGGGCGCCGAGTGTCGGGCCGACAACCTCTTCCTGCACGATGTGTGCGGGTGCGGGCATACGTCCCGACTTCAAGGTGTTGGCCAGGTCCTTGGTGTCCTCGATGGTGAAGTTGCCGGTGATGGAGCTCTGTCCGCCGTCAATCTGGTTGAGGATGCGAGGAGAGGTGTAGACCACACCGTCTAGCACGATGGCGATGGCCTTGCCGATGTTGGCCTTGGTGAGCTCAGACCAACGGCGTGCGCCCTCAGAGTTCATGGACATGGATACCTCGGGGGCTCCTGTGATGTGGTTGAACTGGTCGCTGGCATCGGTGATGACATCGCCCTCAAGCGGAGCGCGCCCGTTGCTAGTGGTAACCTTCAGGGCGTGGAGTTCGAAGATGTTCTTGGCCTGTATGTTGTCGGTGGGCTTGGCGCTCCACATCAGGCGAAGGTCGGCGGGCAACACCTGCTTGGCCACTTGCCCGTAGATGACCTTGTTGATGGCAGCCGTGTCTCGTGCGCTGGCATAGCCCACAAGGCTGAGGCTGCCCTGGCCGGTAGTCTGCAGCATGGCGAGCAGCGGGTGCTGCTTCTTGGCTTGTTGCAACTCGTCGTCGGGAGTGGTCTTGATGTTGTTGGCTTTCTTGCCGTTGTTAATCATGAACTTGTGCTGTGCCTGCTTCTTGGCAGGCTCAGCCTTCTTCTCCTTCTTGGCGCTGGCAGAGTCTTTCTTGGCGGCCGACTCCTCATCGCCGTTGGCCAGGCGCTGGTCGAGCTGCTGCAGGTAGGGGATGATTTCCTCGGCATTGTAGGTCTCCCAGAACTCGAGGTTGGCGCTTCCTTGCAGGAGCTTGCGTATGCGCTCGGGCTCCTTGATGCCGGGCATCTCCACCATGATGCGCCCCTCTGCGCCTTGGATGCGCTGGATGTTGGGCTGCACCACGCCAAACTGGTCGATACGTGTGCGAACGACATTGAAGGAGTTGTCGATGGCCGAGCTTACCTCCGCGCGCAGCGTTTTCTCCACCTCCGCGTCGGTGCTTGTGGGCGACACCTTGCCTTGGAGTTGCTGGGTGGCAAACACTTCAGCCAGGTTGTGCCCCGGAGCGTTCTTGTGGTAAGCGTCAATGAAGAGCGAGATGAAGTCGCTCTTGCCGGCTTCCTGTTGTTTCTTGGCCTCGTTCATCGACTTGACGAATGCCGGGTCGGTCTTGTGGTCGGCAAGCATGTCGACCACGTCGGGCACTGAGATTTCCAGCACCACGTTCATACCGCCCTTCAGATCCAGTCCGAGACCGATCTGCGTTTGCAGACACTTCTGGTAGTCGTAAATGCCAAGGTACTTCACGGAGTCCTTGTAGTTCTGTTGATCGATGGGATCCTTGAGCTTGGCAGCCTGATTGTCATAGTAGTTTGTGGCAATCGGGAACGACAAATAGAAGAGGCATGTAAGCGTCAGTAAGATGGCGGTTACAATTACAATTCCTTTGTTTCGCATTTTGTTAGTTATTTGTTTATTTATTATTTCAATCTAATTAACATCTATAAGATGTGCAAAGATACTAATTTTCCTTCTTTTTGAGAAATTTGTAGGTGTTTATTATTGCATTTTACGATTTTCCATCCAAATATCTCATGGAAAAAACAAACATAGGTGAAAGCTATGCCTGGGAATGCCGATTGTTTGCATCCGTTCTGTGGACATGAAAAGAATTATACTAAGTGTGGCAAGAACACCCCCAATGGCATACCTTATTTAAGTTTCTGATTTAGCCAATCAAACCAAATCCGCAACTTATTGAATATCAGTGGATAGCGTATCGTAAAAAATAATAGCTGTTATTTTATGAATTTAAGCTATTATTTCTAAAATTTAAGCTGTTATTTTTTGCGAAAGAATAAAGCTCTCCACAAGTTTAGAATTATGGTGCGCGGGCTGCGCTTGAGTTTGTCGCCTACAATAGCAAGAAAGCCTGTTTTGGCTAAATCAGAAACTCGGGTGCCTTGTTATGACCATTTGGGGCATGCCCGATGCGTTCTTGGACTTCTGGTGAACGAAGTCGGATGTATTTTTTTCTTATATTTTCCTTCCAAATTTTAGCCAGCAGTAGATGGGGTTGTGGTCGCTGGCCTTGAAGCGGCTGTCGACGGTGCAACCGTATGGTGTGATGTCGTTGGAGCAGAACATGTGGTCTATGCGCACATACATGTGGCTTTGGTTGTAGGACCTGCCGATGCCGTTGCCAGTGGCCGCGTAGCAGTCGATGAGGTCTTCGCCGATGCGCGTGTGGGCATATCCGAGAGGGTTCTCGTTGAAGTCGCCGCAGACGATGACGCGGTGTCCGGTGCGGTGATTGGCTATGTAGCGCGCCACGGCGTCGGCTTGTGGCGCCCTCTTTTTTGACGCGTCGGCAAGCTTGTCGATGAGCCGCGACGACTCGGCGCGTGCCATGTCCTCGTCGACATTGCCCTTGATGAGCTTTCCGAAGCCCGTCTTGTCATCCTTGTCGAGTGAGTTGGTTTCCAGGTGGTTGTTGACGACGAGCACCTTTTGCCCGTTGACATCGAGGTAGTAGGCCACGCTCATGTTGCCTTCCGAGGGGTATTCGATAATTTGCGAGCGGCGAATTGGAAAGCGGCTGTAGAGCCCGATGATGTCACCGCTCTTCACTTTCTTCACCTCCTTGATGTAGGGATATCTCCTGCGGAAGGTGCTGTCGAAGGGCAGCTTGTGGGCGCCTTCTTGCACGCACACGATGTCGGCTCCGCTGCGGAGGATGTAGGAGGCTATGGAGTCGTCGGAGAACGTGGCCACGCTCTCTGGTTTCATGGAGTGGTAGGCAAGCGTGTTGTACGACAGCACTTTGATGGCTCCCACAGGTGGGTCTTGTGGGATGTTGACGGGCATGTAGGTCCTCATGGGTCCGTAGCATAGCAGGTAGCCCGCGAAAGGTATGATGATGCCCTTGGGCTTGGCTATGACCCAAAACACGAGAAATGCCGCGTTGATGGCGATGAACGCCGGGAAGATGAGGCCGGCGTTGGCCAAAACGGGGTGGTTGGCGGGATTGATGTGCCCGCTGTAACCTATGAAAAGCATGAGCAAGATGGTGGCGATGTTGGCTCCTGCAATGACCTGCAACGAAAATTTTTTAATTTTTTTGATCATGATTGCTTTGATCGAAAAGAGTTTGTTTCTCGGCCTTTGTCAGGCTGTCGTATCCGCTTTTCCTTATCTTGTCAAGTATGCGGTCTGTTTCTTCTTGGGTGGCGCGCTTGTTGGCGTTGTAATCCCAGTCGGCGTTGCCCGTGTGGTTGCGCCCCGTGGCTCTACGGCTGGCCTGGTGGTTGCGCCAACGTTGCTGCAAGCTGCTGAAAAATTGCGTGTCGCGCTCCGCTCGGTAAGCTCCGCGCGCTTGCCGTCGCCAATATAGGATGAGGAAAAATCCGAAGGCCATGCCCCCGAGGTGTGCCGTGTGTGCCACGCCGTCGCCATGGGCGCTCATGCCCAGGAAAAACTCGATGGCGATGGAGCCGATGACCATCCACTTGGCCTTGATGGGCACGGGGATGGGGATGATGAACATCCGCTCGTTGGGAAACATCATGCCGAAGGCGAGCAGCAGCGAGTAGATGGCTCCGGAGGCTCCCACGGTAGTCCATAGGTTGAGGTACTGGTCGGTCGGGATGAGGGCAGCGCCAGTGTTGACCATATTGAAGTTGGCCATCCCTTCGCTCGTGTATTGTATGTATTGGGCAATCTCTTGGCACAGGCCAGCTCCCACGCCACAGAATATGTAATAAAAAAGGTATCGCTTTTGTCCCCACACGTTTTCCATGACCGCGCCAAACATCCACAGCATGAACATGTTGAAGATGATGTGTTGCCAGCCCCCGTGCATGAACATATAGGTGACGAGCTGGTAGGTGTGGAAGTCTTGCGCCTTGAAAAAGTGGAGCCCCAGCAGGCTGGTGAGGTCTATCCCGGCGGTTGGCGCGAGCACCTCGATGGCCAGGAAGAGCAGCACGTTGATGATGAGCAAGTTTTTGGTGATGGTCGGTATTTTTGGCATGATGTAATCCTGTTTGTTGAAATGGTCTTAAAAATCGGTGCAAATTTACGAAAAAAGTCGGTTAAATGGCTATGAAACAATGGATTTGCGTTGTTTTTTAATCTTTTGCATCACTTTTTTTTTATTTTTGTTTGGATTATGAAACTAAAGACCTATATTTGTCGCCACAAAAGGCAGGAACATCATTAATATTCACAAAATAACCCAAAATTATGAACAAGACAGAATTAGTAAAGAAGATTGCTGAGGCAGCAGGTATCACCTCCACACAGGCCAAGGCAGCATTGGACGCTACGACGGACGCCATCAAGGACGCTTTGGTAGCTGGTGAAAAGGTACAGCTCGTTGGTTTTGGCACCTTCGCTACGAAGGAGCGTCCTGCTCGCCAGGGTGTCAATCCTCGCACAGGCGAGAAGGTGGAGCTCGCTGCCAAGACGGTTATCAAGTTTGCTGCTGGTGCCCAGTTTGCTGATGCGGTCAACAAGTAATTGTAAATATATTTAATAAAAAAGCCCACGGAGCTCCGTGGGCTTTTTTTTATGATGGCTGCTTGTTTCAACCGCAGTGGCTTATCCCTTGAACTGTGAGGGGTCTTTGCCGATGTATGCCAGGATGCCGCCGTCGACGTAAAGCACGTGGCCGTTGACAGCGTCAGAGGCGTGTGAGGCCAGGAACACGGCGGGGCCACCCAGCTCAGAGGGGTCGAGCCAACGGCCGGCTGGTGTCTTGGCGCAGATGAACTTGTCGAAAGGATGGCGGCTGCCGTCCGGCTGCCGCTCGCGCAGGGGAGCGGTCTGCGGTGTGGCGATATAGCCCGGACCGATGGCGTTGCACTGTATGTTGTACTGTCCGTACTCTGAGCAGATGTTGCGAGTGAGCATCTTCAGGCCACCCTTGGCAGCGGCGTAGGCTGAAACGGTCTCGCGACCAAGCTCCGACATCATGGAGCACATGTTGATGATTTTGCCCTCCTTGCGTTCAATCATCTCAGGCAGCACGGCCTTGGAGCAGATGAACGGACCCACGAGGTCGATGTCGATGACTTGCTGGAAGTCCTTGCGGCTCATCTCCACCATGGGGATGCGCTTGATGATGCCAGCGTTGTTGACCAGGATGTCGATGTTGCCAACCTCCTCGTGGATTTGCTTCACAAGAGCCTCGACGGCGTTCTCATCGGTGACGTTGCAAACGTATCCGTGCACGTTCTCCACGCCAGCCTCCTTGTAGGAAGCCAGGCCGCGGTCCACATGCTCTTGGTCGATGTCGTTGAAGATGATGTTCTTCACACCGGCAGCGTGGAATGCCTTCGCGATGTTGAAACCGATACCGTAAGTGGCGCCTGTGATCCAAGCGTTCTTACCTTCCAAAGAAAAGTCTTTCAAACTAGTCATAACCTATTGTTTTAAGTTAAAAAAGTCAGTTATACGATTGCAAAGATAATCATTTTATTTTGTTCCTAACCTAAATAGAATACGTTTCTTTTGGCAGATACACTCAAGGTGGGGCATATAAATTGTTTCTTTCAGATTTTTAAGGCTTTTTTAAAGTTCACAGCGTCTGCAAGCGAGGCGATGTGACGGGCGATTCGATAAAAAAATAAGAGTGTCAACCGTATTTTCCAAAAAATCATTATCTTTGTGGCGATGAATGTTCACAAGCCTTAAAACTTACTCTCATATGATATTGACAACCACTCCGACCATTGAAGGTCACAAGATTTTGGATTACAAGGGCGTGGTGACAGGTGAGACCATCATCGGCGCCAACGTGTTTAAGGACTTCATGGCCTCTATCCGCGATGTCTTTGGCGGTCGCTCGGGCTCTTATGAGCGAGTGCTCGTCGAGGGGCGTGAGACGGCTTTGCGTGAGCTGGAGCAGCGCGCCCGCGACATGGGTGCCACCGCTGTGGTGGGCATAGCCTTCGACATTGAGGCCATCGGGCCAGAAGGTGGTATGTTCCTGGTGTCAGCCAGCGGCACCGCCGTGGTGGTCTGACCTGCTGGAAAAGGCATCCGCGCATCAGAAAATGGCATGCAAAACGGGCATGGACGCTGGTTCATGCCCGTTTTTTCATGCCATCATGTTCTTTTGTGCAGTGGGAAGGCTATTCCTCGCCACCGCCGTTGTATCCGCCCATGTTGCCCGAGTCGTCGTCGGCTGCCCCTTGGCTGTCGCGGTTGGGCTTATGCTTGGCGTAATTGTTGCCGAAGTTCCAAGTGACAGTGAGTTGGACGCGACGGCTGCCACGACGGTTTGTCTGTTGGCGCGTGAAGGTCTCCGAGGACGAGAATGTGCTGAACTTGCGGCTGTCCAGGAGGTCACGGCAGTTGAGACTCACCTGCAGTTGCTTGTTGAGGAAGTTCTTGCGCACACCCAGGTCTACGCTGTAGTTCGACTTGCGGTATCCCTGTGCTGTCGACTGGCGGCTGCGGTAGTTGCCGCTGGCCTGCACGGAGAGGTCGTAGGGCAGTTGCACTTGGGCGATCATGCGAGCGCTCCACGTGAAATTGTGCTCGCCGGCACCTGTCACCGTCTGCCCGTCGATGTCGTAGCTGAAGCCGTCGATCTTGTAGTAGTAGGCGTTGGCGTTGGTCGTCAGGTCCACCATGCGGAAGAAACGGTCCTTAAGCGTCAGCTCCAGTCCTGCGCGCTGGTCCTTGGCAACATTGAAGTTGCTGGAGTACATCTTCCCGTCAGTGGAGCTCTGCCAATTGATGCGCTGAATGATGTCGGTGGTGGGTCGGTAGTAGGCCGAGACCATCAGAGAGTGCTCCGTCCACGTGCGCAGGTAGTTGAACGAGAATGAGTTGGAGAAGGCTGGTGTCAGCTCGGGATTTCCGAAGCTTATCATCGTGGCGTCGCGCGTGTCGCGGAAACTGTTGAGCTGCCCGCCCCATGGCCGGCGTAGGCGACGTGTGTAGTTGAGCTGGAACTGGTCGTTCTCAGTCAGTTGGTAGGACAGGAAGACGCTGGGGAAGAGTTGGAAATAATCTTTCTTGAAGGGCTTGTCCCTCAGTGTGGCGTCGTTTTCCTGAGCCCAGGTGTAGCTCTCCGTGTTGACTTTCCAATATTCGCCTCTCAGCCCCGCCATGATGCCCAACTTGCCAAACTTCATGGTTGTAGTGGCGTAAGCGGCATGCAAGTCCATGTCGTAGATGAAGCGGTTGTAATAGGTTTCGTCCATCACCGCGTGAGTGCCGTTCCAGTTGCTGTCATCCGTGTAGCTCTCCTGGGGCGTGTTCTCATGCGAGAAGTTGCCTTGGTAACCAGCCTGGAATTTCACTCGCTCGCTGATGGGGTTCTCGTAATCGAGTTTCACCTCCCATGAGCGGTTGTTCAAGTACATGGGTCGGCTCTGCCATTCGTAGTCGGTCGGCACGGTCGGGTCGGCCCAGGTGGTGGAGTCCTGGTAGATGTTCTGGTTGTCAGATTTCCACTTGTTGAAGTTCACCACGAAGTCGAGGAAATGTTTGTCGGTGAAGTTGTGGCGGTAGTTCAGCTCACCGTAATACATGTTCATGTTGCCGTCGCTCCTGGTGTTGCGTGTCATCAGGTGCGTGTCGGCCGTCGCGCCGATGGTGCCGTAGTGGTAAGGTGTGCTGCTCCAGCTGTTGTCGCCACCGTGCATGAGCATGCCGTTGAGCGAGATGTCGTCCTTGCTTGTGGCATGGAGCGTGATACCGGCACGAGAGAAGAGGCTGTTGCCCATCCTTGAGTCGTCGGCCTTGTAATGCTGGTAGGTGCTGGTGTTGAGGTATTCCTGGTAGCTCTCGCTGTGCCCAGTGTTGGCATGGTGGCGATAGCCGATGTTGGCGTAAGCGTCAATGAGGCGGCTGTTCATGTTGATGTTGAACGAGGTGTTGGCGCCGCCCTGCGTGTTCCCGCCCGCTTGCACGGAGCCGTAATAGCCAGGCTTGAGGTCTTTTTTCAGCACGATGTTGATGATGCCTGAGCCGCCTTCGGCCGAAAACTTGGCGGAAGGGTTGTCGATGACCTCGATGCGCTCTATCGACTCGGCTGGCAGTTGCTGGAGTATCTGTGCTCGGTTGTCTGCCGTCAGGCCGCTGGCTTTGCCGTTGATCCATACCTCCACGCTGGCGTCTCCCCGCAGCGAGATGTTGCCATCGTTGTCCACTTCCACCGAGGGAATGTTCTCCAAGACATCAGAGGCGGCGTCGCCAGCGTTGGTGATGAGTTGTGACACGTCGAACGACTTGCGGTCTACCTCCAGCTTCATGGCCGAGCGCATGCCCTTCACCGTCACCTCGCCCAGTGTGTGAGTGTCCTCGCGCATATAGAGGAGGAGCGACAAGTTGCGCTCTTTCCCGGTGACGGTGACCTGGCGCCGCACGTTGCGGTACCCCATCAGGTTGGCCGTAAGAATGTAGGTGCCAGGTTTGATGTCGACCATGTTGAACTGTCCCGACATATCGGTGATGTCGCCTTGCACCAGTGTCACCGTGTCTGTGGTCGTTGTCAGGCGCATGTTCACAAATTCCAAGGGCGTGTTGGTTTGCCGATCAAGTATCTTTCCCTTGATGAGCCCCTGGGCGTTTGCTGCCATTGCGCACAATAGCAGCAAGGATGTCATTGTTGTTTTCATATTTTATGTAGGATGGACGCAATGTCTATGCGTTGGTCGTTGGTTATATCCTGTGGTTGGTGTGAAAGAGCTGACCGATTATGTTTGCCTGCCATGACGTGCGCAAGCATTACCAAAAAGAAAATGCCAAATGCCTGAAATCAAGCATTTGGCATTTCTAAGGGTTGTCGTACGCGGATTCGAACCACGACAAACAGAACCAAAACCTGTTGTGCTACCATTACACCATACGACAATCTCCTTGAGATATTAGCGTTGCAAAGGTAGTGGTTTTTTAGGCCACCACCAAATTTTTTATCATTTATTTACGCAGTAAGCTAAAGAACTCCATTGCTTTCGTGCGGAATGATGTGCCGCGCACCCTTGTGCTGCGTGTTATTTCACGGTAATCAAGTAGTAGTTCTTCTTGCCGCGTTGCACCAAGAGATACTTTCCGTCAATCAGATCTTCGCTTGTGATGGGCTGGTCGAAGGCCATGAGTTTTTCCTTGTTGAGGCTCACGCCGTTTCCCTTCACCATCTTGCGCATCTCGCCCTTGGATGGGAAGATGTCCCAACCCTCTTGGCAGAAGAGGTCGATGGCGCTTCCGCCAAGCATCTCCTTGGGCATCTCATAGTGGGGTACATCCTTGAAAACATCGTTGAGCGTGGCTTCGTCGAGCTTGGCAAGCTGGTCTTTCGTGGCCTTTCCGAAGAGTATGTTACTGGCGCTGATGGCCATGTCCAAGTCTTCGCGTGAGTGGACCATGACCGTTACCTCTTCGGCCAAGCGTTTCTGTAGTGTGCGGCGACCGGGGTCTTGCCTGTGCTCGGCGATGAGCGCGTCGATGGTTTTCTTGTCAAGGTCGGTGAAGATCTTGATGTATTTCTCCGCCTCGGCATCCCCCACGTTGAGCCAGAACTGGTAGAACTGGTAGGGAGTGGTGCGGTTACGGTCGAGCCATACGTTGCCGCTTTCCGTCTTTCCGAACTTCTTGCCGTCGGCCTTGGTGATGAGCGGGCAAGTCAGGCAGAATGCCTGCGCGTCGCTTCCCAGTGTACGCCGTATCAGTTCGGTGCCAGTGGTCATGTTTCCCCACTGGTCGTTGCCGCCCAGTTGCAGGCGAACTCCAAATTTTTGGTATTGGTAAAGGAAGTCGTAGCCTTGCAAAAGCTGGTAGGTGAACTCGGTGAACGACAGGCCGTCGCGTGATGTTCCGTTGAGGCGTTGCTGCACGCTCTCCTTGGCCATCATGTAGTTGACCGTGATGTGCTTGCCCACTTCGCGCGCGAAGTCGAGGAAGGTGAAGTCTTTCATCCAGTCGTAGTTGTTGACAAGCTCTGCTTTGTTGGGCTCTGTTCCGTCGAAGTCGAGGAACTTGGATACTTGCTTCTTGATGGCCTCCTGGTTGTGGTAGAGGGTTTTCGCATCCAGCAGGTTGCGTTCCTGGCTCTTTCCCGAGGGGTCGCCAATCATTCCTGTGGCACCGCCCACAAGCAGGTAAGGCTTGTGTCCGCAACGCTGCAAGTGGCGGAGCATCATGATACCGCAGAGGTGTCCGATGTGCAGGGAGTCGGCGGTAGGGTCAGTGCCCAGGTAAGCGGACACCATATTCTCCATCAGAAATTCTTCGGTGCCTGGAGTCATTTGCGCCAGCATACCGCGCCATTTCAGTTCTTCAACGAAATTTTTCATATTGGTTTATCATTAATATGCCTGTTGGGCATGATTTCTTGTTATGGCCGTGGTGAGGACGGCTGTCCTTCGTGACGAGGGCGTTTTGTGCTTGGTTGGTGTGTGGCTTTTCGGAAGGTGAATGTCTCGGGCACGGGGTCGTAGCCGCTTCCGCCCCAAGGGTTGCACCTGCATATCCGCCATATGGCCAGCAACAGCCCTTTCACGGGTCCATGCCTTAGCAGGGCTTGTCTGGCATACTCCGAACAGGTGGGGGTAAATCGGCAAGAGGGAGGCGTGTAGGGAGTGATGAACTTTTGGTAAAACCTAATGGGTATCACCAACAACATCGCGACGATACGTGGCAAAGTGTTCCAGGGCTTTTCCATAGGCTTGTCGGGCATGGATGCGGGCTTATTGTGCGAGCTTGTCTTTTGCGTTTTCTTGCGTTTTCTCCAGCCTTTCCCTAATCCTTGTCAGCAGGTTGACGACCTTTTCTTCTACCATGTTGCTGTCGCACAAGTGGCTGTCAGACCAGATGAACACCAATGCTACGGCCTTGTCGGCGATGATGCTCTTGTTCTTGCGGTAGGCTTCGCGCACTTGCCTCTTAACGCGGTTGCGCTTCACGGCGCGCTTGAAGTGTTTCTTCGGCACGCTGACAAGTATCTTTGCCTTTGGCAGTGGGCGCGCGGGTCTGTTGCTTTCACCCTTCCCGTCAGTCTCGCTTTCTGCCTCTTCGCCGTTGATGGGCATAAACACTACACGCAACGGGAATGCCGACATGGAACGGCTCTTGTTGCCCGAGAAGATGGCTTCTATGAGCTTTCGGCTGCAGATGCGTTCTTCCTTGTGTAGTGTGGCTGGGTAGATGAAGCTCATGGTGGTGTGTGGTGACAGGTTTGCGTTGCCCTGTTATTTGCTGTTTTCCTTGTCGAGGTATGCCTTGAGCGCGGCAACCATCGACGGGTATTCTGGTGTTCCGGCCATGAGGTCGAGCCTCAGTCCGGCACTATCCACGGCTTTTGCGGTGGCGGGTCCGAAGACTCCAATCTTGTATTTCCCGTCCTTGATGCCGGGAAGCGACTCGCTGAGGTAATGCACACCTGTAGGTGTTGAGAAGATGAGCAGGTCGCAGTCGAACTTTTGTATCTCCTCGTCGGTGAAGTTGTTGCTGACGGTGCGATACATGACACATTCCTTGTGGTTCAGTCCTTTGGCATCGAAGAGCTTTGACAGCTCGTCGCTGTGTGCGCTGCTTTGTGGGACGAGATATTTTTCATTCTTGTGTCTCTGCATCAGGGGCAACAGGTCGTCAATCTTTCCGGACGTGCCGAAGAATATTTTTCGTTTGCGATACTGCACGTATTTCTGTATGTAGAGAGAGATGGTCTCGGTCACGCAGAAATATTTCATGGTCTCAGGAATGTTGAGGCGCATGTCCTTTGCAATTTGGAAGAAATTGTCAATGGCGTGTCTGGAGGTGAAGACGATGGCTGTATAAGAGAGGATGTCAATCTTCTGCTGGCGGAATTCTTTTGCCGTGAGCCCTTCAACTTTGATGAAAGGTCTGAAAACAAGTTCCACACCATAGCTTTTTTCTATGTCGAAGTAGGGAGATTTCTCACTGGCCGGTTTGGGCTGTGAAATCAAAATCTTCTTGATCATCTGTTCTAAAAATTCGTTTTTAAAAGTTCATCCGTCAGCACCAGAACACCCCACAAGGCTCCCAGTGGCATAATTTCCAGAGTGCAAAAGTACAAAATATTTTGCAAACCAGCTCTGTTTCTTTGGAAAAAGATAAGATATGTCTTATAAAAAGTAAGGATTTTCCATAAGATGATTACTAAAATGGCATAAGAAACCATGCTTTCAACGGGCACGTTGAAGTAGACCAAAAGCATTACAGCAGGGAAAAAAAGAATGCCTTCGGTGGAGACGAGGAAGAGATTTGACTTCATCCATTGTTCGTTTTTTTTCTTATCAAAGAATACCCATCCCACAGCTGCGCTGAGCCCCGATTTGATGAGAAAGTAGAGCGCGAAGATTGCCGTGTAGATTCCTATGATTTGGTAGTGTGGCAGGATGAAACTCTCCTCGAAGGAGGTTTGTCGCCATAGGAAGAAGAGCAACGAGCAGAGCAAGCACGTTTGAAGGGCGAGGAATATCTGGAAACGCAGTTCGGAGCTGGTTTCCGTGATGACGGTTGTTCCCTCGTGCTGGTTGTGGAGGAAGTTCTTAATTTGCCTGCTGATGAAGTTTCCCGACTTGGCGATAGACAGTGTGGCGAGGATGAAGCATCCGAGCAGCACCGATGTGATGAGGTTGTCGCCGGCGATGGTGTAGGGCACTGGGTCGCCTGCCACGCCTTGCCTGTAGGTGGCATATTCGGGCCTGTACACAGAGTCGGGCTGCACGAGCGAGCGACTGTGGTACAGGGGTTGGTTGAGTGAGAATCCCGATGGTTCGTCGGCCTTGGTGGTCGGCGTACGCATCGGGTTGGGGCGCTTGCTCCAGTCGACTTTTGGAAACGGTATGTTGGCTCGGATGGCCGAGTCTTGCTGCCAAGGTGTCGCGTCCTCGGGCAGCGTGTTGAGAATTTGCCGCGGTGAGCGCAATCCTTTGGCCTTGTGGCTTGCCGTGGCGGTGGGGTGTGTGATGGCCGTCGTCGCGACGGAGTCTGGAGTAAGCATAAGTGGCATGTTCAAATCGGATGGTTAAAGGCCGAAAGCCTTGCGTATGCGCTCCACTTGGTCGAGTTTCTCCCAGGTGAAGAGCTCCACGGTCATTTCTTTCCGCTCATGGTAGTGGCTTGTGAACACTTTCTTGACGACTTCGTTTTTGCGTCCCATGTGGCCGTAGGCCGCCGTCTCGAAGTAGATGGGTTGCCTGAGGTTGAGCTGCCGCTCAATGGCGTGGGGCCTGAGGTCGAACAGTTCGCCTACCTTGCGTGCAATCTCCCCGTCGGTCATGCTGACGTGTTTTTTGCCGTAGGTGTTGACGCAGATGCTGACCGGCTGGGCCACGCCGATGGCGTATGCCAGCTGCACAAGCATTTCGTCGCTGACACCGGCTGCCACCATGTTCTTGGCGATGTAGCGCGCGGCGTAAGCTGCCGAGCGGTCAACCTTCGAGGGGTCCTTTCCCGAGAAGGCTCCTCCTCCGTGTGCCCCGCGTCCACCGTAGGTATCGACGATGATCTTTCGGCCAGTGAGGCCCGTGTCGCCGTGGGGCCCTCCGATGACAAACTTTCCCGTCGGGTTGACGAGGTATTTCTCATGACCGTCGAAAAGGGCCAGCACCTTGTCGCTGAGCTGCTGCTTCACACGTGGCATGAGGATGTCAATGACATCCTTGCGTATGGCGGCCAGCATTTCCTCGTCGGCCTTTTTTTGTGCCTTGGGGGTGTTGTCGGCCGGATGGATGAAGTCGTCGTGCTGTGTCGAAACGACGATGGTGTCGATGCGCTGGGGGATGCCATCGTCGCTGTACTCGATGGTCACCTGGCTCTTCGAGTCGGGACGCAGGTAGGTCATCAGCTTGCCTTCCTTGCGGATGTCGGCCAGCGTGCGCATGATGAGGTGTGCCAGGTCGAGCGTGGCGGGCATGTAGTTGTCGGTCTCGTTGCAGGCGTAGCCGAACATCATGCCCTGGTCGCCGGCACCCTGGTCTTCCTCGCTCTCGCGGCTGACACCCTGGTTGATGTCGTCGCTTTGCTCGTGGATGGCTGTGAGGATGCCGCACGAGTTGCCGTCAAACTGGTACTCGGCCTTGGTGTAGCCGATGTGGTTGATGGTGTTGCGCGCCACGGTCTGCAGGTCGATGTACTGCGAGGAGCGCACTTCGCCCATAATGATCACCTGGCCAGTGGTGTTGAAGGTCTCGATGGCGCAGTGGGCCTTGGGGTCGTAAGCCAGGAACTGGTCGAGTAGGGCGTCAGACACCTGGTCGGCAACTTTGTCGGGATGTCCTTCCGACACGGATTCGGATGAGAAAAGGTAACTCATTTTACATTACTTTCTTTTACGTGGAAACATATGCGAGTAACCGTAAAATCTGAGGTGGATTTTGCAGTTTTAGCATTTTTTACTGTGGTTGCAAGCAGCCAAATTCTTCCACAACGTTAAACAAATGTTTTAAAGCGAATGCAAAGTTACGTCTTTTTGGCGTATCTTCCAAAAGAAAAGAGCATTAAAAATGCCTCGCGGAGATAAGATTGCCACCACCATTGTGACCGTGCCGTCATGGGCTACGTGGTGCTGCGCATCAGACAGTTTATTCTCGAAATTGGCCTGGCTGGTAGTAATTGTGGTGGAGGCGGTGTCTCATCGCATAAGGCCGTAGTCCTTTCCTGTTTTTCAACCCACGCATTTTGTCTTGAAAATTCTGAAATAACAGGCACTTCTGGAGTTGACATTCTGTAGAAGAAAAAATGGTTTTTGTCCGATTAAATTCTGTTAAAAATATAAATGATAGTTAATTTGTACGTTATTGTTCGAAGAATACTCTTTATCGCATTGCCATAGATGCTTAATCATGATGCGATATGTGCTTAATCGCATCGCGATAAAGCATCTATCGCGACACGATAAAGTATCTTTCCCGACACCCAAATGTGTCTTTGAGCTTTCATTTGAGGAAATTCGATCGTAAAGGTAAGATTATTAGTGAGTTGCGTATAAGTCTAAAAAGAGAGCGTATTTGTGACCGTGGAATCCGTCGTCACAAATACGCGATTCTCCAGCGACTTTTTGTGAGAATAATTCGAAATTTTTCCGCATTTCAGGCCGCCTGTTGGCCGCCCTATATGTTTGCTGATGCTGTGATGGGCTTTGCGCCGCTCTGTGGCATCATACTTTGCTCTGTAAATATAGAATGGCCAAAAAAATCCGGAAGGCCAACCTCTTGGGCTGTTCCTTCCGGATGATGGTGTGTTGTCGCCGCGGGGCGACAGAGTTATGGTTTATTCTTTGGGCAACATGATCACGTTGACCTTGTTGGCACCCTTGAGCATCTCCTTCATGAAGGAGACAATGGTCTCAGGTGTCTGCTTCTCCACCAGGCTCTTGTAGTCGGTGTAGTCGTCGAGGTGCATCACGTAGTCGGTGTAGACGATGTTGCTCCAGAAGCCATTGGTCTTGGCGTTATCGTCAAACTGCTTGAGCATGAGCGTCTTCACCTTGTCGACCATCTCCTTGTCGCACTTCACGGCGAGGTCCTTGACAGCCTGGTCCATGATGCTGAGGGCCTCTTCCTTCTTCTCGGGCTTCATGGGGCAGTAGGCCAGGAGCTGTGCGATGTGGAAGCCGTCGAACGACTGTGTGACGTGTGCGGCGGCGCCACAGGTGTATGCGGCGCTTGCCTCCTCGCGGATCTGCTTGAGGTAGACCATGGAGAGCACCTGTCCGGCAATGCTGGCGCGGATGCTGTTCTCAAGGGTGTAGGGCAGGCTGTGGTTGAACCAGATCTTGTAGGCCGTGGCCTTAGGAGTCTCCTGCTTGCGCTCGAAGGTGCAGTCCACGTTTTTCGAGGTGGGCTCGCTTGCGCGCTTGGCCTTGGGTGCCTTGCCGCTGGCGGGCAGCGCGCCGAGATACTGGCAGATGAGCGGGCGGATGGTGGCCTCGTCGTAGTTGCCGATGATTTCGAAGGTCCAGCCGGCAGCGTTGGCGGTGCGCTCCTTGGCCATCTGCAGGATGCGGTCGTAGTTGATGCCCTGCACGTCGGCGAGCTTCATTGGCGCGTTGCGCCAGTTGTGGTCGTAGATGCTGGCCGTGAGCGAGTCGCTGAGAGCCGACTCAGGTGCCAGCTCGCGGTTCTTGAGCATCACGTTGTACTGCTGTATGAGGTTGCCGAAGGCATCGGGGTCTTTCTTGATGTTGGTGAAGTAGAGGTAGGTGAGCTGCAGCATGGTCTCCACGTCCTTGGGTGTGGAGCTGCCCTCGATGTTCATGCGCTGGCCCATGGTGAGGTTGGCGTTGGCAATCTTTCCGGCGAGGGCCTTTTGCAGTTCGGTGCTTGAGAAGTCGCCCAGGCCGCTGGCTCCGATCACGTCGTCGAAGGCCTTGAGGTTGGCGGCGTCGGCCTGGCCGTAGTTGGCCTCGCCCGTTCCGCCTTGTCCGCTCATGATGACCTGGTCTTTCTTCAGGTCGGTCTTCTTCAGGAGCACCGTGACACCGTTGGAGAGCGTGAGCACGCTGTAGTCGAACTTCTTGCTCTTCACCTCTTTCTTGACGGTGCCGGCCTTGGGCATCTGCTGGATGAGGGGCTCATCCTTCACGTTGTCCACGTAGGCTTCGAGCTTGGCTGCGCGCGCGGCCTCGACAGCCTTGAGCAGCTGGTCCTCGGTGGGATAGACGTTGCCCTCTTTCTCGGTGTTGAAGTTGAGGATGACCATGTTGGTGTCGCTCTTGCTCACCAGCTCGGGCAGCACCTCGTTGATGGCCTCCACGGGGATGGCGGGAGCCAGCTGCTTCATCAGTGAATAGGTGGTCTCGATGCTGGGCATGGCATCGTTTTCAAGGAAGTTGCCGAGTGCCTGGCGGTAGAAGGTGCCGTTGCGGCGCTTGTCCTTGTTGGAGTATTCCTTGTCGAGGCGGCTCGTGTAGTCTTGCTGGAAGCGCTTGTACTCGGTGGCCGTGAAGCCGTGTTGCAGGGCGCGCAGCACCTCGGTGTAGGCGGCTTGCAGGGCGGCGGCGGTCTGGTCGATGGTCTTCGGCATCACGGAGAGGTCGAAGGCATCCTTGGTCTTAGCGTAGATGTACTGTCCGTCGCTGACGCTTGCGTCAACGAAGGGGCAGTCAGCCTTCTGCGAGGCTTCCTTGAGGCGGTCGTTGAGCATGGAGAACACGGCTTGCTTGCCATATTCGTTGACGAGGTAGATGGGGGTCTGCTTCAGCGAGTCAGGGAACACGTCGTGCTTGAACATCAGTTCCACGATGGGCGTGCGCTGCTCCTTGTCCTTGTCGATGATGACGATGGGCTTGGCGTTGTCGGGCACCTGCTCGTCGACCAGCGGAGCCTCGTTGGCAGGGTTCTTGATGCCGTTGAAGAGCTTTTTGATCTCCGCCTCGACCTTGGCCACGTCGACATCACCGATGATGATGAGGCCCTGATGATCGGGATGGTACCACTTGTGGTAGTAGTTGACCAGCTCCTGGCGCTTGAAGTTGTCGACCACCGACATCAGTCCGATGGGGAAACGCTTGCCGTACTTGGAGCCCGGGTAGAGCTTCTCCAGGTTGCGCTCGAGCATACGGCTCGAGGCCGATGAGCGCAGGCGCCACTCCTCGTGGATGACGCCACGTTCTTTGTCGATCTCGTCCTGCTCGAGCAGCAGCCCGCACGACCAGTCGCGCAAGATGAGCAGACAGGAATCGACGGTGCCCTGGTTGTTGGTGGGCACGTTGTCGATGTTGTAGACCGTCTGGTCGATGGCGGTGTAGGCATTGAGGTCGCCTCCAAACTCGATGCCCTTCGCGCGGCACCACTCGATGAGGTCGTTGCCCTTGAAGTTGTCACTGCCGTTGAAGGCCATGTGCTCCAGGAAGTGTGCCAGTCCGCGCTGGCTCTCCTCCTCCTGCAGCGATCCCACCTTCTGCGCGATGTAGAAGTTGGCGCGGTGCTCTGGCCAGTTGTTGTACCGGATGTAGTAGGTCAGTCCGTTGGCCAGCTTGCCGACCCGGAAGGCCGTGTCGGCCGGAATCGTCATGCTTGTCAGCTGAGCCTGGGCCATGCCACAGACCAGGAGCATCAAGATGATAATTGCGTTTCTGATTTTCATAATCATGTATATTATGGTGAATATATAATACAAAATTACGGAGTTTCTGTCAAAATGCCAACTGATTTCCTGTTAAAATGCTGTTATTATCATTTTTTTATGCCTGTTTGTTAACGTTTCCACATCCGATGAAGAGTCGCTGTTGACGGTTACTCGGTTCTCACACTTTCGGCTGGGTTCATGGTGGCGGCGTGCCAGCTCTGGCCCACAACGGTGAGCATGACCACCGCCGACACCAGCACGAAGGCCACGGGGAAGATCCACCACTGGACGCTGGTGTGGTCGGCGAAGCTCTGCAACCACGACGCGCTGAGCATGTAGCCGACGGGAGCCGCGATGGCGAAGGCCGTGATGAGCGGCACCACGTGCTTGCGGGCGAAGAGGGCGAGCACCTGGCCGACAGAACTGCCCATGACCTTGCGGATGGCAATCTCCTTGCGTCGATACTCGGTGTCGAACATCGTGAGGCAGAACACGCCGATGAGGGTGATGAAGATACAGACGAGGGCAAAGCCCTTGATCTGGTTGATGAAGCGGAACTCCTCCTCGTAGGTCTGCTGGAGCTTGTTGTCGAGGAAACTGAAGTCGCACGCGCCCTGCTTGTCGATGCGGGCGAGTGTCTTGGCTATTTGCTGGCGCGCCACCCACTTGTCATAGTTCTTGTCGATGCGCACAAACACCTTGCCGCAGCGGTCGCCCCATCCCTTTACCATCTCGGGCGGCATGACGATGAAGACCACGGGCTGCAAGTCGTTGTCCTGGCGCATGGAGTAGAGCTTGAAGTTGCGGCATACGCCCACGACATCGTAGTTGGTGTCGTCCCAGCCGCCCTTGATGCCGATGGGCTTGCCCACCTGCAGCCACTTGTACTTGCGCATGGCCGCCTCATTGAGGATGTAGGCGCCGTGGGTGTCGTGGATGTTGAAGTTGCGGCCTTTCACGATGGGGATGCCCCGGGTCTGCAGGTAGTTGATGTCGACGGGTACCACGGTGACGCTCATGGTGTAGTCGCCATTGCCCCGTCCCCAGCCCATGAACTGGTCGTTGTCTCCAGGCTCCGAACTGCCGAAGGCCACGCTCTTGACGCAAGCCAGCTGCTTCAGTTCATCGCGGATGGCCTCCTTCTGCCCCATGGCCTCCTGGGAGAGAGCGGCGAAGACCACCTGGTCCTTGTCGAAGCCGTAGTCGGCGTGGTAGATGTAGTGCGACTGGCTGTTCATCACACCCACGTAGATGACCAGCACGAAGGCGATGACAAACTGCACGAAGAGCAGCGCGCCGCGCAGTTGGCGGCCGCGCGGGGTGAGGCCGAAGGAACCCTTGAGCACCAAGGCCGGAGCGAACGATGTGGCGTAGAACGCAGGGAAGACGGCTGCCACGGCACTAATGGCGATGCCCAGTGCGGCGGCGGTCAGGGCCAGCGGCCACTGGGTCACCAGGCGGATGTCGCCCGACACCAGGCCCATGCAGAAACTCGACCGCTCGAAAGCCAGCACCAGCAGCAGGGCTACGCCCACTGCCACGGTGCCCAGCACCATGTTCTCGCCTATCATGCCCCATCGGAGGCTGGCCACGCTGGCACCCATCACCTTGCGGGTGTTGATGCCGCGCATGCGGAAGGGCGTCTCGGCCAGGGTGAAGTTGGTCATGTTGAGCAGCGCCACGATGAGCACGAAGAAGGCTCCGGCCAAGAGCACGTCGACGAGGTTGCTGTTGCCCTTGTCCTCGGGCTGGAGCTGGGTGAAGTAGATGTCGGCCACGGGCGTGAGGCGGATGGTGAGGCCCGTCTCTTTGATGAAGTCGGCGTCGGTTGCGCCCGGCTCGAAGAGGTTGATGATCTCGTGGGTGAGCGACTTCTCTACCGCCGCGCGGCTCTCGGCCTTGTCGAGGCGCACATAGATGGTGTAGCTCCATTCCGAGCCGTTGTTCATGTTCGACTGGCCGTAGCTGTCGAAGATGCCGTTCTTCAGCGTGCAGTTGTCGGGGAAGTCCTCACACACGGCGCACACAGTCAGGGGCTTGCCGCCATTCTCGCCATTCTTGCCCTTGAGCTGCTTGCCCAGGGCGCTCACCGCGTTGCCGAAGAGTCGCTCGGCCACGCTCCGGGTGATGACGGCGTGCTGGCAGTCGGCCCACTGGTCCATGCTGCCGCAAAGCAGCTTGGCACCGAAAAACTGCGGGCCAGGCAGGCTCATGGTGGTGCATGTCACCGTGAACGAGTGCTCGTTGACCAGCACGTCCATGGTGCCGCCCCAGGACATCATGCTTTGCACCTGCTTGACGTGCGGGTCTTTCTTCAGGGCCGTCTCGATGGGGCGCGGCAGCTGTGCACCCCAGTCACCATTGTTGGTCTGCTTGATGCGCATCTCCACGCGGAAGGTGCGGCCCGCGGCGGGAATGTTGCCGTTGTAGGTCTTGTTGAACTTCACCTGCGTCATGAACAGGTAGAAGACCGCCACGGCCACGGCAAGGCCGAGCACGTTGAGCAGGGTCGAGAGCTTGTAGCGGCGAAAGAGATAGAGGAGTGATTTCATGGTCAGAACGTGTCTTCGGTGTTGTCGACGACTTGCCCGTCGAAGAGGTTGATGATGCGGTTGGCCACCTTGGCGTCGTGGAGCGAGTGGGTCACCATGACGATGGTGGTGCCCTCGGCGTTGAGCTGCTTGAGGAGGTCCATCACCTCCTGGCCGTTCTTCGAGTCGAGGTTGCCGGTGGGCTCGTCGGCCAGTAGCAACTTCGGGCGTCCCACCACGGCGCGGGCGATGGCCGTGCGCTGTTGCTGGCCGCCGGAGAGTTGCTGCGGGTAGTGCTTGGCGCGGTGGCTCAGCTTCACCTTGCGCAGCACGTCGAGCACGCGCTTGGCGCGCTCCTTGCGGGGTACGCCGATGTATTTCAACTGCAGGTCGACGTTCTCCTCCACGGTCAGCTCGTCGATGAGGTTGAAGCTCTGGAAGACAAAGCCGATGCGGCCCTTGCGGTATTTCGTGCGCTCGCGCTCCTTGAGGTGCCCCACCTCCTCGCCGTCGAGATAATAGGCACCACTGTCAGGGTTGTCGAGCAGGCCCAGGATGTTCAGCAAGGTTGACTTGCCGCAACCCGAAGGCCCCATAATGGCGACAAACTCGCCGTCTTCCACTTCGAGGCTCACACCGTTGAGAGCCAGTGTCTGCACCTCGTCGGTGCTGAAGGTCTTGGTGATGTTTTCTACTTTTATCATGATGTGCTTTGTTTTGTTTGCTTTTCGTGTGTCGGTGGGACAGTGCCCCCTTCCGGCGGTGCAAAGTTACGCTTTCGGTGGGTGGCGCAGGCCACTTGCCGTGGCGAAAAATGCTGATTGGATGAAAATCATACACACCCTTGTATGAATATTAGACAGAAACCGCTTAACTTTGCAGGCAGAATAAGCGATAAAGACAAGCGTATGGACAATTACGGAACGTTGCTCGTGGTGGACGACAACCCCGCCATCCTCACGGCGGTGAAGATTTGCATGGCCACGGTGTTTGGACGCGTGCTGACCCTTCAGACACCCGAGAAGTTGCTGGCCACGTTGGCCGAGGAACGTGTCGACGCGGTGTTGCTCGACATGAACTTCTCGCTCGGCGCCAACACAGGGCAGGACGGCCTCTTCTGGTTGCGCGCCGTGCGCAAGCGCCAGCCCGATGTGCCCGTGGTGCTCATGACCGCCTATGCCGACATACAGCTCGCCGTGAGAGGCCTGAAGGACGGGGCTTCCGACTTCGTGACAAAGCCTTGGGAAAACGACGACTTGGCGCGCACGCTCAAGGATGCCGTGGATGTCAGCCGCGAGGTGTCGTCGCTTGAGGAGGTGGAGACCGAACACGTGCGAAAGGTGGTCAACCGATGCCATGGCAACGTGAGCCAGGCGGCTACCTTGCTGGGCATCACGAGGCAAACGTTGTACGCTAAACTGAAGAAGGCATGACGCTGTGGTTTTGGCTGGCCATAGGGCTGGTGGGGGCTGTTGTGGCCTTCCTTCACCACCAAAAGGTGCTGAAAGACCGGGCGCATCTCATGCGAGAGGCCGTGAGAAACGAGGATTTCATGTTCGCCCTGCCTGTGCGTGGCTTATTGCCGGGAGAAAAGGCTTTGCAACGCGCGCTCAACGATATGTGCCGGCACATGGGGAGAATGGGAGCCGACAGGGAGGTCGAGGCATGGCAGAAAATCACGCGGGTGCTCACCCATGAGATCATGAATGCCATGGCACCCATTGCCAGCATCAGTGAGGCTTACCTGGTTAGTGCAAGCCAGGAAAAATCAAAATATGAGGAGGGGCTGAGAGCCATCCATGACACCAGTGTCGGCTTGTCGGCTTTTGTCAGCAATTACCGAAAGCTGACTTGCTTTGAATCACCCAATCCTGTGGCAACCACGCTGACCGACTTCGTGCGTAGCGTGCAACCGCTTTATCAACAACTCAAATGGCATGTCCATCTACATCCCGAGCTTGTGGTGACGGTTGACTCGGGAATGTTGAGGCAAGTGATGGTCAACCTCCTGAAAAACGCCGTGGAGGCCGGGGCAAGGGACGTTGACGTGAGGTGGAACGATGGATTGATGGTGAGCAATAATGGAAAACCTATCAGTTGCGAGGTGGAGCGCGAGCTGTTTGTGCCGTTCTTCACCACAAAGACAACTGGCAGTGGCATCGGCCTGTCGTTGTCGCGCCAACTGATGGTCAGGCAGGGTGGCGACTTGATGCTCGCCAAGAGGCGGGCACCTGGCTATGCGGTGACGTTTGTCATCATGATGCCAGATGGCCAGGGAACAGGCGAAGACTCCCTATGGGCTTGACATGTCATGCTAATTGCTTGGGGCTTAGCCCTATCGGCAAACTTGTCACGATGGGCTTGTCGTCCAATGAAAAAAGCCTTTGTCGTTGGCGGTTACCTATCAACGGCAAAGGCTTGATGTCTTGGTAGCTTTCTTTTGGGATGACCGATTATCCTCTGTCGGCTTGTAGGCCGAAGCGCTTGGTGGCTGAACGAACGGTATACCATACGGCACTCCATCCTGCCACCAAAACGGTGGCGAAGACCATGAGCACGTCAAGGTAATGGACGCTCACGGGATAGGCATTCACCACGTAGCTGCCATCGGTGCCGCCCATGCGCACAAAGCCATACTGTTGTTGCAAGGCACACAGCGCCAGACCCAACACGATGCCGATGAGCGCGCCAAAAACGCTAATCAGGCGGCCTTCAAAAAGGAACACGCGTCGCACTTGCTTATCTGAAGCACCCAGGTTGCGAAGCGTCTCCACGTCGTCGCGCTTGTCGATGATAAGCATGGAGAGAGAACCGATGATGTTGAAGCAGGCCACGATAAGGATGAAGGTGAGGAAGATGTAGGCCATAAGCTTCTCCACTTGCATGATCTTGAACGTGTCGTGCTGTTGCTCATAGCGGTCTTCCACGAGATACTTGCTTCCACCTATCTGCTGCATTTCTTTTTTTACCGCATCGAGGTCGGAGCCAGGTTTCAGTCGAAATTCCATGGCTGAGATCATGCCCTGCTGACCGAAGATGTTTTGGGCAAAGCCCAAGCTGGTGAGAATGTAGTTCTTGTCGTATTTGCCTTGGTTCACGGCAAACACCACTCCGGGAGAGAGCAACGAGTCGACGACAAAGCCGTCTTGCGCGTTGCTCATGTCGAGTTGGCCTTCGCGGCGTGGTGCGTAGATGTGAAGGTAGCCGTTCCATTGCGCGTCGGTGCCAAGCGTCTGCGCCAGGCGGATGCCTGCAACGCCAAATTGCAGGTTGGCCGTGTGCAGGTTAAAGCTCCCCTGTCCATAGAGAATTTCCGTGATGTGGGTCAAATCGGCAAAGTTGTCTTCTACTCCTTTCACCGTCACCATGGCTTGCTTGCCGCCATACACCGCCAAGGCCATGTCTTCAAGTGTCTCAGTGGCCACCTCCACTTCTGGGAGTTGGCGCATCTTGGTCAGCACGGGGTCGTCGGAGGGTACGGTCTTTCCTTGGGCCGGAAGAACCTTGAGTTGCGGGTCAAAGTTAGTGAAGAAACTCGCAACGAGGTCGTGGAAACCATTGAAGACGCTCAGCACGATGACCAATGCCATGGTGGCGACGGCCACGCCGATGACGGATATCAGTGAGATGACGTTGATGGCGTGGGTCTTCTTCTTGGAGAAGAGGTAACGACGGGCAATGAAAAAGGGAAAGTTCATTTCTCAATGGGGAAGTTTTTCATTTCTTCAGCAACTCGTCGATGTGCTCGATGTAATCGAGACTGTCGTCGATGAAGAAGCGCAACTCGGGGATTATGCGCAGCTGGTTATGCACACGGCGTCCCAGTTCGTAGCGGATGCTTTTCTCGTTGGTGGTGATATTTTTGAGCAGTTCCTCTCCTCTGTTGGAAGGGAAGATGCTTAGGTAAGCCGTGCATATGCTCAGGTCGGGTGAGATGCGCACGCGAGTCACGCTTACAAGCACGCCGTGCATGCTGCGCGTTTGGCTCTGGAAAATTTCTGCAAGCTCCTTTTGGAGCAGTCTGGATATGCGGTTTTGTCTTGTCTCTTGCATATTGTCAGTTCTTATTGGTTATTGTATTTGTTGTTCCGTGTTGCCCTTTTTCATTTGCTTAACAATGTTTTTAGCAAATTGCTAAAAATACCTTTTCATTCGGTTAATCTGCTTTTGAGGCTCCAACCGTTTGTTTTTTCTTCCTGTCAAGGCTGTCTTTTGATTTTGTTTGAGCTTCTTGCATAGGGCAATCTTAGTGTGCCTCAAGATCCACATGCTCTACGCTGATGTCATCGCGAAGGAAGATAGAGGCTGTTTCCTTGAAACGTTCGGGATTCTCCGTGGTGTAGTAATGGCACGTGGATCCCTTGGTAAGCGAGGATTCCATGTCGTTATGTCTGATCAGATAGTCTTTCAGGCTACTTGCCACATATTCGCTTTGAGGCACGATGGTTACCCCAGGCTTGGTGTATTTCAGAATTTTTGGCATGAGGATGGGGTAGTGCGTACATCCGAGGATGATGGTGTCAATTAGCGGATCCTTGTCCATGAGCTGGTCGATACGCTTTTTCACGAAGTAGTCGGCACCGGGTGAGTCGGCCTCATTGTATTCTATGAGAGGCACCCAGAAGGGACATGCCTGTCCGGTTACCTTGATGTTAGGCCAGAGCTTGGCTATTTCCAAGCTGTAACTTTGACTCTTCACCGTTCCCTCTGTGGCGAGCAGGCCCACGTGTCCGTTTCGAGTGAGCTTGCCGATTACCTCTGCTGTCGGCCTAATGACACCCAACACGCGACGTGTGGGATCCCACAATGGCAAGTCATTCTGCTGTATGGTTCGCAAGGCTTTGGCTGATGCGGTGTTGCATCCGAGGATGACCAATCTGCATCCTATGTCGAATAACTTGCGAACAGCTTGCCTTGTGAACTCGTATACCACATCGAACGAGCGTGGACCATATGGGGCTCGTGCATTGTCGCCAATGTAAATGTAATCGTATTCGGGCAGCAACTGGCGTATGCCATGCAGGATGGTAAGTCCCCCGTAGCCAGAGTCGAACACTCCGATGGGACCTTTCTTGCTATTGTTGTTCATGACGGGAAGCTTGTGGTTGTTTGAAGCGTGTTATGGGTGGAACGTTGTGGTATGTCAAGCGAAGCTCGCTGAACCTATCGAATGGTGTTGTCGATATCCCCTTGGACGTCGAATCCAATTGTGTTGTCGATGAAAGGTGCGGCATCGTTGTCTGTGTTGAGAATGAAAGCCAAGCCTTTCTCTTTGCCCACTTTCTGCAGGGCGGCGGCAATTTTTTCGCGCAAGGGCTTGTAGGCGTTGTCCTCGGCTTCCTTCAGCAAGCGCTTGGCCTCGGCCTTGAAGGCCATGTTCTTCTCCATGAGCTCTTGCAGTTCAGCCTGACGCTTGTGCCTTATTGAGGGAGCGAAGTCGCGTTGCTCATCAAGAAACAACTCATACTTTTGGTTGAATTCTTCTTCGACGCGCTTCATTTCAGCGTCGTATTTGGCTCTCAAATCGTCCAGGTTACGCTGTGCGATGGCGTGGTCGGGCATGGCCTCAAAAGTCCTCTTATAGCTGAAAAAGCCGAATCGGAAGGGCTGCACGTTGGTATTGGCACTGGCGTGAACCGTCTCCGTGGCTGTTGCAGCCACAGGGTTGTTGTTCTGTGCGAACGCTGGCGCGGTTGCAGAGGCAATGAGTAATGATAGGAAAAGACGTTTCATTGTAAGGGGTTTTGTTGTTGTTGTGCCTTGTTGGCAGTTTGCGGATTGGAAAGTGCGAGAGTAGGCATGCCTGAAAAGGCAACCGCTCGCAGGAGCAGGTCTGCACCTATTCCTGCGAGCGGATGGTTCATGGTGTGTGTTAGGGCGCGCTTATTTCATCTTGGCGATTTCTGCCTGCACCTTGCTTGTCACATCCTCCACAGCTGTTCCCATGTAAGGAGCGCTGCCATCCTCGAAGATAAAGGTGTAGCCACCGGCCTTTCCGACGCTTGTGATGGCGTTCATGATCTTGGTCTGGATGGGTTGCATCAGTTCCTGCTGCTTCTTCTGCAGCTCGGTCTGTGCGTCTTGTCCAGCCTGCTGGATTTTCTGGCTCAGGTTGGTCAGCTCAGTCTCCTTCTGCTCCTGCTGCGTCTTGTTCATCGTGCTCTTGTGCTGCTGATAGTCGTCGAGCTGGCGCTGAAATTCCTTTTGCATGCTTTCCAGGTCGTTCTGCTTCTGTTTCTGCAGGGCTTGGAACTCGCCATTGGCTTTGGCCACCTCTGGCAGGGCGTTGAAGATGGTCTGTGAATCAACCTTGCCAAACTTCTGTGCGAATGTGGCCAGCGGAGCCATCAGCATGATCATTAATAAAATCTTTTTCATGTTTTTGTCTTTGATTGATATGATTTTTCTTATTTTGATTGTTATTTGGAGCCTTGTGGCCTTCCTGTTCTTATGCGAACGTTCTTCCTTTCTCGCTTATGGGGCTTAGCTGCCGGCATCAATAGCCCAGTTTCTGCAGCACTTCCTGCGAGATGTCAATCTTTGGTGATCCGAAGATGATGCCTGTGTCGGAGGCTCTGTCGATGACCAACGAGTAGCCCCTGAGGTCAGCAATCTCTTTCACAGCATTGTATATTTCCTCCTGAATGGGTGTCATGAGGCTTTCGCGCTTCTTGAAAAGCTCGCCCTCAGGGCCGAAATATTTCTTCTTGAGATCAGAGGCTTCCTTTTCCTTGGCCATGATTTGGTCTTGTTTGGCTTTCTTCTGTTCTTGTGACAGGAACACCACCTCGTTTTGATAATTCTTGTACATGGTTGCGGCTTCTGTGTTGAGTGCTTCCACCTCGGCCTGCCATTTCTTCGTCACTTGGTTGAGTTGCTCGTTGGCCCGCTCGTAGGCAGGAATGTTTTTCAGCACATATTCCATGTCGACCAGCGCAAACTTTTGAGCTTGTGCCTTGCTAATTGGCATGAGTGCGAACAAGCAGAGGAGGAGCAGGCTTGTCAGCCTGCCACACCTTTTACGATGGTTGAAGTTTGTCATGTTCTTTTGTCTTGTTGTTTTGTGGTTACTCGTTGCGCCTGTGACTGTTAGACGCTTCATCTTTTCATTTGTTACAGGGAAGTTTTTTCTGGAATGTGACACCACTTTCCTTTCCTCCCTTTCCCAAAGTGTTAGAACTCTTGGCCGAGGATAAAGTGGAACTGTCCGCCTCCCTGCTTTTGGCCGAGGAAGTATTTGTCGAAGCCGTAGGCCCAGTCAATACCCATGAGGCCGACCATGGGCAGGAAGATTCGCACGCCGACGCCTGCTGAGCGTTTCATGTCGAAGGGGTTAAACTTCTTGGTGTCGTTCCAAGCGTTTCCGCCCTCGAGGAAGGTCAGTCCGTAGATGGTGGTGTTGCCCAGCATGAACGGGTAACGCAGCTCCAGCGTGAAGCGGTCGTAGGCGTAGCCTTCATAGCCGTATGGCGTGAGGTTTCCGTTGTCGTAACCACGCAGTCCGATGGTTTCGGTGGCATATCCGTATGAGTATCCGCTCATGCCGTCGCCGCCCATGTAATAGGTCTCAAACGGGCTCTTTTTGTACTTGTTGAAACTTCCGAGCAAGCCCATCTCCACGCGGGTCATCAGCACGAAAGTCTTCTGTGCCGAGGTGAGGGCAGTGAAAGTGCGTGCCTTGAACTTCCATTTGTGGTATTCAATCCAGCGGTACTTGTCTTGCTGCTCTTTCAGGTAGTTGGACGAATGGGTGTCGTTGGCGAGGTTCTTGTAATCCTTGCCGTCCCAAAGCGACCAAGGCGGTGTGACGGTGACGCTGGCCGTGAACTCCGAGCCACGGCGCGGGAACAACTGGTTGTCGGTCGACGTGCGGTTGAGCGCGATGCTGAGGTTCAAGTTGTTGGAGTTTCCGTTGGTGAGGAGGAAGTATCTCCAGTTTTTCAGCATGTATCGCGTGTAGGACAACTGCACGGAGAGTGTGAAGTAGTCGTCGGGCCAGCGCAGGCGCTTGCCCCATCCGACGTTCACGCCCAGCATCTTCACATACTTGTCGGGGTCGTAGTAGTTCTCGTAGTTGGAGTAGTTGTAGCCGTAGCTGTTGTAACCGTACAAGTAGTTCATGTAGCTGTTTTGCCAGGCGGTGTTGTAGTAGTTGCTCGACACGTCGGTCGACTTCGAGTAGTAGGCTCCGACGGAGAACTGTATGGGTCGCTTCCCGCCAAACCAGTTGGTGGAGTAGCTCATGTTGTAGCTTTGGTAGTAGGAGGCGTTGGTCTGCACGCCGAGCGACAGCTTCTCGCCGTCGCCTACGGGCAGGATGCCTCGGTGGGCCTTGTTCTTTCCAAAGAGGTTAGCCATGGAGAAGTTGTTGAGCGTGAGCCCCACACGGCCGATGATGCCAGTCTGTCCCCATCCCAGCGAGAACTCCACCTGGTCGTTCGACTTCTGCTCCAGGTTCCAGTTCACGTCGACCGTTCCGTCCTCGGTGTTGGGTCGCACGTCGGGAATCACTTTCTCCTGGTCGAAGTGTCCCATCGAGGCCAGCTCGCGTGCCGAGCGCATCAGCGCCTCGCGCGAGAAGAGGTCGCCGGGCTTGGTGCGCAGCTCGCGCCTGACCACGTTTTCGTAGAGGCGTGTGTTGCCCGTGATGCGCACGTGGCTCAAGTGGGCCTGCGGACCCTCGTAGACCCGCATCTCCAGGTCGATGGAGTCGCCCACGACGTTCACCTCCGTGGCGTTGATTTGCGAGAACACATAGCCGTTATTGTAGTAGAGGTTGCTCACGGCGTCGTCGTCGGTGGTGAGGCGCTTCTCCATGAGCTTCTGGTTATAGACGCTGCCCTTGTGCATCCCGAGCAGGTGCGAGAGCACGTCAGAGTTGTAAACGGTGTTGCCCACCCATTGGATGTTTCGCAGGTAGTATTTCTGCCCCTCGTCTACTTTCACCCACACGTTGACGTGCTTGGGGTCTACGTTCCACACGCTGTCGCCGAGGATGACGGCATCGCGGTATCCCAACTCGTTGTATTTCTCGATGAGCTTCTCCTTGTCGGCTTTCCAGCGCTCGGGCGTAAACTTCTTGGCCTTGAGGAAGGTCGACAGCTTGCCGGCCTCGTGGGTCTTGGCGAACGCGCCCTTGCGGAACAGGCCGCCCTTGATTTTCCGGTCAGAGAGTTTCTTGTTTCCTTCGATGATGATGTGGCGCACGCGCATTTTCTGCTTCTTGTCGATGATGACATCGAGAATCACCTGGTTCTTCGATGCCACGTCGTCGCGTTGCTGGATGTCGATGTCGGCATTCTTGAAACCCTTGTCATCATAGTATTTCTTGGCCAGTGTCTTGGCGCGGTCAATCATGTTGGGTGTGATTTGTCCGCCCTTGAGGATGCCCAATGTCTGCTCCAGGTCTTGTCGCTCGCTTTTTTTCAGCCCCACGTAGTTGATTTGCGACACGCGCGGCCGCGCCTTCAGGGCGATGTGCAGGTACACCTTGTCGCCCACGATCGAGTCGGCCGCAATTTGCACGTCGGAGAACAAGCCGTGGTTCCAGTAGCGTTTCACGGCGTCTGTGATGGCCGTTCCAGGCAGTTCGATGTGTTGTCCCACCGTCAGTCCCGATATGCCGGTGAGCATGTAGTCCTCGTAGCCTTCCATTCCCGACACGCTGATTCCTCCGATGACCACGTCGCGTGGTGTCCCGGCGTAGGTGATGTCGGGGTGGATGATGCGGTCCTGGGCGTTGCCGGCTGTGCAGCATGCCAGCAGGGCAAGGCTCAACAGAGCTTTATGTTTGATATTGTACATCCTGTGATTGCTATGTGCTTAGTCTTTATGTGTGTGTCCGTGGTGGGTTGCCGGTTGATTCCCGGCTTCCTCATTGTTGTTTTTCCACCTGTGCCTCGGTCTTTCCGTAGCGCCGCTGCCGTCCCTGGTAGCTTTCGATGGCCTTCTGCAGGTCGGCCTCTGAGAAGTCGGGCCAGTAGGTGTCGCAGAAGTAGAGCTCCGAGTAGGCAATCTGCCAGAGCAGGAAGTTGCTCACCCGACACTCGCCGCCCGTGCGTATCAGCAGGTCGGGGTCGGGCATGAATGTGGTCTGCAGGTGGCGTGCCACGTAGTCCTCGGTGATGTCTTCAGGCTTCACTGAGCCAGGTTTGTCGCAGGCCTCGGCCACGATTTGGCTCACGGCATGGGTGATTTCCCAGCGTGCTGAGTAGCTGAGGGCCACCACCATGGTCATGGCCGTGTTGCCGGCCGTGTGGGCCTCGGTCTCGCGCAACTTCTGTTGCACCTCCTCGGGCAGGCGGCTCCTGTCTCCGATAACGCGGAAGCGCACGTTGTTCTTCATGAAAATCTCGTCCTCGAGGGCTGTGAGCACCAGTCCCATGAGCGCGTGTATCTCATGGGCGGGGCGACTCCAGTTTTCGGTGGAGAAGGTGTACAGCGTGAGGAACTTCACGCCGAGGCGCGTGCATTCCGACGTGATGCGCCTGACGGTGTCCACGCCAGCCTGGTGCCCGAAACTTCGGTCTTTGCCGCGCTCGGTGGCCCACCGTCCGTTGCCGTCCATGATGATGGCTATGTGTTGGGGTATGCGTGTCATGTCCATGTTTTCTTATTCTTTATTGCAGGTCACGCACTTGGGCATGAAGCTGTAAGTGAGCGTCAACTGTAGGGTCGAGTAGCAGTCGGTGTTCTTGAAGAGCCCGGTGCTCTCAATGTGGTAAGGGTCTTTCACGCCGTCGAGCTTGTCGCTCTGCGAGAAATGGATGGCCCACTCCAGACCGATGTTGAGGCGTTCGTTGACCTTGTATTTCGCGCCCAGCGCGATGGGCAGGTCAAACGTGAGCTGGCCCTTGTCGTCGGTGTCGGCGTAGGTGGCCGCGAGACCCGCCGACACGTAGGGTGCCAGCCGCTTGGCCCCCCGGTAATCGCGCCCCGTGCCGTAGGGCAGGAAGTTGTACTCGTATGCCACGCCCATGTCGAAGAGCTTGTTCTTGAATGTGTAGGGCTTTTCGGCATAGTCGGGGTAGTAGGTCTCCACGTCGGCCGATGAGCCTTTCATCGTCCCATAGCTCACGTTCATCTTCAAGGCCATGTAAGGGTTGAGGATGTAGCGTGCCAGCACGGTTGCCATGGGCTGCAAGTCTTTGGTGATGTTGCCGTTGAAGTCGCCGAGGTATCCCATCATGCCCATGCCGCCGCCTATCTCCATGCGGTATTGCGGGTCGTCTTGTGCCCTCAGGGGCGCACAAGCCAACGCCAGGAGCGTCAGTGTCATGAGCAGCTGTTTCATGGTGTTTGTGCAGATGGGTGGGTGAGGGATCTTGCTGTCCTTCGGATGTTATTCGGTGAACGATGTCGGTTGCTTCTTCCATCCAAGTCTTGCCAGCCGTCCCGAGCGCACGGTGGCCTGATGGGCTTGGCTGCAATGGAGGATGTTCTCGCTGTCGCGGAAGAGAGCCGTGGGCTCGTCGGTTGTCTGATCGGAGGGCAGGGCGTAGAGGCTGGTCGACGTCCAGGTCAGCCCGTGGTCGAGGCTTGTGTAAAACCGGGTCATGGTGTTGTTCATGGCGAGCAGCCCGCCGTCGTATGCCACCACCTGTAGCCCTTTCAGGCTGGGCAGCGTTTTCAAGTTGTAGCTGTCGTAGGGGAGTAGTGCCCAGGTGTTGCTGTTGGCCGTTCCGTTCTCCTCCACCTTGACCCACACCTTCGTCTTGCCGTCGCGGTTGCCGATGAGCGTGAGGTTGTTGGTGTTGGCGTTGACGGTTGAGGGCAGCGAGATCAGGTTGATGTCGGTGGCGGGCAGCGAGTCGCTGCTGTTATCAAGGTGTTCTTCTGTCCAGTCGAGGCTGCTGCCGAAACTGGACAGGCCGTTGCCCGTGAGCGCGTAGATGCGGTTGCCCGAGCAGCCGATGAGTTGCTTGATGTCGTTGGGAGTGTCAAGGTTGACCCATGTCATGCCGTCGGTTGAACGGCGCAGCAGTCCGCCCGCAAAGGTGTAGAACTGTCCATCGAGGGCCATCATGCTCTTGTATGCCTCGCGGTCGCTGAGCGTAGCGGCTTTCTGCCACGTGCCGTTTGTGAGGCGGTAGCCGATGGTTTGGCTTGTGCCTTGGCAGAAGAGCCACAGGTCGTTGCCCAACTGGGCGAAGCGGCGCGCGCCTAACGTGTCGGCACCCTCGGCGGTGTCGGTGCCCCAGTCAAACTCGTCGCCTGTCTGCTGGTGTACGTTGATCTTTAGCGTGTAGGGCTTGTAGGTGTCGCCCCGGTTGCTGTAGACCCTTACAGGCATGGGCTCGGAGAGATCCAGCGAATCGGTCGACGAATAGTAGGCCAGCGAGTCGCCTCCCCACATGTTCTTCTCCATGAGCATCACCACGCCGCCGTTCTTCGTAGAGAACGTGCACACCACATGCTTCACATCGCAGCCCTTGGGCAGTGAGTCGGGGTTGTAGATCAGGGCGTTCACCTGGTCGATATAGCAAGTGTAGTTGCTGCCGGCAATTTTTGTGACGTATATGCTGTCACCGGTGCCGTCTTTTGTCGTGGTGTGGTTATAGCGGTTGATAGTACCCAGCGAGAAGGCTGTGATGGCTGTGTCGTCGTAATATGTCACGTCGTCATCATTGTTGCTCAGACAGGAGGTCAGCGAGGCCACCGCCGAGGCGATGATGAGTAGTGAGGATAACCTTTTCATCATTATTTATGCGCGCGTTATTGTTTTAGATGCAAATTTACAGAGTTTTATTTAATTTAGGGCTAAAATCATGGGTTTATTATGTTAATTATCGATTTGCCACCTTTTTTTTAAGTTTTGTTTTATAATGAGATATGTTGCCTTGTGCCCAATAAAAAAAGGCAATACGATCACTCGCACTGCCTTTTTTTAGTGAAAATATTGTTGTCAGCAATCTGGTTGCGACCAAATAAAATAAATGATCTCATTTGGCACTGAAGTTGAAACAACTTGCAACAGGTGCTTTGGTTGACTCAAAATCAAATGACAATATCTTCACATTTACCTTAAAAAATCTATCAAACTACTAACCTAATGAAACTTTAAAATGGTATCTTCTCACGAAGACGTTGCAAAGATAATAATTGTGTTCGTTCACGCCAAATATTTTTGCAATAATTTAGAAAAAATCGTTTCGTTTTGATGATTATTGGCTTTTTTATTACAAAACACACACCTAAAAGACTGTTTTTTTAACAAATGAGTGATGTATTGCCAACCTGTTGCTCGGTGGCTGTTTTCTGTCTGGTGGTCGCCCTCTTTGCCACGTGTGTGGGAGGGCTGCGAAATGAGCCTGATGTTCAGCTGATGCCTGCTCGCGCCGTGTTCGCGCGGCGCGAGATAACGCAAAAGACCCGTCCTCCTTGTGGAGAACGGGTCTTTCTATGTGTTGGCCCTTCGAGGCAATGCGCCCGAAGGTGTTGTGTGCGATTAGAGCTGAGGACCAGCGGCAACCAGAGCTTTGCCAGCCTCGTTGCCCTCATACTTCTTGAAGTTCTTGATGAAGCGCTGAGCCAAATCCTTGGCCTTGGCCTCCCATTCGGAAGCGTCCTTGTAGGTGTCGCGAGGATCGAGAATGCTGCTGTCTACACCCTCCAACTCTGTAGGAACAACGAAGTTGAAGTAAGGGATGGTCTTTGTGGGAGCCTTGTCGATCTCATGGTCGAGGATGCGGTCGATGATGCCACGTGTGTCGCGGATAGAGATACGTTTGCCTGTGCCGTTCCAGCCAGTGTTGACCAGATAAGCCTTGGCACCGCTCTTCTCCATGTGCTTCACCAGCTCCTCAGCATACTTTGTCGGGTGCAGCTCCAGGAAAGCCTGGCCGAAGCAAGCGGAGAAAGTAGGAGTGGGCTCGGTGATGCCGCGCTCTGTGCCAGCCAGCTTGGCTGTGAAGCCAGAGAGGAAGTAATACTTTGTCTGCTCAGCGTTCAGGATGCTTACAGGAGGCAGCACTCCGAAGGCGTCGGCAGAGAGGAAGATGACCTGCTTGGCGGCAGGACCCTGGCTCTCGGGGCGCTGGATGTTGTGGATGTGGTAGATAGGATAGCTCACGCGAGTGTTCTCGGTGACAGTCTTGTCAGCGAAGTCAATCTTGCCGTTCTTGTCGACGGTAACGTTCTCAAGAAGGGCATCGCGCGTGATGGCACCGTAGATGTCGGGCTCGGCTTCCTTGTCGAGGTTGATGACCTTGGCGTAGCATCCACCCTCAAGGTTGAACACGCCCTTGTCGTCCCATCCGTGCTCGTCGTCGCCGATGAGCTTACGCTTCGGGTCGGTGCTCAGGGTAGTCTTGCCTGTGCCAGACAGACCGAAGAAGATGGCGGTGTTCTCACCGTTCATGTCGGTGTTGGCAGAGCAGTGCATGCTGGCGATGCCGCGCAGCGGGAGGAAGTAGTTCTGCATGGAGAACATACCCTTCTTCATCTCTCCACCATACCAGGTGTTAAGGATAACCTGCTCCTTGCTGGTCACGTTGAACACAACTGCAGTCTCTGAGTGCAGTCCCAGCTCCTTCCAGTTGGTCACCTTGGCCTTGGAGGCGTTGTAGACAATGAAGTCAGGCTCCTGCTCGAAGTCGGCCTCTGTCTTCGGACGGATGAACATGTTGGTCACGAAGTGAGCCTGCCAAGCAACCTCCACGATGAAGCGAACCTTCATGCGGGTATCGCGGTGTGTGCCGCAGAAACCGTCTACCACATAGAGCTTCTTGTTGCTCAGCTCCTCTTGGGCGAGCTTCTTGACAGCCTTCCAGGTCTCCTCAGAGGCGCGGTGGTTGTCGTTATGGTATTCCTCTGAATCCCACCACACGGTATCGTGAGATGTGGCATCGTCAACGATGAACTTGTCCTTAGGCGAACGACCCGTATAGATACCGGTCATCACGTTAACGGCACCAAGCTCAGTCTCCTGGGCCTTGTCGTAACCTTCCAAGCCCGGCTTGGTCTCCTCGTTGAAGAGCACCTCGTAGGAGGGATTGTACAGAACTTCTGCGGTACCCGTCTGGATGCCGTAGGTTGCTAAAACTGACTTGTTAAACCTTGCCATTTTACTTAAATGTTAAGTTATATATGTTGGATATTCTCGTCTTTGGGAGCAAAGTTAACAATTTTCGCACAAGCCGCAAAGCGTGTGCAATGGTTTTTCGAAGCGGATAAATCATTTTTAGGTTAAAGAATTTAAAATCGTTTCTTCCACCTTCCGTTTTGCCACATCGACTTGGAAAAACGACTAAAAAGCCCCGTGCCGTTTAGCGGAGGCACGGGGCGGGGATGGAAAAGATGGTGGGTTCTTATATTTATTATAAGGTGTGAAAATGCAGAGTCCCTATCTCACCACCACCTTTTGGTTGTTGACCACATAAACTCCAGCGGGCACGGCAAGCGTGCGACTCTGGCCTTGGGCCAACGTGCCACGAGCCATGAGCTGTCCGCCCATGGTGTAGGTGGCAAAGCGTGTGGCAGCGGTGGCGGTGAGCGTCATCGTACCGTGACCCACACGGATGGTGAGGCCACAGGCTTGAACATTCATGTCGCTGATGCCTGTCGTTGTGATGTCGCTTGGGTCGTAGACCACCTTGGCCTTCTCTTCGCTCTGCGCCGCCGGCGTGGTGTCGATGGTGCGGTAGAAGGCGCGGAACGGTCGGATGTTGAAGTGCTTCGTTGTGTGCAACTGGGCGGCGTTCCAGAAGAGTTCCTTCGAGAAGTACCATTTGCCCTTGCCGTCGGTCTCGCCCGCTGTGGGCTGCACGCCGGCATAGGTTCCGATGGCCGTCCAGTTGCCCTTGGTGTGCTCAAGTCCCTCGTTGGTCGTGGTGGCGCGTGTCTTGGCAAACTGGGCACCGAGGATGTTGAATGTGAAGCCTGGTGTGGTGCTCGTCACGTAGTAGGGCTTGTTGGCCTCGGCCACACCGCTGGTCACCGCCTCGGCCAGCATGGCGTAGGTCAGCTCGTGGTGTGGGTCGTCGACACTCACGCCCGTCACCTTGCCATAGCCTGTGATGTCGTGGAACTGCACCGAGTTGTCAGTGGCATCGGTTGCCGTCTTCACGTTGCCGTCGCCCGTGAGGCCAACGCTGAAGGGCAGCACGGCCGTCATGTTCTTCACTGTGGCCTTGACGTTGCCGCCGGCGCTCGACGTGCCTTCGCGCTCGTAGATGGCCTGGCGCGTGCCGGTCGTGAAGTCGTAGGGCGTGAAGAATGGCTGCTGGTCGTAGACACGGATGTTGCCCACTGCTTCATACTTTCCGTCGTGTCGCTTGCTGATGATGTTCTCCACGTTGCGCGTGAAGCCCACAGGCATGAAGTAGAGGCAGTTGTCGGCCGTGCCGGCGTTGAAGGCGTCCCAGTTGTTCTCGCCCTCGGTGTTCTCGCCCGTCACGGTGGTGAGCGCGCTCATGTCCACGTAGAGGATGCCGCGCAGTGGGTCGCTCTCGCTGAAGCCATAGTAGTTCTTGTCCTTCAGGGCGTCCTTGATGGCACTGATGATCTCGGTGTTGGTCAGCACGCCATAGGGTCTGCTGCCGTCTGTGGTCGTCGAACTGACGGCCACGCCCACGTAGGTGTGCTTCGTGTCGAGCATGTCGCCGTCGGCCTTCAGTTGGCTACCCGTCTTGTGTGGAGCGCTCTTCAGTGTCTGGGTGTAGAGAGGCGTGAGAGTCACCTTAGCCTTCTCGTTCTCCACCACGGGCATGAGCTTGATGGTGTAGAACCGGTAGTCGATGTGCTTCTTTCCTGAGCCGATGCCCGACGGCAGGATGTTCCAGGTGGGCATGTCGGCCGCGTATACGTAGACCTCCTTCTCCTCGTTGTTTTTGAGGATCACGGCCTGCAGGCCGCCGTCGCCCTTCTTGTATTCCTTGTCTTGCAGTTCCGTGGCTTTGCCGTTCACCACGTCCAGAATGTTGGTGGCCAGCAGCTTGTTGGTGCCGGCTTGGTCGGCGTTGACACGCGCCGTGGGCCAAGGCGTGGCCGTCATGTCGATGCCCTTGTCGCCGTCGTAGGCGCTACTGCCCACGAGGGTGAAGTTGGAGTAGCCGCCTGTGCTTGCAAGGTTGTTGTTGTTCACGCCATGCGTGTACCACAGACTCTTCTCCTCGTTCTCGGCGTTGCGGAAGACGAGGGCGTAGGGCGAGGTGGCATCCTTCGGCACCAGCACGCGCACGGCCTCGCCGCCATGGAAGGTGTAGTTGGTGGAGGTCACCTCGTTGGAGCCGATGACACCATCTTTATACTTGGCTGCCACCTGCAGCGTCTGCACCTCGGGGTTGAGCGGCAGGAACTTCAGGTTGACGCGGTAGAGAGCTGCTGATCCGTCCGCCAGGCCGCTGATGTTGAAGTGGATGGCGTCGTTGTTGTAGTCTTTCAGGGTAATGGTTGCCTTGTCGTTAGCCTTGGTCAGCTGGACGGAGCCATTGGTGGCAGTGGCGTTGTTCTCGCGGTTGCTCACCGTGGCGGTGAAATCGGAGGCAGCGACACGGTCGGTCGAATGGCGCAGAAAGCTGAGCGTGGCACCCACGATGCGGAACTTTTCGGGTGCCTCTAGGTAGTAGTCTCCGTTGGCCGCCACCACGAAGTGTTGCTTGCCGTCGACCTGGTAGGTCTCGCTTTGGGCCTCGCCCTGGCTGTTTACCACGCACACGGATTGTTGGTCGGTGACCGCCGTGCTGCTGAACGACCAAAAGTGATTGGTGTTCTCGCTGAACGTGCCAAGATCGATCAAGCCGGTATGGAGATCGAGCGACCCATCCTCGGCGGGCACTTGCCCAGTTACGGGCTGGTCGATGGCGTAGGTGATGTGGAGCGACTTGATGGTGATTTTTGAAGCTGCGGCTGTGGCGTCGAAGCGGAAGAACAGCATGTTGCTGCCGTTGGCCAGTGTCTGGTCCCAGCTGCCATCGGTGACCTTGGCGGACGCGCCGTCCACCACGTTGCCATTGGCATCGTAGGTGTACTGGGTAATGGATGAGCCGCTTGTGCTGTTGTCAGCGTCGAATACCATCTGGTAGCGCAAGATGCGGTAGCCCTTGGGCGCCATCACCTGCGCGTAGACATACTGGCTTTGATAGCTGTTGAACGAGAGGTAATGGTTGCCGTTCACTTTGTCGAAGCGCATGGAGTTGTCGTTCTCATTAAACAGCTCGTCGCCATTCGTGGAGAGCGTTGAGCTGTTCGACGTGATGATCTGCACGTGGGCGATGTCGTGGCGCAGGAATCCGAAGTACTGCTTGTCGGGGTTAGTGGCGTCACCCGACGCCTTGCTGGAGAACAGACCGTGGCTGGAGCCGTAGTCGAGCGAGATGGTGGTGCCGATCTTGGTCATGTCGCTTGGGCTCACGATGCTGTAGGTGGCGGTGCTTACCGCGCTTTTGTTGCCTTTGGCGTCGACGGCGATGGCCTTGATGGTTGTGGTTTCGCTCACGGTGATGGGGGTCTCATACTTCTTGCTGCTGGTCGATGGTTCTGTGCCGTCGGTGGTGTAGTAGATAGCGAGGTCGGTGCTGCCGGCCTTGAGTTCCACCGTCTGCTCATTGGTGTAGGTGCCCGATGTCACGGAGAATGTCGGCGCAGCTATCTCCACAAGATAGGGCGTAGGCTCGGAGGTGACGTGATAGCCGTCCTTCGCCGTGTTGGGCGAGTAGGTGTAGGCACCGCCTGTAATGGTTGAGAGGGGCAGGGTCATATATTGGATGTCGTAAGCCTCGCCATTGAAAGGTCTTTTGTTTTCCTCATAGAGGAAGGCCACGTCGCCATCCTTGTTGAGTACCATCGTGGCATAGCACGATGTGGTCTGGCTGATGGCGTATTTCGTCCAACCCGAGTTGAAGTCGGAGGGCTGGTCATAGTCGGCCGAGCTGCTCAAGACCTTGCAGTAGATACCTACTTTTTCTCGGCTGCTTGACATGGCAGCCGACTGCAAGAGCACGTATACCTGGTTGCCGCTCTTGTCCTTGGCGGGCACCAAGAGTATCTCCTCGTCGCAGCTGGCGGCCGTGATGCTGCTGTTGTTGTAAATGGGACTGCCCCAGAAGCCTTTGGCGTTGTCGCGGTCGGTGAAGGTGAAGATGTTGAAGATGCGGCCGGTGCCCAGGGCGGCGCGGCAGCTCAGCAGGATGTTTCCGTTGGGCAGCTCTTCCACCTTGCTCTCGTCGCCGAAGGTGTTGTTTCCGTAAGACGGAGTTGACTCGATTCCGCCGAGATATGTCCATGTCTCTCCGAAGTCGTCGGAGTAGACCACCTTGCAGCCGTTCTTGCCATTCACGCTGTTGTCGGCTGTGTTTCGCGTGTTCACGGCCGCATAGAGGCGGTAGTATTGTCCCTTCTTCACCAGGGTGCTCTGAATGATGCGACCGCTGGAGAAGAAGCAGTGCGCCACGTACGAGTCGTTCTGGTAGAGCTTGTCGGAGATGTTGGAGATGGTCCAGTTCTGTCCGCCGTCGGTGCTCAGCGAGCGGGCCACCTGCAGTTTCGACGAACCGAAGAAGCCATGGCGGCCCGATGCCGACATGACGAGGATCTTGCCACTCTCGCGGTCGACCACCGAGGCCGGGTCGCCGTGGGCGTAGTCGTAGCCGTTCTCGTCGTTGTCGGTCACATTGTCGTTGCCCTTGGCGATGTTTTGTTGGTTTCCCCATGTGAGGCCGTTGTCGCTCGACAGCTTGCCCACGACATCGATGCGGTGTGGCGTGTCGTAGCCACCACCGATGTCAGCGGCGTTCTTGCCCCAGCGTAGGTCGCACATTGCCCACAGGTTGCCGTTTGGCAGGCACACGATGGACGGGATGCGATAGATGTAGGTTCCATCGTTGCTGGTTTGGAACAATGTCTGCTTGGTTTGTCCCCACGCCGGATGGCTGACCGTCAGCAAGATGGACAGGAGGGTGAGGACGGACCATCTGGTAGTTTTGTTCATAGTTGATAATTGCTTTTTGATGATTAATAATTTCTATGCGTTTGAGAGGTGACAATGTTTTTGTCAAGACATTGCCTTTGCAGGGAATAAAAACTAAAGCCCTTTGCTCACCGTGTTGGCGAGCAAAGGGCTGGTTTTATATAAGATTTTTACTTCTTATAATCCAGTGAGTGTCAAGTCGTCTTTTGGACCTATTTCTCATCCCAGGTACTCCATGGATTATAGTTGCCCCAGTTGGTGTTGTCACCTTCACCACCTGCTGGCTTCATGAAGTTGTTCTCCTTAGCATCGGCATCCCAATCCTCTTTGTACGATTGGGTAAGGAGGTGTGTAGCGTAGGCGACAGAGACGAGCTCGGTTTTCGGGGCGCTGTACGTTTTCTTGTTCATTGTTAGTTGGATTATGTTTATTTTACGATGATTTTCTTGTTGTTCACGATGTAGATTCCTTGGGCCACGCTGACGTTGCGGCTTTCGCCCGTTGCGAGCTGACCTTTGGCTATCATCTGCCCGGCTATGGTGTAGATGGCGTAAGCGGTTGCGGTCTGTGCCTTGAGCGTGATGGTGCCGTTGTGGGCCTCTATCAGCAGACCGCTCTTGGTCGTCACGTCGCTGATGCCTGTTGGCTTGAGGTCGTTGTCATCGAAGACCACCATGGCTTTGCCAGCATTGGTCTTGTTGGTCGTGTCAAAGTAGGCACGGAACGGGCGTATGTTGAAATGGGAAGTCTCTTGCAGTTGTCCCGACTTCCAGAACAGGTTCTTGGAGAAGTACCAAAGATTGTCAGCTTTCTTAGGTTGCACGCCAGCATAGGTTCCGATGGCCTTCCATGTGGCAGAAGTATTGTTGGTCATGTCGACGAATTTGACCTGTGGAGTGGTTCCTGTCGTGCTGACGGTACCTGTGGCCTTAAACTGTGCGCCAGAGATGACATAGTTGAATCCCTCGCTCTCAGTCGTCACGTAGTAAGGCTTGTTGGCTTCGGCGGTACTGGTGGTCACTTCAGTGGCTTTCACGCCGTAAGTAATCTCCTGATGAGACTCGCTGGCCGAAATGCCTGTCAGCTCACCCGAGCCAGTGATGTTATGATAGGTGATGCTCGTGTTGATAACGTCAGAAGCCTCCTTGAGGTGTCCCTTGCCATCGAGCTGCACGTCGAAGGGCAGCACCACGGCCATGTTCTTCACCTTTTCCTTGTTGCCGTCGCCTGAGGCCTTGGCGGTTCCCTCGCGGTCGTAGGTCACGGTGTAGCGACCCGTGGTAAAGTCGTAGGGCGTGAAGAATGGCTGCTGGTCGAGCACCACGATGTTGGATGCGGCCTCGAAAGTGCCGTTGGCAAGTTTTGAGACGGTGTTCTCCACCTGGTCGCGGTGGAAACCGGGATACATGAAGTAGAGGCAGTTGTCAGCCGTGGCGTTGTTGAAGTCATCGCCAAAATTGACGTAGTCGACGCTCTTGAGGCTGCTTAGGTCGAGGTAGAGCATGCCGCGCAGGGCATCGCCAGTGTCGATGATGAAGGTCTTGTCGCTCTCGGCCTTCTCGCTCACAGCCTTGCTGATGGCGTTGACCACCTGCTCGGAGGTGAGGTAGCCCTCGGCGGTGCCGTAGCTGTCGGCAGCCACTTTGGCGGTCACCTTCACGCCGAAGAAAGTCTTGGTGTCAAGCGTGTTGCCGTCGGCCTTCACAGAGCTGTTCTTGTGGTTCTGGCTCTTCAGCGTGCTGGTGTAGATGGGCACGATGGTCACCACCGGCTCCTCCTTCTGCGACACGCAGTTCACGTTGAGTGTGTAGTAACGGTAGTCGATGTGCTTGGTGCCTTTGCCTGTGGGCATGATGTTCCATGTGGGCACGTCGGCTGTATATACATAATAGGTCTTCGCGTTGCCGTCAGCCGTTAGCGTGGCATCCTTGTATTTGGCTTCCATCTTTTTGAAATCGTTGTCAACAAGGAATTTTTCTGTGCCGGCGACCACCGCTTCGATATTGGTGGCTGTCAGTTTGGCAGTGCCAGCTTTTTGTGCGGAGGTGCGTGCCGTGGGCGAAGGAGTCTTGTTGAAGTCGAGGCTTGTCGATGTGTCACCGCCGTTATCGGCATGGCTGCCTACGAGGAAGTAGTTGGAGTAGCTGCCCTTTGAGGGGTCATTCTCGTTCTGGCCTGTGGTGTACCACAGGGTACGGTCCTCGTTGTAAGCGTTCTGGAAGACCACCGAGCACTCCTTGTTGCTCTCCGTCTGCGGCACGATGACTGTCACGGCGTTGCCGCCGTTGAAGGTGAAGTTCTCTGATGAGAAGGTCGTGGTGTTCTCGCGGATGGTGCCGTCGCTGGCCTTACTGGCCACCGAGAGGTTGTGCAGCTCGGGATTGAGGGGCAGCAGCATGAGGTTGACGTTGTAGAGAGCCACCTCGCCATCGCTGAGCCCGCTAATGCCGAAGTGGATGGCATCGTTGTTGTAGTTGGTCAGTGAGACCGACTCGCTGGTGTTTTTATCGTTGAGCTTCTTGCCCTCCATGGCCGTGTTGCCGCGGGTGTAGGGAGTGGCCGTGAAGTTGCCGGCGGTGTAGCTCACGCCCGTGGTCGTGGTGACGGTGCGCGTCTGCAGCTTGTTGGCGCCAGTCTGGTTGTTGCTGATCACCCATTTGTTATTGTAGACCAAATAATAATCATTGTTGTTCCACCACTCAGTTGTATAGAAAAATCCATTGCTGCTGTTCCACTTCCATGAAGTGCTTGAAGTGCTTAGAGAGAGGTTGTTGGATGTATGGGTCAGATAGTAGTTGCCACTCTTGATGGTGTACCCATTAGAGGAATTACCCGAGATAGTCCACTCCGTGGCCTTGGCGGGATTGGTGTCGGTGATGACTTGGCTACCGTTGTGGCTGAGGTAATGGCCTTTGCCGTCGGAGATGATGTATTTGTTGCCCGATGTGATGGAGGTCACGTCGTTGTAGCTCATCTTAAGGAAGTTGAGCTTGGCGCCGATGATGCGGAACTTTTCTGGAGCCTCCACGTAATAGTCGCCATTGCTTGTGGCCACATAGTATCGTCCGTCGCCCACGGTGACACCGCTGGGCTTGATGGCGCTGACGGAGCCATTGCTGCCTTGGTAGAAGCCCACCTCTTGCAGGTCGGAGGCGGGAAGAGACTGGTTGAACGAGATGTAGCCATTGCCATTGGCCGAGAACTCACCGAGGTCGAGCAGGCCCGTGTGGATGTTCTCGGAGAAGTCGGTGCCTGGCAACTGGTTCTCGAATGGCTGGTCGATGACGTAGGTGAGCTTCAGCGACTTTATGAGGATGCTCACGGCAGTCGAAGCGTTGCCCGATGTGGTGCGGAAGTAAAGGATGTTGGAACCCTGGTTGAGGGTGACGTCCCATTTGTCCAAGTTTGATGTGATCTTCAAGCTGTCGGCCAGGAGCTTCACGTTGCCGTTGGCATCGTAGGTGTATTGGCAGATGGAGGCGCTTGCCACCGTGGTCGTCGTTTTTACCTTTATGGCTTTGTCTATTTCCCATTGGTAGCGCGTGAAGCGATAGCCCTTGGGTGCCACCACAGCCAGGTAGACGTGATTGTAATACAAACTTGCACTGGGGAAATAGTTTGTCACGCTGAGATAGTTGTTGTGGGCGGCCTCAAAGCGCATGTCGTTGTCATTGTTGGCAAATGTACCTGTGCCGTTGTCACCCAATGTAGGTTTGTTGGACGACTGCATCTGCACATGCGTGATGTCGTGACGAAGATAGGTGAAAAACTGTGAGTCTGTGCCCGAGCCGCTAGCGTTACTGCCATATAATCCATGGCTTGTGTTCTTGTCAAACACGATGGTCGTTCCCGTCTTGCCGGCCGACTGTGCCAACGCCCGCGTCGGGAACGCCGTCGCGAGAGCGATGAGAGAGAGAGCCGCAAATGTGAAACGATGAAGAACAAAATTTACTTTCATTCCTTTGTTTCGATTGTGCGCACCGAGGTTTAAGGCGAAACGGTGCGCCGGTTCGTCATCACCCATCGACCCAAAGGTGAGAAAATACATTTTTCCTAAAAACGAGATGCGACAAGGAAGAAAGGTGAGTCGATAACGAGCCATCTTCCCTTGTACAAGAATCCCCCCCTTGTACTTAGGAAAACAGCGCGAAACGCTTCTTGAATGTGCATATCGAGGATATCCCCCCCTCGATGTCTACAAAGTTACGGAGTTTTTGCGATTGTGCAAAAAAATATAAGCGATTTTTTCTTTTTATGCCAAATCAAGGCTTATTCATGTCAAAAAAGTGTTTGTATGTAAGCAGGAGGCTTGAGCCATTGGTTAACAGGTAGGTCAGCACAAACGAAGCAAGTCCCTGATGGGATCCCAAGTGGCCGGCGAGCCAGCCAAAGCATGGGAATCCGTCAGGGACTTATCCTGTTTTTTCAAAATAACACCCTTTTCGGGCATATCAGGTTGTGCGCCTATTTCACCTCCCAGATGTCGTTGGTCTCAAGAAGCTCTTGGAACGAGTGGTAGGGCTTGGCGGCACTAACATCCTGGAGCTGCTTGTGTACAGCATCGTCGTAGGTAGGGGCTTCGACGTCGCGTATGATGCCGAGGGCCACAGGGAACCCGTGCTCGTTGTCCATCATGGCGAGCTTCAGCTGCAAGGTGTTGTCGGGGCAGTGGGCGTCGTGCACGAGGATGTCGCTGAGCGTGTAGCCGTTTTTCCCGATTTCCACTACCTTCAGCCCGAATCCTTCTTGTACAAGGCCCAACTCATTGTGTTCTCCGAAGACCAGCGGTTGTCCGTGCTCCACGTAGATGGCGCTTCGCTTGCGCCCCTCGCGGGTGTAGACTGGCTCATAAGCTCCGTTGTTGAATATCATGCAGTTTTGCAGGATTTCGCAAACCGCCGCCCCCTTGTGTGTTGCCGCTGCCTTGAGGATGTCTATCGTGCCCTGTGTGTCGCTGGCCACGGCCCTGGCGAAGAAGTGGCCACGGGCGCCGAAGCACAGTTCCGCAGGCCTGAACGGGTCTTCCACGGTGCCATACGGGCTTGACTTCGACACAAAGCCCCTTGGGCTTGTGGGCGAGTATTGTCCCTTTGTGAGTCCGTAGATGCGGTTGTTGAGCAAGATGATGTTGATGTCGACGTTGCGGCGCATGGCATGGATGAAGTGGTTTCCGCCGATGGCCAGTCCGTCGCCATCGCCCGACACCTGCCACACGGTGAGCTCCGGGTTGGCCACTTTCACGCCTGTTGCGATGGCCGCCGCTCTTCCGTGGATGGTCTGCATGGCGTAAGCGTTCACATAGTAAGGCAGTCGGCTTGAGCAACCTATGCCGCTGATCACCGCCGTTTGGTAGGGGGGCACGCCCAGTTCGGCCATGGCCTTTTGCAGCGATGCCAGAAAACTGTGGTCGCCACACCCCGGGCACCATCGGGGTTGGCCTTTCTTATAATCGTTAGCCGTGTAAGTCATGATATGATGGAATGATTAAGAAGTAGTAGAGAAAGTGTGTTGTCAGATCATCCTTGAGGCGTATGTCTCGCCGTCGGCCTTTATTTTTCCGCTGATGATGTCGTCGAAGATATCCACCAGTTTGTCGACGCGGAAGGGCTGTCCGTTGACGCGATTGAGCTGGTAGGGCGCGAACCCGTTGATTCTGATGCGCAGCAAGGCCGCCAGTTGCCCGAGGTTCTGCTCGGCCACCACCACCTTTTTATAATGCAGCAGCACGTCGGCCGTGTTGGCCGGCAGGGGGTTGATGAATTTTAGTTGGGCCAGCGCCACCTTGCGTCCCCGCCTCTGCAGTTCCGTCATGGACGCGTGCAGGTGTCCGTAGGTCGAGCCGAAGCCCACGATGAGCAGGTCAGCCTCTGCGCCGTCACCCTCCACCTCGAGGTCGGGCACACTGATGCGTGCCACTTTCTCCGCTCTTAGGCTGTCCATGTGGTGGTGGTTGTCGGGGTCGGTCGAGATGGCGCCCGTCTCGCCATCCTTCTCCAGTCCGCCGAGGATGTGGGTGTATCCCTCCTGTCCCGGCACCGCCCAGTAGCGCACGAGCGACTGTGGGTCGCGTCGGTAGGGCGAATATTTGAACTGCTGGTCGGGCATCACGCGGTGCGGCTTGATTTCCGGCAGCGCCTGGATGTCGGGCAGTCGCCACGCTGCCGAGCCATTGGCTATGAAGGCATCGGTGAGCAGCACCACGGGCGTGAGGTGCTCGAGCGCTATCTTGCAGGCCATGAAGGCCGCGTCGAAGCAGTCGGTGGGGCTGGTGGCGGCGATGACGGGCATGGGACTCTCACCGTTGCGGCCGTAGAGCACCTGCAGCAAGTCGGTCTGCTCGCTCTTTGTGGGAAGTCCCGTGGATGGTCCGCCACGCTGCACGTCGATGATGACCAGCGGCAGCTCGTCGATGACCGCCAGGTTCATGGCCTCACTCTTCAGGCAGATGCCTGGCCCCGAGGTGCTGGTTGCGGCCAGCGCGCCAGCGAAGGCCGCCCCGATGGCCGAGGCGCAAGCCGCCAACTCATCTTCCGCCTGTACGGTGATGACACCCATTGACTTGTGCTTGGCCAGCTCGTGCAGGATGTCTGTGGCTGGCGTGATGGGGTAGGAGCCGAGGTAGAGCCTCAAGCCCGCGCGTTCGGCCGCCGCCATGAGGCCGTAGGCCGTGGCCTTGTTGCCCGTGATGTCCATGTATCGCCCCGGCACCTTGTGGCGCGTCTTTATGCGGTAGGTGGCTGGCACCGAGGCGTGTGTGTTGGCGCCATAGTCGTAACCCGCCCTCACCACGCGGATGTTGGCCTCGGCCACCGCTGGTTTCTTGGCAAACTTCTCATGGAGGAATTGCTCCACAAGGGCGAGGTCGCGCTCGAAGAGCCAGCACACCAGTCCGAGGGCAAACATGTTACGGCACTTGAGCACCGCTTTGTGGTCCAAGCCCTGCCCTTCGAGACACTCCTTAACCATCGTGGTGAGTGGGCAAGCCACCACGTGGTCGGGGTCGATGCCCATCTCTGCAAGGTAATCGTCGGTCTCAAACTGTGCTTTGCGCAAGTCGGCCGGGCCGAAGGCGTCGGTGTCGATGATGATGGTGGCCTGCGGCTTGGCGTGCCTGTATTGTGTCTTGAGGGCTGCAGCGTTCATGGCCACCAGCACGTCACACTGGTCACCTGGCGTGAAGACTCGTCCCTCGCCCACGTGTACCTGGTATCCCGACACGCCCGTGAGTGATCCTTGCGGCGCCCGTATGTCAGCCGGGTAATCGGGGAAGGTTGATATGCCGTTGCCCACTGTCGCTGAGACTGTTGAGAAGATGTTTCCGGCGAGCTGCATGCCGTCGCCCGAGTCGCCCGAGAAACGCACGACGACGTCTTCAAGCCTTTTCACTTCCATTTCTGCCATGTTGTTAAGGTTTTCGTTTTTAATTGTGGTGGTGATTGTTTGGCTCCACCTGAAGAGATGACAGGGCAAAGATATAGGTTCTTTTTGACATGGCAAACACTTTTCGGATAGATTTTTGTAACTTTGCGAGCAATTACCAATACAACCAATCTATTGTAACATGGGAGGATTCTTTGGAACCATCGAAGTGCGGAGCTGTGCCAACGACTTGTTTTATGGCACCGACTATAATTCACACTTAGGCACCAAGCGTGCCGGACTTGTCACGCTCGACAAGGAAAAGGGCTTCTGCCGCTCCATCCACAGTTTGGAGAGTAGTTATTTCCGTACCAAGTTTGAAGCCGAGCTCGACGACTTCGTGGGCAACGCCGGCCTGGGTGTCATCAGCGACACCGACCCGCAGCCCATCATCATGAGCTCACACCTCGGGCGCTACGCCGTGGTGACCGTGGCCCACATCCTCAATATGCGTGAGATAGCCGACGAGATGTTGGCCAAGCGTATGACCCTCAGCGAGATGTCGGCCAACAACCTCAACCCGACGGAGCTTGTGGCCATGCTCATCAACATGGGCGACACGTTTGTGGAGGGCATCAACAATGTGTTTCGCAAGGTACGCGGCTCCTGCTCGTTGCTGGTGCTGACCGAGGACGGCATCATCTGCGCGCGCGACTACCTGGGCCGCACGCCTATCGTGCTGGGCCACAAGGACGGAGCCTGGGCGGCCACCTCGGAGACGACTGCGTTCCCCAACCTCGACTTCGAGACGGTGCGCGACCTGGGTCCGGGCGAGATCGTGCGCATCAAGGCCGACGGCATGGAGGTGTTGCAAGAGGCATCCAACCACCGTCAGGTGTGTTCTTTCCTTTGGGTATACTACGGTTTCCCGACGAGCGACTATGAGGGCATCAACGTGGAAGACGTGCGTGAGCGCAATGGTAAGATTATGGGCGAGAAAGACGATACCGAAGCCGACCTCGTGTGCGGCATCCCAGACAGTGGCGTGGGCACGGCGTTGGGCTACGCTGAGGGTCACGGCATACCCTACAAGCGTGCGGTGTTGAAGTACACACCGACATGGCCACGCTCGTTTACCCCGAGCAACCAGTCGCGTCGCAGCCTCGTGGCCAAGATGAAGCTCATCCCCAACGCCGCCATTCTCAAGGGAAATCGAGTGGTGTTTTGCGACGACTCCATCGTGCGCGGCACTCAGTTGCGCGACAACGTGTGCACCTTCTTCGAGAACGGCGCCCGTGAGGTTCACGCGCGCATCAGTTGTCCGCCGCTGGTCTACGGTTGCCCGTTCATCGGCTTCACGTCGTCGAAGAGCGACATGGAGCTCATCACACGCCGCATCATCCAAGACTTCGAGGGCAACAGCGAAAAAGACCTCGAAAAGTATGCCACTACTGGGTCGCCCCAGTATGAGCGCATGGTGAAGGAGATTGCGCGCCGCTTGGGCCTGTCTACGCTGAAGTTTAACACCATTGAGGACCTCATCGAGAGCATCGGTCTGCCCAAGTGTGAGGTGTGCACCCACTGCTTCGACGGCTCCAGCTACATGCCGCAAGACGCAGATGGGCTCAAGAAGTGACTTTTTCTGTAAGCCGAGGGCAAAAGCACCTACTTTTGCCCTCGGCTTTCTAGTTCGTCCTCAACTATAATCATACACACATGCCTATGAAACAATTGATGATGGCCATGGCGCTGATGATGGGCGCAGTGGCGAGCCCGGCGCAGACGCGTTATGACCTTGGGCAGATGCAGACCGAACGGCTCGGGCGTGGCGTGGTGGCCTTTCGCAGTGGGCAGAAGGTCATCGTGTCGTGGCGCACGCTGCCCACCGACAAAGCTGGCGAGCCCTTCACTGTCTACCGCAACGGTGTGCGGCTCAACCGCAAGCCGCTAAGGCAGGGCGGCACCTGCTTCGTGGATGAGGCTCCCTTGGCCCAAGGGGCCACCTATGCCGTGCGCGGCGGAGGCCACGACGGCACGTTCACACTGTCCGCCAACGCCCCCGACGGCTATCTCCGCATACCCCTCATGCCACCCACCACTGCCGACAGTGTGGCGTTGTGGCCTCGCCGCAAGCAGCCCCGCTGCCCGGTGCGAGGGGAAAACGGCACCCCGTCTGTGCCGCAAACGTTGCGCAAGGTGCTCGTCACCTATACGGCCAACGATGCCACAGTGGCCGATGTGGATGGTGACGGCGAGTATGAGATTATCTTGAAATGGGATCCCAGCAACTCACACGACAACTCTCAGGCTGGGATGACCTCGCCCGTCTACGTGGACTGCTACCGGTTGGACGGCACACGCCTGTGGCGCATCAACTTGGGACATAACATCCGGGCGGGTGCCCACTACACCCAAATGCTGGCCTACGACTTCGACGGCGATGGCCGCGCGGAGGTGATGATTAAGACTGCCGATGGCACCGTCGACGGCACGGGGCGCGTCGTGGGCGATGCCACGGCCGACTGGCGCAACCGCAAGGTGGGCACCCAGCGGTATGGCCGCGTGATGGACGGACCCGAATACCTGACCGTGTTCAACGGCATGACGGGGGCTGCCATGAAGACCGTGGATTACGTGCCAGACCGCGGGCCACGCGACTGTTGGGGCGACGACCATGCCAATCGTTCCGAGCGTTACCTTGCCGCCCTGGCTTTCCTCGACGGGAAGCATCCCTCTGCCGTGTTCTGCCGTGGCTATTACACGCGCACCACGTTGGCTGCCTGGCGATGGGATGGCACCGACTTGCGGTTGCAGTGGTATTTCGATACCGAGCCGCAGCCCCAACAGGTGGCACTGGCGGACAGCCTCGGACTGACCAACCATGCGCGCCCCGAAGATGGTGGGCAGGGCAACCATAACTTGCGCGTAGCCGATGTTGATGGCGACGGCAAGGACGAGATAACCTATGGCGCGCTCTGTGTCGACCATGATGGCAGCACCCTCTACAACACCCACTTCGGTCACGGCGATGCCTTGCACCTGGTGGCGGTTCCGAAAACCAATCGTCTCTATATCTGGGACGTGCATGAGAACCGGCGTGACGGTTCGGAGCTGCGCGACGCGGCAACCGGGCGCGTGGTAATGCAGCGCAAGGCCAACTTCGACGTGGGTCGTGGCATGGCCGCCGACATCGACTCTACCCATTACGGCCCGGAGGTGTGGAGCGCCAATGTGCCCCTGACATCACCCTTCGACAGTCGTTATGCGAAGCATGGCAATGGCTCGCTCAGTGGCGACGAGCTGGCGCAGGAAGAAGACTACAGCGACGTCCGTCGCGCCAAGACGCGCCTGTCGTGCAATTTTTCCATCTGGTGGGACGGTGGGCTGACCCGCCAACTGCTCGACCATGAGACCGTGACGAAGTATAATCCAGTCACACGGTCGATGGATGTGGTGCAGCGGTTTGACGGGCAGTTTAACAATGGCACAAAGTCGAATCCTTGCCTATCGGCCGACTTTCTGGGCGACTGGCGCGAGGAGGTGGTTGTGCGCGACGCCAAGAGCACCGAGCTGCGAGTCTACCTCACACCTTACCCCACCTCCCATCGGGTGGCCTGCCTCATGAGCGACGTGCCCTACCGCGAGAGCGTGGCTGCTGAGAACGTGGGCTACAACCAGCCCCCCGAGCTGGGCTATTATCTCGGGCCAGATGCTCGTTGCCCCCAACACTCGCAGGAGGCGAAAGCCCGAAGGAAGGAGACGCGTAACCCGTTGGAAACCAACGGATAAGAAAAAAATAATAGCTTAAATTC
>DJOD01000062.1:53484-100258 GCA_002437115.1 Prevotella sp. UBA6447
AATTTAAGCTATTATTTTTTACGATAGCTATCAGATGAAAAAGTGGTTCGTTAGAGGCGCACCACCTGGAAAGTCTTGGCGGGGACGGTCAGCGTGACGCTGCTGCCATCTGCCGGCACCTCTGTCTCGTGCGGCACCACGTTGTTGGGCTGTTCCAGCGAGTTGGTAGCTCGCAGGTTGTCGGCATGAAGCGAGATGACTTGCGCCTTGGCCAGTCCCTTGGCTCCCTTGAAGGTGATGACTACCTGTTGCGGCTTGTCACCCGCGTTGGCCACCTTCACGATGATCTTCTTGGTTGGCTTGTCGTAGACCGCGCTGGCGTAAAGCCCGTCGGCACCCTCCACCGCCTTGCCGTTCTCGGTGAGCTGCAGCACGTTGGTGCCCTTGTTGGTGCCATAGAGCATCTGCACGTACCAGTTGGCTGACCGCACACTCTTGAGGTTGTCGAACCAGATGAGGTCGGGTCGCCATTGCCATCCCTCCACATGGGCGAAGAGCGGTGCGTAGGTGCACTGCCACACCACGTCGGCGTTGCGCTCCAGGCCTGTCATGAAAGCCGCCTCGGAGAGGGCCGCCTCCCAGTTGTTCTTGGCCACGGTAGGCTGATTGTCCACACCCTTGACGTGTGCGGCATACTCGCCAGCGAACACCTTCGGACCCTTGCGGTCGTAGTTGTCATAGCGGCCGGCGTTCTTTAGGAACCACTCCGGCGGACAGTAGTAGTGCTCATCCACCAGGTCGACCTTCAGCTTGCGCATCTCCTGCCAGCCATAGTCGAAGTCCTTGCCACCTGCCGTTGGCCCCGACGAGCCACAAATCTTGATGTTGGGGTACTTGGCGCGTATCTGCTCCACAAACTTCTGGAGGCGCTCCGGATACATCGGTCCCCACTGCTCGTTGCCGATGCCGATCTGCTTCAGGCCGAAGGGCTTCGGATGGCCCATCTCGGCGCGTAGCTTTCCCCATTTTGTCGACACGTCGCCGTTGGCAAACTCGATGAGGTCGAGGGCATCGTCAATGTAGGGTTGCAGGTCGTTGACGGCCACGTGGGCGTTCTTGTCGTTGTCGCTGTTCTGGTACTGACAGGCCAGTCCGCAACTCAGCACAGGCAGGGGCTCGGCGCCAATCTTCTCAGACAGCAGGAAATACTCGTAGAATCCCAGTCCGTATGTTTGGTAATAGTTGGGGTAGAGGCGATGTGGGAAGGTGTAGTTCCAGCGGTTCTCGTTGAGCGGGCGATTCTCGGCCGGCCCAACGGTGTTCTTCCACTGGTAGCGCGTCTCAAGGTCGGTTCCCTCCACGATGCATCCGCCAGGGAAGCGGAAAATGCCGGGGTGGAGGTCTTCCAGGTCTTTCACGAGGTCGGCGCGCAGCCCGTTCCAATTGTCACCGGGGAAGAGGCTCACGTGGTCGAGGTCGACACCCTCGGCGCTCTCCAGGAAGATGCGCATGAGACCCTTCTCCACCGTCTTGGTCGACTTGAGCTGCACGGAATACTTCTGCCACTTGTTGTTGTTGACGGTGATGCTCTTGCGGTCGATGGGCACATCTTCATCGTCGACGATCTCCACGCGGATCTTGGCCTCGTGTCCCTGCAGCAGGTGCAGGCGTGCATAGACCGAGAAGTCGTAGGTCATGTCCTTCTTCAGACCCATGCCGAAGAAGCCTCGGTTCTCCAGTCCCGTGGCCTTCTGGTTGTGGCCCGCACTCTCGAGCACCACGTAGTGTGGGTTGCGGGTGAAGGCTGGCTTCACGTCGCTCACGGTGACGTTGCCGAAGGAGCCCCAGCCCATCAGCCGGTCGGGAAACTCAAAGCTGCGGTTCTCGACCATCTCGGCGTAGAGGCCGCCGTCGGCTCCGAAGTTGATGTCTTCGAAGAAGATGCCGTACATCGTAGGCTGCACGGGCGCGCCTGGCTTGGTGTTTACAGTGAACTGGTGTTGCTGGGCATGGGCACCCAATGACATTACCAGCGCTGCGGCCAGGGTTGTCAGGATTTGTCGTTGTTTCATGTTAGTTATGGTTATTGTGATGATTGTCGTTAGACCTATTTGGTACAAAGATACAAAAAATCCACCCCAAATGGAGTGGATTCCCTGTTGTTTTTTTGTGTCTGGACTCTATTATTAGAGATTCTTGAAGGCCTCGAAGATTTTTTTGGCCGTTTCCTTCATCTCCTCGTCGGTCAGCTTGACGTGCTTCTTGAAGTCGACATCGGCCTCGTTGTTGAGGGGGAAGAGGTGGATGTGCGCATGGTTCACTTCCAGGCCGAGCACCACCTCTGCCACTTTCTTGCAAGGGAAGGCGGCGCGGATGGCTTTGGCCACTTTCTTGGCGAAAACCTCGAAGGCAGCCAGGTCGTCGTCGCTCATGTCGAAGATGTAGTCGACCTCCTTGCGCGGAATGACCAGTGTGTGGCCTTTCACGATGGGGTTGATGTCGAGAAACGCATAGAACTTGTCGTCCTCGGCGCATTTGTAGCTGGGTATTTCACCCGCAGCTATCTTGCTGAAAATGGTAGCCATAGTCGTGTTTTTATTTGTGTTGTGTGTAATGCGGATGTGCGTTGCCGCACCGTTAGGCATCGATGCTGATCTTGTCGATGCGCAACTTGATGACACCACTGGGAATCTTGATCTCAGCAATGTCGCCTACCTTCTTGTTGAGCAAGCCTTGCGCGATGGGGGTCTTGATGGAAATCTTGCCCGACTTCAAGTCGGCTTCGTTCTCGCTGACGATGGTATAGGTCATCTTCTTGTTGAGCGCGAGGTTGGTCATTTCCACTTTCGACATGATTTGCACGGCATCTGTCGAGAGCCTGCTCATGTCGACGATCTTGGCCTGCGCCAGTGTCATCTTCAGGTTGTTGATGCGCTCCTCCAGGTGGGCTTGTGCCTCTTTGGCCGCATCATACTCAGAGTTCTCACTCAGGTCGCCCTTGTCGGCAGCCTCGGCGATGGCAGCCGAAGCCTTTGGGCGCTCGATGGCCTCCAAATGATGGAGGTCAGCCACGAGCTTGTCGTAGCCTTCTTGTGACATATATCCCATATATGTTTACTTTTTTAGTTATTAATAAATTGAGCATGGACAAAACGAAAAAGAATTCCGACATCCTTAAAAATGTCGGAATTCCGTATCCTTTAAGCTTGTTTTATTCCAGTCGTTGCAAAGTTAGGCATTAATTTTGATAATCCCAAACTTTTCTTTGAAAATAATTTTTATTCGGTCTCCTGTCAAGTGGTTAGCTTGGCTATGAATGTCGCACCTTCCTTATTCCACTTCGCCCGTGGTGAAATTGATTTTGAAGCTGTCGCGATACTCGAAGACACACTTGCCATCCTTGAACGACACGGGGAAGATGATGGTCTTTGTGCGGGGCAGGTCGGGATCCATCCATCGGTCGCCGACGTAAAGGTAAGTGGTCTGCTTGGTGCCCTCCACCTTGAGGATGGCTGCGGCCTGAGTGCCAAAGGCCTTGTTGTCGCCGATGTTTTCCAGGGGAGTCCAGCCCTTCCGAAGGTTCTTCGACTCGCTCAGCTTACATTGGTTGGGTGCCCAGCCCGTGCAGGCGGATGAGAGCATGTAGTAGAGTCCGTTGACACGCACCACGGCAGGAGCCTCGCGTCGCTCGCCCTTCATGAGCTGTGTGTGCTTCTTTACGCTGAGATAGTCAGCTGAAAGCTGGAAAAGTCCCAGATTGGTATTCTCGTTGGTGGTGGAGATGAAATAGGCTGTTCCGTTGTCGTCGACAAAGACGTTACAGTCGCGGCTTTTCACTCCCAACGGGCGTCCGCTCCACTGCAGCCGATAAGGGCCGGTGATACGGTCGGCCACGAAGCAAGCGGCCTCGGAGGCACCATAGTTGCTGCTCTCCCAGTGGCACCAGACGACATACTTGCCCGTCTTCTTGTTGTGCAAAATCTTGGCACGCTCGATGAAGCGCGACGCGCCCAGCTCAGGCGTGGTCTTGCCGTTCTCGATGATTTTTCCCATGAAACGCCAGTGTTGTAGGTCTTCGCTGGCGTAGAGGTTGACATCGGGGTTCCATGAGTTGGAGCGGTCTTCGCCCACCATGTACCACGTGTTGTCCTCGTGCAGGAAGCCTGGCGCGTGAGCTTGCACCACGTTGCCGTCGGTGTCGTGCCACAGTATTCCGTTGGTGATGGTGGTCCAGCCATCGGCCATCAGTGTCATGGTGTAGGCCATAAGGGCCAAGAAAAGAGTCAGTCGTTGTCTCATAGCGTGTTGTTGCTTTTATAGTTTGGTTGATACGTGTGGTCAATACATGATGCCCAGCCAGCGCAAGATGTCGTTGAGGTTTGCCACCACCATCAGCAAGATCAGGATGGTGATACCCACATACTCGGCGCGGACCATGAACTTTTCCGATGGCTTGCGGCGCGTGATGATCTCGTAGAGCAGGAACAACACGTGGCCACCGTCGAGGGCGGGTATCGGAAGGATGTTCATGAAGGCGAGGATGATGCTCAGGAAGGCTGTCATCTTCCAGAACATGTACCAGTCCCAGGTTTCGGGGAACAGGCTGCCGATGGAGCCGAAGCCACCCAGAGACCGGGCTCCGTCGGCCGTGAAGACATACTGCATGTCGCTGACATAGCCAGACAGCACGTCCCATCCATACTTCACGCCAGCTGGGAAGCTCGCAAGGAAGCCATAGTCGATGTGTGTGACCTGATTCTTGTAGAGCCCCATGACGCTCGGGATGGTGAAGCCCATCATCAGGTTGGGGGTGAGCGTGGCACGCAAGGTGTCGCGCTTGCCGGTGGCAGCCTTGGCCACGACAATCCCGATGGTGCGTAGGCGCAGGCTGTCGTTGTGGGTCTTGGCGGTGGTCAGCTGGTCGCCAACACGCCCAATCTCCTCTGTGAACTCATTGTAGGAGTCGATGTTCTTTCCGTTGACTGCCAGGATGGTGTCGCCCTTGTCAAGACCGACCGACCAGGCAGGTGAGGCGATCATGTGGCTCTCGTCGTCGGGAGCAGGAAGCTCCTTGCACACCGAGTCGATGACGGCCGGGATGAATGGGCGCAAGAACTGGGGTGTCACTTTCAGCATGTTGAGCAAGTTGAGGTCGCCAGGCAAGTAGACACGCGCCGGCTTGCCGTTGCGGATGACGTCGCAGTAATGCGCCTCGGACAGGTCACGGTAGACATCGACGTTGAAGTCCTTGAACGGGCGAATGTCTGTGCCCACAAGGATGTCGTGGTCGCGGAAGCCATACTGCTTGGCCTCGGTGTTGAACTTCATGCCTTGTGTCATGTCGGACAACTTGACGTAGCTCTCGCCCCAGTGGAACATGATCATCGAGTAGATGAACAGCGCCAGCAAGAAGTTGACGGTCACGCCGCCAATCATGATGATGAGGCGCTGCCAGGCAGGCTTGCTGCGGAATTCCCATGGCTGTACGGGCTGCTTCATCTGCTCGGTGTCGAAGCTCTCGTCGACCATGCCGGCAATCTTGCAGTAGCCGCCCAGGGGCAGCCAGCCCATGCCATACTCCGTGGCGCTGTTCTTGGGCTTGAAGCTGAAGAGCTTTCCTTTCCATTTGCCCACGGAAAGGTCGAAGAAGATGAAGAACTTTTCAACCCTGACACCGAAGAGCTTGGAAGCCAACATATGGCCCCCCTCATGAAGGAAAACGAGCAGGGAGATGGACAGGATGAATTGCAGGAGTTTTATGAAGAATACTTCCATTTCAAATGATGAACTATGCGATTAGAAATCTGTTGGTTGAGGATGGCTGGCAAATAGTGCTCAGAGGAGTGAGCTTGCCACTTGACGCGCCTCATGGTCGGTGTTGAGGTAGGTGTCGAGGTTGGTGTTGGCATCGAATGGCACTTGGCTCATGGTCTTGCTGATGATGTCGGCCATGCCGAGGAATGAGCACTGCCCCTTGCGGAAGGCGGCGTTGGCCACCTCATTGGCAGCGTTGAGCACACAAGGCACATTGCCACCTTGGCGGATGGCCTCGTAAGCCAGTTGGAGGCAGGGAAACTTCTTCGTGTCGGGCTCGAAGAACTCGAGCTTCTGCGTCTTGAAGAGATCCAGGCGCTCGCCGTTGAGCCCCAGGCGCTCGGGGAATGAGAAAGCGTACTGGATGGGCAGTCGCATGTCGGGCACGCCGAGCTGCGCCTTGATGGCTCCGTCCTTGAACTGCACGCCACTGTGGACTACCGACTGGGGATGGATGAGCACCTGTATGCGGTCGGCGGGCACGCCAAAGAGCCACTTGGCCTCCATGACCTCGAAGCCCTTGTTCATGAGCGAAGCCGAGTCGATGGTGATCTTGGCTCCCATGTCCCATGTGGGATGTCTCAGGGCATCGGCCGCTGTGACGTGGAGTAGTTGTTCATGGTCGAACAGGCGGAAGGGGCCGCCCGAGCAAGTGAGCAGAATCTTGTCGACCTCGTTCATGTCTTCGCCCACCAAACTTTGGAAGATGGCGGAGTGCTCGGAGTCGACAGGCAACAAGTCTACATGGTATTGGCTCACCAGTTGCAAGATGAGCTCGCCGGCCACGACCAAAGTCTCTTTGTTGGCCAGGCATACCTTCTTGCGGGCCTTGATGGCATGGATGGTAGGCTCCAAGCCCGCGAAGCCCACCATGGAGGCGAGCACCATGTCGACAGGCGACGCTTCCACGACCTCGTTGAGCGCTTGCTTGCCGGCATATACCTTGATGTCGGAGCGGTCGGCCAGCATGGCCTGCAGTTCGTCGTAGCGTGCCTCGTTGGCAATGACCACGGCTGCGGGATTGAACAGGCGTGCCTGTTGGGCCAGCTTTTCCACGCTGTTGTTGGCCGTCAGGCAATACGCCTCATAGCGGTCGGGATGCTGGCTGATGACATCGAGTGCTTGGGTGCCGATAGAACCGGTACTGCCCAAGATGCATATTTGTTGTTTTTTCATTTCAAAAAAAAGGAATGGCTGTGCTGGGTTAGAGGTTCAGCAGGCCGTCGGGGATAATCATGGTGATGGCCTGTTCCTGTCGGTCAACGTCATGTATGAGGTCGTTGCTGGCAGGCAGGAGCACGTCGCCTTGTGGTGTTTTCAGTGTGAAGAGCACGTTGATGGTGCTGTCGTCCACGGCCTTGATGGTTCCCACCTCCTTGCCAGATGCCTCGTCGATGACCTTGAATCCAATGATCTCTGCCCATGAAGCCTCATTTTCCACTTGTTGCGCCAAGGCGCGCGGAAAGAACACGTCGCATCCCGTTAACTCACGGGCACGCTCCTCGGTGTCGATGTCGCAGAGTTTCAGCAAGCATATCTCATTGGACCGGAACCGGTACTCCTCGATGAAGAACGGCACAAGGATGCCGTCGATGTCGAGAATGAGGAAATCGGCCTCCACGCGGTCGAAGATGTCGTCGTCATACTGAAAAGACAGTTCGCCTTTCACACCGTGGGGCTTGCCCAGCCGCCCTATGCGATACACGTCCTCTTGCTTGATCATGGTTTCCGCCGGGTTAGTCTTTCACACGTTGTATGTTGGCTCCCAGGTTGTTGAGGCGTCGCTCGATGTCCTGGTAGCCACGGTCTATCTGCGCGATGTTGGCAATGCGGCTGGTGCCGCGTGCACTCATGGCCGCGATGAGCAGGGCTATGCCTGCTCGTATGTCGGGCGAAGTCATGTTGCCGGCGCGCAACTGGATGCGATGGTCTTGCCCCACCACCACGGCACGGTGCGGGTCACAAAGGATGATTTGCGCGCCCATATCGATGAGCTTGTCGACGAAGAACAGGCGGCTCTCAAACATCTTCTGGTGGATGAGCACCGAGCCGCGAGCCTGTGTGGCCACCACGAGCAACACGGAGAGCAGGTCGGGCGTCAGGCCCGGCCATGGCGCATCAGAGAGAGTCATGATGGTTCCGTCAATGAACGACTGTACCTGATAGTGTCCTTGGTGAGGAATGACAAGGTCGTCGCCCTCCACCTTGACGTGTACACCCAGCCGACGGAAGGCTTCGGGTATGATGCCGAGGTTCTTCACCGACACGTCCTTGATGCGAATGCCGTTGCCCACCATGGCCGCCATGCCGATGAAGGAGCCCACCTCAATCATGTCGGGCAGCACACGGTGGCTTGCGCCGTGAAGCGCCTTCACGCCTACGATGGTGATGAGGTTGCTGGCAATGCCACTGATGTTGGCTCCCATGTGGTTGAGCAGATGGCACAACTGCTGCAGGTAAGGCTCGCAGGCGGCGTTGTAGATGGTGGTGGTGCCCTTGGCAAAGACGGCCGCCATGATAATGTTGGCCGTTCCCGTCACGGAGGCTTCGTCGAGTAGCATGTATGTTCCCTTGAGCTGTTTTGCCTGAATCTGATAGACATTGCGCTCATCATCGTGCACAAACTGAGCCCCCAGGCTCTTGAAGCCAAGGAAGTGGGTGTCGAGCCGTCGCCGCCCAATCTTGTCGCCACCCGGCTGTGCCACCGTGGCCTTGCCGAAACGGCCGAGCAACGGGCCTATCATGAGCACCGACCCGCGCAATGAGGAGCACTTGCGCACAAACTCAATGCTGTCAAGATAGTCGAGGTTGAGCTCGTCGGCCTGGAACGTGTAGTCGCCCTCGCCATGGTGCGTTACCTTCACCCCCATGTCCACGAGCAACCTGATGAGGTTGTTAACGTCGAGGATGTCGGGGATGTTCTTGATCCTCACGGGGTCGGAGGTGAGCAAGGTGGCGCAAATTACCTCCAACGCCTCGTTTTTGGCACCTTGTGGTGTGATGTCGCCGCAGAGCGGATGCCCACCTTCGATGATGAATGACTCCATACGGTATGATGTTATTTTCTTTTGCGTTTTTTTTCAGTTTCCCTGATGTCGACCTTGGCAAACTTGAAGTTGTTGAGGTCCAACTGTATCTTTCCGTCTGTGTAGCGTGCCAGGTCTTCGGCCACCTTCTCGTCGTCTGTGTAGCCGTGGCTCCACAGTATGAGATCGCGCTTCATTTGGTTAGCGGTGAGGCGCACCAGGTCGTCGCGTTGGCTGCCAGGCTCCATGGTCTTCAGCTTGTCGAAGAGCTTGAAGATATATCGCCCGTAGTGGCGCACGCGGATATTTTCGGTGGGGTACTTCATCGGTTTAGGCTTGGTCTGCATCGACCGTGCCTCGCTGATGTCGTAGGGCCAGTCAATGTCGAGCTTGAAGTTGCTCATCAGTGCCAAGTGATCCCATAGCTTCTGCTTGTAGTTGGCGTTGATGCGGTTTTGCGGTACCATGCGATCCATGATGGCGACGATGGTAGCCGCGCATCGTTGCCGCTCTTCCTTGGTGGGCAGCTTTACGCAATAGTCCACCATGTTTTGTATTTCACGCCCATACTCTGGCAAGATGAGTCTCTCGCGCTGGGTGTTGTAGTCCAATCCGTTGATGTTCATGTGTCTTGTTGGGATGTTATTTGTGGATATTGCACCGATGTGCTCAAAGCAATTTGCGCGGTTGTTTGGCAACAAAGTCTTTCAGGTAGAAAGGCACAAAGTAAGCCACGTCCTCAAACTGCTCTTGTGCCATTCGCCGCTCTGCCAGTGGCAGCATATTCTTGGCAAGTGCTTCAATGCCGCTTATGAAATGAGCATTGGGGTGGCTGATTACCTCTTGGCATTTCTTGGCACCGTTTCCGAAGAAGTAGACTGGGTGCTGGTCGAGATATTCCTTGTAGGTGTCAGCATCCACCACATCGGCATGGATGGGTCTCACCTCATGTAACGAGCGGTCGAAAAGCTGGGCGTAGACCTCCATGCGGCGGGCGTCGAGCATGGGGCACAGAAGCGCGTCGTCGGTGACCAGCTCCTGCAGCAACACAGGCACGCAGAGTAGCTCCAGTGTGGGCACCGCCAGGAGCTTTACGCCACGTCCATAGCAGATTCCCTTGGCCATCGAAACGCCGATGCGCAAGCCTGTATAGGATCCGGGGCCACAACTCACGGCCACGGCATCGAGGGGTATGGCGTGGTTGTCGGTGAACGAGAGAGCCTCGTCGACAAACGTGCCGAGACGCTCGGCATGGTTGGGGCCGCTATGGTCTTCCTTGTCAAAGATGCACGTGCCGTCATGGCTGACGGCCACAGAGCACACGTCTGTGCTCGTTTCAATGTTCAATATGCACGACATAGTTTTAAAATTCTATCTAAATAAAGTGCAAATTTACGCTTTTTTCCACGATTTCTTAGTACATTTGCAGAAATTTAACGCGAAAGAAGCATGATACAATCAATGACGGGTTACGGTAAGTCGGTCGTGACCTACAAGGACAAGAAAATTAATGTTGAGATTAAATCATTGAACAGCAAGGCCCTTGACCTCTCCACACGCATTGCGCCGCTGTATAGGGAGAAGGAGATGGAGGTCAGACAACTCATTGCTCGCTCGCTGACAAGGGGCAAGGTCGACTTTGCCATATGGATAGAAAAAGACACCCTTGTCGACGCCACACCGGTCAACGCGGCTCTTGTGGATAATTATTACCAACAACTGAAAGCCATCTCGGCTCGTTTTGGCATCCCTGAGCCTGCAGACTGGCTCACCACGTTGATGCGCATGCCTGACGTGTTGGCCAAGACGGAGGTGGAGCAGCTCGAGGATGACGAGTGGCAGGCGGTGCTCCAAGCTATCCACACGGCCATTGATGCGCTCACGGCCTTTCGCCGTCAGGAAGGCACGGCTCTTGAGCGCAAGTTCCATGAGAAAGTTGACAACATAGAGCGGCTCCTTCACGAAATAGAGCCTTACGAGAAAAGTCGAGTGGCCAAGATCCGTGAGACAATCGTCAAGGGCCTGGAGATGATTCCTGGTGTTGATTACGACAAGAACCGACTGGAGCAAGAACTCATCTATTATATCGAGAAGCTTGATATCAGTGAGGAAAAGCAACGCCTTGCCAACCACCTGAAGTATTTCCGCGAGACCATGGCCGAGAACCAGCCCAATGGTAAGAAACTGGGCTTTATCGCGCAGGAGATGGGTCGCGAGATTAACACCACGGGATCGAAGAGCAACCAGGCGGAGATGCAAAACATCGTGGTCAAGATGAAAGACGAACTGGAGCAAATCAAGGAGCAGGTGCTCAATGCGCTTTAAATCCGTAGGCGGCCTTCTGTGAGGAGGCTGCCTATTGCGTTTTATCACCTTAAATAATTACACTATGGCAGACAACAACAATGTCCTTGACACAAATCCTTCTGCCCAGATTGGGGTGGGCGAAGGCCGGCTACTCATCTTCTCGGCGCCGTCGGGAAGCGGCAAGAGCACCATTGTGAAGTGGTTGATGGAGCAGCATCCCGAGCTGCGGTTGGCCTTCTCGGTGAGTGCCACCACGCGTGCGCCACGCGGCACAGAACGCAACGGCGTGGAGTACCTGTTCCTTTCCGAGCGGGAGTTTCGCGAGAAGATTGCTGCTGGCGAGTTCCTGGAACATGAGGAGGTCTATCCAGGCCGCTTCTATGGCACGCTGAAGGAGCAGGTGGAGACCCAGTGCCATAAGGGCGAGAACGTGGTCTTCGATGTCGATGTGAAGGGCGGCTGCAACATCAAGCGATTTTATGGCGACCGCGCCCTAAGCGTCTTCATCCAGCCCCCCTCGGTAGAGGAGCTGCGTCGTCGCTTGGTGGGTCGCGCCACCGACGCGCCCGAGGTCATCGAGCAGCGCTTGGCCAAGGCTTCCTATGAGTTGACCTTCGCGCCGCGCTTCGACCACATTGTGGTCAACGACGACCTGGCCACCGCTGAGGCTGAGACCTATCGACTCGTCAGCGACTTCCTGAAGCGTTGAGGCTTATGCCGAAACTTGTTTCCACGGGCATCTTTGGCGGGTCGTTCAACCCGATTCACCTGGGGCACATTGGACTGGCGCGCGACATCCTGCGCCTCACAGGCTTAGGAGAAGTGTGTTTTCTCGTGTCGCCGCTCAATCCCTTCAAGCGTGAGGCCGGCGATTTGCTCGCCGACCGCTTGCGCTTCGACTTGGCTCGCCGCGCCCTTGCTGGCGAGCCCCATTTGGTGGCTTCCGACTATGAGTTTGGCCTTCCCCGTCCTTCTTACACATGGCAGACGCTTGCCCACCTGCGCGCCGACTATCCCGACCGGTTGTTCACACTCATCATAGGGGCGGACAATTGGTTGGCGTTCGACCGCTGGGCACATCCCGATGACATTTTGCGCCATCATCCAGTCATTGTTTATCCCCGTGAGGGCTATCCCATTGACCGTTCTTCGTTGCCGCCCCGTGTTACCCTTGTAGACACGGGTCTCTATCCCGTCAGCAGTACGGAGGTCCGCCGTCGTGTGTCGGCAGGACTGCCCATTGACGGCCTTGTTCCTCCAGCCATCATTCCTATGGTCGAACGTTATTACCAACGTCGTTGATTCTTGCTTACGGGTAGAAGGCCAAGAGCACACAAATGTCCACAAATTTTGTGCGTCCAAGGATAAGTGTTTTCGTCAGAGCAGGCGTATTTATAATAGAATGTGGCCTTTTGCCGCATGCCCAACGATTATCAACGACCATGAAAAAACGTGCTTTTCTTTTGTTCCTTGGGGCACTTTTCCTTTGCCTGCAAGTACAGTCGCAGGACGCAAAGCGGTTGCGCCAGCGCGTTGACCCCATTCTGCAGCATGTGGATCGCCAGCCCGACTGGCTCCTGTCGCGCCTGCAAATGTACTGGACCACACATGCCACAGACGTGTTCATCCATGGCGAGGTGTTCGACCACCCTGGTGGTGGGCGGGCTCCTGTGGCCACCGTGAAATATAATGGCGCACGTGGGATGGCTTCGCAATACAATCGTCCGATGCTGGAAGACGTGGTGCCTTACGACGACGACAGCCTGGGGAATGTGACCTTCGTGAACCGTGCGTCGGGCAAGATGGAGAAGACGCATCCCTCCAAGACAGGTTGCAACATTGATGGGTTGAACAGGCAGATACTGTGGCTGGCAGCAGATGCCGCGCAGCTCTACGCCTTGGAGGGCGACAATCGTTGTGCCAGCTTGGCTTTCGGTGTTTTCGACACGTTCATGCGAGGCATCTTCTACCGCAACGTCCCCGCCGACCTCAATCACGGTCACCAACAGACGCTGGTCGGCATGACCACCTTCGAGGTCATCCATGAGGAGGCCATCACGCCTTTGGTGAAGATGTACAGCCTCTTGGGCAAGTATGTTAGAAAAGACCGTGAGCTCTACGATGCTGCATTCAAGAAATGGGCCGACAATATCATCGCCAATGGCGTGCCCCACAACAACTGGGACTTGCTGCAAGCTGAGTTTGTGGCGAAAATTGCACAGGTGTTGCAATCCGACAAACATTACGCCGACGGGCACGGACGCGAGTATTATCTCGACTGCATCGTGGAGCGCAGCAGCATCCGGCAGTGGGGGCTGAAGCCGTTGGCCAACTTCGGGTTCGACAGCGATACGGGCATCTGGTATGAGTCTCCTGGCTATAGCCAAATGGTGGTGGGCGATTTCTGCGCCTTTGCCAATGAGCTCGACAAGGAGGCTGGCATTGATGTGTTCCGTCGTTTGCCGGTGCTGCGCAAGGCGGTGTTTGCCTTGTCCCAATACCTCTTTCCCAACCGCATGATTGCAGGATTTGGTGACACGCATCCAGGCTACTTGAACACCAAGGCCATCGATGCCTACGCCAGCTATGCCACGCGCCATCACGACGCATCCACCATCGGCGAATTGGCACGACTGAGGGCGGCGGTTGAGCCTTTTGCCCCTGATACGGCCGTGAGCCGCTATGTGTCTCCCATCTTCCATGCGAAGAACGTGTCGTGGCTTGCCATGCGGTCGGGAATGAATCGTCAGCACGACCTTATGGTGTCGCTCAACGGCTCGCTCGGCAATCACCAGCATGCCAATGGCATCTCCATGGAGCTCTACGGCAAGGGATGGGTGCTCGGACCTGACGCAGGCATCGGCGAGCACCTGTACAGCGGACTCGACTATCAGGAATACTACTCGCAGATGCCGGCTCACAACACGGTGTGTGTCGACGGTGTGTCGAGCTATCCGGTGATGATGTCGCAGCACGCCTTCAGCGTGGTCGACAGCGGACAGGTGACCACCGCCGATGGAACGAGGGCACTCTACAGCGTGGTGTCGTTCGTGGAGCCTGAGACACAGAGCGACCAGCAACGCGCCAACGTCATAGTGAAGACCTCGGCCACGGGTGGTTTCTATGTGGACATCTTCCGCAGCCGTCGACGCGACGGTCGCGACAAGTTCCACGACTACTTCTATCACAACCTCGGGCAGGACATGAGGCTCACGGCGGCCGATGGCTCCGACCTCCATCTGCAGCCTACCGACGAGCTGGCTTTCGCGGGCGGTCATCTTTACGCCTATTCTTACATCTACGACAAGCGCGTTGCGCAGACCACCGCCGATGTGAAGGCACAGTTTTCCATGACACCCACCAATGCCAACGCGCTTGCAAATCCCAAGGAACCCATCAGCATGACGCTGTGGATGGCGGGCGACAGCGCACGCGAGGTGTTCAGCGCCTTGTCGCCTGTCAACCGCGAGTATGAGCGCATGAAGGACGAGCCCTACGATATTGACCGCCAACCGGTGCTGACCTATGTGGCGCGCCAGCGGGGCGAGGCCTGGACGCACCCGTTTGTGGCCGTGTATGAGCCCACGTCGGCCTCGGAGCCTTCCGAAATCAAGGGGGTGACCTTCTTCAAACCCCAAAGCACTGACCCAGCGGCCGTGGGCATACGCATCGACCTGAAGGACGGCCGCACACGCTATGTCTTCTCATCGGCCAAAGGCAGCGAGATGCGCTACCAGGGGATGACGGCCAAGGGAAGGTGCGTGGTGAGATAAAACTTTAGAAAACTAATATGAACAACAATTGAAATATGAAAAAATATCTTGCGACAATCGCACGCAAGGCTCTCATGTGTGTGATGCTGGGAGTTGTCCCGGTTTTGTCGGCAAACGCTGCCGCTGCCAAGAAGGGATTTGACGTGAACCGGGAAATCAACTACTGCAGCCAACAAGTAAAACGAGCGCTGGCTCAACTCCGAAAGGCGGATGGCACTTACGACTTTTCTCTCATTCCGCGCAACATCATGGCCACCGACCGACAACAAGGTTGGAACTGCCGGCCGGCCAAGGCCGAGGAGTGGTGCTCGGGCTTCTGGCCGGGCATCCTGTGGATGGACTATGCTGTGACAGGTGACGAGGAGGTGCGCCGGGCGGCCGAGGGCTACACGGAGGCTCTGCATGACATTGCCTACCGCCCTGTTTTCGACCACGACATTGGCTTCCTCATGTTTTGCTCCTATGGCAAGGGCTATGAGGTCAACCACGACCCTGCCTACAAGCAAGTGTTGCTGGCCTCGGCCGACTCGCTCGCCACACTTTTCAATCCGCTCGCGGGAACGCTGTTGAGCTGGCCGCGCAACGTGAAGATGTTTGGCGGACACAACACCATCATGGACAACATGATGAACCTCGACCTCATGTTCTGGGCCGCCCGCAACGGCGGTAATCGCTTGCTTTGTGACTTGGCTGTGGCTCATGCCACCACAACCATGCACCACCAGTTTCGTCCCGACGGCTCATGTTATCATGTGGCAGTCTACGACACCCTCGATGGCCACTTCCTTCGGGGCGTGACCCACCAGGGCTATAGCGACCAGTCGATGTGGGCGCGCGGACAGGCTTGGGCCATCTATGGCTACACCATGGTCTACCGATGGACTCGTCATCTTGTCTTCCTCGACTTTGCTCGCCGTGTGGCCGATGTCTATATACGCGCCCTCACCCCTACGTGCCCACTTAACGGAAAGGGTATCCCTACCACCCAAGGTGCGGCGCTCAGTGCCTATGACCTTGTGCCAAAGTGGGACTTCTGTGACCCTGCCCCAAATGCTTCCAAGGATGCCAGTGCCGCCTGCGTGGTGGCTGATGCCCTGTTGGAGTTGAGTCAGTATGTGGAGGGCGAGTATGGGGCGTTCTATCGCCAGTTTGCCGAGGAGACGTTGCGCCAGCTGAGTACGCTCGCCTACCAGAGTGGCGACAAAAACGTGAGTTTCTTGCTCCACAGCACCGGCCATCATCCCGCAGGCTCAGAGATAGATGCCAGCATCATCTACGCCGACTACTATTACCTCGAAGCGCTCATGCGCCTCAAGGCTCTACAGTAGGGGAAGGTGATGGGATTAGTTCGGCCATCACATTTGCTTTGGCGGTAAGAGGGTGAAAGCGCTTGTTATAAAAGCTATAGACGCTTGATGGAAGACAATAAGCTTACTGGTAGTGTAATTTAGGTTCAACAGAAATTGGAGTGATATGGCTAAAAATAATGCTTAAATTTAAGCTGTTATTTTCTGCAATCCCCCACAAAGAAGGCCAGGGACACCCCTTCGGTATGTGGCTCAGACTAAAACGGAGCCTTGGCCGTAAACACCACCTTGCGGCCCGTCGTAGGGTGGGTAAATGTGATTTGCTCGGCATGCAGGTACAGTCTGTCGGCCTTGGTGCCATAGAGCTCATCACCCAGGATGGGGTTGCCGAGGCCCCTATGGTGCGCGCAGTGCACACGGAGCTGGTGTGTCCTGCCCGTGAGGGGATAGAGGCGCACGCGCCGCTTGCCAGCCTGCTCATAGGCCGACACCGCCTCGCGCCCGTTCTCCTCGTCGACCATCTGGCGTGGCCTGTCGTCGAAGTCAGGTCGTAGGGGCAGCGATATTCGTCCTGAGGGCGAGGCAAGGTCGTTGCTGAGCAGGGCCACGTACCGCTTTCTCACCTCATGGCGGGCAAACTGTGCTTGCAGGTTGCGGTAAGCGTCCATGGTCTTGGCGATGACCATCAGGCCGCTGGTCGCCATGTCGAGCCTGTGCACAATGAGGGGGCAGCCAACATTCGGATAACGCTCGCGCATGACCTGCGCAACGCTCTCTCGCCCACTCTTCCCAGGTACACTGAGCATGCCAGCCGGCTTGAGCACGACGCAGATGGCCTGGTCTTCGTAGACTATCTCCAAGTTGTGATGCGTGGGCTGCTCGAGCGGGTTGGGCATGACATCGAGCCCTTGCAGCATCCACCCCAGGATAGGCTTGCACCGTTTGTTGCACGCCGGATAATATTGCCCATGATGACGCACCTCCTGCCTGGGGCTGTCGCCCCACCACATCATGGCCATGCTCACGGGCCGCAAATCATGGTCATAGGCGTATTGCAACATCTTTGGCTCGCAACACTCACCGCTGCCGCTGGGCGGAATGTTATCGAAAATCTCAAGCAAGTCGCGGTGCTCGCCTCGAGCGTTGAGCATCACGAAATGAGAGAATAGCCAGCGTTGCAATTCGTCACTCTTTTGTCGGCGCAAGCGCTTGAGCGACAGTAGGTGGGCATCATTCTCCTTCCATCGGCCTTGCCATTGCTCCACTCTTGCCTTGTGGCGCACCTTCCAACGGTGCAGTTCGGCGTTCTCAAATTGTCGCCGCCTAACATGCTCCTCGTCAGTCTCTCCCTCCTTTTGGGTCTTCTCGAAAGTTGGGCGCGGGTCGCCTTCGTCCAGCTTTACGGCCTCGTCGTCCGCCACTTGCCGAGAGGCCTCCATCCGCTCGATTTCCTGGTTGATGTCCACGATTTCCGCCTCATGACGCTTGAAGTGGCCACAGGGTTGCAGGTAGTCGAACACGGCGGGCACGAAGTAGGGCCAGTCGCTGCGCCCGCACAACTGTCCGCTGTACCCGGCGAGATAGCCCAAGGTGCCGTCCATCTCGCGCCGCACCACCAGCACGCCGAACATCTTGCCTCTGCCGGCCTCTTCTCGAAACGAGGCTGATGGCGGAACAGGCGCAAACGGGCTGGGCTCACCACGCAGCCACGCGGTCAGTTGGCTTATGGCCAGCCGACAGGCAGGATGCGGCTCATAGTAGAACGGGTTGTTGAACTTCGCGGGCAGCGCCCCCGTCACTTGTAACGAATGGAAAACTGGGTGAGTCATACGATTGTTGGCTCAATACTTGAATGAGCTGCCACCCAAAAACTCGCGCAAAAGGCTCGTCGGCGGTATGTCCTTATTGGGTATGGGCAGAATGTAATTGAGGAACTTGCGCAAGCGATAGGCTTCCGAATATTCCTCGCAGTTTTCAGGAACCTGCTCAAGCAGGGGAACCGCTTGCTGCTTGATGACAGCCAGCTCGAAGAGCATGGCCGAGTTGAATACCGCGTCGGCGTGCTCCTGGTAGGGGAAAATCCACTTGTTTTCGCCCGCCCTCACCGATGGCCAGCGGTGGATGGTCTCCTGCGCGTTGACACCACGATACTTGTAGTCGCGAATGATGCGGCGCAGCAGCCGGTTGTCGGTCGTGGGGATGTAGTTGTGGTCGTCGAGGAGAATGGTGGTGAGAGCCGACACGTAGACGCGGAACTTCTGCTGCTCGGGTATCTGCGCCGTGAGCACGGGGTTAAGGGCGTGTATGCCCTCAACGACCAGCACGTTGTTGGGCTCCATCTTCAGCCTTTTACCGCTCATCTCGCTGGTGCCCGTCTGGAAGTTGTACTTAGGCAGCTCCACCTCCTCGCCACGAAACAGGGCGTTGAACTGGTCGTTGATGAGCTTCAGGTTGAGCGCGTAGACACTCTCATAGTCATACTCGCCGTTCTTGTCCTTGGGTGTGAGATGGCGGTTCACGAAGTAGTCGTCGAGCGATATTTGCAGGGGCTTGATGCCATTGGTGAGCAGCTGGATGGACAGCCGCTTGCACGTGGTGGTCTTGCCCGACGACGATGGCCCAGCGAGCAAGATGAGTTTAACGCCCCTGCGGCTGGCTATGTCTTCGGCAATCTTCGCGATTTTCTTTTCCTGCAAAGCCTCCGACACGTTGATGAGGTCGGTGGCCTGCCCCTGCGCTACCAGCTCATTGAAGTCGCCAACGGTGCGCAAGCCGATGATGCCCTGCCAACGGTGGTGCTCCTTGAATATTTCGAACATCTTGTCTTGGTGTGTCATCTCGGGCAGCACCCCGGGGTTCTTCCGGTCGGGAACGCGCAGGAGCAACCCGTCGAAATACTTCTCAAGGCCGAAGAGGTAGAGCTTTGAGGTATTGGTCAGCAACGAGCCGTAGTAGTAGTCCACATAGTCGTCAATCTGGTAGTAAGTGGTGTAGAGCGATCCCGACGACCTGAGCAATTTGGCCTTGGGCCCGTCGCCCTTCTGCTCAAACATCCTCACGGCATCTTCCGTGGGCACCTCGAAGCGCCTCACGGGCATCTTGGCATCGATGATGTCTTGCATGCGCTGGCGTATGCGGGCCACGTCGTCGAGCCCCACATCGTGGCCAATGCTCATGTCGACATAGTAGCCGTTGCTCACGGGAATGTCTATGACAATGTGGCTGCCCGGATAAAGATCATGCACGGCCTTGCTGAGCACGAAAAACAGCGTGCGCGCGTAGGCGCGGGAACCAGAACCGCTGGTCATGTCGAGAAACTCCACGTCCTTGTTGTGGTAGAGGCGGTAGTTGAGACCTTCCACCTTGTTGTTGACTTTGGCGACCACTGGGCCGTAAGGCATTTCGAATTTTAATTCATCAAAAACCTCAGAAAGTGAGCTTCCGATAGCTACTTCTTTGTTTTTTTTATTATTTTTGCAACGGATTTGAATTACTTGTTTCATCTTGATGACAATTTAGTTGACCACCTCCATGTTGCTGGTTGAAATCGGCTGTAAATGTACTCATTTCCCTCAAAATCCCAAAGGTATCGCACAACAAATTATGTGAAAATATGTGGATTCTTCTCTTAAAAATTGTTGGAGCCTTGGCCCTCCTCATCTATGGCATGAAGGTCATGAGCGAGGCTCTGCAGAAGTTGGCCGGCCCCCAGCTTCGCCATGTGCTCAGCGCCATGACCACCAACCGCGTCTCGGGAGTGCTGACAGGCATGTTCACCACCGTGGCAGTGCAGTCGTCAACAGCCACCACCGTGATGACGGTGTCGTTTGTCAACGCGGGCTTGCTAACCCTTGTGCAAGCCATCTCTGTCATCATGGGCGCCAACATCGGCACCACGCTCACCGCCTGGATCATGTCCGCAGGCTTCTCTTTCAAGATTAGCAACTTCGTGTGGCCTGTCTTCCTCATAGGCTTGCTGCTCATTTATTCCAAGAAACGCCGTTATATCGGTGACTTCCTTTTTGGCATCGCTTTCATGTTCTTGGCCTTGACCACCCTCGGTGAGTCACAAGTCCCCCCCGAAGAGATGGGTGCCCTCCAATCATTTTTTGCCAGTTTCGACCCCAACAGCTTCGGCACCATCCTGTTGTTCTTACTCTTTGGCACCATCCTGACGTGCATCCTGCAAAGTTCGGCAGCACTCATGGCCATCACCATGATGCTCTGCACACAGGCCAACCTGCCCATCTACCTGGGCATCGCGCTGGTGATGGGCGAGAACATCGGCACCACGCTCACCGCCAACCTGGTGGCTCTGACGGCCAACACAGAGGCGCGCCGCGCCGCTTTCGGACACCTTTTCTTCAATGTGTTCGGTGTCATCTGGGTGCTCATCGTGTTCCGCCATTTCGTCAACATGGCCTGTGGCCTGGTAGGCTTCGACCCCGCCGACCCCGCCATCACCCCTTCGCACACCCAGCTCACGTTTTCGCTGGCAGCCTTCCACACTTGCTTCAACGTGGCCAACACCATTCTTCTGCTGCCCTTCGTCAAGGGGGTGGCCAAGGTGTGCTGCATGGTATGGAAGCCCAAGCCCAACAAGGACGAGGACGACTTCCGCCTGCGCTTCATCTCCACGGGCATCATGAAGACACCAGAGCTCTCCGTGCTGGAAGCCCAGAAGGAGATACAGAGCTTCGCCGAGCGCATCCAGCGTATGTTTGGCATGGTGCGCGAACTGCTGGGCGAGACCGACGACGACAAGTTTGTGAAACTATACTCGCGCATCGAGAAGTATGAGGGCATCTCCGACAACATGGAACTGGAAATCGCCAAGTATCTCGACAACGTGTCGAACGCCCACCTCTCCGACGAGACAAAGGAGAAAGTGCGCGCCATGCTGCGCGAGATATCAGAAATCGAGAGCATCGGCGACAGCAACTACAACCTGGCGCGCACCATCAGCCGTCTGAAGAACAGCAAGGAGGGTTTCACCGAGACGCAGTATGAGCACATCCACCAGATGTTTGAGCTCACCGACGACGCCCTCTCGCAGATGAACGTCATGCTAAAGGGACATAAGGACGAGCTCGACGCCAACCGCTCGTTCAACGTGGAGAACGAGATCAACAACTACCGCAACCAGCTCCGCAGCCAGAACATCACCGACGTGAACGACCATCTCTACACCTACACCGTCGGCACGATGTACATGGATATCATCCAGGAATGTGAGCGCCTGGGCGACTTCGTGGTCAACGTGGTCGAGGCGCGCATGGGTGTCCGTCAGACTGCAGCGTGATTTCCAAAAGCAGAAGGCAAGCATCATCAAACGTTCAAAGCAGGAGGTAAAAACACCAATCAGTAGGTGTTTATCGACAAACGCCAGGTCGTCGGCCTTGGTGTTGAACTGGACGAGAACGGCAAGTGGCTGCTTGGATGGAAGAGGATGGAATAACGATGTGTTATTTACCCATTTCCTTGCTTCTTGGAACACAATGAGTTATGGGCTTTTGTCAGTTCATGAAGAACATGATGATGAGTTGGGCAACCACGACCCTGACAAACATTCCCAGCGGGTAAACCGATGCGTAGCTGATGCTGGCCGTGTCGCCCTTCAGTGTGTCGTTGGCATAGCCCAAGGCCATCGGGTTGGCCATGCTGCCACAGATGATGCCACACACGGTTCCGAAGTCGTACTTGTGCTTATGCAGGGCGACAACACCGACGACAACCGTCGGGACGATGGTGATGAGAACGCCGATGCCCAGCCACATCAGTCCCTCGGGACGCACCACGGTGGCAAAGAAGTCCTTGCCAGCCGACAGGCCCAGGCACGCCAGGTAGATGGCCAGTCCCAGGCTGCGCAGCATGAGCGATGCTGAGCGCGTGGTATAGGATATGAAGTGCATCCTCGGTCCCAGCGCGCCGACGATGATGCCCATGATGATGGGACCGCCGGCAATGCCCAGCCGGATGGGCGAATCCATGCCTGGCAGGTGGATGGGGATGGTGCCCAAGGCCAGGCCCAGCACGATGCCCAGGAAAATGCTGCCGATGTTGGGCTTCTCGAGCGTCTTCACCGAGTTGCCGAAAAAGTTTTCCACGTTGTTCACCGCCTCGTGGCGACCCACGACGGTGACGCGGTCGCCGTACTGCAACCGCAGGTCGTCGCTGGCCAAGAGCTTGATGTCGCCGCGCAACACACGGCTCACGTTGACACCATAGGTGTGGCGCAACTGCAGCTCGCCTAAGTGTCGGCCGTTCAGGGCCGTGCGCGTCACGACACAGACGCGGCTTTCCACGTTTGAGTCGATGGCGTTCCAGTCGATTTGCTCACCGTTCCAGTCTTTCTCAACTTGCTTGCCGAAGAGCACCACCATGGAGTCTTCATCCTCCTTGGTTGTCACCACGAGCAATGAGTCGCCCGTCTTGATGGCAGTGGAAGCCACTGGCACGATGACCTGCCCGTTGCGCCAGATGCGTGAGATGATAAACTTTAGGTGGGTCATCTCAGCTATCTGCGCGATGGTTTTGTCGGCAATGGCAGGGTTCATGGCGATAAACTGCGCGATATACGTGTGGTCGTCGTCGGTCAGGGGCTTCGTCTCCAGGTCGCAGGGCTTCACGAAGCACTTGCGAATGAGCATCATCGCGATGATGACACCCACCACGCCGAGCGGGTAGGTGACGGCTGTTGCAAGGGCCACACTGTCTGAGGGCAGTCCGAGCACATCCAGGGCTTGTGTGGCTGCGCCCAAGGCCGGCGTGTTGGTGGTGGCTCCGCAGAGCAGTCCCATCATGTCGGGAAGGCTGACGCCCGTGATGGGCACCAGCGAGAGCGCGAACACAGTTCCCACGGCAATGATGGCCAGGCTCCACAGATTCAAGGCCATGCCCTCATGGCGCAGCGACCCGAAGATGTTGGGACCCACGTGAAGCCCCAGGCAATAGACAAACATCGAGAGCCCGAAGGTCTCAGCATAGTCGAGCACCGTGCGGTCAACGGTCATGCCTAAGTGGCCGGCCAAGATGCCTATGAAGAAGACAAATGCGACCCCCAGCGACACGCCCATCACCTTGACCTTGCCCAAGGCCATGCCCACGGCGATGATGAGGGAGATGACAACCACCGACTCGGTAGACGAGTGGATGGAGAAGAGAGAGAGCAACCAGTCCATCAGAGTATGTTTAAGTGTTTTTCAAGCGGAATGCCGCGGTTCTTGTCCTCGTTGTCCTTGTTGATGTCAATCAGCCGGTACACGGCGTCCATGGCCTGGCGCGTGGCAGCCTGCAGCTCTTCGCCACCCAGCAAGTAGCCTATGAGCACGGCCGAGAAGATGTCGCCCGTGCCTGGGAAATGCACGGGTATCTCGGTGTAGGGTAGCGAGAAGTGGGCTTTCGCCTGGTTGTCGTAGCCCACCACGCTGGGTTGCCCGTCCACCTTGACCGACGTGATGAGCACCGACTTGCTTCCCATGGTTCGAAGCGCGTCAACCAGGGCGTTGGCCTCTTCGAGGCTTATGCCTTTGGGTCGGTAGGCTGTCCCCGTGAGATAACAGGCTTCCGTGTGGTTGGGGTAGATGAGGTCGGCCACGGCTATCATCTCTTTCATGCTTTGTATGGCCGTCGCCGTCACCCCATTGTAGAGTTTGCCCTCGTCGCCCATGATGGGGTCCACGAAGATGGTGGTTCCCGTGGCCGCCTGCTCCTGGCAGTAGCGCGACACGACGCGGGCTTGCCGCTCCGAGGCCATGAAGCCTGTGGCTATAGCATCAAAGTGGAATCCGAGCTCCTTCCACACGGGGAAGACACCAGTAATGTAATCGGTCGTGTCGAGGATGTTGAACTTGCCATAGTCGAGCGTGTTCGACACGAGAGCCGTCGGCAAGTTGCAAGTGGAATGGCCCATGTAGGAAAGGATAGGCAGCATGGCAGCCGTGGCTACCTTGCCATATCCGCAAATATCATTGATGAGGAGAATTTGCTTCTTAGTCATGACTGGTTGTTTTCTCATGCAAAGTTAGCAAAAAGAAATTGGGGGCAGAAAAGGTTTGGTAAAAATATTAAAAAGTTGTCCCAATAAATACTAAAGGCAATCGCCGTCTCGTTTTATTGTTGTAACTTCGCATTGTGTAATTTTAAATCTATACTTAGCCCATGACATCCGCAGATCATAATTATTGCTTGATTCTTGCTGGCGGCAAAGGCCGCCGCTTGTGGCCGTGGAGCCGCGAGAAGCACCCGAAACAGTTTATCGACTTTTTCGGGACAGGGCGCACGCAGCTGCAGCAGACCTACGACAGGATGGCAAAAATATTGAACCCTGACCACATATTTGTCAACACCAATGCCGAATACCTCGACCTTGTGGTCGGGCAGCTTCCCGACATTCCCCGTGAGCGCATCATGGCGGAGCCCATCCACCGCAACACCGCGCCAAGCATCGCGTGGGCCAACCACCGCATTACGATGCTCGACCCCGACGCGTGCATGATTGCCGTGCCTTCAGACCAGCTTGTCTTCAATGAGGACGCGTTTCGGAGGAATATGTTGGAAGGGCTGGCTTTTGTTTCCGCCAACGACAGCTTCCTCACCATGGGCGTGAAGCCCACACGCCCGGAACCTGGGTACGGTTACATACAGATGGGCGAACCGCAGGAAAAAGATGTCTATAAGGTGAAGGCGTTCACGGAAAAGCCCGACCGGGAGTTCGCAAAGGTGTTCATGGATAGTGGCGAGTTTTTTTGGAACACCGGCTTGTTCCTCTCCAATGTGCGCCATCTGAAGAATGAGTTCTCACGCATCCTTCCGCCTGTCTTGCGCAACCTCGACGGCTTGAACGGGCCTGTCACCGTCCAAGAGGAGGAAAAATACATGGTGGAACACTTCACGGCCTATCCCAACCTGTCTGTTGACATGGGCATCCTGGAGAAGTCGGACCATGTGTGTGTGATGAGATGTGACTTCGGGTGGGCCGACGTGGGCACGTGGCATGGCATCTACGAAACGATGCCCAAGACTGACGAGGACAATGTGGTCATCGACTCGGAGGTGATGCTTGACAACAGTCGCGGCAATATCATCAAGCTTCCCAAGGGACGCGTCGGGGTCATCAACGGCCTGGAGGACTTCATTGTGGCCGAGAAAGGAAACGTGTTGCTCATTTGCAAGAAAGAAGACTCGTCTGCCTTGGTGCGCAAGTATGTCAACGAGATGCAGCTCAGGAAAGGCGATGACTACGTTTGACCCGTTCCGTCAAGTGCCGCGTGCCAAGTCGTAGTGCCAGCAGTCAGCTCTCACCAGAGCCATACAGGCAATGCCCGTAAACGCCAAGAGCCATCCTTTGTCGTCTGACAAGGATGGCTCTTGGCGTTTATGCCCTTGCGGATGGATGTGCCCAATGGCATGCCATCCGCAAGGATTGAAATAATGTTTGCATGGGTTACTTCACACCCACGGGTTGGATGTGGAAGACAAAGGTCATGTCCTTATAGGGCAGACGGTGCTGCGGCAGAGGCCATGAGCCCCAGCTGTTCTCGCCGCCCAAGCCAAACTGGGCCAGGTCAAGGCAGAACTCGGTGTACTGGCTCTTGGGAACTGCTGGAGAGTGACGTTGGTCCTTGCTGTCGCCTTCGTCAAGGTCGCTGATGTTGTAGTGCAGGGCACTGGCATCGAAGAAACTCTCCTGGGCGGTCACACGGAAGCCAAGGCCCTTGGCTGTGGTTTGCTTCCACCAGCGGATGTCGCTCTTGGTGCCTGTCTCTTGTGGGCGGATGTAAGGATAGAACTGCTGGTCGGCGGTCTGCTGGTATATGCCAATGTTTTGGCTTGCCTTGCGGTCGACGTAGTTCTCGATGGGGCCGCGTCCGTAGAACTCGCTCCGGTCCATGTTATAATCGAGATCCATCACCATGCCGAAGCGCAGCAAGTCGCTGACCTTGGCGCCTGGTGTGGTCTTCAGTTGCTGGGATACGGTCATCGCTCCTTCGCCGTCGATGTCGTAGGTGAGGGTGAGTGTAGCTTGTACGTCGGGCATGTCATACACGGCCACCACACGTGCTCCGACCTTTCCGATCTTGTCTTCAGTCAGTGACGTGAGGTTCATGGTCGGATTGCGCCAAGCCTTGAAGCGGCCTTGCAAGCCTGCACCCATGTCATTGTCGGTCACGGCACGCCAGAAGTTGGGGCGCAGTGTGCCGCCATTGGCCAGCAGGCTCTTCCCTGCCACGGTGTACGACCTCATCAATCCCGTCTCCTTGCTGAAGACGATGGAGAACCGGTCTTTCACACCCACGCTGACAAAGTCGCTCTTCTTGTCGTTGGCAATCTTCAGCTTGGCCTTCTGTGCGGGAGCCAGCACGGCATTGGGCTTGGCCTCGCGGACAGCCAGCTGGCGGTAAGCCACCACCTGTCCCTGCTCCATCAGGGGCTCGGCGCTCTTCAGCTTGAACTCGATGTTGAGCATCAGCTCGCCTTCCGCCGGCACCTTGTATGGCAAAGAGAGCTCCACCTTTTGCTGCGGCTTGACGTTGAGTTGCTCAACCTTGCCGTTCTGCACGGCCTTGCCGTCCTTCATCAACGTCCAAACAAGCTCATAGTTGCTCAGGTCGCGGAAGAAATACTCATTGTAAACGGAAATCTTTCCCTGCGCAAGGTCAACGGCCTCCGCCCAGATGTTCTGGTGCACGTAGCCAATCTCGTAAGCGTGAGGGTTGAGCTGGCGGTCGGGGCCGATGATGCCGTTGCAGTTGAAGTTGTTGTCTGAAGCGTCTTTCTGGTTGTAGTCGCCGCCATAAGTGTAGTCGGGCGACATGTTGCCCGTGTTTGCCTCATACTTGGCAGAGATGGCCTCATAGTCGGCCACGGTGCGCGAAGCCTTGAAGTTGGGATGGCGATGAAGTGCTTGGTCCACGAAATCCCAGATGTATCCGCCTTGGTACTTTGGGTACTTGCGGATGAGGTTCCAATACTCGAGGAAGCCGCCGCTTGAGTTGCCCATGGTGTGGTTGTACTCACACTGGATGAGCGGGCGCTTCTCGTTTGCGTTCTTGGAATATTTTTCGCTGGCATCGTGGCTGTAATACATCGGGCAGTAGATTTCAGAGTCGTCGCCGTGGCCCCAGAGCCCGCGCTCATACTGCACAGGGCGGCTCTTGTCCTGGCTCTTGATCCAGTTGTAGGCGTCGACGAAGTTCTGGCTGTTGTCAGTCTCGTTGCCCAAGCTCCAGACAATGACCGACGGGTGGTTGTACTGCATCTCCATGTTGTGCTGGTTGCGCTCCAAGATTTGCTTGGCGAAGTCCTTGGTCACCACAGGTGAGTTTTGGTTGTATCCGAATCCGTGGCTTTCCTGGTTGGCTTCGGCGGTCACATAGAGGCCATACTCGTCGCAGAGGTCATACCACACGGGATCGTCGGGATAGTGGCAGGTCCTCACGGCGTTGATGTTGAGCCGCTTCATGATCTTGATGTCTTGGATCATGCGCTCACGTGTGACGACGTATCCTCCGTCAGGGTCCATCTCATGGCGGTCAGCGCCCTTGATGAGCACGGGCTGCCCGTTGACAAGCATTTGGCTGTTCTTGATTTCCACCTTACGGAAGCCCACTTTTTGCGGTATGACCTCCACGACATTGCCCTTGCGGTCTTTGACGATGGTGAGGAGCGTATATAGATAAGGTGTCTCGGCCGACCATTTCTTGACGTTGCGCAGGGTGAAGCGCGCCGCCCCGGTGGCCATGTTGTGGAAGCTGCCCGATGACTTGCCCACCACCTGACCATTGGCGTTGAGCAGTTGGAAGTCGATGATGGGGTCACCCTTCACGTTGACGTTGATGAGCAGCTCACCGTCTTGGTAGTTGTTGAGCAGGTCGGGAGTCAGCTTGATGTTGCTGACCTGTATGGAAGAGTCCTTGGCGAAGAGGTAACAGTTTCTGGCCACGCCCGAGAGGCGCCAGAAGTCTTGGTCCTCATCCCATGACCCGTCGCACCAGCGGAAGGTCTGGAAGGCGATGAGGTTCTTTCCGGGTTTCACAAACTTGGTGATGTCGAACTCGGCAGCGGCCTTGCTGTCCTCAGCGTAGCCGGCAAAGTGCCCATTGACGAAGAGGTAGATGTTTGACGTGACGGAGCCAAAGTGAGCCACGACCTGCTTGCCATCCCATCCGGCAGGCACGTCGATGACGCGGCGATAGGTTCCCACGTGGTTGTCGGTGATGGGCACGGGCACCTTGTCGTTGGTTACCTTGTAGTCCTTCTTGAATCCCTTGAAGTAGTCCTGTCCGTTGAACATGTATCTCCATCCGAATCCCACGTTGACATACTCGGGGTCACCGTAACCGTTGACCTCCCAGATGCCTGGCACCTGCATGGTCTTCCATGCGGAGTCGTCGTAGTCGGCCTTGTAGAAGTCGGTAGGGCGCTGGTTGGCGTTTGTCACCCACTTGAACTTCCAGGTTCCTTCGAGCGAGAGGTAGTTGGCCGACTTGGTCATGTCACCGGCCAAGGCGTTCTGCTCGTTCTCGTAGGCAAAGAAGTTGGTCCGCAACGGATAGCGGTTCACCTCATTGACCTGCAAGTCGTGCCATTCGGTCCATGTGGGCATCGGCTCCACGGGGGCGGCCTTCTTGACTCTGACTCGGGCCGCGCTCATGTTGAGTGCCATGGCAGCCATGGCTGTAATGAACAATGCTTTTCTCATGTGTTATTGATTAATGTTATTTCTTTTTGTCAATGTTATTTCTTTTTGTCTAAGTAGCGGTGGTATTCGCAGGCGGCGAGCAGGAAAGCCCCGACGCCAAAGTTGGCCTGCGAGTTCTTGTCGATGACCTGTCCGGGTATGGCTTTCTCTCCGATGGGCTGCACATACCCCACCTTCCCGTCTGACTGTAGTGCCGTCTTGGTGAGGTATTCCCATGCGCGGTCGATGGTCTTGCGGTACTGCTTGGCATCGAGCAGGCCGTTGTTGACACCCCACAGGTAGCCGTAAGTGAAGAAGGCGGTGCCGCTGGTCTCAGGGCCGGGAGCCTGTTCGGGATCCATCATGGAGCGTGTCCAATAGCCCTGCTTCTGCTGCAGCTTCTGCACGGCAGCTGCCAGTCGCTGGTATTTCTTCACGAAGAAGTCGCGGTGGGCATAGCTTGCGGGCATGTCCTGCAACACCTTGGCCAGGCCGGCGAGCACCCATCCGTCGCCCCGCGCCCAGAAGTCTTTCTTGCCCGAGGCAGTCTTGTGCTTGGGGTAGACATACTTGCCGTCGCGGAAGTAGAGTCCCGTCTCCTCGTCGAGCATGATGCTGTCCGAATAGAGCAGGTTCTCATAGAGCTTGTCGAGATACCGGCTGTCGCCTGTGAGCTTGTACATCTTGGTCATGACGGGCATCACCATATAGAGGGCGTCGGCCCACCACCAATAGTCGTGCGCTTTCGAGTATGCCTCGTAGCCCATCACTTCCTTGGCGCGCTGCACCATGCGCTCATTGCGTGCCGAGGCACCCTTGGCGTTTGCAATCCAATAGAGGTCGACGTAAGTCTGGAAGCAAATCTGCCAGTCGCCGAAGAGCACATACTGTTGCCCCTCTCCGTAATGGCGATACTTCCACTTGGCAGGGTCGGTCTCCGTGGCGCCCATCCAGCGGTTGTGCTCCGCCCAGCGCGTGCTGTAGTCGAGCCATTCGGCTTTTCCCAGCAGCTTGTAGGCTTCCATGTTGCCCGTGTGATAGGCGGCGTTGTCCCAAAAAGACCTCACCTCAGCCTTGTTGTGCTGTTGCCAATAGTCGTTGACTTTGGCAATCGTCGCGTCCACTTGTTCCTGCGTCCAGCCTTTGGCCTGCGCGCCGATGGCTGCGAGAACCACAAGGGCTGTCAGAATGATTTTCCTCATATTCTTGTTTGGTTTTCAGTAATGATTATTTACCACTTTTCTTTCGTTTTGATGTCGCCTGCCCTTGGCGCGGGCCACCTTCTTGTGCGTTATTTCAGGGTTTAAGACAGGGTTGTGGATAACGGGCACCATGGGAACGTGCCACAAATCGCCGAGTGCAGCCAATCTTTTGCAAAGATACAACAAAGAAATGAGACTTCCCCCCTTTGTGGTGTCTAAAAAAACGCCTTTGAGGACTAATTATGCTGTTTTGCGGATGTTCCATAACATCACGCGTGTTTTTTACCGTTTGAAAAGGGCGTACTTGATTACATGAACAAAATGATTTATCTTCAAGTCTATTTGGCGACTCAATTTTCGCTTTCTCCAACTTCCATAGATACGATGCTCTGCAAAAGTCTTGTCTGTGTGAGGATATTTTTTGCGTGGCAACAGATAAGCTGTTGGATAGACGTGCAGCTTTTCTAACAACTGCGTGTTCCGATTGTTCATGTCGAAATTGCAAACCATCGCAACTCTTTCCATAATAATTGGCGAAATGGTCTTGTTAAGGCTTCCGTCCTCATTTCTGAAATGATGAGTTTGATAATATTCCCAAACTCGCTTGCAATAGTCGTCACCGGGAGACGCCATGAAAAAGGCGGCCTGCAACCCCGTCTTGGTCTCACCCTCCTCGGTCATAAAGGTCGTGAACACCCCATCTTTCATAAACTCATCAAAGCGCTTGTACAAATAGATGTCGCTATCCATGTAAATGCCGCCATATTTGAATACTGCATAAAACCTCACCGCATCCGCGGCAAATGCCCACTGGCGAGACTCCAATGCCTCGTCAATATAACTACATCCTATGGCCTTAGCCTCCTTGTATCCCCATACTTTCACTTCATAATCAGGGATAACACGCTTCCAAGAATCTAAACATACCTTTATCTCCACAGGATAAGGGTCAGTGCTAAACCAACAGAGATGAATCAGCTTCGGTATCATTGTTTTTTTGTATTTAGTTAAACCTACACATTCGACGATATATTGACTCAAGTTTCGGATTTATTCCCAACGGGCTGAATCAGAAACTCCGATATATATAGAGAAGTCTCTCTGCTTCCCCTCAATCTCTTGCCATGTCTTTCCATCTTGTTTCTTTGTCTACAAAGATATAAACAATCTTTGACAATCAAGAAATATGATGGAAAAACTTTCTAAAAAGGAAAACACTTGAGAACTCCTAAAAATTGCAACAAAAGCGCTCGCGAGAATTGCGTTTTAGGAAGCAGACGTGCCTTTTGCCACAAATACGCCAAATTTTGGTTTAATTTGCAATATGTTGTGAGTCAACGAGTTGTAATGACAATGGTTTTCGCGGCACCTAAAAACAGCCTCTTGGGTTCACGATAGCTATCTTATTGAGCGTGGAAAGAGGCTTTATTGAAGGTGGATTTGGGCAAGATGGAGAGAAGATATGGTGCTTATCTCCAGGAAAAACACCACTGAGGTCATCTTTGCAAGGATTTTTCCACCCGGCGATCTGTCGAAAACTACCATTTGGCGCGCTAAACCGCGCAGGTTAGAGGAGCCTCTTTTTTCAGAATATTCACGACAAGTGATGCCCGAATGATAGCTTTCGCAAGTCTTCGTTGAGGTCGTGTGTGGCAAGGTGGCGACACGGGGCGGTGGCAGGCGGAGCGAAAGAAAAAGTCTGTTTTTTGTCGAAGCAGGATTGTAATATCATGATTTTTGTCTATATTTGCAAAAAATATTGCACTTGCAAACAAGAAACAACGGATGAAGACCATAAGACTTATAGCCTGTGGGCTGACAAGGCCCCTGGCGGCAAACGGCACGTTCTTCGTGATGATGTACGCGCTGGGAGTGCTCTGTGCAGTGCTGACCCTGCCTCATTGGCGCGGTGCCCACCTCTACGACAACCTGTTTGCAGAGCTTTTCCTCGACACTTACGTGGCTTGCGTGGTGCTGACGCTCTTGCCACGCAAGGCGCGCGTGTGGGTGCGGCGGTTGCTCTACGTGGTGCTTTATGCCGTGGCCGTGGTTGATGTCTACTGCTTTTGGAAGTTCAGTTCCACGCTGACCCCCACCATGTTGCTGCTGGTGGCCGAGACCGACGCGCGCGAGGCCAGCGAGTTTCTTCACTCCTACCTCTCGCCCGACGTGGTGTTCTCGCCCGTGGGATGGCTGTTGCTGCTCATGGGGGTGCATGCCGTTTGGGCGGTGCGCCACCTTGTGTGGCGCAGGGCGTGTGGCGCGCGCCAAACACGTTTGCAAGCCTGGGAACGGAACCAGGCGGCCCGCTTGGGCAGCAGGCCGGCCCGTGCCGTGGCCGCCGGTGCCGTGGCCGTGATGCTCGTCGTGAGTGCTTGCGCCAGTTTCCGCAACAAGGTGGGCATGACCCAGCTCATGACAGCCCAAACCATTGGCACCGTGGAGCATCTGCTCACGCAGAAAGACTGCGGCAACATGTACCTGCCCATCTATCGCCTCGTGTTCAGTTGGAACAGCAACCGGCTGGCCGACAAACAGGTGGGACAATGCATTGAGGCGGCCAAGCGCGTCACGGTCGACTCCTGCTCGTTCCGCTCGCCCACCATCGTGCTCATCATCGGCGAGAGCTACGGCAAGCAGCACTCACAGCAATACGGCTACTTCCTAAAGACCACGCCCCGCCAGGTAAAGCGTGAGGAGAGCGGCCTGCTGACACGTTTCACCGATGTGGTGACCTGCTGGAACCTGACAAGCTTCGTTTTCAAGAACATCCTGTCGATGCACGTCGTGGGCGAGAAGGGGGAATGGTGCGACTATCCGCTCTTCCCCGAACTGTTCCGCAAGGCCGGCTACCGCGTGACATTCCTCACCAACCAGTTTCTGCCCAAGGCCAGGGAGGCTGTCTACGACTTCTCGGGCGGCTTTTTTCTCAATGACCCCACGCTCAGCGCTGCCCAGTTTGACCTGCGCAACCAGAAGACTCATCGCTTCGACGAGGGTCTGCTGGCCGACTACGACCAGCTGGTGAGCGACGGCAAGATCAAGCTCAAGGGCGAATCGGCCCACAACCTCATCATCTTCCACCTCATAGGCCAGCATGTCAACTACCGCACACGCTGTCCCGACGACCAGCGCGTGTTTGGCCCAGAGGCTTACCGTGGCCGCCGTCCTGAGCTCAGCGTGAAGCAAAGGCGCATCATGGCCGATTACGACAATGCCGTGCGCTACAACGACTCCATTGTCGATGCCGTCATCTCGCGCTTTGAGAGCAAGGACGCCATCGTGATTTACATGCCCGACCATGGGGAGGAATGTTATGAGCCAGGCAGAAACTTCATCTGCCGCAACCACAGCGCAAAGGTTGACTGGCCCCTGGCTCACTACGAGTTTGAGGTGCCGTTCTGGATTTACTGTTCCCACCGCTATGCCGTGAGCCACCCCAAGGTGTTCAAGGCCATCAAGGATGCCAAGGACAAGCGGTTCATGACCGACGCGCTGCCCCATATGCTGGTGTGGCTGGCTGGCATCGGCACAAAGTACTATCATGACAAGTACAACCTCCTGTCGCCCGACTACGACGCCATGAGACCCCGCATATTGAAGAACAGTGCCGACTACGACACCCTTCGCGACCATGCGCTTAACAACAAGAAACATGAATGACGGATTGCTCACACGCGCCGAGTGTGCGGCCTTGCGCGGCCTGGCCATCATCGGCATCTTCCTGCACAACTATTGCCACTGGCTGGGACCGGTGGTGAAAGAAAACGAGTACACCTACTCGCAGCACAACGTCGACTGGCTCGCGGCGGTCATGGAGAGCCCCGACAGCCTGCTCGGTGCGCATCTGCTGTCGTTCTTCGGCCATTATGGCGTACCCGTGTTCCTCTTTCTCAGTGCCTATGGGCTGGAGCTGAAGTATGGCCGCAGCATGTATGTCGCGCCCTGGAGGTTTGTGAAATACCACTGGAAGAAGCTGTTCAGCATGATGATAGTGGGTTTCGTGAGCTTCACCATTGTCGATGCCATCACCCCTGGTCGCTGGCACTACACTCTCACGCAGGTAGTGGCCCAACTGGCCATGATCAACAACCTGCTGCCCGATCCCGACCACAATATTTGGCCAGGCCCTTTCTGGTTCTTCGGCCTCATGCTGCAGCTCTATGTCGTCTACCGCCTGTTGCTCTACAAGCGCCACTGGGGCTGGACCGTGGGCGCCATGGTGGTGTGTCTTGGCGCGCAGCTGGCCTTTCCGCCTGAGAGCGAGGCGCTCAACTGGTATCGGTACAACTTCATGGGTGGTATGCTGCCCTTCGGCCTCGGCTTGCTCTTCGCACGCTATGGCAACCGCGTCATCCTGATGAACCTCAACACATTGTGCCTCCTGATGTCGGTGGTGGTCTGTGGCTTCCTCATCCTGTGGATGAGCGGCAACTTCGTCCTCTGGGCTGTGGTGCCACTGGTGGTTTGCGCCTTCTGCGTCTACCTGGTGAAGCTCCTCCAACAGTGGACCAACACACCTGTCGGCGCCTGGCTCACGGACGCGCTGGTGTGGATGGGCGACATCTCGGCTGCCCTGTTTGTCATCCACCCCGTGCTGCGCAAGGTGTTCATACCCATCTCGCGCCACGGAGATGTCTACACCGGCCTTTTGCTCTATGCCATCGCGGCCATCGGAGCGGCATGGCTCATCCGGCTGGTCATGACGAAGATACCCAAACCGCAGATGTAACCTCGAACCTTTGTAGAAGCCCCATGAGAATACCAGACATCGAACTGCAGAACATAAGCCGCTTCCGTGGCCAGCTGATGGGGGCGGCCATGCTCTTCATCATGCTCTTTCATGTGGACTTGGCACGCACCGACCTGTTTTTCGGCTTGCGCCGCATGGGAAACATAGGCGTAGACATGTTTCTCTTCCTGAGTGGGGTGGGGCTGTGGTTCTCGTGGATGAAGCACCCGTCGTGCCGGCATTTCTACACCCGGAGGCTGGTGCGCATCTATCCCACATGGCTCATCGTGGCCTGCCTCTACTACATTCCACGCATACCCGTGGACGACCTGTCGTCAGGGTGCGACCTTTTCATGGAGATAGCCTTCAACTGGAACTTCTGGTTACACGACGAGCTCAACTTCTGGTACATCCCGGCCATCATGGCTCTCTACCTGTTTGCCCCTCCCTACATGACCCTCATACGCCGTCACCCCATCTACCGGTGGCTTCCTGTGGTCATGATTATGTGGTGCATCCTCGTGCAATGGGTGACACCCATACACCGCGTGGTGGGACACCTGGAAATTTTCTGGAGCCGTGTGCCCATCTTCTTCATCGGCATCAACATGGGCGAGATGGTCAGGCAGAAGCGCGCCATTGACGGGCAAGGCATCTGGATGCTGTGGATCATGTTCATCATGTCGTTGCTGTCAAGTGTCTTCCTGGAGCAGGTGCGCCACGGGCAGTTCCCCCTTTTCGTGGAGCGCATGCTCTACATTCCGCTCACGGTGACCACCATCTTGCTGCTCAACCGCATCTTCAGGCGACTGCCCGGCTGGCTCAACCGCATCTTCGCCTTCGTGGGCGCGCTGAGTTTGGAGTGCTACCTCATACACATCCACTTTGTGCTCGACAAGTTGCCGCACGGTTGGGCCTATTGGCCCACGTTCCTGGCCTGCCTGGCCATCACCTTGCCGTTGGCCTGGGGACTCAACAAAGGTGTGGCGTGGCTGACCCGCAGGTGGCTCGCGCGCTGAGCAAGGTCGCTTCCAGAGGTCATGCGGGTTGCCATGGCGAAAGGCACCCTGTAAAAAGGTGAGAAAAAGAAGGGAAGATACGATAAATTTAACTAATTTTGCACGTTGGTTACAACAGAATCGGACAACCATCGTAAAAGAACAAATCATCATGAGTGAACCGCCCGTTTGTCCCCCGTGCCATGAGAAGAAGGCAAGGGCCCTGATACGGCTCCTGCGGCCTTCGCAGTGGGTTAAGAACTTCTTTGTCTTCGCCCCCCTGCTTTTTGGAGGGGCGTTGCTCAACGGGCAGGCTCTGTTGGCAGGGCTTGTAACATTCTTATCGTTTAGCTTCGCCGCTTCGAGCATCTACTGCTTCAACGACATCATTGACGTGGCCAACGACCGGCGTCATCCTGAGAAGTGCCGGCGGCCGGTGGCCTGTGGTGCTGTCAGCGTGCCTCAGGCTTACGGGCTGATGGGGCTGGCATTTGCCCTGAGTGTTGGACTGACCTTCCTGCTCACTTTGTTGGATCCCATGGAGTCCATTGCGCTGTTGCCAACCGGCGAGGCCGTGTTGACAGGGCGTGTGACGGTGCCGCCAACGCTCTGTGTCGTGGTGTTCTACTGGTTGCTCAACTTGGCCTATTGCCTCAAGTTGAAGCAGTATGCCATCATCGATGTCTGTGTCGTTGCCTTTGGCTTCGTGCTGCGCATGATGGCGGGCGGCGAGGCTGTGGGCATTGAGCTGAGCCATTGGATTGTCCTCATGGCCTTTCTCATTACCCTCTTCATGGCCTTCGCCAAGCGGCGCGACGACGTGCTCCGCATGGAACAGACGGGCGAGGCTCCACGCAAGAACACCAACCGATACAACGCCACTTTTATGGACCAGGCATTGACCATCACGGCTTCTGTCACCCTGGTTTGCTATATCATGTACACGGTGAGCCCCGAGGTGATGCGCAACTTTCATACAAACAAACTTTACCTGACGAGCATCTTTGTGCTGGTGGGCTTGTTGCGCTACATGCAGATTGCTGTGGTCGACAAGCGCAGCGGAGACCCCACGAAGGTCGTGCTGCACGACCGCTTTGTGCAGCTCGACGTGCTGGCATGGCTCATGACGTTTATCCTTGTCATCTATGTGGGATAAGCAAGGATGCTGGCTGAGGCTCCGATCGGCTTGATGTCATACCAAATCTGCCGTGATGATGAAAGAAAAAGAAACCTTATACGTCTTCGACTTTGACGGAACGCTAACCAAGCGCGACACGCTGTTGATGTTCATGCGACATGTGAATGGACTTTGGCGGCTGTGGATGAGCCTCGTGTTGTTCTTGCCCAAGTTGCTGCTGATGAAGCTCCACTTGCGCGACAACGGCAAGACGAAGGAGCAACTGTTTGCGTGGCACTTCCAGGGCATGCGCCTGTCCGACTTCAACGAGCATTGCGAGAGCTTTGCCGATGAAAACTCGGGCGTGTTGCGCCAGGAAGGCATGGCTGTGGTGCGCAGGGCCTTGGACGAGGGAAGGCGTGTCTTCGTGGTCAGCGCCAGCATCGACAATTGGGTGGAACCGTTCTTCCAAGGTTCTGTCGCAGTGCTGGGAACGCAATTGGAGGTGAAAGACGGAAAACTGACAGGACGCTTCTTGACCCCCAACTGCTATGGGGCGGAGAAGGTCAGACGGCTGAAAGCTGCCGTGCACGGCTTGGAACACAACCGCGACAAGTATTACATCATTGCCTACGGCGATAGCCGGGGCGACAAGGAAATGTTAGAATTTGCAGATGAACGACATTACAAACCCTTCAGGAAATAAAAGGCACGAACGTCTCGCCGAGATGGTTCGCTTCGGCATCGTGGGAACGGCGGCCGTCGCCATACAGTATGCGACTTACCTGTTGTTAATCCATTGGACCCTTGTGGGCGTCAACATGGCCAATACGGTGGCCTATCTTGCCAGCTTCCTTTTCAACTTCGTGGCATCCACGCGTTTCACGTTCCGCGTGAAGGCTACGGCGGGCCGTGGATTGGCCTTTGCCTTTTGCCACATGGCCAACTACCTGTTGCAGTTGCTCACGCTGAACCTTTTCATCCATTGGGGAATGGGCAAGTCGTTGGCGCCGTTGCCCATGTTTGCGGTCTGTGTCCCTGTCAATTTTCTCTTGGTGCGTTATTTTCTCAAGCAGGAGCACTTGCAGAACCCGTTCTATATCTTCCGCGTCAAGCATGAGGAACGATGGGTGGCCTTGGGGGCGCTCCTCTATGGTGTGCTGGCCAATGTGCTGGTGATTTGTGCCTATTGGCTCGACCTCTCCCAGGTGGCCGGCAACTATCGCAAGCTCGTTATTCGGGTGTTTCACATATCTGGATATGACCCCATCAGCTACCTGGTGCTCACCGACTGGGGAATGGGCTACAACATTTACCGGCATCCGTTGCTTGCCTTCTTCATGTGGATTCCCTATGAGATTAATCAGGGACTTATCGCTTTGACGGGTGTCAATTGCGACATGGCAATCATGGCGGTCATCCTGACGTTCTGTTGTGTCTACACGGCTGTGTTTCTCTTCCGCATCTTGCGTGAGATCATCGGGCTATGCCAAACAGATTCCATCTTGCTTACAGCCCTTCTCTTCTCATTTGGTTACACGATGGTGGTGTGCAGTGTGCCCGACCATTTCTGCTTGTCGATGTTCATGCTTGTCCTCACGCTCTATGTGGCTGGAAAGAAGATGAAGGCTCGTCACCATTACACCAAGTGGCAAACGGTGCTCTTTTTCATCATCACGGCGGGCATTTCGCTCAACAACGGCATCAAGGTTTTCTTGGCAAACCTCTTTGTCAATGGAAAGAAGTTTTGGAGGCCAAGCAACCTGTTGCTCGCGGTCATTCTGCCGTCAGCCCTGATTTGGATAGCCGCAAGGCAGGAATGGAAGACTTTTGAGCGTCCCAATTACATTGCCCGACAGGAGCAAAAGCAAGCCAAGGCCGAGCATGACAGGGAAAAAATTACGAAGAATTTCATGGATACCACACAGCTTACCGACAGCACGCAGATAGCGCAGGCCATCAATAAGGTCATAAGGCAGAAAGTGCGCGCCAAGTATGTGCGCGACCATAAGAAAGCTTGGAATCTTCATAAGGGGAAGCCAATTAACCAGTCGGAGTTTGGATCGTGGACCGATATATCCACGCCGCGCGTCGAATCGCTGGTTGAGAACATTTTTGGGGAACCCATTCAGCTTCACCAAGACTACACGCTTTTGGATGTGTTGATCAATCGTCCTGTCATCGTCCATTATCGTTGGATATGGAATTATGTCGTTGAGGGAGTTGTGGCACTCTTGTTCCTTGTGGGCGTTTGGCTTGGCAGGAGAAGCCGTTACTTGTGGCTTGCCCTGTCGTTCTTAGGCTTCGACATGGTCATCCATTTTCTCTTGGGATTCGGTCTCAATGAGGTTTACATCATGTCGCCCCATTGGCTCTTTGTCCTTCCCATTGCCATGGCCTACTTGGCGCGGCGCGTAGAGACTACGCGCTGGCGCTTGCCGTTGCGCACGCTCATCCTCTTGTTGACCCTTTACCTCATGGCTTGGAACGCCATCCTTTATGTGGAATACATGATTTAGTCGTCTTGGCAGTGTGGCTTGTCGGCGCAAGGGTAATAAGGGTGGGGAGGAAACACCCTACGCGTGCTTGGCGGATCCTGTCCATTTTTTGATGCGGTGCATGAGGGATGAGAGTATCAGGCTGGCGTTTCCCGCTTTGATGTTGAGCCATAGCTCCTCCATGCTGCGGCCAACCTTGACCCATGGGTGTCCCCAGGCGTTGGTGCGGTAGGTGTGTGCCTTGTATGGCACGTATTCCATGACGTAACGTGGGTGTTTCAAGGGGAATGACACGTCATACCTTTTCATGGTGAATATGCGTCGCAGGCCATGTGGCATGGTTTGCAGGGCGGCATAATGGGTGGAGTCGGCGGTTGCTCCGACGTTGCTCACCATGTTGCGGGTGGGCATGATGGCGAACCCATTGTTCATGAGCATGGCCGACCAGAAGACGCTCTCAAAGAAAGGCTTCCCTGCGGCAGCGTGGTCAGCGCACATCCGCATGAAGTCGGACCTGTACCCTCTCGACTTGACAAGAGCGGCAAGTTGACGACGGTTGAAGTCGTCGCGCATGAATGAATAGCCGCCGTCCCATTTCTCCACGACACGCCTCCATGATGCCCATCCCCAGATGGAGAAGACCGACGTGAAGAAGTAGTCGTAGGGAACGTCAGGCGTTACCTCGTCGGTGTTGAATCCGGCCACCATGGTGATGCGTTCGTCGTGCTCGTAACGGTCGAGCATCTCCTTGCAGAAGGGCAAGAAAGAGGGTGCCACCACGACATCGTCCTCTACGACAGCCACCTTGTCGGCCATGGAGAAGGCCCATTTCTGCGATAGGTAACCCGATGGGTCGCAGCCTTGGTTGTGCTCGCAATAATGCCGGTGCACGTCACACTGCCAGTCGATGTTCTCATCGCTGGCTATCTTCCGGCATGCCTCGATGCCCTTTCGGTCGTTCTCGTTGTCATTCCTCGCACCGTCTTGATATAGGAAAAGGCGCGACGGGCGTGCCGCCTTGACAGCTTCGAAAGCTTGACGAAATGTCTCAGGCCGGTTGAAGAAGAGCATCAGCACGGCAATGTCTGTCTTGTAGGGTTGCTTCATGACTTGTGGCTTTTAGGTTGTGTCGGGATCTCATGCGCCTTGCGTTCTTTTGCGCATACGGTCTTTGAACCATTTGACGGGATAGTAAGCCAAGTGGGGCGGCAGTGCCAGAATGAAACGGTGAACCCATGGCACACGGTTGTCGACAACCTTGCGCAAAGGGCGGTAGTAATCGTTGAGCACATTGAATTGCTGTTTGTACAAGAAATTTTCGTAAACCTTTATTTGGTTCAGGCGGAACCACGGTTCCATGGCTTGCCATTTCGGCATGAGCGTCCGTTTCAGTTCCTCGTCGTAGGCGCGTATCATCTTGAGGTCTTCCACGCGTTGGTTGGGCACGTCCTCTTCGTGCCAGTAGACCTCATCAGCGATGAACCACACCTTGGGCTCCTTCATGAGACACTTGATTTGAATGAGGCTGTCCTCTCGTTCGATGATTTCACGTGGCGCGTCAAGGCACCCTTCGAGCAGTTGCCGCTTGAAAAGTATGCCCCAGAGCACACAGAAAGTGCGCTTCACGCCCAGCATCGCCTGGATGAGCTCATCGGCAGGCTGCCATGCGCGCAGTTTCGAGTCGCAGTGTGCGTGGCGCTGGTTCGTGTAGGTGCCAATCACCTCGTCGGCTCCCGTATCGGTAATGGCCTTGTGGAGCGTGGCCATGGCGTGTGGCGTGAGCATATCGTCGGCGTCGGCAAACATGACATACTTGCCCCGTGCCTCGTTCAACCCGTGCCGCCGTGCCGCTGTTACGCCCCCGTTGGTCTGGTGGAACACGCGCACTCTGCAGTCGCGTTGCGCCAGTTGGTCGAGCTTGGCGGCCGATCCGTCGGTGCTTCCGTCATTGACGGCCACAATCTCAAAGTCGCTGAAGTCTTGCTCGAGAATGCTGTCCACGCAACGCTCCAGATAGTCTATCTTGTTGTAGACTGGAATGATGACGGATATTTCCATGTGGCTTATTTCTTGAATTTGTTCTTGGCAAACTGTAGGCAATCTTCCAAAATTTGCGCGCGTGCCAACTTCATGATGGCCAGGTAGAGCAATGCGGCCAATGCCACGCGTGCCGTGAGCAGAGCGATATGGTTTGTGATGGCTTGCGTTGCAAACCACGTGGCTGCCATGACTGTCGCCGATGCCACCATGAAGGGCGCGATGTCCTTGGCCACCTCCCCCACACCGAGTCCTATGAGTCGATGGGCTTGCGATTGCCAAGCAAGTAGCCAGGCGATGTTAAAGCCGCTGTATACGGCAATCATCACGTCGATTCCGAGGTGGTGCGTGCAGAGCATGAGCACCACCTGTATGATGATCTGCGCCACGTTGCACCACATGTTGATGTCGGCGCGCCCCTGTCCGATGACCAGGTTTTGGTAAAGCGTGTAGAGAGGAAAGAAGGCACCGCTCACTGCCAGAATTTGCAGCAAGGGCACAGCGTCTGCCCATTTTGGTCCGATGGTGATGAGGATGAACTCGCGCGCCACCAGCACCAGCCCAAACATGGCTGGGAAAGCAAGGAAGGCTGTGAACCGTGTCATCTTGCGGAACACCCGCCGCTCGCGCTCATGCTCTTCGGCTATGGAGGCAAAGACAGGTTGCGCCACTTGTTGCGTGGTGTTGGCCACGAATGAGTAGGCCATGAAGTTCCACTTGTAGGCTTGGCTGTAGTTGCCCAGTATGTCCTTGTTGAAGAACTTGCCTATGATAACCGACATGATGTTGTTGTTGACCGTGTTCATCACCATCACCACGAGAATGTTCATGCTGAATCCGAACATCTTGCGGATGGGGCGCAGGTCGATGTGCCATGAGGGTCGCCAGTCGATGTAGTGGTAGCGTCCGATGTTGAGGATGGTGATGTAGAGCACTTGCTGCCAAGCCAGGCTCCAGTAGCTGTAGCCCAAAAAGGCGAGCGTGACACCCGTAAGTCCCGACAGGATGAGCGCGAGTGAGTTGACCATTGTCATCTCCTTCACCATGAGCTTCTTGGTGAGATAGGCGTTTGGCGTGATGCCGAAACTGCCTACCACAAACGACAAGAACACGAGATGTGACAGGGGTGTGAGGGCTGGCTGGTGAAAGAAGTCGGCAATGAGCGGAGCAGCGAACCACAGGATGACGTAGAGCGTGAAGCTCATGAGGATGTTGAACCAAAACACGGCGTTGTAGTCTTCCTGCCGTGGTTCCTTCATGTTTACCAGGTATGTGCTGAATCCCGAGCTTTGCAGGTTGCCCGCTATGGCGGTGAAGATGGCGATGTAGCCAATGATGCCATACTCGCCTGGCGACAGCAACCGCCCGAGCAAGATGCCGATAAGCAGGTTGATGACTTGCGTGGTTCCGCTGTTGAGGGCTCCCCAGAAGAGCCCTTTGGTGGTTTTTTCCTTGAGAGAGTCGGCCATGTGCTCCGTTGTTTTAGTGTTTGGTCTTGTCTGCTCCACGTGTCCGCTCCATGATTTTCATCACATCCTCGTAAGGGATTTTGCGCTCAAGGTCCATGAACACCACATCGTGCTGTCCGCGTTGCTCCACGGGTGGCAGTTGCCGCCAGTTGCCGTAGGCCGTGGCCAGGTAGTCCTCGTAGCGTGTGGGCACCACGATGCTGATGTCCTCGAATGGTAGCATTGTTCCGCCGCCGAAGATGTCGGCCGTCAGGTTTTTCTCCCGCGAGTAGTAGCTGGAGCTGAAGCAGACGTGCTTGAGCGGCTGTCTTTGGTAGGCTCTGCTTTCACGCTCAATGCGGTTCACCAGCCATCGGCGCAGGGGCCATCGTAGAAGTGCGAAGGCCATGTCGCCGAGGGTGAGGCGTAAGGGTTTCCGTGTGGCTCCTCGCAGGATGTCTGTCCACGATTTGCGCAGCAGGTCGCCCGCCAGCATCTTGCGTATCTTCAGCATGTGGTTGCAGTATCGCTCGCGCTTTGCTTGGTCGTCGGGCACGGTGTCTAGGGGGAAGATGTCGATGTAGTTGCCAAAACTGATGCGGTATTCAGTCCACTCGCAGATGGTGGAGTGGGTGTCGCAAAACTTGGCGAATGGCAGGTAATACTCCCTTTCGTGCATCATGTCGACGGGCTCGTAGCCCGCGGGCGGGTCAGTGCGCAAGATGCGCAGGCAACGGTCGTAGTCGTCGCGCATCATGTAGACATCGATGTCGTCGTCCCAGGGTATGAAACCATGGTGGCGCGCCGCGCCGAGCACGGTGCCGTAGGCGGCGTAGTATTTTAGGTCGTGGGCTTGGCAGAAGGCTATGAACGCCTTGAAGGTCTCAAGGGTCTTGGCCTTGCGCTTTGCCAGCTGTTCTTCGGGCAGAGTTTTCATGGGTCTTGTGGGAGAGATTGGTGGCGTGTCTCTCAGATGATGTATTTGTCGGTGGTGTGCTCCAGGGCTATGTGCTGGTGGGGCTTGCCAGCCACGATGTCGTAAATCTTGCTGCAGATGTAGGCATCGTGCAGCCCCAGCCCTACGTTGTAGTCGATGATGCGCTCCTGGTCGGTCAGTCGCCCGAGTTTCTCGCCCCGCAACACGTCGCCCAGCTCAGTGAGGTTGGGAAACTGGTTGAAGTAGCGGAAGCCGCTGACGTGCCCCACGTCGTCGCAGAACACCCGGTCGAACGTGGTGTCGCAGTTTTGGAAGCCACGCGTGTGAACGGGCACCACAAGCACGCCTGGCTTGAACACTGTCGTGTCGTCAATGATGAGGTTGTCGGCCTGGGTGATGCACGAGATGATGATGTCGGCGTTGTCGAACAAGTCGCGCACGCTGTCGACGATGGTAAACGTGACGTCCTCGACATCGCTGAACCGCTCACAGAACCGCTCGGCTTGGTCCTTGTGCCTCAGCAGTCGCACTTCGAAGGGGCCTTGTCCCTTGAGCGTGGTGGCCAGGCAGGCCATGGTGGCACGCCCGGTGTTGCCCAGTCCCATGAGTGCGATGGTCTTGGCATCCTTTCTTTTCAGGGTGCTGACGGCCAAGGCCGCCACGGCTCCCGTGCGCATGGTGGTGATGTAGTCGCAGTCGATGACAGCCAGCAGCTCGCCCGTCGTCACGTCATAGAGCATGGAATCGCTGCGCAGGGCCGGATGACGTCCCTGCACGCGCGACACCACCTTGACGTTGAAACGCTGGGTGCCAGCGGGCAGCAGGCAGGGCATGGATGTGGTGAAGTCGATGCCGTTGGGGTGTACGCTGACCTTGGGCGGCACTTGGCACAAGGGCTTCTCGACGAAGCACTGCCTCACGCAGTCGATGAAGTCGCCGGGTCGCAGCCCGAGGCTTCTGATTTCATCGTTCTGGATGACTATCATGGTAGGTATGTGTTGGATGGGTTATTTGGTTCCTGGAATGAGTTCCAGTATCTGCTTGATGGGCATGCAGAGCGGGTCGGCCTCGAACGAGCGCTCGTTCTCGAGGATGGTCTCGGCGCACTTGTGCATGGCGGGGTAGGCGGCGCGCAGCATATGGTTGGCGTAGATCACCACGTTGACACCCCAATCGTGCAGCTCGCCTTCCTTGATGTGGTTGTACGACGTGGGCACCACGACGATGGGGATGAAGGGGTGCTTCTCGCGAAACCGCGTGCAGAACTCCTTGATGTCCTCGCCGCTCTTCTCGCGGCTGTGGATCATGATGCCGTCGGCCCCGGCATCCACATAGGCGAAGCAACGCTCCAGGGCGTCGCTCATGGGCCTGCCTGCGATGAGGCTCTCGCAGCGCGCGATGATCATGAAGTCCTTGGTCACCTGCGCGGCCTTTCCCATGCGTATCTTGTGGCAGAAGTTCTCGATGGAGTCTTGCGTCTGCTTCACCTCCGTTCCGAAGAGCGAGTTCTTCTTCAGCCCTGTCTTGTCCTCGATGATCACGGCCGACACGCCGTTGCGCTCCAGCGTGCGCACGGTGAACTGGAAGTGTTCGGGCAGTCCGCCCGTGTCGCCGTCGTAGATGATGGGCTTGGTGGTACACTCCAGGATGTTGGTCAGGTCTTGCATGCGCGTGGTGAGGTCCACGGCCTCGATGTCGGGCTTGCCCTTCGAGGTGGAGTCGGTGAGCGACGACGACCACATGCCGTCGAAGGCTCTGACCTGCTCGCCCTTCTTCACCTCCAGGTGCTCGATGATGAGTGCCGAGAGGCCGTCGTGGGCCTCGAGAATGCGCACGATGGGCTTGGCGGCAATGAGCCGGCGCAGCGATTTGAGGCGTATGTCGGGCGTGGTGCCGATGGCCTTCACCTCATCGAAGAGCGACGACGAGTTGATGCCCTTCGTGTAGGGCACCTCCACCACCTCGCCGCTCAGGTCGGCCATGACCTTGAGACACTCCTGCCGCAGCTCCGAGTCGCGCCCTTCCTTCCAGTTGTCGCCGTGGAGGAGAATGTCGGGCTTGTATCGCAGCAGGTTGGGGATGTAGCTGTATTCGTCTTGCGGCACGATGCGTGCCACGCCGCGTATGCTGCTGATCACTTGCTTGCGCTGCTCGTAGGTCATGTAGGGCAGGCGTGATCGGTAGGTGGCTATGGCCTTGTCGGTGTAGAGGCCGATGGTGAGCTCGCCCAGTTTGGCTCCCTCGCTGATGATATTGATGAGGCCGGGGTGAAGGATGTCACCGACCATGCCGAGATAAACGGTTTTGCTCATGTTTTGTTTTTTGTGATGTTTTCTGCAAAGATAACAAAAAAAATACGGACGAGGCAATTTCGTGCCACCTTTTATGTTCGATCCAACTGTAATTTGGAGTGACGAGCCCCTTTCGCCGGGGGGTTGAGTGTAAACCGATATAAACTCCAGGGTGGGTGGGAAGAAAGCGGACAATGTATATAAAAAACAGGCGTTATTTTCAAATTCAAAATATTTTGGCCGAAATACGCGATTTTTTCGTCACTTTTTGTAAACAGTTGATAATTAGACGTTTATAAATTTTCGGGTTTTATTAGGCTTAAAAAGTAAACACTTTTCATCAAAGAATACCCTTTATCGTGTTGCGATATACCCTTTATCATGACGCGATTAATGCTTAATCGCATCGCGATATACCCTTTATCGCAACATATAACACCCTTTATCGCAAAATTACCCCACTCAAATCTCGGAAAAATCGGACAAAACCCCATTTTTCTTGTTCTATTTCAACTACATTCCGCGATAAAGTTTTTTGCTATAAATATTTACAAACCGGTCTTTCTGTGACAGGAGTCAGTTCTGCCACACAATTCATGATCAGTACACAACAATAGAGGTTTTTCTCGATTTTGACAGTGATGGTAACTATTCAGCGGTAGTAA